>NZ_JBEYTO010000002.1:978449-979097 GCF_040643095.1 Micromonospora sp. NPDC047467 | reverse complement strand
GCCCCGCCCCGCCCCGCCCCGCCCCGCCCTGCCCTGCCCTGCCCTGCCCTGCCCTGCCCTGCCCTGCCCTGCCCTGCCCTGCCCTGCCCTGCCCTGCCCTGCCCTGCCCCGGCGATCTTGCAGTTTCGGACGCCAAGATGCGCGAAATGCCCCTTAAGTCGCGGCAGTAAGTGCAAGATCGCGGGAGCTTAAGCCAGTCCGGGTCGATCATGGAGTTAGGGTGGGCGATTACTGGCGATATGCAACTTTTGCGGGGCACCACAACTCCATGATCGACGCCGGAGGGCAAGGTCGTGGGCACGGGCCACGACCGGGCAGCGGGCACGGGCACGGCAGCGGGCACCGGCAGGAGGGCCCGGGCAGGAGACAGGGGCACACCGAGCACTAGGCACGGGCCGAGCATCGAGCAGGGCAGGGCCGGGGCAGGCAGGCCGGTCAGGGGAGGGCGGGGCCGGGCAGGGCATCAGACGAGCAGGGCAGGGCACGGCCGATCGGGGCCGGGCAGGGCACGGCCGGGCAGGGCACGGCAGGGCACGGCAGGGCACGGCAGGGCACGGCAGGGCACGGCAGGGCACGGCAGGGCACGGCAGGGCACGGCAGGGCACGGCAGGGCACGGCAGGGCACGGCACGGCAGGGCCGAGCCGGGT
>NZ_JBEYTO010000002.1:934119-978352 GCF_040643095.1 Micromonospora sp. NPDC047467 | reverse complement strand
TGTAGGGCCGGCAGGGCCGGGTAGGGCCGGCAGGGCCGGGTAGGGCCGGCAGGGCCGGGTAGGGCCGGCAGGGCCGGGTAGGGCCGGCAGGGCCGGGTAGGGCCGGCAGGGCCGGGCGGTTTTAGGCTTGGGTGCGGGACTGGGCGAAGGTTGCGAAGGCGTTCAGGGACTCGGGGTTCGCCAGCGCACCCTTGGCCGCGGCGCGGTCGACCGGGACACCGGTGAGGATTTTCTTGACCGGGACTTCCAGCTTCTTCGCCGACAGGGTGCGGGGCACTGCGCGTACCTGGTGGATCTCGTCGGGCACGTGCCGGGGCGAGAGGGCGGTACGCAGCTCGCGGCTGATCTTTGCGCGCAGCGCGTCGTCCAACTGCAGACCCTCGGCCAGCACCACGAAGAGCAGCAGCTCGCCGGCGCCGCCCTCGTCGTCCTCCAGGTGCACGACGACCGAGTCGACCACCTCGTCGAGCCCTTCGACCACCGAGTAGAACTCGGCGGTGCCCAGCCGCACCCCGCCCCGGTTGAGGGTGGCGTCGGAGCGGCCGGTGATTACGCAGCCGCCCCGCTCGTTGATGGTGATCCAGTCGCCGTGCCGCCAGACGCCCGGGTAGACGTCAAAGTACGCCTCGGAGTAGCGGGTGCCGTCCGGGTCGTTCCAGAAGCCCACCGGCATGCTCGGCATCGGCTCGGTGATGACCAACTCGCCCAGCTCACCGATCACCGGGGTGCCGTCGGCGGAGCGGGCCTCCACCTTGGCGCCGAGCGCCCGGCAGGCGATCTCACCGGCGTACACCGGCAGCAGCGGTACCCCGCCGACGAAGCCGGTGCACACGTCGGTGCCGCCGGAGAGCGACTGGAGTTGGACCTGGTCGCCGACAGTCTCGTACACCCATCGGAAGCCCTCGACGGGCAGCGGCGCACCGGTGGAGCCGACGCCGCGCAGCGCGGACAGGTCGGCGAAGTCCCGGGGCACCAGGCCGGCCTTGCGGCAGGCCAGCAGGAACGGCGCGGAGGTGCCGAAGTACGTGGTGCCGGTCTCGGCCGCCAGCCGCCACAGCCCACCGAGGTCGGGGTGGCCCGGATTGCCGTCGAAGAGCACGATGGTCGCGCCCACCGCCGGGCCGGAGACCAGGAAGTTCCACATCATCCAGCCGGTGGTGGTGAACCAGAAGAACCGGTCGGCCGGGCCCAGGTCGTGGTGCAGGGCCAGCATCTTCAGGTGCTCCAGCAGGATGCCGCCGTGGCCGTGCACGATCGGCTTCGGCAGCCCGGTGGTGCCCGAGGAGTAGAGCACGTACAGCGGGTGGTCGAACGGCACCGGCGTGAACGTCAACGGCTCGGCGGTGGGCGCGGCCAGGTCGGCCCAGCTCAGCGCGCCCTCCGGCGGGGGGCCAGCCGGGTCCAGGTAGCCGATGCTGACCGTGTGCCGCACTGACGGCAGTGCGGCGCGGATGGCGGCGACCTCGGCGCGCCGGTCCACCGGCTTGTCGCCGTACCGGTAGCCGTCCACGGCGACCAGCACGGTCGGCTCGGTCTGCTGCCAGCGGTCGGTGACGCTGCGGCTACCGAACTCCGGTGCGCAGGACGAGAAGATCGCGCCGAGGCTGGCGGTGGCGAGCAGCAGGACGTACGTCTCGGGAATGTTCGGGGCGTACGCCGCCACTCGGTCACCGGCCGTGACGCCGAGCCGGCGCAGCCCGGCCGACACCCGGCGGACCTGCTCGCGCAGTTCCCCGGCGGTCAGGGTGACCGGCGCGCGGGTCTGCCCGTGCGCGATCACCACCGGGTCGTCGTCGGCGCGCCCCGGCATCCGCAGCACGTTCTCGGCGTAGTTGAGCGTTGCCCCGGGGAACCAGCGGGCTCCGGGCATGCCCCGCTCGGCCAGGGTGGCGGTCGGCGGGGTGTGCGCCACGACCTCGAAGTGGTCCCAGATCGAGCGCCAGAACCCGTCCAGGTCGGTGACCGACCAGCGCCACAGCGCGTCGTAGTCGGCGAAGTCCAACCCACGGTGCTCCCGCAGCCAGCGCAGGTAGCCGCCGATGCGGGACCGATCGAGTACGTCCGCCGGCGGCGTCCACAGCACGTCACCCACTGCTCAACCCTCCCCCTGGCCCGGCACGCCAATGTGTTTGGGCCGTGGCGCCATCTTGCCCTACCTCGAAGCGTCATTCTTCGCAGCGGGTACGGTCACCGACGCGTGCCCGGCCCACACTCCAGCCCAGCCGCCCATGTGGATCAGCTGGCGCGGTGGGCCTGGATGGCGCGGCGGCGGGCGAGACGGTGCGCGCGACGGATCTCGGCCTCCTTGTAGCGACGCTCGTCCTCGGGTGTCTCCGGCAGCACCGGGCGGACCGTGCGCGGCGCGCCGCCGACGTCCACGCCGACGAAGACCAGGTACGCGGTGGCCACCCGGACCGGCGCGTCCTCGGCGGAGTCCCAGCGCTCGGCGACGACCCGGACGCCCACCTCCATCGAGGTCTGGCCGGTCCAGTTGACCTGGGCGTGCGCGTGCACCAGGTCGCCGACCCGGACGGGCTCGGAGAAGACGATCTCGTCGATCGCCGCGGTCACCGCTGTGCCGCCGCTGTGCCGGGCAGCAGCGGCGCCCGCCACGTCATCGACGAACTTCATCAGAACCCCGCCGTGCACGGTGCCATGGAGGTTCACGTCGACGGCGGTCATGATCTTGCTCAGGGTGACCCGCGAGTACGAGGTCGGCTTGCCCGTCGGAGCGTCGGAGAGGTGCTCGGTCATGCCGGAAACGGTACGGTGCGCGGATGCGACATCTCTGGAGCTTCCTCGCCGGGCTGGTGGTGGCACCCATCACCTGGGTGCTCGTCACACTGGGGCAGGACGGGTCGAGCCGGACGGTCGACCGCTGGGTGGAGATCGGCACATTCAACACGGCCAACCTGATCGAGCCGGCCGTGTACCTCGGTGTCGGCGGGGTCCTGCTGGGCCTGCTCGGCACACTGCGCTTCTCGCCGGCCGGCCCGCTGGTCGCCGGGCTGCTGCTGGCCACCCCGTACGTCGGGATGTTCGTGGCGCCGTTCGAGGTGCGCGACGCCATCCCGCAGGGGTGGAAGGTCTTCGGTGACCCACTGCCGCTGCAACTGCCGGTGGAGAACGGCACGCTCTTCCTGATCGGCCTGCTGCTGCTGATGGCGACGTTCAGCGGGCAGCGCTGGCGGCCCTGGCCGCAGGCGGCGACCGCACCGGCCACGGTGACGGCACCGGCGGACGGCCCGCGCAACGACGACTTCACCCTGACCGACTGGCCGGCGCCCGAGTCCGCGGAGCGCGACACCGCCCCGCTGACCCTGGGTTACCCGGCCGATCCGACACCGACCGAACCACTGCCCCGTCGGGTGGGCGGCGAGTCACCGTGGTCCGCCCCGCCGCGCGGCCAACCGCGCCCCGAGGACACCACCGAGATCCGCTGATCATCGGGCGGGCCGGTCACCCGGCCCGCCCGACCAACCCGCCGTCCGCGCTAGTGCAGGCCGACGGCCAGGTCCGGGTCGACCGTCTCGTTGAGGGCGGCGCGGGGCACGACCAGGAGCATGACCGCCAGCGCCGCGGCCATGCCACCCGCGATGACGACCGCCATCGGTACGGCTCCGGTGCCGAACAGACCCGCCAGGGGCGCCGAGAACGCGCCGATGCCGAACTGCACGGCACCGAGCAGCGCCGCAGCCGTTCCGGCGGCCTCGCTGTGCCGGCTCATCGCCAGCGCGGGGGCGTTCGGCATGGCCAGGCCCGTCGCGGCCAGCACCAGCCACAGGATCGCGAGCAGGGCACCCAGGCCACCGAAGCCGGTCGCCGCGACCACGATCAGCAGCACGCCGAATGCCGTTCCGGCGATCAGGGCGCTGGCCAGGATCTGCTGCGGCGTGAACCAGCGCAGCAACCGCACGTTGAACTGGGTGGCCGCGATCAGGCCGACCGCACCCGCACCGAAGGCGATGCCGAACTCCTGCTCGTCGAGGCCGTACTGCTCCTGCAACACGAAGGACGACCCCGAGACGTACGCGAACAGGGCGGCCATCGCCAGCCCCGCGACCAGCACCAGACCGACGAAGGCCCGATCGTTGAGCAGCCGCCGGTAGTCGCGCAGGGTCGCTCCCACCCCGCCGCGGCGGCGACGAGCGGTGGGAAGGGTCTCCGGCAGCCGCAGCGCGGCGACGATGATCAGCAGCACGCCGAGCACCGCCAACGCCGCGAAGACGCCCCGCCAGTCGGTCCAGCCCAGCATGGCGCTGCCCAGCGTCGGCGCGAGGATCGGCGCGATCCCCATCACCAGCATCAGCCGGGAGAAGATCCGGGCGAAGGAGGAGCCGCTGAACAGGTCGCGCACGATGGCCGTGGCGACCACGGCGGAGGCGGCGACGCCGAGCCCCTGCAGGACGCGCAGCACGCCGAGCACGGCGATGTCGGGTGCGAAGACGCACAGCACGGAGGCCACGATGTGCAGGACCAACCCGGCCAGCAGGGGCTTGCGCCGGCCGATCACGTCGGAGAGCGGCCCGAGCAGCAACTGGCCCAGCGCGAGGCCGACCAGCGTGCCGGTCAGCGTCAACTGGACAGCGGTCTCGGTGGTCTCCAGGCCGGACGTGATGGCGGGCAACGCCGGCAGGTACATGTCGATGGTCAGCGGGCCGATCGCGACCAACGCGCCGAGCACCAGGACGAGCTGCGCCCGCTGGCGATTGGTCATCAGGTCACCCGGCAGGACTTCTTGCTCGGCGGCGGTCTTCTCCACCAACTGCTTCATCATCTCGATCTCTCTGCGGGTGTTCGTACGTCGTGGTGCATGCCCGACGGTGGGCTGCGAGGGGACGAGGCAGGGCGGTGGTGGCGGGTGGGTGTCCTGTGAGTCTGCCTATCCAGCAACGTCGCGGGCCCGTCCGCCATCGCGACTGTGCGCGGATTCACGCGCAGACGCCGGCTGCCCCACCGCCGGGTGGCGATGGGGCAGCCGGGTTCGATCAGGTGACGGTCAGACCGTGTCGGCCAGCAGCTGACGCGCCATGACGATGCGCTGCACCTGGTTGGTGCCTTCGTAGATCTGGGTGATCTTGGCGTCCCGCATCATCCGCTCCACCGGGTAGTCGCGGGTGTAGCCGTAGCCACCGAGCAACTGCACCGCGTCGGTGGTGATCTCCATGGCCGCGTCCGAGGCGAAGCACTTGGCCGCCGCGCCGAAGTAGGTCAGGTCGGCGTCGCCCCGCTCGGACCTGCCGGCGGCGGCGTACGTGAGCTGCCGGGCCGCCTCCAGCTTCATGCCCATGTCGGCGAGCATGAACTGGATGCCCTGGAACTCGGCGACCGCCTTGCCGAACTGCCGGCGCTCGGCCACGTACCCCTTGGCGTAGTCGAGCGCGCCCTGCGCGATCCCGACGGCCTGCGCGGCGATGGTGACCCGGGTGTGGTCCAGGGTCTTCATGGCGGTCGCGAAGCCGGTGCCCTCGGCGCCGATCATCCGGTCGGCGGGGATCCGCACGTTGTCCAGGTAGACCTCGCGGGTGGGCGAGCCCTTGATGCCGAGCTTCTTCTCCGGCGCGCCGAAGCTCACCCCGGGGTCGGACTTCTCGACCACGAAGGCCGAGATGCCCCGGGAGCGTGCAGCCGGGTCGGTGACGGCGAAGACGGTGTAGAACTCGGACACCCCGGCGTTGGTGATCCAGCGCTTCACGCCGTTGAGCACCCAGTGATCCCCGTCACGCACCGCGCGGGTGGTCATCGACGCGGCGTCGCTGCCCGCCTCGGGCTCGGAGAGGCAGTACGAGAACATCGCCTCGCCGGCGGCGACCGGGGTCAGGTAGCGGCGCTTGATCTCCTCGGAACCCGACAGCAGCAGCGGCATCGTGCCGAGTTTGTTGACCGCCGGGATGAGCGAGGACGACGCGCAGGCGCGTGCCACCTCCTCGATCACGATCGCCGTGGCCAGGGCATCCGCGCCCGCCCCGCCGTACTCCTCCGGGATGTGCGGCGCGTGGAAGTCGGCGGCCCGCAGCGCGTCGTAGGACGCCTTGGGAAACTCCCCGGTCTCGTCCGCCTCCGCGGCGTGCGGAGCCACCTTGGCGGCACAGACGTCGCGTACGGCTTCCCGGATCGCCTCGTGCTCGTCGGGCAACCGGTAGGCGTCGAAGGACTCCCCTGCGGCCATGTCGACCCTCCCTTTCACCGCTATCATGCGCAGTCTGTGACTTCCCCTGACCGCCGACCGCGCAGACTGAAGGATAGCGACTGCAGTTCAGGTGATGTTACCGGCGCGTAGGTACGGGCATGACGGAGCACCCACGCCGCCGGACGATGATGGAATACAAACAGTTGAGCCACCCCTCCGGTGCCCGCCAGGCGCCGTAGCAGAACGCGACGCGACGACGCGCCGCCAGCGCGAGTGGAGAAGACAGGCGTGACGATCCCCTACCCCACCATCCAGCCGAGCCCCGCCATCGCCGCGGTGACACCGCCGTCGGGCGCGCCTCGGCCGCGGGTGACCTTCCTGGGGACCGGCTACCTCGGTGCGACCTACGCCATCTGCTACGCGGAGCTCGGGTACGAGGTGCTCGGGTACGACGTCGACGCGGACAAGATCGCCAAACTCAACGCCGGTGCGGTGCCGATCCACGAGCCCGGCCTGGACGAGCTGCTCAAGCGCAACCTGGCCGCCGGCCGGCTGCGGTTCAGCACCGACATCGCCGAGACCGCCGAGTTCGGCGACGTGCACTTCATCTGCGTCGGCACCCCCCAGCGGGCCGACGGGATGGGCGCCGACCTGTCGTACGTCGAGGCGTCGGTGACCAGCCTGGCGCAGCACCTGACCCGCAAGGCGCTGATCGTCGGCAAGTCCACCGTGCCGGTGGGCACCGCCGAGTGGGTGGAGCAGCTCGTCGGCAAGCACACCCCCGACAACCTGGGCGTCGAGGTGGCGTGGAGCCCCGAGTTCCTCCAGGAGGGCTTCGCCGTCGACGACGTGCTGCGCCCCAACCGGATCGTGGTCGGCGTCAAGAGCGAGTGGGCCAACGGCATGCTCTACGCCGCGCACAAGGGCGTCTTCGACCTGGCCGCCACCGA
Organism: Micromonospora sp. NPDC047467; assembly: GCF_040643095.1. Taxonomy (NCBI): domain Bacteria; kingdom Bacillati; phylum Actinomycetota; class Actinomycetes; order Micromonosporales; family Micromonosporaceae; genus Micromonospora; species Micromonospora sp. NPDC047467. The sequence continues at coordinate 971,272 of NZ_JBEYTO010000002.1, read as the reverse complement.
GGACCGCGAGGTGCCCCTGGTGGTCACCGACTTCGCCACCGCCGAGCTGGTCAAGGTCGCCGCGAACGCCTTCCTCGCCACGAAGATCTCCTTCATCAACGCGATGGCCGAGGTCTGCGAGGCCTCCGGCGGGGACGTCACCCAGCTGGCCCGGGCAATCGGGTACGACCCTCGGATCGGCAACCGGTTCCTCCAGTCGGGCCTCGGCTTCGGCGGCGCGTGCCTGCCCAAGGACATCCGCGCCTTCCAGGCCCGCGCGCAGGAGTTGGGTGCCGGCGAGGCGCTGCGCTTCCTGCACGAGGTCGACCTGATCAACCTGCGCCGCCGTACCCGCGTGCTCCAGCTCGCGGCGGACCTGCTCGGTCGCCGCTCCGGCCCGGCCGGTCCGGATTTCTCCGGCACCCGCATCGCCGTGCTGGGCGCCACCTTCAAGCCCAACACCGACGACGTCCGCGACGCCCCGGCGCTCGCCGTCGCCGCGCTGCTGCAGAAGGCCGGCGCCGACGTGCACGTGTACGACCCGCAGGGCACCGAGAACGCCCGCCGTGCGGTTCCGGAGCTGACCTACGAGACCGGCATCAACGAGGCGGTCACCGGCGCTGACCTGGTCTGCGTCCTCACCGAGTGGGCGGACTTCCGCAACGCCGACCCGGTCGCCCTGGGCGAACTGGTCGCCGGCCGCAAGGTCGTCGACGGGCGCAACTGCCTCGACTCGGCGCTGTGGGCCCAGGCCGGCTGGGAGTACCGGGGCATGGGCCGCCCCTGACGGTCCCCACCCATCGGCCGGTCGCGGAGCACCCCTCCGGCGGCCGGCCGATGACGTTGTTTGCCCCGGACCCGCCGACAAGAGTCGAAATCCGCGCCAGCTTTGGGCATGCTGCGACAGTGGGAGTCCACAGTGCGGGTGGAGGGGTGTCGTGGCGACCTTTCAATGCTCCTCGTGCGGCCGGGAGATCAAGCCGGCCGTCCGCTGCCCGCACTGCGGTGCCGACCAGCCACAGTGGTCCGAGCACCTGGCCAACATCGAGCGCTCGATCGCGGAGATGAAGGCGCGCGACGCCGCCATCGCCCGCGAGCAGCGGCAGATCGCCGCCAAGATGCAGGCCGCCCTCTTCCAGCGGGACATCCTCGCCCACGCCGGGGAGGAACGACTCAAGCAGGCCACGCGCCCTCGCCGGGTGCTGCGCCGCCGCCCCGGTCGCCGCCCGCCGACGGCCACCACTGGCGCCCCGCCGCGGGTCCCCCGCCAGGGCACCCCAGCCGCGCCGGAGGACCCGCCACCGCCGCCTCCCCCGCCGACCTGGCTGGACGCCGACGACCCGGAGCACCCCCCGGAGGCGTCCTCCCGGGAGGTGCAGAACATCCCCCTCGGCCTGGGTGCATTGCTGCTCGGCGTGGCCGCCGTGGTCTTCGCCGCAGTGGCGACCAGCTCGATGGACGCGCTGGCCCGCCTCGGTGTCCTGCTGCTCGCCACCGTGCTGATGCTGCTCGCCCCACCGGCGCTGGCCCGGCGTGGGCTCACCTCGACCGCGGAGACGATCGCCGCGGTGGGTCTGCTGCTCGTGCCACTGGCCGGGTACGCCCTCTGGGCGGTGGACCGGATCGGCGACGGCGGCACCTCCGGCGCGATCTTCGCCGGTCTGATCTTCACCGGCACCGCCGCCGTTTCGGTCGGGTACGCCGCGTGGACCGGTCTGCGGGCACCCCGCTTCGCCACCGTGCTCGCCGCACAGCCGGTGCTGCCGCTGCTCGCGTACGACTGGCTCACGGGGCCGGGTGGCTGGGCCCTGGTGGTGACCCTGGTCGCCCTCCTCGACCTCTGGCTGGCCCGCTCCGGGCTGATGGTGGAGCGGCCCGTCCGGCAGGACCTGCCGGAGCCGAGCACCCCGGCCCCGCCCCGCCAACGCGACGCGGAGGGCCGGCCGGAGGGCGACCCGGAGGAGGCCGGCGAACTGATCGACGCCGGCGTGGGGACCGCCCAACCCTCGCCGGCCCGTCCGGTGCCCGGGGTGCGCGAGCTGACCTGGTCGCTGCACGCGGTGGCGGTCGCCGTCGCCCTGGCGTACGCGGTCACGGCCCTGCTCCGGGCGCAGACCGTGCCGACGGCGACCAGCGCGGGGCTGGTGCTGGTGCTGGCCGCGGCGGTCGGGTTGGCCGGCGCGCTGGTGCTGCGCCGCCCACCGCTGCCCGACGTCGGGGCCGGCATCCTCACCCTGGCCGTGATCGGCGCCCTCGGCCGGATCGCCTCCGTGGCCCTGCCCGGCCAGTCGTTGCTGCTGATCGCCGCGGTCATCACGGTGACCGGGCTGGCGGTACGCGCGGTCCCCGAGGCCGCCCGGCGTGGCCCGCAGGTCGCGTCGGCGGTCGCGCTGACCGTCAGCGGGATAGTGGTCGCCGGGGGCGCGCTGCGCGCCGGCGTCGCCCCGGTCCGGGCGGCGCTGCCCGCGTGGGGCGCCGACCTCGACGGGTACGCGGCCGAACTGGCCGCCGCCGTCGGCCCGAACACCTGGCAACTCGCCGCCGCCGCGTTCCTGCTCACCATCGCCGCGGTGCTGGCACTGCCACCGGACATCCGCCGTGAGTTCGCCGTCGCGGGAGCCGCGCTGACCGCGCTCGCCGTACCGGCCTCGTTCGGCCTCGGCTGGGCGGCGGCACCCTGGCCGATGGTGCTCACCGCGATCGGCATCGGGGTGATCGGCCTCTCCGCGCGGACCTCCCGGGCCGCGTTGGCACACGCCGTCGGCGCCGCCGTGGTGGGCCTCTTCGGCGTCGGGGCGGGCCTGTCCAGACCAGCGCTCACGGCTGCCGTCCTGCTCACCATCTTCGCGGCGACCGCGCTGGTCGCGCTGGCCCCCCGCGTCCGGATCGCGTCCGCCGCCGCCGACACGGTCACCGACTGGGCCGCCGGTGGCGCCGCGTTCGCGCTGCCCGGCGCGGTGGCCGCGTTCGTGGCCGCCACCGCATCCGTCGACCCGACGCCCAACTCGGCCAGCCTCCGCGAGGTGACCGTCCCGGTGCTGGCGGCGAGCTTCCTGGCGGTCTGCGTGACCCTCGGGTACGCCGCCATGGTGCAGGTCTCCCAGCGGCGCATCCCGGCGCCCCTGTCGGTCGGCACCGGGCTGGGCGCGCTGGTGGTCACCGCCGCCGCCTTCGGAGCCCCGGGGGCGACCGTCGCCGACGCCTGGGTCGGCGCGCTCCTGTTGGTCGCCGCGGTGCTGCTCTACCTGGCGCCCTCGATCGACGCCGGCCGCCGATCCGACCTCACCCTGGACGGCTCCGACCTGGCCGCCGCGGCGGTCACCACCGCGCTGATCGCCACGATGGTCCGCATCGGCGCGGTCCTCGCCCCCGGCGGGCAACTGGCGGTGGCCGCCGGCCTCGTGCTGGTGGTCGCCGTGGGTGCCCGTGCCATGCCCGAGGAGTGGCGGCGCGGGCCGATCCTCGGCATCACCGTCGGCGGCGTACTCATCGGTGTGCTCGCCGGTTGGTCGGCGCTGCGCGGCGGGGTGGGCGTGCTGGCCACGCCCGGCCCGATCTGGGACGGCGACCTGAGCGGTTGGCCGGCCGCGCCGACCGGCGGGTCGACCTGGCAGGCCCCGATCGCGCTGCTGTTGCTGGCCGTCGCCGCCGGCATCCTGCTGCCGCCACCCTGGCGGTGGGACGTGTCCGGCGCGGCCGTCGTGCTCGCCACGATCGGTGCCCCGGCCGCGTTCGACCTGCCCTGGTGGTCGCCGGTGCTGATCGGCGGCATGGTCGCCACCGTGTTCGGGATGGCCTCGGTGGCCACCGAGGAGGCCCGCGCCGGGCTGTCCCGGGCCACCGTCGCCGGGGTGGTCGCGCTGCACGCGGCCGGCGCCGGCCTGGTCCGCCCGTGGACCACCGCGTTGGCGCTGGGCAGCATCGCGCTGATCGGCGTGGTCGTGGCCGCGGTGGCCCGCGTACTGGCCGGGCCGCAGGTGACCGACCTGGAGTCCGAGGGGATGCCACCGCACCTGGCCCAGATCGGCGGTGCGGCCGCCGGGGCCGCGCTGCTGGCCCTGCCCGGCGCGGTGGCGGCGCTGGCCGTCGAGTTCCAGCACTCGGCGCAGGTGGTGCTGACCGCCGCGCTGGCCGCGTCCAGCCTCGGTCTCGCGGCCGTGGCCGCCGTTCGCCGGCACGTGCCGCAGTATTTGCCCTGGGTCAGCGTGGCAGTGGTCGGTGGTGCCACCATCAGCGCCCTCGCCGCCATCCCCACCGGCCTCCCCGCCGGGGTCTACGCGGCCGCCGCCGCCCTGCTCGGCGTCCTCGCCGAACTGGTCCGGGCGGCGACCGCGCCGCCCACCGACTCGGCCCAGCCGGTCCGGCGGTGGGCCGTGCTCCTCGACGGTGCGCTGCGACGGTTGCCGGACGACCCGGAACGGCGGCAGTGGCGGGTCAGCCCGTCCGCCGGCGCCCTCGCCGCAGCCGCCCTGCCGACCGTCCTGGCACTCGTGTCGATCGGGCCCGCCCTGTACACCGCCCTCGTCGAGCCGCACCGCACGTTGACCCGGATCTGGCAGGGCCCGCCCCCAGAGCTGCTCACCCCACCGTCAGACGTGGTCAACCCGACCCACGTGCTTACCGCTCTGCTGCTCACCGCGACCGCCGCGCTGGCCGCCACAGGGTTCAGCGGCGGGCGGCGGTCCCGTGCCGTGCCGGTGGTGCTGCCCGGCGCGGCCGTCACACTGCTGATCGCACCCATCGCGCTGGGCCGGGGCTGGCCCGCGAGCACCGTCGCCGCGCTCGCCGTCTTCACCATCGCGATACTCGGCCTCGCGCTGACCCCACCGCCCGCGCTCGTCGAGCCGGCCCGTTCGCTGCGGCTGGCCCGGGTGCTGGTGTTCGTCATCGGGCTGGCCGGCGGCAGCGCCGGGCTCGCCGGCAGCCTGGCCGATCGGCAGCTGACCCTGTTCACCCTCGGCAGCGCCGTCGGTGTGGGCGCGGTGGCGGCGCTGTTCGGCATCACACAGCGGGCGCGCATCCTCGGCTGGCTCTTCGCATCGCTGATGGCGCAGCTCTTCGTACTCACCGCCGGCCTGGTCGCCGGGCTGGCCCCGGTCTGGTCCGCGTTCGGCGTCCTCGCCGTCGGCGCGGTCCTCCAGGTGCTCGCCGCGACCCTGCCCCGGCTGCGCCGCCCCGAGGCTCAGCGCGAAGCGTCCACGGTGGAGTGGAGCGGGTACGCGGCGGCACTGATCGCGCTGGCCCTCGCCTTCGACTCGCCCCGCCACATCGCCGCCCTGCTGGCCGCATGGGGCGCGGTCCTCGGCGTGGCGGCCACCCGGCCCGGTCGCCGGCCGGTGGAGCGCCGCATCCTCTTCTGGGCGGTGGTGTTCTGCGAGATCACCGCCTGGTGGATCCTGATGCGCGTCGCCGACGTGGCGCTGCCCGAGGCGTACACGCTGCCCTTCGCCGTTCTGGCCCTGCTGGTCGGGGTGCTGGAGTTGCGCCACCGTCCGGACATGAGCAGTTGGGTGGCGTACGGGCCGGCGCTGGTCGCCGCGTTCGTGCCGACACTGGCGATCGTGCTGGCCACCGACACCAGCACGCTGCGGCAGATGCTGCTGCTACTCGGCGCGGTGGCGGTGCTGATCTTCGGATCGTCCAGCCAGCAGCAGGCACCGGTGATCGTCGGCGCGTCGGTCACCGCGATCACCGCGATCCACGCGCTGTTCAGCTTCGGCCCGTGGCTGGCGCTGATCCCCGTGGGCTTCCTGCTGCTCGTCCTCGGCGCCAGCAACGAACGCCGCCGCCGCGCCCAGGAACGCCTACAGACCGCCCTGCGCTCCATGAGATGAATCTGAGGAACAAGCGGCGTGAGTGAGTGGGCACGGTGAGCGTGCCGGGTCCGCCCGTCCCCTCCCCCGCGATCTTGCACTTCCTGCCCGGACTAAAGGGGCACATCTGCCCCTATCGGTGACCGAAAGTGCAAGATCGCCTGGGGGTGGGGGCGGTTACAGGGTTTCTTGGAGGGCGGCGTCCTTGGTTTTGATGAGCTGGTCCAGGTTCTGCTGGTAGGTCGTCATTCGGGCGCGCAGGGGCTCGTCGCTGGCACCGAGGATTCGTACGGCCAGCAAACCGGCGTTGCGGGCGTTGCCGATCGACACGGTGGCGACCGGGATGCCCGCCGGCATCTGCACGATGGACAGCAGCGAATCCATGCCGTCGAGGTGCTTCAACGGCACCGGCACGCCGATCACCGGCAGCGGCGTCACCGAGGCCACCATGCCCGGCAGGGCGGCTGCCCCGCCCGCACCCGCGATGATCACCTTGAGGCCCCGGTCGGCGGCGTCCTGGCCGTACTCGATCATCGCGACCGGGGTCCGGTGCGCCGAGATCACCCGGACCTCGTACGACACACCGAATTCGTCCAGCACCTCGGCCGCGGCCCGCATGGTCGGCCAGTCCGAGTCACTGCCCATGATCAGCCCGACCGTGCTCACACCGACCCCCTCATCGTTCATGTGGCTCACTCGTGCCCCTCGCGCAGCCAACGCGCGGCCCGCGCGGCCCGCGCCCGTACGTCGTCCAGGTCGTCACCGAGCACGGTGACGTGCCCCACCTTGCGGCCGGGCCGGACCTGCTTGCCGTAGAGGTGCACCTTCGCGCCCGGCTCGGCGGCGAAGAGGTGGTGCAGCCGCTCGTCGATCGACATTCCGCCCGGCTCGCCGCCGAGCACGTTCGCCATCACCACCACCGGCGCGGTCAGCGCGGTGTCGCCCATCGGGTAGTCCAGCACCGCCCGCAGGTGCTGCTCGAACTGGGAGGTCCGGGCGCCCTCGATGGTCCAGTGCCCCGAGTTGTGCGGCCGCATCGCCAGCTCGTTGACCACGATCGCCGGCCGTCCGGCCTCGTCACGCACCTCGAAGAGTTCGACGGCGAGCAGGCCGACCACGCCGAGCGCGGTGGCCAGGTCGATGGCGAGCTGCTGGGCGGCGACGGCAAGCTCTTCGTCCAGGCCGGGCGCCGGGGCCAGCACCTCCACGTTGATGCCGTCCCGCTGGACCGTTTCGACCACCGGGTACGCGGCCACCTGGCCGAACGGCGACCGGGCCACCTGCACGGCCAACTCCCGGCGCAGCGGCACCCGTTCCTCGACGATCAGCGGGGTGCCGCCGGCGAGCAGCATCTCTGCCAGCTCGGTGGCCTGCGCGGCGTCGTCGACCATCCAGACGCCCCGGCCGTCATAGCCGCCCCGGGCTGCCTTGAGCACCACCGGCCAGCCGACCTGCTCACCGAAGCCGACCAGGTCCGCGGGTTGACCGACCGGCCGCCACGCCGGGTTGGGCGCACCCAGCTCGGTGAGGCGTTCCCGCATGACCTGCTTGTCCTGGGCGTGCAGCAACGCGTCCGCCGGCGGGTACAGGGTCGCCCCTTCCGCCGCCAGAGTGCGGATGTGCCCGGTGGGCACGTGCTCGTGGTCGAAGGTGACCACGTCGCAGCCCTTGGCGAAGGTACGCAGGGCGGCCAGGTCGGTGTGATCGCCGTACTGGACGTCGGCGGCGACAAGCGCCGCACCGTCCTCCGGGGCGGTAGCGAGCACACGCAGTGACTGGCCGAGGGCGATCGCGGCCTGGTGGGTCATCCGGGCCAACTGGCCGCCACCCACCATGCCGACAACAGGCAGTCCGGTACGGGAATCCATAGCGCGGCCAGCCTATCCGGGCCGTCGGCGGGCCCACCCGGAGGGCCGGCGCCCACGCTTTCGCGAGGCGCCGACCACCACCGGGCCCGGGTCGCGGGCAACTACCGGGCGCTACGTCGGCCGTTGCGCTCAGGCGAGCTGGGCGACCAGCTCCTCGACGGAGGTGACCGGCCGTTGGCAGACGAAACCCCGGCAGACGTACGCCGCAGACCGCCCGTCGACCAGCGGCCGGTCGGCGAGCAGCGGCACCCCCGGCTGGTCCGGGGCCCCGGCGACCACCACCGCCCCGGGCGGGGCGTGCCGGCGGGCCGCGGCCACCAGCGGATCGCCGGCCGGGTCGTCGGTCACCACGGCGATCTCGTACGGCCCGGACAGCAGCGCCTCACCGACCGTGGCCGCGTACCCGGTGAACCGGGCGTGCCGCCCGACGAGCGGGGCCACGGTGGCCAGCGCCGCCTCGGCGGCCTCCCGGTACCGCGTCTCGCCGGTCAGCGCGGCGTACGCCACCAGCCCGGCCACCAGCGCCGACCGGCCCGACGGGGTGGCGTTGTCGGTCGGGTCGGCCGGGCGGGTGACCAGCTGCTCCGCATCGTCAGCGGTGTCGTAGTAGGCGCCGCCGGACGCGGCGAAGTGCTCCAGCGCGGTGTCCAGCAGCCCGCCGGCCAGGGTGAGCCAGCGGCCCTCGCCGGTGAGCTGGTGCAGCGCGCAGAACGCCTCGGCCACGCAGCCGTAGTCCTCCAGCACCCCGACCGGCTCGCCGACCTTGCCGTCGCGGGAGACCCGGCGCAGCCGGCCGTCCACCAGGTGCACGGTCGCCAGGTGCTCGGCGGCGTCGCGCATCGCGCCGTCGGCGACGATGGTCACGCCGTCCATCAGGTTGGCGTCCTTGTCCTGCGGCGACGCGTACAGGGCGGCGACCTGCTGGAACTCGGCGATGGCGGTGATCGCCAGGCCGTTCCACGCGGCCACCACCTTGTCGTCACGGGCCGGCTGGGGACGCGCGTCCCGGGCGGCGAGCAGCTGCCCCACCACCTGCTGCCAGCGGGCGCGGACCTCGGGCGCGGCATCGTCGACGTCCCGGGCGAGCCGCAGCACGCTCATGCCGTGCTCGAAGGTTCCCTCCTCGGTCACGGCGAACAGGTCGGCGGCCCAACGGCCGTCCTCCTCGCCGAGCACCTCGACGAGCTGGGCGGGCGTCCAGGCGTAGGTGAGCCCCTCGACGCCCTCCGTGTCGGCGTCCAGCGCGGACGCGAACCCCTCCCCCGGCCGGTGCAGCTCGTCGGCGAGGAACCGGGCGGTGTCCCGGGCGATCCGGCGGGCCAGCGGATCGCCGGTCAGCCGCCAGAGCTGCGTGTAGACCCGCAGCAGCAGCGCGTTGTCGTAGAGCATCTTCTCGAAGTGCGGCACCGTCCAGTGCGCGTCCACCGAGTACCGGGCGAAGCCGCCGGCGAGCTGGTCGTAGATGCCGCCCCGCGCCATCGCCTCACCGGTGTGCCGGGCGATCTCCAGGCTGCGCGGGTCGCCGGTGCGCTGGTGGTGGCGCAGCAGGAAGAGCAGGTTCATGTGCGGCGGAAACTTCGGGGCGCCCCCGAAACCGCCGTTCGTCCCGTCGTACTCACCGGCCAGGTTGGCGGCCGCGGCGTCGAGCAGCGGGGCGTCCAGCGGCGCGGTGGGGCCACCCACGGCCTGCGCGCCGCCGATCGCCTCGACCACTGCGGCACCCTGGCGCAGCACCTCCGCACGCTGGTCGCGCCAGGCGGTGGCGACCGACTGGAGCAGCCGGACGAAGTTGGCGCGCGGGAAGTAGGTGCCGCAGAAGAACGGGGTGCCGTCGGGGGCGGCGAAGACGGTCATCGGCCAGCCGCCCTGACCGGTCATCGCCTGGGTGGCGGTCATGTAGACCGCGTCGACGTCCGGGCGCTCCTCGCGGTCCACCTTGATCGACACGAAGTCGTCGTTCATCAGGGCGCCGACCTGCTCGTTCTCGAACGACTCGTGCGCCATCACGTGGCACCAGTGGCAGGCGGCGTAGCCCACCGAGATGAGCACCGGGACGTCGCGCCGTTTCGCTTCGGCGAACGCCTCGTCGCACCACGGCCACCAGTCGACCGGGTTGTCGGCGTGCTGGAGAAGGTATGGACTGGTGGCGTTGGCGAGTCGGTTCACCCGACGACCATAACCAGCACCGACGGGCCGCGCCCGGCCGTCAGGAGGCGCCGTCGGCGCGGAGCCGGAAGACGTTCGACTCCGCCGAGTCGCGCAGCGACCCCAGCACCGCGCCGATCTTGTCCGCCGGCATCGGCTTGAAGAAGTGGTAGCCCTGCGCGGACGTGCAGCCCAGCTCGGCCAGGGCCAGCCGCTGCTCGGCGGTCTCCACCCCCTCGGCGACCACGCGCAGCCCCAGCTCGTGGGCGAGCCCCACGGTGGTCCGCACGATCGCCGCAGCCTCCGGTGAATCGGCCATCCGGATCACGAACGAGCGGTCCACCTTCAACTCGTCCACGGCGATCCGGGTGAGGAAGGTCAACGAGGAGAAGCCGGTGCCGAAGTCGTCCACCGCGAGCTGCACGCCCATCGACCGGAGCGTGGCCAGCACCTCGTCGATGACCTCCAGCTCGCTCATCACCACCGTCTCGGTGATCTCCAGGACCAGGCGGTGCGGCGGCACCTGATGCCGGCGCAACGCCTCGGCGATCTCCGCCGGCAGGCGCGGGTCGAGCAGGCTACGCGCGGACAGGTTGACCGAGATCGGGACGTCGAGCCCCTCGCGGGCCCAGCCGGCGGCCACGGCGAGCGCCTTGTTCAGCACGTACCGGGTGAACGTGCCGAGCTGCTCGCTGTTCTCCACCGGGCGGATGAAGTCGACCGGGTTCAGCCAGCCCCGCCGGGGATGCTGCCAGCGGATCAACGCCTCCACACCGGTGGGCGCGCCGGTGGCCAGGTCGACCGCCGGCTGCAACGCCAGCACGAGCTGGTCGTCGACCTCCAGCGCCTCGCGCAGCTCGGCCAGCAGAGCGAGCTGGTCGGTGCTGGCCGCGTCCCGGGTGCTGTCGTACGCGGCGACGCTGCCGCCGCCCTCCTTCGCCTGGTACATCGCGATGTCGGCCCGGCGCAGCAGCTCGGTCAGGTCGGCGGCGCCCGCGTCGGCGACCACCACACCGACGGATACCTCGATCGACATCCGCACCCCGGCCACCTCGGTCGGCGCGGCCAGCCGCTCGGCGATCTCCCGGGCCTGCCGCAGCGCGTACGCCATCGGGGCGGTCCGGTCACCCAGCACAGGAACCGAGGTGAGCAGCAGCGCGAACTCGTCACCGCCGAGCCGGGCGAGCAGATCGCCGGGGCGGGCCAACGCGCTGAGCCGGTTGGCGGTCAGCCGCAGCAACTGGTCGCCGGCCGCGTGCCCGAGGGTGTCGTTGACTTCCTTGAACTGGTTGATGTCCAACAGGAGCAGGGCCACCGGGTGCTCGTGCGCGAGCTGCCGCAGCGACTGGTCGCCCTTGCCGAGCATCGCCGTCCGGTTGGCCAGCCCGGTGAGCAGGTCGTGCACCGCCTCGTACGACGATCGGGCGGTGACCAGTCGCAGCTCACGGTGCGTCGCGGCGTCGTGCAGGGCGGCGGCGAGGGCATCGCCGAACGCGGCCACCGCGTCGCGCTCCCGGGTCGTGGGCGGGGCGGATCGGGGGAACCGGACACGCAACCGGCCGACCGGCGCGGCGCCCACCGACAGGGGACGGATCAGCTCGTGCTCGTCGGCCTCCGACCGGCCCGGTGGGCTCACCTCCCGGTCGATCAGTTGGCCGCCGGCGTCGCCCCGGTACCGGCGCCACCTGCCATCGGCCCGGGCCACGTCGACGTCGACCAGTTCGGCGTTGAACAGCGTCAGCGCGCCGCTCACCGCGGCGCTGGCCACGCCCCTCTCGTCGAGCTGGTTGAGGGCCGCGGTGGCCTCGGCGAAGGCCCGCCACGTCCGGCGTTCCTGGTCGGCGCGCAGCCGGTAGCGGTAGGTCTGCTGGAGCAACCACAGCAGCGGCGGAAGCAGCAGCAACCAGCGCGCGTCCAGCTCCAGCAGCGCGACGACCACCAGGCCGACCGCCACGTTGCCCACGAACATCAGCAGCTTGCCGCGCAGCGCGGCGAGGAGCGGCGGCCCGATCGGCAGCCCGTGCCGCAGACCCAGGGTGACCCCACCGAGCCAGGCGGTCACCAACAGGTAGGTCACCGAGCCGGCGATCACGGCCAGCGCCAACATCGGGGTCGGCGGAGCGAGCAGCGGCTGCCCCAGGGCCGTCGTCACGGACACCGCCAGCGCCGACGCGGCGGCCAGCGACGCGGCGATGCGGACGATCTCCAGTGGTGGACGGTGGTCGCTGTACAGCGAGAGCGCCGTCCAGGCCAGGCCCGCACCGAGCAGGGTGGCTGCGGGCAGCCAGCCGGCCGGCGCGAGGTAGAGGCAGACGATCAGCGCCGCCTCGCCCCAACTGATGCTGACCATGCCCGCGCCCGCGCGGAACCGCAGTCGGGCGAGTTGGGCGACGGCGAGGACGGCCACGGCGATGCCGAAGCGGGCCGGAGCGCCGAGCGGATCGTCGGCCGGCAGCCGGGTCGGGAGGGTCAACCCGACAGCGGCGGAGACCAGAGCGGTAAGCGTCACCGCGCCGGTCAGCACGAGCAGCCGGGCCGGCATGCGGCGCGCCCCGACTCGGTCGGACGGGTCGGCGGCCGGGCCGGAGGTCATCGATCGCCCTCGTTGGACGGCCGACCGACGCGACGACGGGCCACCGGTGCTGTGTCGGTCATCGGCGCCCCCTTCCGCGCACGGCTCGGAGACTTTTGGTCCCCCCGGCGGAAGGCTAAGCCAAACCGGGTGGTCGCAACAGGGGCCGACCACCCGGTTCGGCGTGAATCATGCGCGGACTACCCGTTCCGGTGCTGCTGGTGCCCGTTGGGAGCGGGCGTGGATGAATCACGCGCTCCGGTCCCATCTGTCGGATCGACGACTGACGTGTCCGCCCTGGTCGGGTCGGCAGGCCGCCCCTGTTGCGGGAACCGGTCCGGCAGCCGGCGCAGGCGGGCGTTCATGTTGCGGATCAGGAGGATGGTCGCGGTGGCCAGCAGCAGGATGAGGAAGAGGCCCATCGGCCCGGCCAGACCACCCGTGCGGGTGTCCCCGAAGTTGTTCTCCGCGAGCACCTGGGCAGCGGTCAGCATGGCGTTCCTCCGATGTGCGGTTGGTTACCAGGGTAGACCCGGCGGAAATCAGCGCGCGTGCGCCGTCTCCCGCACGCCGGCGAAGAGGTCGGACTCGGGCAACGGGCTGTCCACCACGGTGCGGGCCAGCTCGAAATCCTCGGTCGGCCAGGCACGCTGCTGCAGCTCCATCGGCACGTGGAACCAGAAGCCGTCCGGGTCGACCTGGGTGGCGTGGGCGCGCAGCGCGTCGTCGCGGACCGGGAAGTATTCGCCGCACTCCACCCGGGTCGTGATCCGAGGGCCCTTGTCGGGTCGCTCGTCCCAGCGCTTGAGCCACTCTTGGTACGGAGAGTCGCCGCCGGTGGCGAGCATGGCCTCGTGCAGGGCCATGATCTTGGCCCTGGAGAAGCCGATGTCGTAGTAGAGCTTCAGCGGCTGCCAGGGCTCGCCCAGCTCCGGGTAGCGCTTCGGGTCGCCGGCGGCCTCGAAGGCGGCCACGCTCACCTTGTGGCACATGATGTGGTCGGGGTGGGGGTAGCCACCCTCCTCGTCGTACGTGGTCACCACGTGCGGACGGAACTCGCGCATCAGCCGCACCAGCGGGCCGGCGGCCACCTCGACGTCCTGGAGGGCGAAGCAGCCCTCGGGCAGCGGGGGCAGCGGGTCTCCCTCGGGCAGGCCGGAGTCGACGAAGCCGAGCCAGGCCTGCTCGACGCCGAGGATCGCCCGCGCGGCGTCCATCTCGGCGCGCCGGATGTCCGCGATGTTGGCCCACACGTCGGGCCGGTCGAGCTTGGGGTTGAGCACGCTGCCGCGCTCACCGCCGGTGCACGTCACCACCAGCACGTCGACGCCCTGGGCGACGTACTTCGCCATGGTCGCCGCACCCTTGCTCGACTCGTCGTCCGGGTGCGCGTGAACGGCCATGAGACGCAGTTGCTCTGCCAACTTCGGCGCTCCTCGTCTGTGCCGACCGGGTGGACCCGACCGGTATCGACCGGCTGACCTGCCGGGATCTTCCGCACTCCGCCGCCGGTCGGCGCTGCGGCCCCGACCCGGCCTGCCATTGCGGCCGTTGGGCCGGGTGGGAGGATGGACCCTGTCATTCTTGCTGATGCCGCCGACAACAACGCCAGGAGATACCCGCCGGTGACCGAGACGCACGCCACAATTTCACCGGGCGCGCCGGTTTTTCCGGCCGGGCGCTACGGCCGCCGCCGGGCACCCGGCGGAGGCCGCCGTCGTACGCTGCTGGCCGCGCTGGCGCTGCTGGTGCTGGCGGGCGCGCTGAGTCTGATCTCCGTGCGGCTCTACCAGCAGTACGGTGATCCGAACTACAGCGCCCAGGTGATCACCTACACCGACATCACGGACAACCAACTGCTGCTCGACTTCCGGGTGACCGTGCCGTCGGGCGGATCGGCGGTCTGCGTCCTGCGTGCCCGTGACCGCGCCGGTGCCGAGGTCGCCCGCGAGCAGATCACGGTGACCGCGGCCCCGGGCGATCGGCACGTCACCACCCGGCATCGCCTGACCACCACCGCCCGGCCGTTCATCGGCGAGGTGCTGCGCTGTCGTCCGCCCGCCTGAGCTGCGCAACCACGTCTGCGAGCAGCTCGCGAGCGCCCTTACCACCGGTTGCCCGATCCGGACAGCGGTGATGATCGCCGACACGCTGTGTCGTACCGCACTGGTAACTTGGTAGTTCACCTGTCAGCCAGCCACGCACATCTGAGGAGACCGCCTGTGTCCACTGGCAACGAGGCGCCCGCCACCTGGCTGTCCCAGGACGCGTACGACCGCCTCCAGGCCGAGCTCGACGAGCACATCGCCAACCGCCCGGCGATCGCGGCCGAGATCAATGCCCGGCGCGAGGAGGGCGACCTGCGGGAGAACGGTGGCTACCACGCCGCCCGCGAGGAGCAGGGCAAGGCTGAGGGGCGCATCCGCTACCTGCAGGAGCTGCTGCGCACCGCCAAGGTTGGCGAGGCGCCGACGACGGACGCGGTGTCGCCCGGCATGGTCGTGACGATCTACTTCGACGACGACACCGACGACACCGAGACCTTCCTGCTCGGCTCCCGGGAGATCGCCGCCACCACCGATCTGACCGTCTACAGCCCCGAGTCCGCGCTCGGCAAGGCGATCCTGGGCGGCCGTCCCGGGCAGACCTGCACCTACACGGCACCGAGCGGCGCCGACATCAAGGTGACCGTGGTCAGCTTCGAGCCGTTCTCCGGCTGAGCACCGGCCCCCGGCCGTCTGAGGCGTACCGCCGCCGAGGTGTGGCACCCGCCGTGTCACCCCTCGGCGGCGAAGACCACCTGGTAACCGCTGGCCCGCAGCGCGCTGATCAGCGTGTCCGAGTGCTCCACTCCACGGGTCTCCACCGACAGCGCCACCTCCACCTCGCCGAGGCCCAGGTGGGGGTTGGCCCGCTGGTGCTCCACGTCCACCACGTTGGCCCGGTGCTCGGCGATCTGGCTGAGCAGCGAGGCGAGCTGTCCGGGCCGGTCGGAGCACCGCACCGTGACCCGCAGATAGCGGCCCGCGGCGGCCAGGCCGTGCTCGATCACCCGCATCATGAGCAGCGGGTCGATGTTGCCGCCGGACAGCACCGCGACCACCGGCGTCTCGACCTGCACCACACCGGCCAGCAGCGCGGCCACACCGACCGCGCCGGCCGGCTCGACGACCTGCTTACCCCGCTCCAGCAGCATCAGCAGCGCCCGGGAGATGTCCTCCTCGGAGACGGTGACGATCTCGTCGACAAGCTTGCGGACATGGTTGAAGGTGATCTCCCCCGGGCGCCCGACCGCGATGCCGTCCGCGATGGTGGCGAACGTGGGCAGCCGAACCGGCTCCCCCGCCACCAGCGAGGGCGGGAACGCCGCCGCGCCGGCCGCCTGCACACCGATGATGCGGACGTCCGGTCGCAGCGCCTTGGCGGCGACTGCCATGCCGGAGATCAGACCACCGCCGCCCACACCGGTGATGATCGTCCGCACCTCGGGGCACTGTTCGAGGATCTCCAGCGCCACCGTGCCCTGGCCGGCGATCACGTCCGGGTGGTCGAACGGGTGGATGAGCACCGCGCCGGTGCGCTCGGCGTACGTCTGCGCGGCCACCAGCGACTCGTCGACGGTGTTGCCGGCCAACTCCACCTGCGCGCCGTACCCCTTGGTGGCGGCGACCTTCGGCAGCGGCGCGTTGACCGGCATGAAGACCGTCGCGTGCGTGCCGACCAGACCGGCGGCCAGCGCGACACCCTGGGCGTGGTTGCCGGCGCTCGCCGCCACCACGCCGCGTTCCCGCTCCGCCGCCGACAGCCGGGAGATCCGCACGTACGCGCCGCGCACCTTGTAGGAGCCGGCGCGTTGGACGTTCTCGCACTTGAGCCAGGTCGGCCCGCCCAGCGCCGCGCTCAGCGGCCGCGAGGGCTCCAGCGGGGTGACCCGCACGACGTCGGCGAGCAGTTCCCGCGCGGCCCGTACGTCGTCGAGGCCGACCAGTTCCGTCATGCCCCGATCGTGCCATCCGGGCCGGCGGCCCTCTGCGCCGACACCGGGTCGAGAGGCTCCCACCCCGATAGATCCACTCGACATCCCCGATCTGGGGGTATCAACCTCGCCCCGTTGGCGCGATATCCGCGATCCGGAGTGGATCATCCGCTGGATCAGCAGGACCAGCGACGATCACGCGGCGGCCGGCGACCCCGTGCCGACGCGGGGATAGCCGGGCGCGTGCCGTGACCAGGGGGCGGCCATCTCGAACTGGCCGGCCACACCGAGCAGCAGCAGCTCCGAACCGGGTGGACCGACGATCTGCACGCCGACCGGCAGACCGTCCGGGCGGCGGCCGACCGGCACCACGACCGCCGGGAGGCCGGCGATGTTCCACGGAGCGGCGTACGGGGCGTACCGGATGCTGGCCGACATGTTCGACCGCCAGGACCGCTCGGACCAGCGCCCGGCCTCCGGCGGGGCGCTGGCCAACGCGGGCGTGAGCAGCAGGTCGACCGAGTGGTCGGTGAAGAAGTCGATCGACCGCTGCCGCCAGGCGGTCCGGTCGGCTTCCCGGACGTACCCCCGACGCTGCGCCCATTCGCCAAGCGCGACGTGCCGACGGGTACGCCGTTGCAGGCCACGCCGGTCCAATCCGGAGGCCCGAACGTCGGTGGCGGCGGCGGCGAACCAGGTGGCGATGCCCTGCAGGCCCAGCGCGGTGGGGTAGACCGGGTCGGCCGGCACTGTGTCGTGCCCGGCGGCGGCGAGCAGCCGGCCGGCGACGGCGACGGCGTCCCGGTTGGGCGCGTCCGGCGAGACGCCGCGCACCGGGGAGCGCAGCGAGACGCCCACCCGCAGCCGCTGCGGCGGGACCAGCTTCTCCGGACGCCGACCCGCAAGCACCGAGAAGCCGACCGCCGCGTCCGCGACAGTGCTGGTGAGCATCCCGTGCTCGGTGAGGCCGAACCAGTCGTCGGCGCCGAGCTGGCAGGGCACCACGCCCCGGCCGGGCTTGAGCCCGACCAGGCCGCAGCAGGCCGCCGGGATCCGGATCGACCCGAGGCCGTCGTTGCCGTGCGCGATCGGCACCAGCCCGGCCGCCACCGCCGCGGCGGCGCCACCGGAGGAGCCCCCGGGGGTACGCGTGCTGTCCCACGGGTTACGCGTCACCGCGCTGTCGTCGTCGGTGAGCGCCCACAGGCCCAGCTCCGGCATCCGGGTCACGCCCAGGATCACGGCCCCGGCACCGCGGAGCCGGCGAACCACCTCGTGGTCGGCCTCCGCGACCTCGGTACGCGCTGCGGGCGACCCGTTCCAGGTGGGCAGGCCGGCGACCGGGGTGTTCTCCTTGACCGCCACCGGCACCCCGGCCAGCGGCAGGTTGGCCAGGTCCTCCTGCTCGTCGACCTTCTCCGCCTCGGTGATCGCCTCGCCGCCGCGAACGGCGCGGAACGCCGCCAGATCGCGGTCGGCGGAGGCGATGTACTCGAGGTGGTCGGCGACGACCTGTGTGGCCGAGACGTCACCTCGGCGTACGCCCCGGGCGATCTGCTTGGCAGTCGCCCCGACCCAGGTCGCCATGATGTCCTGCACGGCCATCCTCCCCAGCGGTCAGCCCAGTGCCTGCTCCAGATCGGCGAGCAGGTCGTCGACCGTCTCGATGCCGACAGACAGTCGCACGAGATCCCCGGGAACTTCAAGCGGCGAGCCGGCAGCACTTGCGTGTGTCATCCGACCCGGGTGCTCGATCAGGGATTCCACGCCGCCGAGCGACTCCGCGAGCACGAAGAGCTTGGCCCGGTTGCAGATCTCCACGGCGTGGTCCTCGCCGCCGGACGCACGGAACGAGATCATGCCGCCGAACCGGCGCATCTGCTTGGCGGCCACCTCGTGACCGGGGTGCGAGGGCAGCCCCGGGTAGATCACCTGGGCCACCTTGGCGTGCCCGTCGAGGTACGCGGCCAGCCGCTCCGCGTTGTCGCAGTGCCGGTCCATGCGTACCCCGAGGGTCTTGATGCCGCGCAGGGTGAGCCAGGCGTCGAACGGTCCGTTGATCGCGCCCATGGCGTTCTGGTGGTAGCGCAACTCGTCGCCGAGCGCGGCGTCGGAGACGACGAGCGCGCCACCCACCACGTCGGAGTGCCCGCCGATGTACTTGGTGGTGGAGTGCACCACCACGTCGGCGCCGTGCGCGATGGGCTGCTGGAGGTACGGCGAGGCGAACGTGTTGTCGACCACCAGCAGAGCGTCGACGTCGTGCGCCACACCCGCCAGGGCGGCGATGTCGGCGATGCCGAGCAGCGGGTTGGTGGGCGTCTCCACCCAGACGATCTTCGTCTGGCCGGGCCGCACGGCGGCGCGGACGGCGGCCGGGTCGGAGACCTTGGCCGGGGTGAACTCGATCCCCCAACGCTGGGCGACACGGGCGAAGAGCCGGTAGGTCCCGCCGTACGCGTCGTCCGGGATCACCACGTGGTCGCCCGGCTGGCAGACAGCCCGCAGCAGGGTGTCCTCGGCCGCCAGGCCGCTGGCGAAGGCGAGCCCGACCGGGCCACCCTCCAGCGCGGCCAGGCACTCCTGGAGGGCATCGCGGGTGGGGTTGCCGGAGCGGCTGTACTCGTAACCGAGCCGGGGCGCGCCGACGGCGTCCTGGGCATAGGTGCTGGTCTGGTAAATCGGTGGGATAACCGCGCCAGTGCGGGCCTCAGGGTCCTGACCGGCGTGGATAGCGAGCGTCTCAAAGCCGTGGTTCATTCTGTGAGGCTAGTGCCCCCGTCCCACGCGCTGGAACGGAACCTGCCCTGCCGGGCGACCAGGTTGGCTACGCACGCAGCATCCAGGCAGACAAATGGACAGACCAATCGATATGTACGCGGGGGCGCCGGCATAGCCTGCAGGGATGAGCGGGTGTGTGTTCTGCGGGATCGTGGCGGGTGAGGTTGCGGCGTTTCGGGTCGCCGACGAGCCGGACGGGGTGGCGTTCCTGGACACCCGTCCGGTCTTCGCGGGGCACGTGCTGGTGGTGCCTCGGGTCCACCTGGTGACCCTGGCCGAGTTGCCGGCCGACCTGCTGCCCGGCTACTTCGCCCTGGTTCGGCGGCTGGCGGTGGCGGTGGAGACCGCACTGGGCGCCGGTGGGACGTTCGTGGCGATGAACAACAAGGTGTCCCAGTCCGTCCCGCACCTGCACACCCACGTGGTGCCCCGGACCAAGGGCGACGGGCTGCGGGGCTTCTTCTGGCCCCGCACCCGCTACCAGGACGACGCCGAGGCCCAGACCTACGCCGACCGGATCGCCGCCGCACTCTGAGCGGGCCTGAGTCACAATCACGCGGGTAAGGAAGGAAGACCCACCGGTGTTACACGCTGGGAGAGGTACGAGAGGAGTCCCACCGTGTTCCTGCGCCGTATGAACGCCGAGATGATTTCGCCCGAGCAGGCCCTGCCGGGCCGCCCGATAGCCATGCCGGTCGCCGACCGGCACGAGGTGCTGGGTACGCCGCTCAAGGGCCCGTTCCCCGAGGGGCTCCAGGTCGCCGTCTTCGGCATGGGCTGTTTCTGGGGTGCCGAGCGGCTGTTCTGGACGCTGCCCGGCGTGTTCACCACCTCCGCCGGCTATGCGGGTGGCATCACCAAGAACCCGACGTACGAGGAGACGTGTTCCGGGCGGACCGGGCACGCCGAGGTCGTCCAGGTGGTGTACGACCCCAGCAAGATCACGTACGAGGACCTGTTGAAGGTCTTCTGGGAGAACCACGACCCGACCCAGGGCATGCGCCAGGGCAACGACGTGGGCACCCAGTACCGGTCGGCGATCTACACGACCACCGACGAGCAGCGCGCCATCGCCGAGTCGTCCCGGGACGCCTTCCAGCCGATCGTGACCCGCGCCGGCAAGGGTGAGATCACCACCGAGATCGCCCCACTCGGCAGCTACTACTTCGCCGAGGACTACCACCAGCAGTACCTGGCCCCGACGAAGAACCCGAACGGGTACTGCAACCACGGCCCGAACGGACTGAGCTGCCCGGTCGGCGTGGCCCGTACCGCCGGCTGACCCGTCACCACCTGCACGAAACCGCGATGCCCGGCCACCCACGAGGTGGCCGGGCATTCCCGTCTGGCCGTGTGATCGAAATCCGTTGCCGAGCCCGGCGGGGACTCGATAGCGTGCAGGTACACGTGAAAGGAGGTGGTCCAGACTTGTATAGCAATCGGACTCGTGAGGTGGCTGTCCGCTAGCCGCTGTCCTCGACAGTGATCGGTTCGCCAACAGGCGGGCACCAGCACCATCGTCGAGACCGTGTGGCAGCGGTGCGGCGAATCCACGACAGCCACCCGACCCCCGGGGTGCCGGCCTCAGTCCAGCCGGCCCGCGCGCAAGCGTGGAGCACCCCGGGGGTCGCTTCATATCCGGAGGACCGGCGATGTCGATGCGCGAGCTGGTGGTCCTGGGAACGGCCAGCCAAGCGCCGACCCGGCAGCGCAACCACAACGGGTACGTGCTGCGCTGGGACGACGAGGTGATCCTCTTCGACCCGGGTGAGGGCAGTCAGCGTCAACTGCTGCACACCACGGTCACCGCCACCGACCTGACCCGGATCTGCGTAACGCACTTCCACGGCGACCACTGCCTGGGCCTGCCCGGGACCATCCAGCGGCTCTCCCTGGACCGGGTGGCCCACCCGGTCGCCGTGCACTTCCCGGCCGGTGGCGCCGAATACTTCGCCCGGCTGCGGCACGCCACCTCGTTCTACGAGACGGCGGAGCTGGCCGTCACCCCGATCGAGGCCGACGGGCAGCGGATCGCCCTGCGCTGCGGCACGCTGGAGGCCCGCCGGCTGCGGCACCCCATCGAGACGTACGGCTATCGGCTGGTCGAGCCGGACGGCTGCCGGATGCTGCCGGAGAAGCTGGCCGCGTACGACATCGCGGGGCCGGCCGTCGGTGAGCTGATCCGCGTCGGGCACCTGGACCTCGACGGGCGTCGCGTCACCCGCGACGAGGTGAGCGTGCCCCGGCCGGGGCAGCGGTTCGCCTTCGTGATGGACACCGGCCTCTGCGACGGGGTCTACGCGCTCGCCGAGCACGCCGACCTGCTGGTCATCGAGTCGACCTTCCTGGAGTCGGAGGCCGCGCTCGCCGCCGAGGTCGGCCACCTGACCGCGGCGCAGGCCGCGCGGGTGGCCACCGAGTCCGGGGTACGCCGGCTGGTGCTCACGCACTTCTCCCAGCGCTACCCCGATCCGCGCCGGTTCCACGACGAGGCCCGCGCGCACTTCGACGGGGATCTGATCATCGCCGAGGATCTGAGCACCGTGCAGGTGCCGCCGCGCCGGGTAGCCTCGGCCGGGTGACCGTCACGCTCCGTCCCACGACCGGTGATGACCTGATGGGGGTGGGCGCCCTGCACCAGCGCTCCCGGGTCGCCGCCTACTCCTCGTTCGTTCCGGCCGAGGCGCTGGCCGACCCGACGGCCGAGGCGATGGGGGCGTACTGGGCCGAGCGGTGGAGGTGGGAGCGGGACACCCACCGGCTGACGGTCGCGGAGCGGGCCGGGGCGCTGGTGGGGTTCAGCTACCTGGGCCCGGACGACGAGGACGACCCGGCGACAGGGCTGCTCAACGCCATCCACCTGGACCCGGCCGAGCAGGGCCGGGGCACCGGCCGCCTGTTGATGGTGGATGCCCTGGACGCCATGCGCACGCTGGGCTGGCGCCGCGCCGCGCTCTGGGTGCTTCGGGACAACGCCCACGCCCGCGCCTTCTACGAGAGCGGCGGCTGGACTCCGACGGGAATGCAACGCGACGAGTTCATCGGCGCTGCGCCGACCCCCCAACTGCGCTACACCCGCCTCCTCTGACGCCCCGCCCCGGCGCTCGTGCGGTGCGTGGGGCGCGCCCACCCACCCCTACTTCAGCGCCCTTTGCTCTGCTTCAACATACGCAACACCGAGTGTCCGGTAATCGGACACTCGGTGGTGCGTGGAGTGAAGCAGAGCAAAGGGCACGGCAGAGATATCCGGTGCCGCCCGCCCCGAGGTGGGCAGGGCAGGCGACGGCCCGGGGAGAGAACTAGTGGGCGCCGAGGTGCGCCAGGAGGTCCTGACGGGTGAGGACGCCCCGGGGCTTCCCGTCGACGAGGACCAGTGCGGCGTCGGACTTCTCCAGCAGCCCGACGGCCTCGCTCACCGGCTGGCCACCACCGATCATCGGCAGCGGGTCGCCCATGTGCCGCTCGATCGTGTCGTGCAGGTGGGCCTGACCGGTGAACAGCGCGTCGAGCAGGTCCCGCTCGGCGATGGAGCCCGCGACCTCACCGGTCACCACCGGCGGCTCGGCCTTGAGCACCGGCAGCTGCGAGACGCCGTACTCGCGCATGTAGTCGATCGCGTCGCGGACCGTCTCGGTCGGGTGGACGTGCACCAGCTCGGGCAGGCCGCCCGGCTTGCTGGCCAGCGCGTCGGCCACCGTCGGCTCGGCGCCGGAGTTGTCGAGGAAGCCGTACCGGGCCATCCACGAGTCGTTGAAGATCTTCGAGAGGTAGCCCCGGCCGCCGTCCGGCAGCAGCACCACCACCACGTCGTCCGGCCCGGCCCGGCGGGCCACCTCCAGTGCAGCGACCACGGCCATCCCGCAGGAACCGCCGACCAGCAGCCCCTCCTCGCGGGCCAGCCGCCGGGTCATCTCGAAGGACGCCTTGTCGGAGACCTCGACGATCTCGTCGGCCACACCCCGGTCGTACGTCTCCGGCCAGAAGTCCTCGCCGACGCCCTCCACCAGGTACGGCCGGCCGGTGCCGCCGGAGTAGACCGAGCCCTCCGGGTCGGCCCCGATGACCTTCACCCGGCCGTCGGAGGCTTCCTTGAGGTACTGCCCGATGCCGGAGATGGTGCCGCCGGTGCCGACGCCCGCCACGAAGTGGGTGAGCCCGCCCTCGGTCTGCTTCCACAGCTCGGGGCCGGTGGTCTCGTAGTGCGAGCGCGGGTTGGCCGGGTTGCTGTACTGGTTGGGCTTCCAGGCGCCGGGGATCTCCCGGGTCAGCCGGTCGGAGACGTTGTAGTAGGAGCGCGGGTCCTCCGGGGCGACCGCGGTCGGGCAGACCACCACCTCGGCGCCGTACGCCCGCAGCACGTCCTGCTTGTCCTGGCTGACCTTGTCGGGGCAGACGAAGACACACTTGTAGCCCTTGAGCTGGGCCACCAGGGCCAGCCCGACGCCGGTGTTGCCGCTGGTCGGCTCGACGATGGTGCCGCCGGGCCTGAGCAGGCCCGCCGCTTCGGCGTCCTCCACCATCCGCAGCGCGATCCGGTCCTTCACCGAGCCACCCGGGTTGACGTACTCCACCTTGGCGAGCACGGTGGCCTGGATGCCCTCGGTGACGTTACGCAGACGTACCAGCGGGGTGTTGCCGATCATGTCGACGACGTTGTCGTAGAACTGCACGGTGTGCCCTTCGTCGCGGCACCGGCAACGGCGGCCGGGCAGAATTATCCTCGCCGCCCAGCGTACGTGCTGTCAGGGCACCAACCCGCCGGGGATGACCGAGCTGCGACGGGCCTCCCACTCCAGGAAACGCTCGGTCTCGGCGAGCACGCTGCCGGCCAGCCAGGTGACCATGACCGCGTCGTCGGCCAGCCCGAAGATCGCCAGCGGGATCTCCGGCAGCAGGTCGAAGGGCGAGACGATGTACGCCGTCGCCGCGGTCATCAGGGCCAGTCGGAGGCCGCCGTCGTACTCGCCCTTGGTGGTGGCGCGGATCATCCGGGGCAGCGCTGCCAACCGGGTCCCCAGCGAGGGTCCGCCGCGCGCCCCCGCCGTCAGTGCCCGGGCCAGGGCCGCGAACGCCGCGCTGCGCTTCAGTGTCTTACCCATGGTTGCGCTCCTCTCCGCCGGATCAGCGTGGCGGGTCGGCGCAAGTATGGCCGGCCTCCACCGGACAGATACCCCGTCGCGTCGGGTTCCAGGCATCCGCCAGCCGTGACGACGACAGCGGCGTGTCGGGCCGGCGCGATAATGTCGCTGTATGGGGGTGGCTGGTTCTGTCGTGCCCGTTGGTCCGCGCTGGCGACACGCCTGGCGGATCGCTCGCCTGGCGGCCATCGGCACGGGCGCCACCGCGGCGGCCGTGATGGCGACCGGCGGGGTGCTGCTCGGCCAGGCCCGGCAGGCCCGGCGCACCATTCCGATGGCCGAGGCGCCCCCGCCGCGCTGCGACGGGATGTACGGCGCGAAGTTCCCCGGCCCCGCGCTCACGGTGGTCGTGCTCGGTGACTCGTCGGCGGCCGGTTACGGCGTGCACCGCCGCCGCGAGACGCCCGGCGCGCTGCTCGCCACCGGCCTGTCCCGCCGGCTGCACCGTCCGGTTCTGTTGCGCCGTTTCGCGGTGGTCGGGGCCATCTCGTCGGCGCTTCGGCACCAGGTGGAGGCGGCGCTGGAGTGTGAGCCCGACATCGCGGTGATCCTGATCGGCGGCAACGACATCACCAACCGCACCCCGCGCGGGCTGGCCGTGCGATACCTCATCGAGGCGGTCCAGACTCTGCGGGACGCGGGTTGCGAGGTGGTCGTCGGCACCTGCCCCGACCTGGGTGCGATCCGGCCGATCCAACCACCGCTGCGGTGGCTGGCACACCGGTGGAGCCGCCAGCTCGCCGCCGCCCAGACGGTCGCGGTGGTCGAGGCGGGCGGCTGGACGGTGTCCCTGGGCGACCTGCTCGGTCCACGGTTCGCCGCCGAGCCGCACCGGATGTTCGCCTGGGACCGGTTCCACCCCTCCGCCGAGGGGTACGCGGTCGCCGCCGCAGCCCTGCTGCCGACGATGCTCTCCGCGCTCGGCACGGGGCAGGAACGACGGGCCACCACGGCACGGGGTGAGGGCGTACGGTCGCTGCCTAAGGCCGCGCAGGAGGCGGCCCGGCACGCCGGCACCGAGGTCAGTGGCGTCCAGGTCCGGGGCCGCGACCGAGGGCCGGCCGGCCGGTGGGCGCAACTGCGCCGCCGGGCGTTCTTCGGTGTCAACGCGGTGCCGCAGCACGGCGCCGCACCGGACACGTCGACAGTGGAGGGACTGGCATGAACCAGCGCAGCGAGCGGCACGTGACCGCCGGCCTTCCCGGCCGACTGGGTCGGGCGGCGGCGCTGTCGCTGCTCGCCGGCACGGTGGGCAGCGCGGCCGTCCTCGCCGGTGAGGCGTTCGTCGCGCGCCACCGGCGGTACGCCCAGCCGGAGTTGGGTCTGGCGCTGCGCGCCACGGTCGGCCGGGCCGGCGCGACGCCGCTGCGGCTGGTGCTGCTCGGCGACTCGTCGGCGCTGGGTGTGGGCGTCGACCGGCTCGACGACACCATCGGCGGGCAGTTGGCCAACCTGCTCGCCGAGGGCCCGGCCGGCCGTCGGGTGCACCTGTCCAGCGTCGGCGTCTCCGGCTCCCGCTCGACCGATCTGGCGACCCAGGTGGCCCGGGCCCTGCTGGGCGAGCGACCCGACGTGGCGCTGATCCTGATCGGCGCGAACGACGCCACCGGGATGCGCCGGCCCGCCGACGCGTCGGCGTACCTCGCGGCGGCGGTGCACCGGCTGCGGGAGGCCCGCGTCGAGGTGGTGGTGGGCACCTGCCCCGACCTCGGCGCCGTACGCGCCATCGCGCCCCCGCTGCGGCAGCTGGTGGGCTGGTCCGGCCGGAGGATGGCACGCGCACAGACCGCGGCAGTGCTGGAGGCCGGCGGCTCGGTGGTCGATCTCGCCACCGAGACCGGGCCGGTGTTCCGGGCCGACGCGGGGACGCTCTGCCACGACGGCTTCCACCCCTCCGCCGACGGCTACCGGGTGTGGGCGCACGCCCTGCTGCCGGCGGTCGCGGCCGCCGCGGCGGTCGCCTCCCGACGCTAGATCAGACCCGCTCAGGGTGACATTTCCCGCCGTCTCTGCTTCTTCCGCGCCATGTTACCGCCGCGTTAACGTTGGGCCCATGCCGATTGAGTCGTCCCGCGACGCCGTCATCGTCGCTACCGCCCGCTCCCCCATTGGCCGGGCGTACAAGGGGTCCCTGCGCGATGTCCGCTCCGACGACCTCGCCGCGACCATCGTCCAGGCCGCCCTGGCCAAGATCCCCCAGCTCGACCCGACCACCATCGACGACCTCTACCTCGGGTGCGGCCTGCCCGGCGGTGAGCAGGGCTTCAACATGGCCCGCGTGGTGACCACCCTGCTCGGGCTCGACACCGTCCCCGGCGCCACGCTGACCCGCTACTGTGCCTCGTCACTACAGACCACCCGGATGGCCCTGCACGCGATCCGGGCCGGCGAGGGCGACGTGTTCGTCTCCGCCGGCGTCGAGATGGTTTCCCGGTTCGCCCGGGGCAACTCCGACGGTCTGCCGCCGGAGGCTCAGGCGCTGGTCGGCGGCGGCTGGGAGAATCCGCGGTTCGCCGCGGCCCACGACCGCTCGAAGCGCCGCGCGCAGGGCGGCGCCGACGTGTGGACCGACCCGCGCGAGTCCGGCGACCTGCCGGACATCTACCTGAGCATGGGCCAGACCGCCGAGAACCTGGCCCAGGTGCACGACGTCTCCCGCGCCGACATGGACGAGTTCGGCGTTCGCAGCCAGAACCTCGCCGAGAAGGCCATCGCCGACGGCTTCTGGGCCCGGGAGATCACCCCGGTCACCACGCCGGACGGCACCGTGGTCAGCACCGACGACGGTCCGCGCGCGGGCGTCACCCTGGACGCCGTGGCCGGGCTGAAGCCGGTGTTCCGCCCCGACGGTCGGATCACCGCCGGCAACTGCTGCCCGCTGAACGACGGCGCCGCCGCCGTGGTGGTGATGAGCGCCCAGCGGGCCGAGGAGTTGGGGCTGACCCCGCTGGCCCGGATCGTCTCGACCGGCGTCACCGCCCTGTCACCGGAGATCATGGGCCTCGGCCCGGTCGAGGCGTCCCGGCAGGCGCTGAAGCGGGCCGGCATGACGATCGACGACGTCGACCTGGTGGAGATCAACGAGGCGTTCGCCGCCCAGGTGATCCCCTCCTACCGGCAGTTGGGCATCCCGGAGGAGAAGCTGAACGTGATGGGCGGCGCGATCGCGGTCGGCCATCCGTTCGGCATGACCGGCGCCCGGATCACCGGCACCCTGCTCAACGCGCTGGAGTGGCACGACAAGACCATCGGCCTGGAGACGATGTGCGTCGGCGGCGGCCAGGGCATGGCCATGGTCCTCGAGCGGCTGAACTGAGCTGACGTCAGAGCGCCGCGCGGGTCGCCGTCACCTCGGCGGCGGCCCGCGCCAGCGCCTCGGCATCAGCCCCGGCGGCCAGCAGGTCCGCCGTCACCACCCGCAACTGGTCGGGCAGCGCCAGGTCGTTGACCAGCCGAGGGACCGTGCGGCGAGGTCCGCCCTCGGCGTCGGCGGCCAGGTTGGCGACCTCCTGCACGAGCCGGTGCATCAGGTCGGCGCGGGACATGTTCGCCGTCGTCGCTGCCGCCGCCCAGCGCGGCTGCTGCCAGTGCCCGACCTGACGGACCAGCAGTCGAACGGCCTCATCCAACTCCGCTGCGCTCATCGCCGCCGAGTCTACGGCCGGCGTCGGCCCCGACACCCCCGGCCGGTCACCGGCGCAGGTAGCTGAGCAGCCGCAGCAACTGCCAGTAGAGGAAGACCAGGCCGGTGACCAGGCCGAACGCGCTCAGCCACGCGTACCGGCGGGGTCGGCCGTCGCGCACCGAGCGCTCAACGAGATCGAAGTCGAGGATGAAGCTGAACGCGCCGGCGATGATCGCCACCACCGAGAAGGCGTACGCGAGCCAGCCGACCTCCCCGCTGACGCTGTACGTCGCCAGCCCCGGTCGCCCGGAGATCAGGTACGACACCAGGTTGACCACGCTGAGCACGGCGATGCCGAGCAGCGTGCCGATCACCAGGCGGGCCAGCCGGGGCGTCGCCCGGATCACCCGGGCCCGGTACAGCGCCGCCATGCCGAGGAAGACGCCGAAGGTGCCGGCCACCGCCTGCGCCACGATGCCCGGGTAGATCTGCTCGAAGGTCCGGCTGGCCACCCCCAGCAGCAGTCCTTGCAACAGCGCGTAGCCGGCGATCGGCACCGGGTTGGTGATCCCCCGCAGCGAGATGACCAGGACCAGCGCGATCGAGGCCAGAGCGCTGCCGGCCAGCGCGGCGCCCAGCCAGGCCGCCTCCGGCACCACCACCCAGGACACCGCCGCGGCCACTCCGGTGAGCAGGAGCAACCCGACGGTACGGACCACCACGTCGTCGACGGTCATCGGCTCGACATCCCGGGAGCCGAGCACCCGGCTCTCGAACCGGCCGGTCTCGTCCAGCCGGTTGAGCACCGGATTGTTGCTGCGCACCGTCGCCTCCCTCACCCGCGTACCCCTCGCAGTCACTCTGCCCCGGGCGGCCCGGCGGCGACGGCGAAACGGCGCGGACGACGGCGCCCGCCCTCACGGAAGCGGGGGCGGGCGCCGGTCGACAGAGCGGACGAGGTCAGTCGTCGCCCTGGAAGTAGCTCAGCAGACGCAGGATCTCGATGTAGAGCCAGACCAGGCTGACCAGGATGCCGAACGCGGCCACCCAGGAGTAGCGCTGGGGAAGGCCCATCCGGACGCCGTCCTCGACCTCCTTGAAGCTGAGCACGAAGCTCAGCGACGCGACCACGATGCAGACCAGGCTGAAGCCGATGGCCAGCGGGCTGCCGTCGCGCAGGCCGGTGTTGACGCCGAACAGCGACAGCACCAGGTTGATCATCATGACGGCGAAGAGGCCGACCATCGCCGCGATCATGCCCTTGACGAAGGCCGGGGTGGCCCGGATGACCTTCGCCTTGTAGAGCATCGCCATCAGGAAGAAGATGCCGAAGCTGGCGACGGCGGCCTGGAGCACGATGCCGTCGTAGCGCGTCTCGAACGCCTTGCTGACCATGCCGACGAAGACACCTTCGACGACCGCGTACGCGATGACCAGTGCCGGGTTGGCCATCCGGGAGAACGAGATGATCAAGCCAAGGGCCAGGCCGACCACTGCCGCGCCGATCCAGGCGACCCCGACCAGCGAGTCGGGCACGAGCACCCAGGCGGCCGCGGCGGTGATGCCGAGGATGCCGAGGAGAGCGACCGTCTTGACGACCACGTCGTCAACGGTCATGGGTGCCACGGCGGGCGGTGCGACCGGGTAACCGGCCTGGGACGGGTACTGCTGGGGAATGCCGGGCTGTCCGTACGGCCCGGTCGGTGCGTACCCGGCGGAGCGCTCCCGCTCGGCCGCCTGGCCGAGCCGGGCGAGCACCGGGTTCGAGGTCTTCACTTTCTGGCCTCCCTCAGGGGGTCGTTTGCACGTGAACGTGCCCTCCAAGAGTAAACGGCCCAGCCAAGTCCTGGTGATCACGAATGAGAATGTGTGCGAGCCGACCGGTGCCCGGGGCGGGGGTCGAACCCGCACGCCTTGCGGCAGCCGCTTTTAAGGCGGCCGTGTCTGCCTTTCCACCACCCGGGCGGGTGGCACCGGCGCGCCGACACGCGCGGGTGCAGTGTCACCGTAGCCGGTCGTCGGCAACCCGGCGTACCCCGACGGGCAGGCCACATTAGGGTCGATGCCGTGAGCAGCGCAGCCCCCACGGCCCCCGACGCCGCCCCTGACCAGGCGTTGCGCCTCGTCGATCAGGTCGACCGCCGAACCCGGGCCGTCCGGCTGCTGGCCGCCGTGCGCCGCCACCGGGCTGACCTGCTGGTCGCGCTGATCTGGGTGGTGCTGGCCGGCTGGTTGACCCACGGGCTGTGGCCCGACCCGGGCGGGCGGACGCTAGCGCTCAACCCCGAGGACCAGGCCCTCTACGAGTGGTTCCTGGCGGTCGACGCGAGGGCGCTGCTCGGCGACTTCAGCCTGCTCACCGACCGGCTCAACGCCCCCGACGGTGTCAACCTGATGGCCAACACCACGGTCATCGCGCTCGGCATCGTCTGCGCGCCGCTCACCCTCCTGTTCGGTGCGCCGGTCACCTTCGCGCTGCTCGCCGCCGCCAACCTGGCCGGCACCGCCCTCGCCTGGTACCTGCTGTTCCACCGGACGCTGCGCGCCCGCCGGCTGGCCGCCGCGCTCGGCGGCGGGCTCTGCGGCTTCGGCCCGGGCATGGTCTCGCAGACCAACAGTCACCTGCACATGACCGCCCAGTGGCTGGTGCCGGTGATCGTCTGGCTGGTGGTCCGGCTGCTGCGGGCCGCCGATCCAGGCCCCACGCCGGCCGGCTCCGTGGCTGCCCTGCCCACCGGGCCGGACCGGCGACGGATGGTCAGCTCAGCCGCCGGGCTGGCCGCGGCGGTCACCGCGCAGGTCTTCATCGGCGAGGAGGTGCTCTTCCTCGCCGCCGTCACCCTGCTGGTGATGGCGATCGGCTACGCCGTGGCGGACCGGGACCTGGCCCGACGGGCTCTGCCCGGCTTCGCCGGCGGACTGGCGATCGCCGCCGGCCTGGCGCTGATGGTGCTCGGATACCCGCTGTGGTTCCAGTTCGCCGGGCCGCAGGGCGTCGCCGACGGCATGTTCAGCCCGGCCTACTTCTCGGCCGACCTGAGCAGCTGGTGGGCGATCTCCCCGCTGTCGGTCGCCGGCAGCGACCAGGCGTCCCGGCTGACGACCGGCCCCGCCGAGTACAACACGTTCCTCGGTTGGCCGCTGCTGCTGGTCACCGCGGTCTGCGCGATCTGGGCCGGCCGACGCCGGCTGGTGTTCAGCTGCGTGGTCGCCGCGCTGGTGATGGGCGCGCTCTCGCTCGGCCCGGAGGTGGTGCTCGGCGGCACCCGCACCGCGCTGCCCGGGCCGTACGCCCTGCTGGCCGGGCTGCCGGTGGTGGACGGCGCGCTGCCGATGCGGTTCGCCCTGGCGCTGCTCCCGATCATCGCGACACTGCTGGTGCTGGCGGTCGACCGGGCCCTGCGTACCACCGGACGCGCGCGACGGCTGGTGCCGCTGGCGGTCGTCGCGGCGCTGCTGCCGATCTTTCCGACTCCGCTGCCGACCGCCGAGCGGCCCGAGGTTCCCGAGTTCATCACCGGCGGGCACTGGCGGCAGTGCGTACGCCCCGGCGGGGTGCTCGTCCCGGTGCCGCTGCCCACGCCCAAGGAGCCCTGGCCGATGCGCTGGGCAACCGCCGCCGACGCGGGATTCGGCCTGCCCGAGGGCTTCTTCATCGGCCCGTACGGGCGGGGCGGCACCGCGGCCATGGGCACCTTCAAGCAGCCCACCTCCGCCCTGCTGGCCGACGTCGCCCGGCGCGGCGACCAACCGGCCATCGGCGACGAGCAGCGCCGGCAGGCCGCCCGCGACGCGGAGTTCTGGGGTGCCTCCTGCGTGGCGCTGACCGACGACGCCCCCCACGCCGAGAGCCTCCGCGCAACCCTGGAGCAGCTCTACGGCCCGGCAACCCGCATCGCCGACGCCTGGACCTGGCGGGTCTGACCACGCCGACCCGCCCGACCACGCCGACCCGCCCGCCGATCTTGCACTTGCTGCCCGGACAATACGTGCCAAAAGACGCGTATCGGCGTCCGGAAGTGCAAGATCGGCGAGGGTGGGTGACGGGGTTAGACCCGCGGGGCGCCGACGGGCTGGGACGCCTCGACGAACTCCTCGCGCGGATCGTGCAGCTGACCCAGGGCGACGACCTCACGCTTGAGGAAGAACGCCAACGACCAGTCCACCACGACCCGGACCTTGCGGTTGAACGACGGGATACGGCTCATGTGGTACGTACGGTGCATGAACCACGCCGGCCAGCCGGTCATTTTGATGCCGTACACCTGGGCGACGCCCTTGTGCAGGCCGAGGCTGGCGACGCTGCCCGCGTGCTTGTGCTTGTAGTCGACCGGCTCTCGGCCCCGGACCACCGCCGCGATGTTGTCGGCCATCCGGGCGGCCTGACGCACCGCGTGCTGCGCGCTCGGCGAGCAGAAGTTGCCCGGCTCCTTCGTCAGGTCGGGAACGGCGGCGCAGTCGCCGGCGCTCCACGCACCTTCGACCACCCGATCGCCGTCGACGACCTGGAGGGTCGGCAGGCAGGTGACCCGCCGCCGCTCGTCGCGCGGGAAGTCGGTCGCGTCCAGCATCGGCGACGGCTTCACGCCAGCCGTCCAGACGATCGTGTCGGACCGGAAGCTGTCACCGTCGGAGAGCTTGACCACCCCGTCGACGCAGGACTCCAGGCGAGTGTCCAGCCGGATGTCCATGTTCCGCTTGAGGAGCTGCTGCACCGTGTAGGCGCCCATGTCCCGGTCCACCTCGGGCAGCACCCGCTGGGTGGCCTCGACGAGCACCCAGCGCATGTCCTCCGGCTTCAGCTCCGGGTAGTAGCGCAGGGCGTCGCGGGCCATGTCCTCCATCTCGGCGAGCGCCTCGATGCCGGCGTACCCACCACCGACGAACGTGAAGGTCAGCGCCGAGCGGCGAACGTCCGGGTCCGGGGTGACAGCCGCCACGTCCAGCCGGTCCAGCACGTGGTTGCGGAGGTAGATCGCCTCACCGATCGTCTTGAACCCGATGCCCTCTTCGTGCAGGCCCGGAATCGGCAACGTACGGGACACCGAACCCGGCGCCACGATCACGTGGTCGTACGCGATCTCCCGGGCCGGGCCGGCGATCGGCTGCACGGAGGCCACCTTGCGGTCGTGCTCGATACGGGTGACCGTGCCCGCCACCACCGTGCATCGGCGCAACTCCCGACGCAGCGGCACCACCGCATGGCGTGGGGAGATGTTGCCCGCCGCCGCCTCGGGCAGGAACGGCTGATAGGTCATGTGGGGCTGAGGGTCCACCACAATGACCTCAGCCTCACGGGAGCTGAGCTTCTTCGACAGTCGCAGGGCGGCATAAAGACCAACATGCCCGGCACCCACCACAAGGATCCGCTTCGGATTCACGCCATCTATCTTTCCCCGGCCGGCTCAGGTAATCCCGCTCGCGCCCCCCATCTGTGACGGAGCACAACCCGTGTGACCTGGGTAACCCAGCCGCCCCACCGGTCTACTTGCGCCGCAGCAACCAACCCAGCAGCCCGACCAGACCCACCGCCACCAGCAGCCCCAGCACCGTCACCCACTGGTAGCCGACCTCACCACTCAGGCCCGCCACCTGCAACAGCAGCACCGCCAACACGGACGTACCCAGCAGCACCGCCGCCGCCCGCAGCAACCACCGGCTGATCAGGTCCGGATCCACCACCCCGTCGTACGGCAGCAACGCCGCCAACGCGCAGAGCGAGTGCGACAGATACAGCAACGCGGCGACGGCCAGCAGCCGCCACAGCGCCACCGGCCGGCCGTACCCGTCGGTGGCGAGCAGCCAACCACCTACCGTGACCAGGGCCACGAAGGTCGGCCACGGCCGGCGCGGGCCCACCGCCGGCAGCAGCGCGGCCACCGCCAGGAACAGCAACGGCCGACCGGGCAACACCTCGGCGGGAAACGCCAGCGCGAACCCGGCCAACACGGTGACGAAGATCCCCGCCCGGACCAGGAGCGGAACGGCGCTGACCCGGGCCACGGCGTTCTGCGCCGCCCGGACCCGCCCAGTGACCGCGTCGATCATCTGCACCCACCCTGCTCACTCCTCGCGCTCACCGGGCCACAATTCGTTCGCGGCTGCGGGGCTCGCAAACCCGGCTCACTCCTCGCGCTCACCGGACCGCCCTGGGCTCGCGACTGCGGGGCTCGCAAAACCGGCTCACTCCTCGCGCTCACCGGGAACCGACCCTTGGGGCCGTTGCCAGCCGCGCCACATCCCGCAACACCTGGTCCAGGCTGCCGGCGCCGGCCCAGCGCACGACGGGCACGCCGTGCTCCCGAAGCTGCCCGATCATGGTGTCCCGATCCAGCCGCCACAGCCGGTACGCCACCTCGGCCCAGCCCCGGTCCTTCGGCGGCGCCAGGTCCGTCGGCAGCGTGTCGACCGCCACCACGAACCGCCCGGAGCGGGCCAGCCGGGCCAGCATCTGCGCCGACCGCTCGTCGAGCAGCGGGGTGAGGACCACCACCAACGCGTCCGAGGAGAGCATCTGCGGGCCGAAGACCTGGTCGTACGGCTCGTGCTGGGAGGCCTCGGCCCGTACGTCGAGCAGCCACTCCAGGACGGTCAGGTACTGCCGGCGGCCGGCGGCCGGGCGCAGCCGCCGAGCACCCGGCCCGTACTCCAACAGCGAGACCCGGTCACCGCGGTGCAGGTAGTGCTCGGCGATCGCGGCGGTCGCCCGCACGGTGGTGTCCAGCACCGAGGCGGCACCGCCCACCCCGCCGGAGCGCCCAGCCTCGGCGAGTACGTCGAGCAGCACCACCACCTCGGCGTCCCGGTCGGACAGGGTCGCCGCCACGTGCAACTGTCGGGCGCGCAGCGAAACCCGCCAGTCGATGCGGCGCAGCCGGTCGCCCGGGGCGAAGATCCGCACGCCGGCCAACTCGCCGCCCTCACCGGGCCGGCGGGAGTGGTGCGCGCCGACCAGGCCGGCGGCACGGGGCATCGCCTCCACCGCCTCGAACGGCTCGGTACGCGGGTAGACCCGCACCGCCTCCGGCTCGACGATCACCGACCGGGAGACCAGCAGACCACCGGCCGCGGCGACCCGGGCACCGGCCGGGCCGACCGGGTGTCGGCCCCAGCGCAGAGCCCGGCCGGCCAGTTCCAGATCCACCACGGCGGCCACGGGCACCGAGGTCACGAACGGCCGGTCGGCGGCGGAACGACCCGTGCCGTCCGCCGGCTCGCCGGTGGGTGCCGCACCCGGAGGAGCAGCACCGTCTGCGGGTTCGGCACCGGCGAAGCCCGCCCGTGTGATCCGCAGCCACGGAGAGACCCGGGACCGGACCACCACCAGGTCGTAGCCAACCGTGTCGGGGTTGCCGACGCTGACCGTCGCCGCTACCGCACCGCCCTCCACCAGCGGCCCGTCGTCACCAGCGGTGACCCAGACCTGCGGCAGCGCGGTGGGCCGGCGACGCAGCGCGTACGCGGTGCCCAGCGCGAACGGGGCGGCCAGCACGACGAGGTCGATGCGCCCCAGCAGCACCCCCGCCACCAGCAACAGGCCGGCGAGCAGCACCGCGCGGGCGAGCGCGGGGGTGGGGGCCCAGCCGGCGGTCGAGTCCGGCTCGGTAGATCGCGGCACGGGCGCGGTCGGTCCGGTCATCAGCGTCGGAGCCCACCGGCGGCGTAGCTGGGCAGGGCGCCACTGGCCGGGGCGGGCGTCGCCTCCAACACCTCACCGACCACAAAGGCCGGGTCGACCCGGCGCAGCCACATCTCCGGGCGCAGGGTGATCCGGTGGGCGAGCGCGGGCGCCGCCACCTCCTTGACGTCCTCCGGCACCACGTAGTCCCGACCACCGAACACCGCGCGGACCCGGGCCAGCAGCAGCAGCGCCAGCGAGCCGCGCGGCGAGGCGCCGACCAGCACCGACGGGTGTTCCCGGGTGGCCGCGGTGAGGGACACGATGTAGCGGCCGATGGAGTCCTCCACCACCACGTCCTCCAGAGCGGCCTGCATCGCCCGCAGGGTGGCCGCGTCGACCACCGGCTTGATGTCCGCCTCCTCACGGCGACGGCCCATCCGGCGGCGCAGCACCTCCCACTCCTCCTCGTGCTCCGGGTAGCCGAACGAGACCCGCAGCAGGAACCGGTCCAGTTGCGCCTCGGGCAGCGGGTACGTGCCCTCGTACTCGATGGGGTTGGCGGTGGCCAGCACGTGGAACGGCTCGTCCAGCTTGTACGTGACGCCCTCCACGGAGACCTGCTTCTCCTGCATGGCCTCCAGCAACGCGGACTGGGTCTTCGGTGGCGTCCGGTTGATCTCGTCGGCGAGGAGCAGGTTGGTGAAGACCGGCCCCGCCCGGAAGGCGAAGTCACCGCTGCGCTGGTCATAGAGGAACGAGCCGGTGACGTCGGCGGGGAGCAGATCCGGGGTGAACTGGAGCCGGCGGAAATCCAACCCCAACGCCTGGGCGAAGGACCGCGCGGTGAGCGTCTTGCCCAGGCCCGGCAGGTCCTCCAGGAGCACGTGCCCACCGGCCAGGATGCCGGCGAGGACCAACTCCAACGCGTCCCGTTTGCCGACCACGACGGTGCCGACCGCGTCCAGGACCGCCCGGGCCAGGCGGCCAACCTCGGCGGCGGGCATGCTCCGGTCCACGTCGTTCATCAGATCTTCTCCAGTTCGGCGACGATCACCGCGAGATCGCGCGGCGACGGGGGGCGTCGGGGCGGGCTTTCCAGGAACGTCCACAGCCGGTCACCCAGCAGGGCACGAGCGCGGGCTGGGTCCGATTCACGGGTCACGGCGTGCTTCAGGCGCAGCCGCTCGTCGGCCAGCTCCGCGAGCCGAGGCAGGATCACCCCGCTGAAGCGTTCGGGCCGTGTCGTGGACCAGTCCAGCGGCAGTTCCCAGCCGTTGATGGCGGCGCGCAGCGCGTCCCGCGCGCCCCAGTTCCAGGCGCCGTCGTCGTAGCGGATGGTCGGAGGCCGGGACCTGCCCGCCGCCGGCGGTGCCACGGCGGCGGCGACCCGGCGCACCGCGAACACCGCGAACACCCCGGCGACCAGGATCACCAGCGAGACCTTCAGGCCGACCGCGCGGAGGCCGACGATCAGCACGACGACCACCGCCGCGTTGCCGGCCAGGGCACGCAGCACCCGCCCGGCCCGGCTGCCCCCGTTCCGGTCGTCGCGCCTCGCCGGCTCCTCCTCGAAGGTGAGCAGGTCGTCGATGCTGGCGCTGCCACTCACAGTGACACCTTCATTCGCGACTGCGT
>NZ_JBEYTO010000002.1:331498-934022 GCF_040643095.1 Micromonospora sp. NPDC047467 | reverse complement strand
CGGGGCTCGCAAAACCGGCTCACTCCTCGCGCTCACCGAACCAGCCTGGGCTCGCGACTGCGGGGCTCGCAAAACCGGCTCACTCCTCGCGCTCACCGAACCAGCCTGGGCTCGCGACTGCGGGGCTCGCAAAACCGGCTCACTCCTCGCGCTCACGCTGGCACCTCGGGAGCACCCATCGTCACGATGGTGAGCTCGCCGCGCAGCCGCCGCAGGGCGGCGCGTGCCTGGTCGCGGGTGCTTTCGTCGACGTCCCGCGTGGCGTACCGGGCCTCGCGGTAGACGTGCGCGAACTCCGCCAGCACGTCGGCGCTGACGATGGCCGGAATCCCGGCCGTCGGGTCGCCCCGCAACAGCCGGGTGACCAGGTCGGTCGGGGTGTCGCCGGGCAGGCGGGGAACGCCGGCCGCGGCGGCGGCCTCCTCGAGGCGCACCCAACAGGCGATCACCGCGACGCGGGGGTCGGTGTCCTGGTCGTCCAACTCCACCAGGCCGGCGTCCAGGGCGGCGACCACCTCGCGGGCGGTGCCCTCGGCGGTACGCCGGGCCCGTTGCGCCGGCAGCGCCCGGGTGGTGCGGCGCATGACGCCCCGAATCAGGATCCAGGTGAGGTAGCCCAACGCGGCGAGGATCGCCAGGCCGAGCAACCCGATCGCCACGGTGGCGATCCACTGCGGGATCTGCGCCTGGGTGGCCTCACCGGCGTCCCTCGGCTCCACCGGGAACGACGATGCCGGCTGCTCCGACGGGTACTCGGGCACCCAGGGAATGTTCTCCGCGGCCGGCGGGATTCGATTGGCCCCGATCGACGAGTGCGCGGAGGCCAGGGCCGCCCCGGCGAGCAGGGCGACGACCGCGCCCACCGGCCACCAACGCCACAGCAGGCCGAGCACCGGGCGCAGCACCCCCGGCTCGGCGGGCGGGGACGGCGTGGGCGGCCGCGTTCCACTCGTCATCGCCACCACCCCACGCGCATCTCAGTCCACTTCGGCCAACTGCTTGGCCCGGCCGAAGACGTCGTCCAGCATCCTCGGTGTCAGCCGCCCGGTGAAGGTGTTCTGCTGGCTCACGTGGTAACAGCCGAGCAATTCTGGTACGGCCACGCCGGACCAGTGTGCCCCATGCCCGAACGCCGGTCGCGGGCTGGGCGGGCGCTGCCCGTACACCTGGCGTAGCACTGGCCACCACGCGGCCCAGGCGAACGCGCCCAGCGCGACCACGACGCGCAGGGTGGGTCGGATCAGGGTGACCTCGCGGTGCAGCCAGGGCGCGCAGGTGTCCCGCTCGACCGGGGTGGGCTTGTTGTCCGGCGGCGCGCACCGGACGGAGGCGAAGATCCGCGTGTTGCGCAGGGCCAACCCGTCGTCGGCGGCGACGCTTGTCGGCTGGTTGGCCAGCCCGGCCCGGTGCAGGGCGGCGAAGAGCACGTCACCCGACCGGTCGCCGGTGAAGATCCGGCCGGTGCGGTTGCCGCCGTGCGCGGCGGGCGCCAGCCCGAGGATGCCGATCCGCGCGTCCCCGGGACCAAAACCCGGGACCGGGCGGCCCCAGTACTCCTGGTCGCGGAAGGCGGCCCGGCGGGTGCGGGCCACCTCCTCCCGCCACCGGACCAGGCGGGGGCAGGCGAAACAGTCACTGACGGCCGCGTCCAGGTCGGCCAGGTCCCTCGCCCGCGCGGAGCGGGCGACGACCTGATCCGGGGTACGCGACTCAGCCAAGCTTGGCCCGGAACAGTTCCAGGGTGCGTGCCCAGGCGCTGGCGGCGGAGCGCTGGTCGAACGCCTCCGGCCGGTCATCGTTGAAGAAGGCGTGCGCGGTGCCCGGGTAGTCGTAGAGGTGGCAGCTGCCGCCGGCCTCCTCGATGGCCCGGCGGGCGGTCTGCACGCCCTCGCCGGTCGAGGTGCCGTCCTCTTCGGAACAGTGGATGACCGCCGTCTTGCCGGCGTAGTCGGCCCAGTCGGGGCGCATCGACTCCCACGGGAGTACGGGATAGAAGCCGACGGTGGCGACGATCCGCTCGGAGAGCGTCGCGGACCACAACGCCAGGCTGGCACCGGCGCAGAACCCCACGGTGCCGACCTTACCGGTGACCTCCGGCCGACCGACGAGGTATTCGGCCGCGCCGGCGATGTCCTTCGCGGCCTCGTCCATCCGCATCGCCAGCAGCAGCCGCTGCGCCTCGTCGGGCTCGGTGGTGGTCTTGCCGTGGTAGAAGTCCGGGGCGAGGGCGACGAAGCCGGCCTCGGCGAACCGGTCCGCCACCGACCGGATGTGCGGGACCAGGCCCCACCACTCCTGGATGACGATGACGGCTGGGCTGGCCATGCCACTGGCGGGTATCGCGAGATACCCCTCGCTCGTGCCCCCGTTGCTGCGGTAGCTCACCATCTCGCCCATGGGCCGTCCTCCTAGCGGTCAGTCATCGTTGGCTGGTCGCCCAGTGGTCCTACGTGCCGGTAGCCTGCCATGCCGTGACCGCACCGGGGAAGATGCGGAAACAGTGGCATTCACCTCCTGTTTCCCTGCGACGGTGACCCCGCGCACGCTGATGGCGGCGGGGAAGCGTCCCCCGCCGCCATCGACGCTGGTGCCTGGTCTGCCGGTGCTCCGGTCAGGCCTTCTTGGTCAGGCAGAGCACATAGCCGGTCTTGCCCGAGGCGATGCTGGAGAAGACGTACCCCATCTCGTCTTCCTTGAAGAACTCGCTGCACGCGGTGTCGGCCTTGGCCTGGGCGGCGGTCTGCCCGTCGACCCGGCCGACCACGTTGTACGCCGCGTCGGTGGAGGTGCACTCGACGACCTTGGCGCCGCTGACCTCCTCCTGCTCGGTGCCGGTGACCTCGGGCAGTTCGGCGATGCAGTCGCCGGCCTTGGCGTCGGCGGTCTCGTCCTTGTTCAGGTAGCTGCCGATACCAAACTTCAGACCGGCGATGACGACGATCACGAGGATCGTGCCGATGATGCCGAGGGCCTTCTTTGCACCGGATTTCTTCGCCTCCGGCTCGACCGGGGACGGCGTCTCGACGGCCGGCTGGGGTGGTGCGGCGTCGGGCGCGGGGGGCGGTGCGACCTGCTCTGACAACGGGTTTCCTTCCGAGGGCTGGATGAGCAGACGACACCGTAACGATCATTGATTTTCGGCGCTGCCCCGCTCGCCTCGTCCGTTCAGCTATTTCCCAGCTTTCTGTGCACGAGCTGGTTTCCGGCGCGGCTCAGCTCGTCGCGGTCGGGGTCGGCACACCACTGGGCGTCATGGTGGGGCTCACCGTGGGTTGCCCGCTGG
Source organism: Micromonospora sp. NPDC047467 (assembly GCF_040643095.1). Taxonomy (NCBI): domain Bacteria; kingdom Bacillati; phylum Actinomycetota; class Actinomycetes; order Micromonosporales; family Micromonosporaceae; genus Micromonospora; species Micromonospora sp. NPDC047467. The sequence goes on along the minus strand of NZ_JBEYTO010000002.1, from coordinate 930,739 downwards.
CCGCGCCGGACGGGTCCGGCGTGGTGGTCGGGCCAGGTGTGGCAGTCGGCTCCGGCGTGGGGCTGGGCGTCGTGAACGGGACCGCCGGTCCCGGGGCGCGGCGCCCGAAGGGCGCCTGGTCCGGGCAGTACGGGTACGGCCGCAGCAGCGGGTTGCCGTACTCGTCGATGCGGCCTTCGCAGTCGGGGTAGCCCAGGCGGATCGGGTTGCCGTTCTGGTCGAACAGCCGGGCGTTCTCCACCAGCCGACCCTCGCTGTCGTAGACGAAGACGTCCCGGACCCGGTCGTAGGGGCTGTTGATCGACGCCGGGTCGACGCCGTAGTCGCCGTAGCGCATCCGGTCCTCCGCCTGGATCAGGGCGGAGAGCGCGAAGACCACCAGCACGGCGCTGCCGGCCTGGAGCGCCGAGCGCGGCCAGCGGCTCAGCTGGCCGGCCCGACGGCCGAGCCAGATCGAGGCGAGCACGAAGCTGACCAACATGATCAGGCCGGCGAGCAGTTCACCGCCGAACCGGGGCAGCAGACCGAAGGTGCCCCCGGTGCTCATCACGGTGATCAGCATCGCCGCCAGGTAACCGCGCAGCACCCACCAGGCGGGTCGCAGCAACCGGAGGAAGTCGCTGGCCGTCTCGTACCCCAGGGCTGGGCCCAGGCCCGTGTCGATCACCCGCAGCCGGGCCCGGACCTTGGCCAGCGCGGTGGCGACCCGCTGGTCGAGGTTGCGCCCGCCGCCCGGGCCGACGCCGGCCGCGACGCGCAACTCGGCGGCGTACGTCTCGGGCTCGCCCAGCCGCTCCACGAGTGTGCCGTCGGCCTCCGCGGCCACCTCGGCGAGGTGGTCGGACAGGTCCTCGGTCAGCTCGTCGCGCCGCTCGGGCGGCAGGTCGGCCAGCGCGGCCCGGACCCGCGCCACGTAGTCGGTGATCTCCTGCTCCGTGACGGTCATGCCGCCAGCCCCCGATCGTCGAGCAGACTGTCCATGGTGGTGGCGAACGAGCGCCAGAGTTTGCCGGAGCGGGTCAACTGGTCACGCCCGGCGGCGTTGAGTGAGTAGTACTTCCGGTGCGGGCCCGATTCGCTCGGCACGACGTACGTGGTGAGCAGGCCGGCGGCGAAGAGGCGGCGCAGCGTGCCGTAGACCGAGGCGTCGCCGACCTCTTCCAGGCCGGCCTCGCGGAGCCGGCGCAGGATGTCGTAACCGTAGCCGTCCTCCTCCCGGAGCACGGCCAGGACGGCCAGATCGAGCACGCCCTTCAACAACTGTGTGGTGTCCACGCATTGCACACTAGTGTGCAATGCGAAGTAGCGTCAACGATTCGATCCCGACACGCCGGAGCGGGACGGCGCGCGGGACGGCGCGCGGATGGTGATCGACTCCAGGTCGGCGACCTGGGTGTGTCCGATGAGCCGGATACCGCCAGGTCGGCGAACTGGAGTCGATCGAACCCAGCTAGTTCGAGGGCTGCTGAAGGCTCCAGGCGATGCCGTCGAGGATGTCGTGCTCCGAGGCGACCACCGACGGCATCCCGGCCCGCTCCATGATCACGCGGAGCACCAGTGCGCCCGCGCCGATCACGTCAGCCCGGCCCGGGTGCATCACCGGGATCGTCAACCGCTGCGCGCTGGTCCGCCCCAGCAGGTCGGCGGTCACCTGGGCCACCGCCTCGTACGACACGCGGGCGTGGTGGATCCGCTCCGGGTCGTACTCGCGCAGGCCCTCGGCGATGGCGACCACGGTGGTGACCGAACCGGCCAGGCCGACCAGCGTGGCCGCGTCGCGGCCGGGCACCACGGCGAGCGCCCGGTCCACGGCGGCGGCGATGTCGGCCTGCGCGGCGTCGATCTGCTCCGGCGTCGGCGGGTCGCCGGGCAGGTGCCGCTCGGTCATCCGGACGCAGCCGATGTCCACCGAGACCGCCGCCCGCACACCACCGGCCCGGTCGCCGACCACGAACTCGGTCGAGCCGCCACCGATGTCGACGACCAGGAACGGCTCCTTCGCGTCGGCGGGCAACCCGCGGACCGCTCCGGTGAACGACAGTCGGGCCTCCTCGTCACCGGTGACCACCTCGGGCGCCACACCCAGGGTGCGCTGCACCATCTCGGTGAAGTCGGCGGCGTTGGCGGCGTCCCGGGACGCCGACGTGGCGCACATCCGCACCCGCTGGGCGCCGAGCTTCTCGATGTCGGCGGCGTACGACGCCAGCGCCACCCGCGTCCGCTCGATCGCCTCCGGCGCGAGTCGCCCCGTCCGGTCCACGCCCTGCCCCAGCCGGACGATCTCCATCCGGCGGGTCACGTCGGTCAGCGGCGCCTCCGCGCCAGCGGACGCGTCGGGCAGGTCGGCGACCAGCAGTCGGATCGAGTTTGTCCCGCAGTCGATGGCCGCCACACGCGTCGTCACCCCGCAACCCTACGACAGCGCACCGGCCGTGCTCGGAGGCGAGCCCACGCGCTCAGAGCCGCAGCAGCATCCGGGTGTTGCCCAACGTGTTCGGCTTGACCCGCTCCAGGTCCAGGAACTCCGCGACACCCTCGTCGTACGAGCGCAGCAACTGCTCGTAGACCGGCTGCGGCACCGGCGCGCCGTCGATCGCCCGGAACCCGAACGAGCCGAAGAAGTGGGTCTCGAAGGTGAGCACGAAGATGCGCGCCACGCCCAACTCCCGGGCCGCGTCGATCAACTCGCCCACGAGCCGGTGCCCGATCCGCCGGCCCCGGCAGGACGGGTCCACGGCCACCGTGCGGATCTCGGCCAGGTCCTCCCACATCACGTGCAGCGCCCCGCAACCCACCACGGCGCTGTCCTCGGCCCGGACCGCCACCCGGAACTCCTGCACCTGCTCGTAGAGCGTGACAGTGGCCTTGCTCAGCAGCCGCCGGTCGTCGGTGTAGGTGTCGACCAGCCGCCGGATGCCACGCACGTCCCCGGTGCGGGCCCGCCGCACCGTGATCTGATCCTCGGCCTGGGCTGTCATTCGGTCGGGGGCACGTCCACGCACGGGCCAGCCGCCCACCAGGGCTCGACCAGCGCCACCGTCTCGTCGCCGAACGGATTCACGCCAGGGCCGGCACCCAGCGCGTGCCCGAGATGCACGTGCAGGCACTTCACCCGCCCCGGCATCCCACCGGCGGAGATCCCGGCGATCTCCGGCACGTCGCCGATCGCCTCCCGCCGGGCGAGATAGTCCTCGTGCGCGGCCCGGTAGTGCGCGGCCAGCTCCGGATCCGTCGCCAGCCGGTCGGCCATCTCCTTCATCAGCCCGGCCGACTCCAGCCGGCTGCACGCCGCAGTGGCGCGGGGACAGGTCAGATAGAACAGCGTCGGGAACGGGGTGCCGTCGGCGAGGCGGGGCGTCGTCTCCACCACGTCCGGCAGGCCACACGGGCAGCGGTGCGCCACCGCCTGGGTGCCCCGGGGCGTACGGCCGAGCTGCGCCGCCACCGCGGCCAGGTCAGCCTCGGTGGCCGGCTCCCGCTGCGGCAGGGGTACGGAATCCGCCGCCGACTCCGACGGTGGTACGACAGTCACGGTGCCCATCTCTCCTGGTGCGCTGGTCGGTGGATCACTTACCCGGCTGCTGGCTGTCCGCCGCCTGCACGCTCGACCAGAGCGTGTCGTACCAGGTCACCGGGCCGGCCTCGGTGGCCGAGCCGGCCGACTTCCCGGCGTCGCGGGCAGCGCCCTCCGGGTCGTGCAGCACCACCATCATCTTCTCGCCCGGCCGGCCCATGAAGAACCGCTCCCGGGCCTTCGTCTCGATGTACGCCGGGTCCTTCCAGTTGGCGGCCTCGGCTTCGAGCTTGGCGATCTCTTCCTTCTGCACCGCCTGGGCCGCCTCCATCCGCTCGATGTCGGCCTGCTGGTCCAGGTAGACCCGCACCGGATAGGTGTAGGCCAGCGCGAGCGCGATCAGGACCGCGAACAGCACTGTCGCGCGGCCGGTGAAGCGACGGGGGTGGGGTGCGGCGAGCCGCTTGACGGCACCACCGGAGGCGGTGCGCCGGGCAGCGGCCGGACGATTCGCGGAGCGCACGCCCTCGGCGCCCCGGACCGCGCCCGGTGCCCGACCGGCGGCACCGCGCGGTTCGGCGCGTACGCCCGCGTCCCGGACGGACCCACGGGTGGCCCGGCCACCGCCCGGCCGGCCGGACTGACCCGGCCGGCGGGCGGGACGCTGACCACCCGGTGTGCGGCGCTGCTGCATCGTCACACCCCCTCCCCCGAGGCTTCTGCGCGTCTCAGGCCGAACGGTAGCGCGGGAACGCGCCCGCACCGGCGTAGCGCGCCGCGTCGGCCAGCTCCTCCTCGATCCGGAGCAGCTGGTTGTACTTGGCGACCCGGTCCGAGCGGGCGGGCGCGCCGGTCTTGATCTGACCGCAGCCGGTGGCCACCGCCAGGTCGGCGATGGTGGTGTCCTCGGTCTCGCCGGAGCGGTGGCTCATCATGCACTTGAAGCCGGCCCGGTGGGCCAGGTCCACGGCGTCCAGGGTCTCGGTCAGCGAACCGATCTGGTTGACCTTGACCAGTACGGCGTTCGCCGCCTTCTCCGCGATGCCGCGGGCGATGCGCTGCGGGTTGGTGACGAACAGGTCGTCGCCGACGATCTGCACCCGGTCGCCGATCGAGGCGGTAAGCGTCTGCCAGCCGCTCCAGTCGTCCTCCGCCAGCGGGTCCTCGATCGACACGATCGGGTACTCGTCGGCCAGCTTGGTGTAGTAGGTGCTCATCTCCTCGGCGGACTTCCCGGCACCTTCGAAGGTGTAGGTGCCGTTGTCGAAGAACTCCGTGGCCGCCACGTCGAGGGCGAACACGATGTCGGTGCCGAGCCGGTAGCCGGCCTTCTCGACCGCCTCGGCGATCAGGTCCAGGGCCGCCGCGTTGGTCGGCAGGTTCGGCGCGAAGCCACCCTCGTCGCCGAGCCCGGTCGACAGGCCCTTCTTCTTCAGCACCGACTTCAGCGCGTGGTAGACCTCCGCGCCGGAGCGCAGCGCCTCACGGAAGGTGGGCGCGCCGATCGGCGCGATCATGAATTCCTGGATGTCGACGTTGGAGTCGGCGTGCGCGCCACCGTTGAGGATGTTCATCATCGGCACCGGCAGCAGGTGCGCGTTCGGGCCGCCCAGGTAGCGGAAGAGGCTCAGCTCGGCGCTGCCGGCGGCGGCCTTGGCTACCGCGAGGGAGACGCCGAGGATGGCGTTCGCGCCCAGCTCCGACTTGCTGTCGGTGCCGTCGATGTCGAGCATCTTCTGGTCGATCAGCCGCTGCTCGCTGGCCTCGTACCCGATGATCTGGTCGACGATCTTGTCTTCGACGTTGGAGACCGCCTTCTCCACGCCCTTGCCCTGGTAGCGGCCGGCGTCACCGTCGCGCAGCTCGATCGCCTCGAAGGCGCCGGTGGAGGCGCCGGAGGGCACCGCGGCGCGAGCCACCGTGCCGTCGTCCAGGCCGACCTCGACCTCGACCGTGGGGTTGCCCCGCGAGTCGAGAATCTCCCGGGCGACGATTCCCTCGATGGTTGCCACTGAGTCGCTCCTCGTTGTTGTGATCCGGTCCGTGGGTGGGCCGCGACGGTGCGGCTGAGGCAGGTGTTGAACGCAGCGTATCGGGCGGCGCGAACGGGCACGGCGTCGCCCGCGCACCCGAGACGGTTCGCACTGACGGACATTCCCGGATTTCCCGGCCTCAACCGGCAACGGGTTTGCGCTGCGCCGACCAGATCCACCAGGCTGGTCGCCATGCCCGCCGCCTCGACCACCCTCCGCATGTTCGCCGTGTCGGTCATCGCGTCGCTCACGGTCACCGGCTGTCAGACATTCGAGGACGCCGGACGCGCCATGGGCCGTTCCGATCTCGTCAACGACCTCGCCGCCCGACTCGACCGGGCGCTGGAGTTGACCTACACGGCCGACTACCAGCTACCCGGTGGCCAGGCCGCCGCGATCGTGCAGGCGCAGGATCCGGCCCGCTCCGCGTACACCTATCCGGGCGGGCGGCTCACCGTCACCCCGGACGCGGTCACCCGGTGCGCGGAGACCGGCGGCCGCATGGCGTGCACGCTTGTCACACCCCCCACTCCGGGCACCAAGCCCACCGTGGCGCTCTTCGCCGAGGCGAACCAGCAGGGCCTGGTCACCCCACCAGTGGTGGTCGGGATGCTGACGGCCGCCGCGCTCGACCCGCAGGCAGTGATCAAGCAGAGCGACACCACCGTCGCCGGCCACCACGCCGCCTGCGTCGAGGTGCAGCGCGCCGACGGCGACTTCACCGCCTGCGTGACCACCGAGGGTGTGCTGGGCAGCTTCAGCGGCCCGGTCGACGGCAAGCCGACGGAGCTGGCGCTGAGTCGCTACAGCGAGACCGTGCAACAGGACGCGTTCGACCCGCCCGCCGGCGCCGGCGTGGTGGACCGGCGGCCAGGCGGCTCGTGACCGGCCCGAGCACGATCGCCGCCGTCCCGCCGCGCTGGCTCACCGGCGGGCACACGTCCGCCGGCCGTGATGGCCCACGGGCCTGGTGGATACCTCAGACGCCGAGCAGGGTGCGCAGGTGGCGCGGCGGCGGGCAGTCGTGGGCGAGCATCGCGTCGTGCCAGTCGCGGACCGACACCCCGTCCGGGCGGGCGGCGGCGATCTCGGCCACCTCGCTGTAGCCGACGAAGTAGGTGGAGAGCTGGGTGGAGGTGAGCAGCGCCCGGCGCCACTTGCCGGCAGCCTCGCCCTCCTCCTGGAAGCCACGCCCGGTCATCAACGCCATCGCCTCGGCCTCGGGCAGGTCCTCGGCGTGCACCAACTGGTCGAGCAACGCGTTGATGGTCATCCGTAGCTGCATCTTGAGCTGCTGCAACCGCACCGGCAGGCCACCGAAGCCGAGGCCCACCATCAGCTCCTCCGCGTACACCGCCCAGCCCTCGATGAACGGGCCGGACTCGGCCAGCGCCCGGACCCGGGTGCCACCGACGTAGCGGCGGGCGTGGGCCAACTGGAGGAAGTGCCCCGGCATCGCCTCGTGCACCGTCAGGTTGCGGATCATGTGGTCGTTGTACTCGCGATAGAACGACTCCACTCGATGCGCTGGCCATTCGGACGGGGTGGGCGCGATGCAGTAGAGGGTGGGCACGGCTGCGGTCTCCAGCGGGCCGGGCGCGTCGCAGTACGCCACCGCGACACCTCGGGCGAACTCCGGCATCTCCTGGATCACGCACCGGTCGTCGACCAGGGTGACCAGGTCGTGCGCGCGGACGAAGTCGGTCGCCTCGTCCAGGGTCACCCCGGCCAGCTCGACGATCGTCGCGTCGTCCGGGTGCTCGGCGGCGAGCACGTCCAGCGCTCGGCGTACCGCCGCGTCGTCGGCCGGGCCGCCGACCAGCTCGACGGCCGCCTCGCGGATCTCCGCGGTGACCCGGTCCAGGTTGGCCCAGGCGCGACGCTGGATCTCGGCGGCGCCCAACTCCGTGTCGAGGGTGTGCCAGAGCCGCGCCTCCCAGCGGCGGCGGCCCAGCCGGGGGTCACGCCCCGGGCCCGCGTCGGCGGCCAGGCCGGCGCGCAGCCACGCGACGAACTCCTCCAGCGCGGCGATCGCCGCCGTGGCCGCCGGCTCGACCCGGTCGAGGGCGCTCGGCGCCTGGGCGAGCAGCGGCGGCAGCTCGTCGCGGATCAGCGCGGCCGTGCCGGCGAACTGCCCGACCGCCGTCTCGGCGTGGATGCGGGGCATGTCCCGCAACGTCGCGCGGGCGGTCGCGAGGGCATCCGGTACGGCGGCGAGCCGGCCGGCCAGCTGCGTCAACCGCACCTCGACCGGGGCGTACGGGCGGGCCAGCAGCGGGTGCAGCAGCGGGCCGGGATTGTGGCGTAGCGGGTCCCACTCGTGCGACCGGATCTCGGTCAGCTCGAACAGCTCGCGGTCCACGAATGAGGTGAGAAGCGCGTGATCCACCTGTTCGTCGACGCCGAGCGAGTCCGGGTCCAACTCGGACAGTGCGTTGGCGGCGTCGGAGAGCATCGCCCGATCGGAGGCCAACGCGTCGGCCGACAGATCGGGAAGCCGGTCGTCGAACCGGTGATCCCCGGCAGAGGTGGCAACCCCCGGCCGCGTCTCCAGCAAAGCCTCGACAACCCGCTCCGCCAGAACCCCAAACTCTTCCACCCGGCCCACCCTACCGACCGCCCCCAGCCCTCCCGCCCATTCCGTCGATCATGAAGTTATTGCCGACCACCTCGGCGAGTCGTGGCAACAACTTCATGATCAACGCGGGTCTGGGGGTGGGGGTTCGGTTTTCCGGAGGGCTTGGGCCTGGGTCAGGGTTACGCGGCGTAGGGCTTCTTCGGGGTTCAGGTTTGCCTTGCGGGCTGTGGCGACCGTCGCTAGGAGGCTGGCGCCTAGGCGGGCTTCCTCGTCCGGCGCGTCGTCGGGTGCGGGGAGTGGGACGGTCAGGTTGGCGCGGGCGGCGCGGTCCAGGATCTGCGTGGCGAGAGCCAGGGCGGGCTGGCTCAGCGCGATGCCGTCCAGCACCGAGTCGCGCGCCTTCTCGGCCCGCTTGATCCGCTCCCAGTTCTCGGTGATCTCCTCCAGCGTGCCGGCCTCCGCGCCAGCGAAGACGTGCGGATTACGCCGGATCATCTTGTCGACCAGGCCACCGGCCACGTCGTCGATGGTCCACCGCTCGCCCTCGGGCAACTCCTCTGCGAGCCGGGCGTGCAGCACCACCTGGAGCAGCACGTCGCCCAACTCCTCGCGCAGCGCGTCGGTGTCGTCGGCGATGATCGCGTCGTACGCCTCGTAGCTCTCCTCCAGCAGGTAACCGGCGAGGCTGCGGTGCGTCTGGGCCCGCTTCCACGGGTCACCGCCCGGCGAGGCCAGCCGGTCCAGCACGGCCACCGCGTCGAGCAGCCGCGCGCCCGGCGGATCCCACGAGCCGTACATCAGCTCCATCTCGGCCAGCCCCGGCTCCCGGGCCAGCCGCAGGCCCAACTCCCGGGCCAACGACTCGTCGCCCGCGGGACCGGCCAACCACACGACCGTGCCGTGCGCCGCCACCGCGTCCAGCAGCGGCTGCGTCGCCGGGCCGTCCACCACTGTCACGTCGGCGCCCGCCTGGCGCATGGCCGTGGTCAACTCGCTCTCCGCGCCGGTCAGCACCGGGTGCTGGCGTACGACGTCCCAGGCAGCGGCCGTTAGCAGGCCGGCCGGCAGCCGGGGCGAGGTGACCAGCAGGACGATCCGTGCCGTCATGCTCAGCTGGCCGTGCCCTCGCCATGCGAGTCCGAGTCCGAGTGCGACGGCACCTCGCTGGGGGTGGAGATGTCCGTGACCGCGCCGGAGCCCGGCTCACCCAGCGGCACGCTGACCGCCGAGACGTCGCCGGAGAAGCTGAGCAGCGGGAACTCCAGCGGGCGGTACCGGGGGCTGACCGTCACGTCGTAACGCTCGACCGCCTCGGCCAGGACCCGCTTGGTCGCCAGCGCCCCGCGCAGCTGCTCGCCGTCGAGCTGACGGGCGGCGTCCTGATCGGACACCTCGGCCGGGATGTTGCCCCCCGCGCGGCCGGCGGCGATCACGTCGGTCATCTCCTGCTCGGTCGGCTCGACCTGGTCCTCCGGCAACCCGGACAGGCAGGTGAAGAGCTTGGCCATCTCCCGCACGTAGCCGGTCTCCGGGTTGAGGCCGAGCTGCTGGGCGGCCTGCTCGACAGCGACCTGGCTGCGCGGCTGGTAGCCCTCTTCGGCCGAGATCTGCTCGCACACGTTGGTCAGCACCATCACCCGGACCACGTCCGCCAGCTCGGGAAGCTGCGGCTGCGGCGCTGCGGGCTGGCCGCCGAGGCCGGGCTCCGGCGAAGCGGTCGGTGCCGGGTTCTTCGTCCGCAGATCGTTCATCGCGGCGGTGACCTCGCCGTCGGTGATGCGCTGGTCGCCGATGTAGGCGGCGATGCCCGGCTCAGCACGGCAACCGGAGAGGGCGACGAGGCCGAGCGCCACACTGGCGACGGCGACAAGACGGCGAGCACGCATGTCAGTCACTCTCTCACGTCGTCACCCGGCGATGTGACGGCCCCCACCCACGCCCAACCACCGACCAGGGCAATGTCGGCGCGACACCGCCCTGATCGGTGCCCGCTCAGGCGCTCGCCACCGCAGCCGGAGCGGGAGCGGGAGCGCCCAGCACGTCGGAGAGCAGTTGGGCACACCACTCCAGCAGCGCCTGGTCACGCAACGGCTCGCCGCCGATCCGGCGAGTGCTCGGCCGAGGCACGCTGACCTGGTCGGTGGCCTGCTTGTAGACCGCGTCCGGGTGGTAGCGCTTGAGCCGCAACTGCTTCGAGTCGGGCAGCGGCAGTGGACCGAACCGGACGTGCTTGCCCTGCATGGACACGTCGGTCAGGCCGTACCGGCGGGCCAGCAGGCGGAACCGGGCCACCGCCACCAGGTTCTGCACCGGAGCGGGCGGCTCGCCGTACCGGTCGGTCATCTCGGCCACCACCTCGCGCAGGCGCTCCTCGTCGCGGGCCTCGGCGAGCTTGCGGTACATCTCCAGGCGCAGCCGCTCCACGCTCACGTAGTCGTGTGGCAGGTGCGCGTCGATCGGCAGGTCGATCTTGACGTCGACCTCCTCCTCGGGCCGCTCACCCTTGAACGCAGAGACCGCCTCGCCGACCATCCGCACGTACAGGTCGAAGCCGACGCCCTCGATGTGCCCGGACTGCTCGCCGCCGAGCAGGTTGCCGGCGCCCCGGATCTCCAGGTCCTTCATCGCCACGTACATGCCGGCACCCAGCTCGGTGTGCTGCGCGATTGTCGCCAACCGCTCGTGGGCGTGCTCGGTGAGCGGCTTCTCCGGCGGGTAGAGGAAGTACGCGTACGCCCGCTCGCGGCCCCGGCCCACCCGGCCACGGATCTGGTGCAGCTGGGCCAGGCCGAGCAGGTCGGCCCGCTCCACGATCAGGGTGTTGGCGTTCGGGATGTCGATGCCGGACTCCACGATCGTCGTGCAGACCAGGACGTCGAACTCCTTCTCCCAGAAGCCGACCATCACCTTCTCCAGGGCGTCCTCGCTCATCTGGCCGTGCGCCACCGCGACCCGCGCCTCGGGCACCAGCTCCCGCAGTCGCCGTGCCGCCCGATCGATCGACTCGACCCGGTTGTGTAGGTAGAAGACCTGTCCGTCGCGGAGCAACTCTCGATGGATGGACGCGGCGACCTGCCGGTCGTCCTGTGCGCCGACGAAGGTGAGCACCGGGTGGCGCTCCTCCGGCGGGGTGGCGATGGTGGACATCTCCCGGATGCCGGTGATCGCCATCTCCAGGGTGCGCGGGATCGGGGTGGCCGACATGCTCAGCACGTCCACCGAGGCCCGCAGGGTCTTGAGGTGCTCCTTGTGCTCGACGCCGAACCGCTGCTCCTCGTCGACGACCACCAGACCGAGCTGCTTGAACCGGGTCGCGGTCTGCAGCAGCCGGTGGGTGCCGATGACGATGTCGACGGTGCCGTCGGCGACCATCTCCAGCGTCCGCTCGGTCTCCTTCGGGGTCTGGAACCGCGACAGCTGCCGGATCTGGACCGGGAACTGGTTCATCCGCTCGGCGAACGTGTTGTAGTGCTGCTGCACCAGCAGCGTCGTCGGCACCAGCACCGCCACCTGCTTGCCGTCCTGCACCGCCTTGAACGCCGCCCGGACCGCGATCTCGGTCTTGCCGTAGCCGACGTCGCCGCAGATCAGCCGGTCCATCGGGACGGTCTGCTCCATGTCCCGCTTGACCTCGTCGATGGCGGCGAGTTGGTCCGGCGTCTCCTGCCAGGGGAACGCGTCCTCCAACTCCCGCTGCCAGGGGGTGTCCGGCCCGAACGAGTGCCCCTTGGACGCCTTGCGGGCGGCGTAGAGCTGGATGAGCTGCGCGGCGATCTCCCGGACCGCCTTGCGGGCACGGGCCTTGGACTTCTGCCAGTCCGAGCCGCCCATCTTGTGCAGCGTCGGCTGCTCGCCGCCGACGTAGCGGGACAGCTGGTCGAGCTGGTCGGTGGGGACGAACAGCCGGTCACCGGGTTGGCCCCGCTTGCTGGCCGCGTACTCGATGACCAGGTATTCCCGGCTTGCGCCGTTGACGGTGCGCTGCACCAGCTCGACGTACCGGCCGATGCCGTGCTGCTCGTGCACCACGAAGTCGCCGGCCTTGAGCTCCAACGGGTCGATGGTGTTGCGCCGCCGGCTCGGCATCTTGCGCATGTCCCGCGTCGAGGTGCCCCGACCGCCGGTGACGTCGTTGCCGGTGAGCAGCACGAACCGGGACGCCTCGTCGACGAACCCGCTGCCCAGCGAGCCGCAGGTGACGATCAGCTCGCCGGGGGCGGGCGCGGTCGGCACCTCCTCGGTCAGCCGGGCGCCCAGCCCCGCGTCGCGCAGCACCTCCACCGCCCGCTGGGCGGGGCCGTGCCCCTCGAAGACCAGCGCGATGGACCAGCCCTCACCGGCCCAGCGCTTGAGGTCGTCGACCACCCGTGCGGTCTCGCCGTGGTAGAGCGGAGCCGGCTGGGCGGCGAGGGTCACCGCGATGGCGTCGTCCGGGGTGACGGCGGCCTCTTCGGGTGCGTCCTCCCAGGGCTGCCGCGTCTCGGCCGTGTCCGCCTCGACGAGGCCGAACGGGGACAGCGTCCACCACGGCTGGCGGAGCGTCCCGGCGGTGGCGCGGACCTCGGCCAGGGTGCGGAAGGCGGCGGCGCCGACGTCCACCGGGGCCTGGCCGCCGACCGCCGCTGCGGCCCAGGATGCCTGCAAGAACTCTTCCGAGGTACGCACCAGATCGTGCGCCCTCGTGCGGATCCGCTCCGGGTCGCAGAGCAGGACGTGGGTGCCCGGCGGCATCGCGTCCAGCAGCAGCTCCAGCGAGTCGGGGCCGACGAGCACCGGCGCCAGCGACTCCATCCCCTCCACCGGGATGCCCTCGGCCAGCTTGTCGAGGATCTCGGCCAACTCCGGGTGCTGCTCGGCGAGCGCGGCGGCCCGATCACGGACCGCCGGGGTGAGCAGCAGCTCACGGCAGGGCGGCGCCCAGAGCAGCGGGACCTGCTCGATGGTCCGCTGGTCGGCCACGGCGAAGGTGCGGATCTCCTCCACCTCGTCGCCCCAGAACTCGACCCGCGACGGATGCTCGTCGGTGGGCGGGAAGACGTCCAGGATGCCGCCGCGCACCGCGAACTCGCCGCGCTTGGTGACCAGGTCGACCCGGGCGTACGCCATGTCGATCAGCCGGCGGGCCACCTCTTCCAGGTCGGCCTCCTCGCCCGCGGCGAGCTGTACCGGCTCCAGGTCACCGAGCCCTTTGAGCTGCGGTTGCAGCAGTGAGCGAACCGGTGCGACGACCACCCGCAACGGCCCGGTGCCGCCGTGGGCGTCGGCCGACTCGGGGTGCGCCAGCCGGCGCAGCACGGCCAGCCGCCGGCCCACCGTGTCGGAGCGGGGGGAGAGCCGCTCGTGGGGCAGCGTCTCCCACGACGGGAAGACCACCACCTGCTCCGGCGGCAGCAGCCCACCCAGCGCGGCGGCCAGGTCGTCGGCCTCCCGGGTGGTGGCGGTCACCGCCAGCACCGGCCGGCCCGCCCCGCCACGGGTGCCGTCGGGGTCGGCCGCCACGGCTGCCACAGCGAACGGGCGCAGCGCCGCCGGAGCGGTGATGTCGAGGCCGTCGACCTGCGCGGCACCGGAGCGCGCCAGGTCACGCGCCCGGGCCAGCCCGGGATCGGCCAGGGCGGCGGAGAACAGACCGGTGAGCATGTGATCACTTCCAGGGGAGTCGACGCACACGACGGCTGCCCCTCGTCCGGTCGGACGGGGGGTGCACGACGCCCAGCCTATCCCCGTCCACCGACACACATCCCCTTCCGCCCAGGTCAAGCTCCGCGCGGATCTTGACCGGGGCGGGGGGTCGTGGTCGGGTTCTGGGATGGGTACGCAGTGGCGGGTGCAGTTCGACGCGGAGGTGAGCTTCGCCAACGGTGGCGGGCTACGGACCGAGGGGTTCCGGCTGGACATCCCGGGTCGGGAGATCAGTGACGAGGATCTAGCCGCGCTCTTCGTCCGGCACCTCGGGCTGCTGATGGTCGCCCAGGTCCGGATCAGCGCGAAGACGATCATCGAAGAGCCGCACAAGGGCGGCCGGGGCGTCGCTGTCGACGGCAGTGGCGCTGGGCGTCGGCTCGTCGAGCTGAGCCACGTGATCAGCGATGGGATGACCACCCTGCCCGGCTGGCCTGCGCCACGGATCGGCGACTGGTTGACCTTCGCGGCGTCCCGGGCGAACTACGCGCCGGGCACCGAGTTCCACGTGGCCCGGATCGACATGATCGCCAACACCGGCACGTACCTGGACACCCCTGCCCACCGCTGGTCAGACGGCGACGACTTGGTCGGGGTGCCGCTGGACCGGCTGGCGGACCTGCCCGGCGTGGTGGTCCGGGTGCCGGCCGGCACCCGCGCCGTGGACCGGCTGCTGCTGGCGCCGTACGAGGTGGCCGGGCGCGCGGTGCTGCTGCACACCGGTTGGGACGCGCATTTCGGCACCGAGCGGTACGGCGCGCCGGAGGCGCCCCACCTGACCGGGGACGCCGCACAGGCGCTGGTGGACGCCGGAGCGGCCCTGGTCGGCATCGACTCGATCAACATCGACGACATGAGCCCGTCGGCCGGCGGTCAACGCCCCACGCACAGCACCCTGCTCGCCGCCGGCATCCCGATCGTGGAGCACCTGACCGGCCTGGACGCGCTGCCGCCCAGCGGGTTCCGGTTCACGGCGGCCCCACCGATGGTGGCCGGCATGGGCACCTTCCCGGTCCGCGCCTTCGCCGTCGTCGACGCCTGACGTCGACCGATCTCGGCCAACAGGTGGCCGACCGGGACGCGTTCGTCGAGGATGTCCGCCACCTGGCCGCTGAACAGGCGCAACCGACGACCGGGCGCCACCGGCGAGCAGTTGCGCCGCGAACCGGGGTGGACGGGGGATCGATGGGTCGACAACCATCTGTGCTGGCCGTGAAGCGTCACCGTGCCGCTGACGAGCACATCGCGAGCAGGGGGGAACGATGCCCGCCGAGGGAGTCGGCAGTGATCCGCGTCGCCGCACCACGCCCGCACGGTGGCGCGTGCTGGGGCACCCGGACGGATTGTTGATCTATCAGGTGCGGTGCATCGTGGAGAACCACGGATGGACAGAGGCCGCCGTGGAGGACCGCCACAAGATTATTCTGGGGCGCTCCGGGGCGTACCGTCGCCGGCTCAACGGCCGGGTCGGGCTCTCCGACGCCACCTCCATGATCATCACCCGACCGGGCGACGAACTGGCGGTGTCGCACCCGTTCGGCTGCGGCGACTCGTACACCTGCTTGGAGATCGATCCGGCAGCGCTGGCGGACCGGCCGGACGCGGAGCACTGGATGGACCGGGGCGGCTGGGCCGGGACGTCGGACGCCCCGCTGGACCTGGCGCACCGGCTGCTGGTGGCCGAGTTCCGGCGTGGGCTGGACGGCTTCGAGATGGCCGAGCGGCTGCACCGGTTCCTGGCTCGCCTGCTGCACCACAGCCCTCTCGGCACCGGCGACGTGGGCGGCGAGGTCGATCGGGCCGTACGCCGACGGCCGGCGACGCTCGCCGCGCACCGGAGGCTGGCCGACCGCGCCCGGGAGGTGCTGGCGAACTCCGGCTTCACGCTCGGCCTGAACGAGGTCGCCCAGGAGGTTGGTAGCTCTCCGCACCATCTCAGCCGGGTGTTCCACCGAATGACCGGCAGCAGCCTGACGGCCTACCGCAACCGGCTGCGGGTGCGGGAACTGCTGGACACCCTCGCCGAGTCCGACGGCCGTTCGCTCGGCGCACTCGCCGCCGAGTACGGCTTCGCCGACCAGGCACACCTGACCCGGGTGGTCCGGGAGCAGGTGGGTCACCCGCCGGCCCGGCTGCGCCGGCTGCTCACCCCGTCCGACGCGGCCTGACCACTGCCGCTCCCCCGACGGCGACGGAGGTGCCGTCGGGGGACGGGCGGCACCTCCTCGAACGCCAGGGGCGCCACCGGGTCCGGCGGGGCGTCGGGCCTCCCCGAAAAGGTCCGCACGCCCCGCTCCGGTGCTGCACTGGTTGGCAACTCCCGGACCCACGTGAACAATCCTCGGCGCGGGCGTTCCCAGCGTCTTGAAGAAATTTGCTCGTCTCGACCGGGCCCTTCCCAAGGCCCGGTGAGGGCGGGCGGAGGCAGATCAGTACCGCACCGCGATCCGGCGCTCGACGGCGTCGACCCGGATCTCCCCGCCGTACGGGATGATCAACTGAGGGTCGGTGTGGCCGAGGTCGACGTCGAAGACCACCACGGCGTCCGGGTTGTACGGCGCCAGCGCGCGGGTGATCGCCTCGCGCTGGGCTTCACCCCACGCCAACCGTTCCGGCACCGACAGCGGCTTGTCGAAATCCCACGCCTTGGGCCGACCGACAACGACCGCCGGGAAGCTGGCGAGCAGCCCTCGCTCCCCCATGTTCCGCACGATCCGGAACACCTCGTCAGCGCTGGGCATCTCCTGGGAAGTCTCGAAGATCAGCACGGATCCCGCCAGCTCGTCGGCGGTCGGGACCCGGTCGGTGGCCATCAGCCAGTGCAGGATCTCCAGGCAACCACCCCAGGTGCGCCCTCGCACCACCCGCTGCGGGCCCTGCCAGCGCCAGCCCTCGCCTGCCAGCATCTCCGGCTCGTACGCCAACGACCCGGGGTCGGTCCACGGGTTCGGCCGGTCACCCCATTCGGGCGCGGCCGTCAACTCGTACCAGTCGGAGGTGAACAGAGCGGCGCGCAGCGAGCCGAACGTCATCGGGTGCGGCGAGCCGGGCCGGCCGAGGTGCACCAACACCGAACCACCGTGGTACGCCACGATGCCCAGCCGGTAGAGGTGGTTGAGCACGTTTGTGTTGTCGGAGTACCCGAAGTAGGGCTTCGGGTTGGCGCGCACCACGTCGTCGTCGAGGTACGGGGTGACGGTGATCAGGTCGTCCCCGCCGACGGTCGCGAGCACCGCGGTGATGCTCGGGTCGGCGAAGGCGGCGGTCAGGTCGCGGGCCCGGTCGCGCGGGTCCGCCCTCATCACCCGCGTGGTCGGATACTCCACCGGCTCCAGGCCGAACTCCTCGCGCAGCCGGCGCAGCCCCAACTCGTACACGTGGGGAAAGACGGCCGCCAGCCCGGCGGAGGGTGAGACGACCGCGACCCGGTCGCCCGGCTGCGGCTTGGCCGGATATCGGGGCGTGTCCATGATCAGACGGTACCGGGCGCGGCCAGCGGATTTCGCCCAGGAATCGGGCGCGCATCCCGGGATACGCCATTCTGATTCGGGTACGGGGACGACGGGTGACCGCCCGCACCGGCGCGCGGTGATCGTGTTCCGCGTCACGGATCACCATGCGGAGAGCCCCTCCTGCCATCAGGTCCGGCGCGGATACCATCCAGGGAGTCGGACAGCGCTGTCCTTCGTACTCACGTAAGGAGCGCATCGTGACCGACCAGCACGACCACGACGGCCCGGACGCCGCGCTGCGCGCCGACATCCGCCGACTCGGCACCCTGCTCGGGCAGACCCTGGCACGCCAGGAGGGCCGCCCGCTGCTCGACCTCGTCGAGGAGATCCGCGCCCAGGTCCGCACCGACGCCCCGGCGGCCGCCCAGCGGCTCGGCGGGCTGGACGTGACCACCGGCACCAAGCTGGCCCGCGCCTTCTCCACCTACTTCCACCTGGCCAACATCACCGAGCAGGTGCACCGCGGCCGGGACCTGCGCCGCCGTCGCGCCGTGCAGGGCGGCTGGCTGGACCAGGCGGCCAAGATGATCGCCGAGCGGGGGGTGCCGGCCGAGGAGATCGCCGCCGCGGCCCGCCGGCTGGCGGTCCGGCCGGTCTTCACCGCCCACCCGACCGAGGCGGCCCGCCGGTCGATCCTGTCCAAGCTGCGGGCCATCGCCGACGAGTTGGACACCGAGACCGCCAACGCGATCCTCTACGGCGCCAGCGACGAGGGCCCCGCCAACCGCCGGCTCGCCGAGTTGCTCGACCTGATGTGGCAGACCGACGAGCTGCGGCTGGACCGGCCCGACCCGACCGACGAGGCCCGCAACGCCATCTACTACCTGCGCGACCTGTACGCCGAGGCCGCCCCGCAGGTGCTCGACGACCTGGCCGACACGCTGCGCACGCTCGGCGTGGAGACGTCGCCGACGGCCCGTCCGCTGAGCTTCGGCACCTGGATCGGCGGCGACCGGGACGGCAATCCGTTCGTCACCCCGGCGGTCACCCGCGAGGTCCTGACCATCCAGCACGAGCACGGCATCGCGGCCACCGAGAAGGCGATGGACCACCTCATCAACGAGGTTTCGGTGTCCCGCCGGCTGCGCGGGGTGTCGCTGGACCTCTCCGCCAGCCTCGCCGCCGACCTGGACGCGCTGCCCGAGGTGGCGCCCCGCTTCCGCCGGGTCAACGCCGAGGAGCCGTACCGGCTCAAGGCGCGCTGCGTGAAGGCGAAGCTGGCCAACACCCGGCAGCGGCTGCGCCAGGGCACCGCGCACGTGCCGGGCCGGGACTACCGGGGCTCCGCCGAGCTGATCGCCGACCTGGATCTGCTGCGCGCCTCGCTGGCCCGCAACTCCGGGCAGCTCACCGCCGTCGGCCGGCTGGCCTCCACCATCCGTACGGTCTCCGCGTTCGGCCTGCACCTGGCGACGATGGACGTCCGTGAGCACGCCGAGGCGCACCACGCGGTGCTCGCCCAGCTGTACGACGCCGTCGGTGAGGTCTCCGACTACCCGGCGCTGACCCGGCTGGAGCGCACCAAACTGCTCGCCGACGAGCTGACCGGCCGCCGCCCGCTGTCCACCCTGGACACGCCGCTCTCCGAGGCGGCCCGCAAGACGTTCGACGTGTTCAGCACCATCCGGGAAGCCCAGGACCGGTTCGGCACCGAGGTGATCGAGTCGTACATCATCTCGATGACCATGGGCGTGGACGACGTGCTGGCCGCCGTGGTGCTGGCCCGTGAGGCCGGCCTGGTGGACGTACACAGCGGGCGGGCGCGGATCGGGTTCGTGCCGCTGCTGGAGACCCCGGCCGAGCTGAACGCCGGTGGCGAACTCCTCGACGAACTGCTGTCGCTGCCCGCGTACCGGGCGTTGGTCGCGGCCCGCGACGACGTGCAGGAGGTCATGCTCGGCTACTCCGACTCCAACAAGGAGGCCGGGATCACCACCAGCCAGTGGTCGATCCACCGGGCACAGCGCGCACTGCGCGACGTGGCCGCCCGGCACGGGGTGCACCTGCGACTGTTCCACGGCCGCGGCGGCACGGTGGGGCGCGGCGGCGGGCCGACGCACGAGGCGATCCTCGCCCAGCCGTACGGCACGCTGGACGGCGCGATCAAGGTGACCGAGCAGGGCGAAGTCATCTCCGACAAGTACAGCCTGCCCTCGCTCGCCCGGGAGAACCTCGAACTCACCCTCGCCGCGGTGCTCCAGGCGACGCTTCTGCACACCGCTCCCCGGCAGCCGGCCGAGATGCTGGAGCGCTGGGACGCCACGATGGACGTGGTCTCCGAGTCGGCCTACCGGTCGTACCGGTCGCTCGTGGAGGACCCGGACCTGCCCGCGTACTTCTGGGCGTCCACCCCCACCGAACTGCTCGGCGCGCTGAACATCGGCTCCCGGCCGGCGAAGCGCCCCAACACCGGCGCCGGGCTGTCCGGGTTGCGGGCCATCCCGTGGGTGTTCGGCTGGACGCAGACCCGGCAGATCGTGCCGGGCTGGTTCGGCGTCGGCTCCGGGCTGGCCGCCGCCCGCGAGGCCGGGTTGGCGGACGTACTGGCCGAGATGCACCGCAACTGGCACTTCTTCCGGACGTTCCTGTCAAACGTCGAGATGATGCTGACCAAGACGGACCTGAGCATCGCCCGCCGGTACGTCGAGACCCTGGTGCCGGAGCAACTGCACCCGATCTTCGAGCAGATCGAGCGGGAGTACGAGCTGACCAAGCGGGAGGTGCTGGCGGTGACCGCCTCACCCGCCCTGCTGGAGAACTCGCCGGTGCTGCAACGCACCCTGGCGGTCCGGGACACCTACCTGGAGCCGCTTCACCACCTTCAGGTGGCGCTGCTGCGGCAGTACCGGGACTCCGGTGCCGCCGGACGGGCGGTGGCCACCGCGCCGGGCGGCCGGCGCGCACCGAGCGACGGCACGGCGCTGGAGCGGGCCCTACTCACCACGGTGAACGGCATCGCCGCCGGCATGCGCAACACAGGCTGACCGTCCCGGTCCCGCCCCCCAGCTCAGTCGATCATGGAGTTGTGGTGCCTCACAAAAGCCCCTCGCGGGTGCTAATCGGCCACCACAACTCCATGATCGACGCTGCCGTCCAGGCTCACCAGTCCCCGCCGCCGAAATCCCCGCCGCCGAAGTCGCCGAAGCCACCGCCGCCGCCGCCGAAGTCACCGCCTGCGTAGTCGCCGCCGCCGCCGAAATCGCCGCCCTGGTCGGCGCCGCCGAAGTCCTGATCACCGCCGCCGAAGTCCTGGTCGCCGCCGTCCATGCCCTGGTCGGCACCGGCCGCGTCGGCGCCGTACCCCGGGTCGGCGAAGGCCGGTGATAACAGCGCGTCGGCGATCAGGATGCCGCCGAGCACGCCCGCGCCGGCGCCCAGCGCGGTCTTCCACCACGGCGTCGAGTACCAGCCAGCGGGCACCGGCCGGCCCTGGTACCGACCACCCGGGTAGTAGTAGGGCGTGCCCCGACCAGGCTGCGGGCCGGCCCGGAAGGTCTGCCCCTGCACCTGCACCTCGCGCTCCTTGGTGAGCTGCCCGACGCCCCGCGCGGCGGCCAGCGCCGGCAGCTCGGGGCCGGGATCGAACCCCAGCGCGGTCCGCGCCGCCCGGATGTACGCCAAGCCCTCCAGCGCGGTCTCCCGGGCCAGCGTGAACTGGTGCGGCGTACGCGCCTGCTCCAGCTGCGAGCCCGCCGCGTTGTACCGCTCACCGGCGTCGGAGAGCGCCTGGCGGACGGCTGGCTCGTCGCCCTGCAGGGTCAACAGCTGGCCGCCGAGGCGCTCGTACCAGCGTTGCGCCTCCGCGCGGGCGTCGCCCAGCTCGGTGCGCCGACGGGCGGTGGACTGGGCACGGCCGAGCGCCACGGCACCCAACGCTCCGATCAGCACGATGGCGAGGCACAGCACAAGTTCCATGTCATCGAACGTACCCCCGGGTGTCTCGTCGTAGACGTCTGGCAAGCTCCGGTGATGGACGTCTCGACGCTGCTAGTGGTGATCGTGTGCCTCGGCACCGGCGGCGCGGTGGGCTGGCTCGCGGCCCGATCCCGCTCGGCGGCCGACATCGCCCGGTTGGACGCCACCCTGACCGCGACCCGCGAGGGCGAGGGGCGGCTGGAGCAGTCCATGCGGGCGTTGAGCTACGAGGCCACCGCACAGTCGCAGGAGGCGGTGGCCCGTGCCGTCGCGCCGCTGCACGACACGCTGCGCCGCTACGAGCAGCGCGTCGCCGAGCTGGAGCACGAGCGGGTCGACGCGTACGCCGAGCTGCGCGAGCAGGTCCGCTCGATGAGCGCCGTCTCCGGCGAGCTGCGCACGGAGACCAAGCAACTGGTGGCCGCGCTACGCGCGCCGCAGGTGCGAGGGCGCTGGGGCGAGCACCAGTTGCGCCGGATCGTCGAGGCCGCCGGCATGCTGGAGCACTGCGACTTCTCCGAGCAGGTCACCGCCACCACCGACGAGCAGGTCGTACGCCCGGATCTGGTGGTCCGGTTGCACGGCGGCCGGTCGGTGGTGGTGGACGCCAAAGCGCCGTTCGACGCGTACCTCACCGCGATGGAGGCCCGCGACGAGCGGGGCCGGGACGCCCACCTCGACGCGCACGCCCGGCACCTGCGAGGGCACGTCGACGCCCTGGCGGCCAAGGCGTACTGGACCGCGTTCGACAGCTCCCCCGAGTTCGTGGTCCTGTTCGTGCCCGCCGACCCGTTCCTCGACGTCGCGCTCCAGCGTGACCCGACGCTGCTGGAGCACGCCTTCGCCCGCAACGTGGTGCTCGCCACGCCGGCCACCCTGGTCGTCCTGCTCCGCACCGTTGCCTACTCGTGGCGGCAGGAGGCGCTGGCCCGCAACGCCGTCGCGGTGCACACCCTCGCCCGGGAGCTGTACGGCCGGCTCTCCACCCTCGGCGACCACGTGGGCAAGCTCGGGTCGTCGCTGACCGGTGCGGTGACCGCGTACAACAGGGCGGTCGGTTCGCTGGAGGCCCGGGTGCTGGTCAGTGCCCGCAAGCTCGCCGAGCTGGGCGTCTCGGACGAGGAGCTGGCGGCCCCGGCCCAGGTCGAGCTGACGCCCCGCCAGCCGCAGGCGCCCGAGCTGCTGGACGGGGCCGAGCGCAACCACTGACGGGGCGGTCCGGTCGGGGTCAGCTGCGGTGGGCGCCCTCCACGACGAACGGGGTGCCCTGCTGGCAGGTGGTCATCAGGCCCGCCTCCACCCGGCCGGTGACGGTGACCCGCGCGCCGGAGGTCAGCACGTCCCGGGGGCCGCCGATCAGCAGATAGCCGTCGAGCAGCAGGCAGTTCGGCTCCACCCCGGGGGTGACCGTGCCGGTGAGTTCGGTGGCGCCGACGGGCGGCGGGACGCTGGGCCCACCGGGGGACTTGAGCGTCGGGGACGGGGGCGTCGGGGCGGCCGAGGTTGGCTCCGCGGTCGCTGTCGACGGTGTGCCGGGGCTGGCGGGGTCGGCCGTCCCACCGCAGGCGCTCAGCACCGCGCAGACGACCAGGGCGGGGACGGCGAGCCGAAATGTCCTCATGCCGGCTTCGACGCACCGGAACGCCCCGGCGTTCCCGTCGAACGGATACTCAGCCGCGCGCTGCGGCGGCCTTCATGTCCCGCTTCAACTCCTGCGGCAGCGAGAAGGTGAGCCGCTCGTTGGCGGTAATGATCTCCTCGACGTCGCCGAACCCACGCGCGGCGAGGTGCGCGAGCACATCCCGGACCAGATCCTCCGGGACGCTCGCGCCGGAGGTCAGCCCGACGGTGCGGGCGTCGGCCAGCCAGGCGTCGTCGATCTCGTGGGCGAAGTCCACCAGGTGACCGGCGCGAGCGCCAGCATCCAGGGCCACCTCGACCAGCCGGATCGAGTTGGAGGAGTTCGTCGAGCCGACCACGATCACCACGTCACACTCGGCGGCGATCTCCTTGACGACGTGCTGCCGGTTGGACGTGGCGTAGCAGATGTCGTCGCTGGGCGGGGACTGCAACAGCGGCAGCCGCTGCTTGAGCCGGGCGACCGTCTCCAGCGTCTCGTCGACCGAGAGCGTGGTCTGGGAGAGCCAGACCACCTTCTCCGGGTCGCGCACGCTGATCTTGTCGGCGCCGTCCGGGCCGTCCACGAGCTGGATGTGCGCGGGAGCCTCACCGGCGGTGCCGATGACCTCCTCGTGCCCCTCGTGGCCGATCAGCAGGATGTCGTAGTCCTCGGCGGCGAACCGCTTCGCCTCCTGGTGCACCTTGGTGACCAGCGGGCAGGTCGCGTCGATCGCCTTCAGTGAGCGCGCCTTGGCCTGCTCGTAGACCTCGGGCGCCACTCCGTGCGCGGAGAAGATGACGGTGGCGCCCTCGGGCACCTCCTCGTTCTCCTCCACGAAGATCGCGCCCTGGGCCTCCAGGGTCTGCACGACGTGCTTGTTGTGCACGATCTGCTTGCGGACGTAGATCGGAGCGCCGTAGAGCTTGAGCGCCTCCTCGACGGTCTGCACCGCACGGTCGACACCCGCGCAGTAGCCGCGGGGCTTCGCCAGGAGCACGCGCTTGCCGGTCCGGGAAGTCGCTTCAGCCTGAGTCACCCATTCATCCTACCCACCACCACTCCCGCCTCACCTCACGCGAGTTGATCATGAGGTTATGGCTGCGACACGCCGAACGGGGCGCTACAACTTCATGATCACGCGCCGGCGGCGCTGGGCGCGCTGGCGCGCGGTGGGGGCGGGGCTGGTGGGGGTGGGCCTTAGGGTGGGCGGGTGAGTGATACCGCACGGGTGGGTGGCAGCACCGCCGAGGAGCCTTGGCCGGTCCGGGTGGTCAGCCAGAAGGTCGGCGCGTGGATCGCCAAGCTGGGCTGGGTCTGGGTGGACGGGCAGGTGGCGCAGATCAGCCGCCGTCCGGGCGCCACCACCGTCTTCCTCACCCTGCGGGACCCGTCGGCCGATCTGAGCCTGACCGTCACCACCAACCGGGACGTGCTCGACGCTGGCGCTCCGGAGCTGCGTGAGGGCGCCCGCGTGGTGCTGCACGCCAAGCCGGAGTTCTACGCCGCCCGGGGCACGCTGAGCCTGCGGGCCGACGAGATCCGGCAGGTGGGGCTGGGCGAGCTGCTGGCCCGACTGGAGAAGCTCAAGAAACTGCTCGCCGCCGAAGGGCTGTTCGACCGCTCCCGAAAGCGCCGGCTGCCGTTCCTGCCGGGTCGGATCGGGTTGATCACCGGGCGTGCCTCGGCGGCCGAGCGGGATGTGCTGACCAATGCCCGGCGACGCTGGCCGGCGGTGGAGTTCCGGACGGTCAACGTGGCCGTGCAGGGCCCGTCCGCGGTGCCGCAGATCATCGACGCGCTCAAGGTGTTGGACGCCGACCCGAGCATCGAAGTCATCGTCATCGCCCGGGGCGGCGGTGGCATCGAGGACCTGCTGCCCTTCTCCGACGAGGCGCTCTGCCGCGCGGTGTTCGCGTGCCGTACCCCGGTGGTCAGCGCGATCGGCCACGAGACGGACACGCCGCTGATCGACTACGTCGCCGACCTGCGGGCCTCCACCCCGACCGACGCGGCCAAGCGGGTCGTCCCCGACCTCACCGAGGAGGTACGCCTCATCGGCCAGGCTCGGCACCGCCTCGAACGGGCGGTACGCAACCTGGTCGACCGCGAGTCCCACCGCCTCGACAGCCTGCGCTCCCGGCCGGTGCTGGCCCGGCCCCAGGTGATGGTGGAGCACCGCGTGACCGAGCTGACCGCGCTGCGCCAACGGGCCAGCCGTTGCCTGGACCACCGGCTCGCCGGCGCGGACGACGAGCTGCGGCACACCCTGGCCCGCCTCCGTGCCCTCTCCCCCGCCGCCACCCTCGACCGGGGGTACGCGATCGTGCAGCGCGCCGACGGTCAGGTGGTCCGCGCGGCGGCCGAGGTCGGCAAGGGCGACCCGCTGCGGGTACGACTGGCCGACGGTGAGCTGGCCGCGACGGTGGACGGCTGAGTGTGCGACGGCGCAGTGGCGACGCGGTGACCGCGGGAGGGATGTGCTGAGATGGGCGCGATGACTGACGACACGAAGGCCGGGCCGGACGAGCGGCTCAGCTACGAGCAGGCGCGGGCCGAGCTGGCCTCGGTGGTCGAGCGGCTGGAGGCCGGCGGCACGTCGCTGGAGGAGTCGCTGGCGCTCTGGGAGCGCGGCGAGGCGCTGGCGGTGATCTGCCAGCGCTGGTTGGACGGCGCCCGGGCGCGGATCGACGCCGCCCGGCAGGAGCCCGCCTCCTGACCGCCGGTGGGGCGGCCGGAGCCGCCCCACCCGCGTACGTCAGTTGAACAGGCTGTACAGCTCGGCCGGCGCCTCGACGACCTGGTCCGCCGGCGGCTTCTGCGCGGCGGTGGCGGCACCGTAGTCGGAGTACGTCATCTTGATCTCCTGGGCGGCGGTCTGACCGGCGGCCGGCAGCTGGAGCACCAGCTCGCTGAGCCGGCCCTGCGGGTCCACCTTCGCGGTGAACGGCACGGTCTTCGCCTGGGTGCCCAGCGCGGCGATCGTGGCGGCGTTCAACGAGCCCGCCTCGGCCGCCTTGGTGACGTCGATGGTCCCGGCGTACGTGCCGGTGCCGGTGCTGCGGACCTCGGTGATGCCCTGGGTCAGCACCGCGCTGCCGGCCGGGTCGACCTTGTCGAAGTCGAAGCCGAGGTTCTTGTTGCCCTTGATGCGGGTCTGGTCCAGGTGCTGGTACTTGCCGAGGTTGAGCTGCTTGATGGCGGGCAGGCTGTCGGCGGTGGGGCCGGTCAGCTCCAGTTTCACCCAGCTGTCCGGCTTGGCGTGGATCACGTCGAGCTTCATGGCCAGGTCGGATGAGGGGCCGCCGAGGGCGAACTTCATCGCCGCGCTCTGGCTCGGCTGGTGCACCTGACCCTCGGCGGTCGAGCCGGCGCCGGAGAGGGTGAACCGGAAGTTGCCGTTGCTGATCTCCTTGGTGGAGTCGAGCAGCGCCTGCTTGGCGTCGCCCGACACGGGTGCGCCGGACGCGCTGGGCGTGCCGGACGCGCTCACCGTCGGCGACGCGGTCGACCCGGCGGTGCCGGTCGTACCGCCAGCGCAGGCGGTCAGGGCGGGCGTGAACAGGGCGGCGGCTACCAGGCCGGCACTGAGTCGTCGAACAGTCATTCGTGTCTCCCAAGGGGGTCACCCGACGACCTGGTCGGCGCCGGAAACCGGGCGACGCGGCAACACCGTTGGCCACGCCGCGCGACCCGGGCCGAGCAGTGCGCCCGGATCACTCCCTCCTCTGTTCCCTGTCGACGCCTCGGACAATCACCCTGATGTCCGATTGCCGGCGGAGAAGGACACGACGCCCCGGCCCGCCCGCGACGCCGCTCAGCGCAACGCGCCGGCGAGTTCGCGCAGTTCGTTGTCCCGGGCGTCACCGAGGACGATCACCGTTCGGGTCGGCTCCAGCAGGACCAACGCCTGCTGGTTGCCCCGGGCCGCGTAGCGCTGCCAGGTGCGCCCGGCCAGCTCCGTCGGGCCCTGTGGCTGCCCCTCGTCGGTCAACTCGGCGGGGAGCAGCCGCTCGGCCGGCACGCTGCTCTGCAACAACTGGACCCCCCGCCCCTCCGGCGTGAGGTAGCCGATCCGCAGGTTCGCGCCGCCCTCGACGCTCTGGTAGCGGGCGCTGACCGTACGCCAGTCGGAGCCCAGACCCTGCGGCTGGCTCACCGGGAAGGTGTTCGCCGACCGGGCCTGCTCGATCGCCGGGGCCGGGTCGACCGTGGCGGCCTGGTCGCCGCCGAGGAAGCCCCGGTAGAACGCCAGCAGCAGCGCGATCGGGATCAGCAGCACCAGCAGCGAGATCGCCATGTCCTTCGGCGACCGCTCGGCCTTGGCCGCCGCCGCCCTCGGCGGCGTGGGTCGTCCGCCGGTGCTCGGGACGCCGCCGGCCCCGGAGCCGCCAAGCGGTGCCGGCGGTTGTGCCGCCGGCTCCGACGCGACCAGGGCAGGCTCGCCGGTGGCCGGCGTCGTCGGACCGGTCACGACGGGCTCGGCAGCGGCATCGGCGGGCAGCCCGGCCGGCGGCTGGCCGTCGGGCGGCGTGCGGTCGGCGGGTACGCGATCAGCTGGCTGTGCGGGTTCCACCCTCCCATCTTCGCAGCCGCCCGACGGGCGGTATCCGGGCCATCACCGCCCCGCGCCGAAGCTTGGTCGGCCATCGTGTGAGGATCAGCGACAAAGCCGGCAGCAGGGGACCACCCTGCCGCCGGTCGTCCCCGCACCGTCGCGAGGAGGAGCCGTCATGACGAACACCAGGACGCGGATCCCACAGGATCTCGACCGCAACCTTGCCCTCGACCTGGTCCGGGTCACGGAGGCCGCGGCGATGGCCGCCGGCCGTTGGGTCGGCCGAGGCGACAAGGAGGGCGGCGACGGAGCCGCCGTCGACGCCATGCGCAAGCTGATCAACTCGATCCAGATGCGCGGCATCGTGGTGATCGGCGAGGGCGAGAAGGACAACGCCCCGATGCTCTTCAACGGTGAACACGTCGGCGACGGCACCGGCCCGGAGGTGGACGTCGCGGTCGACCCGGTGGACGGCACCACCCTGATGAGCAAGGGCATGCCGAACGCGCTGGCGGTGCTCGCCGTCTCCGAGCGGGGTGCGATGTTCGACCCGAGCGCGGTCTTCTACATGGAGAAGCTCGCCGTCGGCCCCGCGTACGCCGATGTGGTGGACATCAACGCGGGGGTGGCCGAGAACCTGCGCCGGATCGCGAAGGTCAAGGGCACCGACGTGTCCGAGGTGACGGTCTGCGTGCTGGATCGCACCCGCCACGACGACCTGGTCACGCAGATCCGCCGGGCCGGGGCGGGCATCCGGTTCATCTCCGACGGCGACATCGCCGGCTCCATCGCGGCGGCCCGGGGCGAGTCGGACGTCGACGTGCTGATGGGCATCGGCGGCACCCCGGAGGGCATCATCTCGGCCTGCGCGCTGAAGTGCATGGGTGGCGCGATGCAGGCCAAGCTCTGGCCACGCGACGACGAGGAGCGGGAGAAGGCGCTCGCCGCCGGGCACGACCTGGACCGGGTGCTGGGCACCGACGACCTGGTCACCGGGGACAACTGCTTCTTCGTGGCGACCGGGGTCACCTCCGGCGACCTGCTGCGCGGGGTGCGCTACCGGGCCGGTGGCGCGTACACCCAGTCGATCGTGATGCGGTCGAAGAGCGGCACCATCCGGGTGATCGACTCGTACCACCGGCTGGAGAAGCTGGCCCTCTACTCGGCCGTCGACTTCGACGGTCGGCCGCTGGCCGAGCAGGAGTGACAGTCACCGACACTGCGACCCCGCAGTCCCTCTCCGCCGCCCGCCGGATCACCGGCGTCACGCTGGCGTCGTTCTCCGGGGTCGCGGTGGCGGTGCAATCTCGGATCAACGGCGAGCTGGGCGTACGCCTGGCCGACGGGTTCGCCGCCGCGGTGGTCTCGTTCGGCCTGGGTCTGCTGGTGCTGCTGGTGCTGGTGCCCACCACCCCCGGTGGGCGACGCGGCCTGGCGGCGCTGCGACGTGCCCTCACCGGGGGCGCGTTGCGGCCCTGGCAGTGCCTCGGTGGGATGTGCGGGGCGTTCCTGGTCGCGACCCAAGGGCTCACCATCGGCTCGTTGGGTGTGGCCCTCTTCACCGTGGCGGTCGTCGCTGGCCAGACCGGCAGCAGCCTCCTGGTGGATCGCGCCGGCATCGGCCCCACCGGTCGGCAGCCGATCACCCGGCAGCGCCTGGCCGGAGCGGTGCTCACCGTGCTCGCGGTCGCTCTGGCGGTCGGCGACCGGCTCGGCGACCCGGGCACGCTGGCGCTGGCCCTGCTGCCGCTGCTGGCCGGGGTGGGCATCGCCTGGCAGCAGGCGGTCAACGGCCGGGTCCGGGCGGCAGCCGACAGCGCGCTGACCGCCACGCTTGTCAACTTCGCCGTCGGCACGGTCACGCTGCTCGTCGCGTTCGCGATCGACATCGCGGTACGCGGCTGGCCGACCGGCCACCTGCCGACCGAGCCGTGGCTCTACCTGGGCGGCCCGATCGGCATCGTGTTCATCGCGATCGCCGCCGCGATCGTGCGCTTCACCGGCGTCCTGCTGCTCGGCCTGGCCACCATCGCCGGCCAGATCGTGGGCGCGGTCCTGCTGGACCTGGTGCTGCCCACGGCGGCCTCGCACCCCGGCGTGAACACCCTGCTCGGGGCCGCGCTGACCATGGTGGCCGTGCTGATCGCCGCCCTGGCCCCACCCGCGCGCCCGCGGGGCACGACCTCGGGCCGCTTCACCCGCCATCGCTGACAATCTTGGACACTTTCCGTTAGCCAACGGAAAGTGGCCAAGATCTACCTCCCGCGATACCGAAAAGGCGCGTTCGTCCCGCACTGACACAACCCGCCCGCCGACACGTCCGGGGCCGCAGCAGGCGTCAGCGCAGCGGCACCCTCGGCGGCAGGGGTTGGTAGGGCGGGTAGGGCGGCGTGCCGCGCCGGTTCTCTTCGCGGGCCGGGTCGGCGAGCTTGGCGAGCCGGACGGCCAGCAGCAGACCCGGCACGGTGGCCAGCAGGGCCAGCGCGACCGCCACCCGGGTCTGCTCGGGAGTGCCGTTCACCCAGCCGACCAGCGGCAGTCCGGACAGGAGCACGGTGAGCAGAAGGTTGCCCACGGTCCATCCGACCCAACGGCCCGGCGCGCTGCCGAGCCACGGGACCAGGAGCAGGCCCGTCACCGCAAGCGCGCCCAACGGCAGGATGACGAACAGCACCATGACCACGACGCCGCCGTCGTCGTCGCGGGGCCAGGCGGCCTCCAGCACAAGGGCGGCCAGCAGGATCGGCAGGGCACCGGCGATTCCCCACCAGCGGCTTCCTCCACCACGTCGGATCGCCACGTGACCGGCGATCACGGTGACCGCGCAGCCGAGTAGTAAGGCGAGCGTGGCGGCGAGCAGCAGGTCCGTCTCGCGTCGCACCGACCCGTCGTCGTCGATCGCCGGCAGATCACTCTTGTCGACCCTGTAGCTGGACGGGCCGAGGTGGCCGTCGCGCCGCCAATCGCCGTCCGACAGACGGCGCAGGAAGCCGTCCCGACCGTTTGCGACAAGTACCTCGTGGCCACCGCCGGCGTGTGGATAGACAGCCAACTCGCGGGAGGAGAAGTGTCGGCGTACGTCGCCCGGGCTAGGGTATCGGCGGGCCAACGCCTCCCGCCGTGCGTCCGACACCTCCCAGGCAATCTGCCAGGTCACGCCGGCGTCGTCGCTCTGCTCCACCCGCAGGTGCCCGGGGACCACCCGGTAGCAGCGCCGGGGCTCGTCCGGCGCGCACGCCTGCTGGCGCGGAGAGTCCTGGGCCCGCAGTAGTTGCACCTCGTCGTCGGTGGCGGTTCGCCAGGTGGTCGCGGCGTCGTCGCTGATCGACCACCAGCCGTCGGCCGGCCCGTCGGGCCAGCTACCGTCGAAGCCCGTGCCGACCGCGATCGCCGGGCGACCCTCGAATGTCGTGACGCCCAGCGCGTAGGGGTAGTGGACCGGGCTGGTGGCGGCCACCGCAAGGACTGCCGGCGGCAGGACAACCAGCAGCCGGACCAGCCGAGCCGTCCGGTGCCGCACCGGCCGCACCCGGGCCCGCGTCCAACTCCACCACGCCAGGCCGAGCGCCGGCAGCGTGAACAGGTCGGTCCAGTCGGCCCGGACCAGCGACGGCCCCGCCAGCGCGGTCCAGGCCGAGGAGGCCAACTCAGCGGCGTACCCACTGGATTTGACCACCGCGAACCCGGCACCCACCGCGACCAGGCCGGCCACGGCGGCGATCCGGGCCGGCATTCGCGGCACCACCAGCGTCAGCAACACCGCGACCAGCGGCGGAGCGAGCACCAGGCCCGCCACGTCACTCAACTTGCCCGTCACCAGGCCCGGAAACGCCGCCTTCCACACGTGGTCGTTGACCACCAACACCACCAGGGCTAGCAGAGTGGCCGGGTGGCAGAGCCACGACAGCGTGGTCGGTGCGCCGTCACGTGCTTTCTCGGACCCCGTCATCCCCTCAGGGTCCGGTCGACCCGTCTCGATCCGGACACGGGCCGGTCAGTGTCCGGTACCGACGGTCAGCCGGCGTCGGAGGAGTGCCCGGGGAACAGGTGTGCGCTCGGATCGATGACCACCGCCGCGTTGTTCACGGCCGTGGCGGCCTCGCCGAAGCCGGTGGCGATCAGGCGTACCTTGCCCGGGTACTCGGTGATGTCGCCGGCCGCGAAGACCCGGGGCAGGTTCGTGGCCATGGCGCTGTCCACCAGGATGTGTCGGCGGTCCAGCCGCAGCCCCCACTCGGCGAGCGGACCCAGGTCGGCGGTGAAACCGAGGGCGGCGACCACCGTGTCCACCGGCAGCGTCTCGGCCGCGCCACCACGCACGGTCACCTCGGCGCCGGTCACCGTGCCGTCCCCGAGCAGCCGGGTGACCTCGGCGTTGACCACCACCCGCACCGGCAGCGACAGCACCCGGGCGACCGTCGACGCGTGCGCCCGGAACTTCTCCCGCCGGTGCACCAGGGTCACCGAACGGGCCAACGGTTGCAGGGCCAACGCCCAGTCGAAGGCGGAGTCGCCGCCACCGACGATCAGCACGTCCCGGTCGGCCAGCTCGGCCGGGTCGGTGACGAAGTAGACGATTCCGGTGCCGGGCGCACCGTCGGCGCAGGGCAACGGCCGTGGGCTGAAGCTGCCCAGCCCGCCGGTGACCACGACCGCGCCGCAGGCGAGCTGGTCGCCGCCGGCCAGGCCGAGCACCGGCCGGCCATCGACGTACGAGAGCTTCTCGGCCCTGGTGCCGAGCAGGTACCGCGGGCCGAACGGGGCCGCCTGGGCGACCAGGTTGGACACCAGGTCGCGGCCCTTGACGGCGGGGAAGCCGGCCACGTCGAGGATCAGCTTCTCCGGGTACATGGCGGTGACCTGACCGCCCGGCTCCGGCAGCGCGTCGATCACCGCCACCGACAACCCGCGAAACCCGGCGTAGTACGCGGCGAAGAGCCCGGCCGGGCCGGCCCCGATCACGGCTACATCGACCTCATGCATGGCGTACCGTCGCTTTCCGCTCACGGATCAACGCTTGCTGATCCAGACGGTAAGCGGGTGGCACCGGTCGGGCAAGCATGTCCCGGCGCGCCGACGAGCAGGTCAGGGCAGGCTGAGGGTGGACCCCGAGTAGTCCGAGCCGTCCACGGTGGGCCGACGGCGGCGGAACAGGATCGCCGCCACCACGCCACCGAGCAACCCGAACAGGTGCCCCTGCCAGGAGATCCGCTCGTCGGTGGGGAGGATGCCGACGAGCTGCCACCCGTAGAGCAGGCCGACCAGCAGGAAGACGGCGAAGTTCCACCAGCTGCGCTCGAAGATGCCCCGGGTCAGCAGGATGCCCAGGTAGCCGAAGATCACCCCGCTGGCGCCGACCACCACCGAGTTGGGCGAGCCGGTGAACCACACGCCGAGCCCGCTGACCAGGATGATGATCAGGGTCGACCAGAGGAACCGCCGGGCACCGGCGGCCAGCACGAAGGTGCCGAGCAGGATCAGCGGGATGCTGTTGCTGTAGAGGTGGTCGAAGCCGTGGTGCAGGAACGGGGAGAAGAAGACCCCGTCAAGGCCGTCGATGCGGTGCGGGATGATGCCGGCCGTGGCATCCAGGCCGAAGTCGAGGCCCTGGTCGAAGGCCTCGATGAAGAAGAGGAACGGGACCACCGCGCACATCGCGACGAAGGCCCGGCCGAGCGCGGCGTAGAACGCCTCGGTGCCGAACCGGTGGGGGTCGCCGCTTGACGGGTGCAGTGTCACCCCCCAACTGCTATCAGCAAAAGCGGCCAACCGCCACTCGCGTCCCGCCCGTACGTCCGGTGTACGGACGACGGCGGGGCGGGTGGTCGCCCACCCGCCCCGCCGTGGAGATCGTCAGTACGTGTTGTTGTTCTGGAAGTACGTCCAGGCACCGCAGGGCGTCTTGTACCTGCCCTTGACGTAGCCCAGCCCCCACTTGATCTGCGTGGCCGGGTTGGTCTGCCAGTCGGCGCCAGCGGAAACCATCTTGCTGCCCGGGTACGCCTGGGGGATGCCGTACGCGCCGGACGAAGAGTTGCGGGCCTTGTGGTTCCAGCCGCTCTCCTTGGTCCAGAGCTTCTCCAGGCAGGGGAACTCGGAGATGCCGAAGCCCGCGTCGATCATCAACGCGCAGCCGATCTTGCGGTTGCCGCTGTACTCGGCGCAGGACGCCGGGATGGGCCCGTCGTACGGCTTGGCGGCCTGGTCGGCGGCCTTCCGCTCGGCCTTGCGGGCGGCTGCGGCGGCCTCGGCCTTACGGGCCCGCTCGGCGGCCTCCTTGGCGGCCTGCGCGGCCCGCAGCTTGGCCTGGTACTCGGCGGCCCGCTGCTTGGCGAACGCGACCTGGTGTGCGGCCTGCCGATCACGCTGGTAGGCGAAATCGGCCCGGTCGACCTCGAGGCTGACCTGCTCGGTCAGGCCCTGTTGCTGAGTTTCGCGGTCTTCGCCCAGGTAGAAGCCACCGGCAACGCCCACGGAGAGCAGCGCGACAGCAGCCGTACGGGCGCCCAACCGGCTCCACAGCCGACTCACGAAGTGGTCCCTTCGTCGGGGGCAAGGACACGGCGCGGCCCAGGCCACGCGGGCCGTCAGCCGTGCCGCGAGCGCCCCGACCGGTCTGCCGGTCGCGCCGACGCACCGACCGTCACCGATGGTCGCCATCTCTGGGCAACCGATCACCAACGATCCCCGTGGTGCGTGGGCGCTCGTTGGACACCATCGCGCACAGTGAGGCTGATGGGAAACCAACACGGCCGTTTGTGATCTGCACCACACTGAAAATGTGGACGAAAGCCTACAAAAGCCCCATCAGAGCGGGATGTCCTCCAGAAGATCGGTCACCATCGCGGCGATCGGCGAACGCTCCGAACGGCTGAGCGTGACATGGGCGAAGAGGGGATGGCCCTTCAGTGCCTCGATGACAGCGGTCACGCCGTCGTGTCGGCCGACCCGCAGATTGTCCCGCTGGGCCACGTCATGGGTGAGCACCACCCGGGAGCCCTGCCCGATCCGGGACAGCACGGTCAACAGCACACCGCGCTCCAGCGACTGCGCCTCGTCCACGATCACGAAGGCGTCGTGCAGGCTGCGCCCTCGGATGTGGGTCAGCGGGAGCACCTCGAGAATGCCCCGCGAGGTGACCTCCTCCAGCACGTTCTCGTGCACCACCGCGCCGAGCGTGTCGAAGACCGCCTGGGCCCACGGCGACATCTTCTCCGACTCCGACCCCGGCAGGTAGCCCAACTCCTGGCCACCCACGGCGTACAGCGGGCGGAACACGATCACCTTCTTGTGCCGACGGCGCTCCATCACCGCCTCCAGCCCGGCGCAGAGCGCCAACGCCGACTTGCCGGTGCCGGCCCGGCCACCCAACGAGACGATCCCGATCGACTCGTCGAGCAGCAGGTCGAGCGCGACCCGCTGCTCCGCCGAGCGGCCGTGCAGGCCGAACGCCTCCCGGTCGCCCCGGACCAACCGGACGGACTTGTCCGGCAGCACCCGGCCGAGCGCGGAGCCGCGCGTCGAGTGCAGCACCAGGCCGGTGTGGCAGGGCAGGCCAGCCGCCTCGTCGACGTCGAGCGTCTCGCCGGCGTACAGCTGACCGATCTGCTCCTCACCCAGCTCCAGCTCGGACATGCCGGTCCAGGTCGGGTCGCTGGCCTGGCCGTGCCGGTACTCGTCGGCGCGCAGACCCACCGAGGCGGCCTTGACCCGCAGCGGCATGTCCTTGCTGACCAGGGTGACGTCCCGTCCCTCGGCGGCGAGGTTGAGCGCCACGGAGAGAATCCGGGCGTCGTTGCTCTCGGTGCGGAACCCGGGCGGCAGCACGCCGTCGTCGGTGTGGTTCAGCTCCACCCGCAGCGTGCCGCCGACGTCGTTGGCGGGCACCGGCCGGTCCAGCCGGCCGTGCCGGATCCGCAGCTCGTCGAGCATGCGCAGCGACTGCCGGGCGAACCAGCCCAGCTCCGGATGGTGCCGCTTGCCCTCCAACTCGGTGATGACCACCAGTGGCAGCACCACCTCGTGCTCGGCGAACCGGTGGAACGCCGCCGGGTCGGACAGCAGCACGGAGGTGTCCAGAACGAACGCCTGCCCGGCTGGTCGCGGCTCCTCGGGGTCGACCGGCACGACGGCCGGCGCACGGCGGCTCCGGGTGGCGCGGCGGGTCGTGGCAGTCGCGGCCGGGGTCTGGTCGGCACCGGCGGTGATACGGCGAGTCGTCACAGGCCTGCTCCGACGGATGGGCACCCGGCCACCCGTGTTCCGCCTCGTCCGGTGCCCGGGGACACGGGGTCGGATGCGGAACCCCGTGTGCGAGGTCGCAGATCCGGGCGGACCGGCTGGCTCGGGAGAACCCCGTGCCATGCCTAGACGCTAGCGGCGGCGGACCGTCCCGGCTAGTGCACGATCGTGGATCTTCGGAGACAGCCCTGTTGACACCCCGCCGACGCCGGACGCGGCCGGGCCGGCAGGGGTATGCGGCGAGCCGGCCGGGATGCATGCCCCCTGCGCGCATCCCGGCCGGCGGAGCCACCGTCACCGGTCTGACGTGACCCCGACGGTGCGTGTCCGCCGCGGACGACGCACCGCGTTCGTGGCGCCGGTCGGCGGGACCGCTCGCGGCGGCCCGCCGGCCGGCTCAACCGGTCCGTCGAACGAGCGTGCCGGTCGGGTGCCGCCCCGTGATCGGGGCGGCCGGCGCGGTGAACGACGAGCCGGTGTAGGTGGTGCCGGGGCGGGCCACGGTGCCGGCGGAACGGACCGCGCCCGCCGAGGAGACCGACAGGGCGGAGGCGATCGCCGCCTGGGCGTCGCGCCGCCGCCGGTTCCAGGCGCCCCGGTCGCCGTCGAAGTAGCCCTGCCGGTAACCGAAGCGGTACCCGATGCGGTAACTCAACTGCCCGTGCAGCCGACCGGCCGCGTAGCTGGTGGCAGCGAGCACCAGGACGAGGAAGACCACGAGGAAGGGGCTCATCGGGCGGCCCCAGCCCGGCCCGGACGCCGGGTCATCGCTCCTCCGGCTCGACCTGGGTCGGGTCGGCGACGAGAAGCCGGTCCAGATCGTCGGTGCTGACCTCCTCGACCAGCTCGACGCTGATCCGGCAGCCGTCCAGCACGACCTCGGCCACGGAGGAGCGGCGGATCTCCCCACCGGCGTCGTAGACCCGGACGCTCAGCTCGGGGCAGCCGAGGTGGGTGCGCCAGGCATTCCACTCGGTGCGGTCGCTGACGCTCAGCGACAGGTATCGACAGCCTCGGGCTAGGTAGAGGCGCCACGGGGCACTCAGCCCCGCAGCCACTCCGTCGGCGATCAGCCCGAAGGCCTGGGCTCGGGTGGCGAGCTCGGTCACCACACCCCCCTGGCACCGGGGGCGTGACGCATGCGAGCACTAATCGTCTCATGCACGTGACACACCGTAGGTTGTCCCATGAGCGTGACAGTATCAGCTTTTCGTCTGTTTACCTCGACCACTATGGGCATCTATTCTGCCCGGGTGACACCCCTCAAGAGTGACTCTGGATCGTTTACCTGGAACCCGAGGCCACCGTCACGTCCGCGTGACAGCAGCGTGCCTGAACACACACAGGCCTCCCCTTGGCCGTACCGTCACGGGGTGACTGAGACGGCCAATGCGCGAAAGATCGCCTTCGCCACCTTCGTCCGGCGTGCCCTCGACGAGGCGCGAGCCACCCGGGCCTGGAGCGGCACCGAGGTGTCCCGACGTACCGGCGTCTCCCGCCAGACCATCAACCGGTGGGTCCGTGGCGACTGGGCCAGCGACCCCGAGGCCGAACGGGTGGTCGCCTTCTGCGAGGGCCTCGGGCTGAACCCCGCCACCGCCTTCGCCGCGCTGGGCTGGGACCGCACCGCCTCCGGCCCGCGGGTCAGCCAGCCCGCCCCGCCGATGGACCCGGACGTGGAGGCTCTGCTGCGTCGCCTGGTCGACCCCGACGTGTCGGACGCGGAGAAGTTCCACATCCGCGAAACCATCAGATATCTCGCATACCGCCCAACGCTGCCGGTCGATGTCCGAAAAAGAGGGAATCAGGCAGGGTAGTTCCTCAGATGGCGAAAGAACGCCTGGTCAGGTTCATTCGTTTCCCTCCGGGGCCGGAACGGGCACGCTAGCGTCCCTATTCGTACTGCTTGGGCTCGTCATCGGCGGGGGACGGGACAAGGCCGAACTCAGCCCTGCGGGACAGAAGGAGGGGTCTGTCCATGACCCTGAAGTGGGTGGCAGTCGTGGTCGCCGCGGTGTCGATGACATTGTGGGCGACCGGCAATGCGGTGACCCTCGCGGTCAACGGCGGGCAGCTTCCGCTGTTCGTCAACCTCCTCGCGCTCGTCAGCGCCGGCACGGCGGTCGTCCTGGCCGTCCTCGCAGAGCTGCACGAGCGCCTGAACGACCGGTTGAGCGCACTCACCGACTTCCTGGTGGCCCGGCTCAACGAGATCGAGAAGCGCACCGGGGATCGCAACACCGGTTTCGTGGAGGGCTACCTGTTGAACCACGGCCAGGAGGCGGCGGTGGTGCCGATCGGCCGGCGCGGACGAGGAGCCGCCGAACGCTGACCGCGCCCCCAGCCGAGCGGGGTGCGCTCGGCCAGGAATAGGCCCGCATCGCCGGGGTACGCTGACGCGCGTGCCACCGTTGAATCTGGGCAACCACCAGCCGAAGACCCCGTTGAACGCCGACCAGGCCTGGCAGGTCACCGCCGGCCGGGCCGCCGGGACGGTGCTCTTCTTCGACTTCGACGGCACACTCGCGCCCGTCGACGATGACCCGACCGCAGTGCGGCCCGCCCCCAAGGCGCTGGCCGCGATCGAGGCGTTGGCCCCGGTGGTCAGGCGAGTCGCAATCGTCTCCGCGAGACCTGTCGAGTTCCTCCGCGACCGCCTCGGCGAGCTCAGCGGTGTGGACCTCTACGGCCTCTACGGGCTGGAGCACAGCCACTCCGGCGGCGAGACGGTCACCGAACCCGCCGCCCTGCCCTGGGTGCCGACCATGGCGGAGCTGGCCGACCTGGCCCGGGCTGAACTGCCGCCCGGCACGCTTGTCGAGTTCAAGCGGCTCTCCGTCGCGCTGCACTGGCGGACCGCTCCGCAACTCGGCCCGACCGTGCAGGAGTGGGGGCAGGCGCAGGCCGACCGGCTGGGGCTGCGGGTGCAGGCCGGGCGGATGGTGCTGGAGCTCAAGCCGCCCGTCGACCGGGACAAGGGCATGGTGATCGGCGAGGTGGTTCAGGAAGCCACCGGCGCCTGGTATTTCGGCGACGACGTCTCGGACATCAAGGCGTTCGCGGCGCTGCGAGCCCGCGCCGCAGCGGACCCGGACTTCTTCGGCGTGTGCGTGGCCGTCGCCAACTCGGAGACCGGTCAGGAGGTGGCCGACGCCGCCGACCTGACCATCGAGTCCCCGGCCGCTCTGGGCGACTTCCTCACCCGGGCGCTGACCTACCTGCCCTGAGCTGCGGCTGGCGCCAGCCGCTCAGACGCCGTAACGACGTTGGCGGGTGGCGTACGAGCGCAGCGCACGCAGGAAGTCGATGTGCCGGAAATCCGGCCAGTTGAGTTCGCAGAAGTAGAACTCCGAGTGTGCGGACTGCCAGAGCATGAAACCGGACAGCCGCTGCTCCCCGCTGGTGCGGATGACCAGGTCGGGGTCGGGTTGGCCGCGGGTGTAGAGATGCTCGGAGATGTGCTCGACGTCCAGTACCTCGGCCAGTTCCTCGAGGGTCCCGCCGGAGGCGGCGTGCTCCAGCAGCAACGAGCGGACCGCGTCGGTGATCTCCCGTCGGCCGCCGTAGCCCACCGCGATGTTGACCTCAGCCCCGTCGCTGCGGTCCCGGGTGCGCTCCTCGGCACCCTTGAGCGCCGCCGCCGTTTGGGCCGGCAACAGGTCCAGAGCACCGACGATGCGCAGCCGCCAGGG
Source organism: Micromonospora sp. NPDC047467 (assembly GCF_040643095.1). Lineage (NCBI taxonomy): Bacteria > Bacillati > Actinomycetota > Actinomycetes > Micromonosporales > Micromonosporaceae > Micromonospora > Micromonospora sp. NPDC047467. The sequence goes on along the minus strand of NZ_JBEYTO010000002.1, from coordinate 891,396 downwards.
ATTGCCCTCCTCGGCCAGCTCCACCACCAGGTCTTCGATGATCTGAAGCAGCGGGTCCAGCTCGCTGGCCGGGCGGCGCAGGTTGTCGGTGGCCAGCAGGTAGAGGGTGACGTGCCCGATACCGGCCTGGTCACACCAGCCGAGCACGTGTTTGATCTTTGCCGCGCCGACGCGGTGCCCGTCATTCGGGTCGACGAAGCCCATCTCCCGCGCCCACCGGCGGTTGCCGTCGCACATCACCCCGACGTGCCGTGGCACCGGTTTGCCCGCGAGCTTCGCCGTGAGCCGGCGCTCGTAGACGGAGTAGATAAGGTTCCGCAGCGTCATCACCTAGCAGCGTAGCGACCCGCCGGCCGGCTCACCGCCTCGGAGCCCGATCACCGGGGGACAATTCGATGCCGATCATGCCCAGCGTACGGGCAGTGAGCCGGCCGTCGCCGAGCCCCAACTCGACCACGTCGTCGAACACCCGGTCGTCGCGACGGGCCGCCCGGACCGCCGCGTCGACCACCCGCCGACGCCGAGCCAGCCAGGCCGCCACCGAACTGTGCCGCAGGTGGGTGCCGAGGCGGCGGCGAAGCCCGTCGGCGTACCGGCGGGCGGCACCCTCCGGCTCGCGGGCCGCGGCGGCCCCAGCCAGCGCACCGGAGAGCAGCGCGTAGAAGATGCCCTCACCGGTGAACGGGTTGATCAGCGACAGCGCGTCCCCGGCCAGCAGGGCGCGACCCCGCCCCGGCGCCGGCCGATGCGTGGACAGCGGCAGGTGGTGTGCCCGCAGCGCGGTCACCGTCGACAAATCGGTGCCGGGCAGCAGTGCGACCAGCCGGTCCAGCAGGTACGAGCGGCTCAGCGCCTCGCCGCGCAGCACCTCCCCGTACCCGACGTTCGCCCGCCCGTCGCCGATCGGAAACGACCAGGCGTACGCCGGCCAGCGCGCTTTTGACGTCACGATGAGCTGTTCGGGCGGGCCGGGCAGCGCCGGAGCGTACCCCCGGATGGCCAGTGCCAGGTGCCGGTCCGGGTTGACCGGGTGGCCGAGCGCCCGGCGCACCACCGACCCGGCCCCATCCGCGCCCACCACCACCCGACCGGACAGCTCCCCGTCGAGCACCACCCGATCCGCCCGCGTCTCGACGCGGCGGACAGTGTGCCGACGCAGCTGCGCGCCGGCGGCCACCGCCGCCGCGACCAGCCGGGCGTCGAAAACCTCCCGGGGCACGGTGTACGCCGGCCGGGGCAGCGCCCGGGCCACCGCCCCGCCACCCGGGGCGACCATGCGCAGCGCTGGCAGCGGGGCGTAGCCGTCCACCGCCTCGGTCACCCCAAGCTCGGCAAGTACGTCCACCGCGTGCGCGGCGATCCCGTCACCGCACGCCTTGTCGCGGGGAAAGTCGGCCCGGTCCAGCAGCAGCACACTGGCGCCCGCCCGGCGGGCCGTCAGTGCGGCAGCCGCCCCGGCTGGCCCTGCTCCCACCACCACCACATCGAACTCGTCGCCCACCCGGCCTCCTCCCCTCCACCACCCCACCCACTGTGACCCCCGCCACTCAATTCTCCCCCACCCCACCCACCCCACGGCTATCGCCGTGCGGCAGCGCGCCTGCCCCCACCCCCGCGATCTTGCACTTTGTGTCGCCGCTTCGTACCTTTCACGCCTTTCGCCCGGACCGAAAGTGCAAGATCGGCGCGCGGGAGGGCCGGGCGCAGCTCGCGACGCAGGGGCGCGCGGGGCATGGCGCACGGGGGCGCGACGCGGGCACGGGGCGCGACGCGGGCACGGGACACGGGGCACGGCGCGGACGCGGGGTATGCGGTGCGGGGCGCAGGCGCGCCTGGGCGCAGGGCGCGACTCAGCCGCCGCTCATCCCCGCGATCTTGCACTTTCTGTCGCCGCTTTGCGGCTTTTGCAGCCTTACATACCGACAGAAAGTGCAAGATCGACGGGCAGTGGGCGGCAGAGGGGGCGGCGGACGGGGTGACGGTGGGCAGGATCGGGGGCAGCGGGGGCAGCGGGCGGGGGCGGGGTCAGGGTGGGGCGGGGTCAGGGTGGGGCGGGGTCAGGGTGGGGCGGGGTCAGGGTGGGGGTGGGTTCGGGGCTCGGGCTGCTCGGTGGAGGCCGTAGAGGGTGAGCGCGGCGGCGGCGACCAGCGGGGCGCCATCACGGACCAGGCCGTCGACCCCCAGCAGCCACCAGCACAGCGGCAGGTCCACCGCCAGGACGACCACCGTGACGACGACCAGCAGGCCGCGTGCCCAGTGCTTGCCGCGCATCAGGAAGGCGGTACAGAACAGCACCGCGTAGCTGGCCGAGATGCCCGCGCCGAACCAGAGGAGCACGGCAGGGACGGCGCTCAACCGACCGTCCAGGATGGACCCGCCGGCCGCCAGTGCCGGTACGAGCATCAGTGGGCTGTAGGTGAAGGCCGCCACCCGACTGGTCAACAGCCAGCCGCTCGCCTCTGGCCGGCGTGGTGGGATTTCCCGCCAGGAGATGCCGGCCCGGTCGATGACCAGCCGTGGCCGGTACCGCACGAGGTGCCCGGCCAGTGCCGACGAGCGGTAGAGCAGCCAGACCACCGCCACACAGAGCGCGGCGAGTACGGCGAAACCGAGCAACCCGGGCAGCGGCGGCACCCCCTGCCGGGGCACGATCAGCCGGCCGACAGCGAAGATCGTGGTGACGGCGAGGATCAGCCCGAACGGGCGGGCCACGGTCCGGCCCCGGCGCACGTGCCCGATCAGCAGCAGGAACCCGAACGAGCGCAACATCGCCCAGCCGGTGCGTACGGCCAGACCGAAGCCCTGCTCCGGGGCGTACCACCAGTTGAGCAGCTCGACCACGACGGTGGCCGCCGCCGTCGTCGCCAGCAGGATGGTGAGCACCCGGACGGCGGACGGCCGCCGGACCTCGGTCTCGGCGGCCGTCCTCATGGAATCTGATGATGCCCGTGGCGGGCGATGTTCACACCTACCGTTGTGGCTGCGCGGCGTCCAGACGGGCCCGCAGCGCGTCCAGCTCGGCCCAGAGCACGCCGGGCAGCTTGTCACCGAACTTCTCGAACCACTCGGTGATCAGCGGCAGCTCGTTGCGCCACTCGTCCGGGTCGACCTTGAGCGCGATCCGAACGTCCTCCGGGGTCATGTCCAGGCCCTCGACGTCCAACGCGTCGGGTGCCGGAACCATCCCCACCGGGGTCTCCACCGCGTCGGCAGTCCCCTCGATCCGCTCCACGACCCACTTGAGCACCCGGGAGTTCTCCCCGAAGCCCGGCCAGAGGAACGAGCCGTCCTGGTCCTTGCGGAACCAGTTGACGTAGTAGATCTTCGGCAGCTTGGCCTCGTCGCCGTCGGCGCCCTTGCCCATCTCGATCCAGTGCCGGAAGTAGTCCCCGGCGTTGTAGCCGATGAACGGCAGCATCGCCATCGGGTCCCGCCGGACCACGCCGACCGCGCCGGACGCGGCGGCGGTCGTCTCCGAGGAGAGCGTGGCGCCCATGTAGACGCCGTGCACCCAGTCGCGGGCCTCGGTCACCAGCGGGATGGTGTCCTTGCGGCGACCACCGAAGAGGATCGCGTCGATCGGGACGCCGTTGGGGTCGAAGTACTCGTCGGCGAGGATCGGGCACTGGGTGATCGGGGTGCAGAACCGGCTGTTCGCGTGCGAGGAGAGGCTGTCGCTCTCCGGCGTCCAGTCGTTGCCCTTCCAGTCGATCAGGTGCGCCGGCGGCTCGCCCATGCCCTCCCACCAGACGTCCCCGTCGTCGGTGAGGCCGACGTTGGTGAAGACGGAGTTGCCCCGGTCCAGGGTCCGCATGGCGTTGGCGTTGGTCTTCCAGTCGGTGCCGGGCGCGACGCCGAACAGGCCGTACTCCGGGTTTACCGCGTAGAGCCGGCCGTCCGGGCCGAACCGCATCCAGGCGATGTCGTCGCCGATGGTCTCGACCTTCCAACCGGGGATGGTCGGCTCCACCATGGCCAGGTTGGTCTTGCCGCAGGCCGACGGGAAGGCGCCGGCGATGTGGTGGACCTTGCCCTCCGGCGAGGTGATCTTGAGGATGAGCATGTGCTCGGCGAGCCAGCCCTCGTCGCGCCCCATCACGCTGGCGATACGCAGCGAGTAGCACTTCTTGCCCAGCAGCGAGTTGCCGCCGTAGCCGGAGCCGTACGACCAGATCTCCCGGGTCTCCGGGAAGTGCGAGATGTACTTGGTCTCGTTGCACGGCCACGCCACGTCCTGCTGACCCGGGGCGAGCGGGGCGCCGATCGAGTGCAGCGCGTGCACGAAGTCCGCGTCGTCCCCCATGGCCTCGAGGACCTTCGCGCCCATCCGGGTCATGATCCGCATGGACGCCACCACGTACGGGCTGTCGGTGATCTCGACACCGAACATCGGGCTCTCGGCCTCGACCGGACCCATGACAAACGGGATGACGTACATGGTGCGACCGCGCATCGAGCCGCGGTACAGATCGGTCATCGTGCGCTTCATCTCGGCCGGCGCCATCCAGTTGTTGGTGGGGCCGGCGTCCGCCTCATCGACGGAACAGATGTAGGTGCGCTCCTCGACCCGGGCGACGTCCGTCGGGTCGGTACGCGCGTAGAACGAGTTCGGCTTCTTTTCCGGATTCAGCCGGATCAGCGTGCCGGCCTCGACCAGCTCATCGGTGAGGCGGCGCCATTCCTCGTCGGACCCGTCCACCCACACGACCCGGTCGGGGGTGGTCAGTTCCGCGACCTCACGGACCCAGGCGAGCAGTTTCGGATGGGACGTCGGGGCCTGATCGATACCCCGCACAACAGCCGGAGCAACCATGACACATCTCCTTGTGGTCGACGCTGACCGATCTATGGGATGCACGAGACTCGGCGGCGCCGAATGCGTCGCCTTCGTGGAAACCTGGGATTGGCCTCAGCGTAAACCGGGCAGCCTTCCGAGTCAGTGGGACTGGTTGTGAAGAACTGCACAAGGTGCGGCTTCGCTGCGGTATCACGAGCTGATACCCGCTTTCCTGCGCAGTTTCACGCAAATCTTGTCGTGCACCCCGGCCGACGCGCGTTGCGGTCGGGCCGTGAACCCGCATCGCCGACCGGTTCGGGGATTCCCGTTCCAGGCCGCCTCAGTCCTGCGAATTGGTTACGCTGCGTTCAACGGCACGCACCCGGCGACAGGGCCGCATCAAGCGACGACGGCCGCTCGCGTTGCTACCCCTCCGACTGGTCCGCAGCCGGTAGGCTCGGCCCGTGGCCGCCACGATGACCGGGGAGCAACCGGGTCCCCGGCAGACCAGACCGGGTCTGGTCCGCGCACTGCTCGACCGTTTCGGTCACCTCGTCCGCGAGCTGAGCAAGTTCGCCACGGTCGGCGGGATCGCGTTCCTCATCGACTTCGCGCTGTTCAACTACCTGACGACCGCGCGTGGTGTCGAGCAGGTGACCGCGAAGACGATCTCCACGGTGATCGCGGCGACCTTCGCCTTCGTCGGCAACCGGTTCTGGACCTGGCGGCACCGCCAGCGCAGCAACCCGGCCCGCGAGTACGCGCTGTTCTTCTTCTTCAACGCGGTCGGCCTCGGCATCGCGGTGGCCTGCCTCGCGATCAGCCGCTACGGGCTCGGCAGCATCTGGCCGGCCGTCTTCCAGACACAACTGGCCGACAACCTCGCCAGTTTCGTGGTCGGCACGGGCCTCGGGACGCTGTTCCGATTCTGGTCCTACCGGCGGTTCGTCTTCGTCGAAGCGGGAACTCGGCCCGTTCCGCAGGCGGAGCACGACCGCGACCACGGGGCGTGACCTGCCGCCCACCTCGTCCGGCCGGTGACCGCCGGCTTCACCGACTGCCCTAAGGTGTTTCGCATGCGTCTTGTCCGTCTGCTGCCTGAGCGCTGGCAGAAGTTCATCAACGAGGCGCTCAAATTCGGCATCGTCGGTGGCATCAACACTGTCATCAATTACGCGGTGTTCAATGCCCTTGCACTTACCGTCTTTGCCGACGGTCAGCTGAAGGCGACCGTGATCGCGACCATCGTGGCGACGATCACGTCATATCTGATGAATCGCCATTGGACGTACCGGGATCGCCCGAAATCTGCGCTTCGGCGCGAGTACGTCCTGTTTTTCCTGTTCAACGCGACAGGCCTGCTCATCGAGCTGGGGGTGCTGGCTGCCGCCAAGTACGGCCTCGGCATGAACAGCCTGCTGGCGCTGAATCTGGCCAAGACCGTCGGTGTCCTGCTGGCCACGCTGTTCCGCTTCTGGTCGTACCGGACCTTCGTCTTCCAGCCCATCGCACCGGCCGAGGCCGACGAGAAGACCGCACCTACCTGGCACAGCATCCCGCGCGACGAGTGGGACACGATGGCCGAGATGGACCCGGTCGCCGAACTGGCCGAATCCGTCTCCGAACTGGAAGAGGCGCAGTCCAGTGACCGCCCGGAGGCCGCATCCGGCCCGAACGGCGCCACTCCCACCCAGGGACGGCACACACCGATGACCGCGAGCCTCCCCGCAGACCTGTCCGCGGAACTCGCCGCGGATCTGCACGCCGGCACCCGCCGCGCGCCCCGCCGGTGACCACTCCCCACACCCGCTCCGGCACCGGGGCGCCCGCCGAGCTGTTCTTCGAGGACCTCGTTCCGGGGCTCACCGTCGATCTCGGTGTGGTGACCGTGGACGGCGACGAGATGGTGGCCTTCGCCCGTCGCTTCGACCCGCAGTGGTACCACGTCGACCCGGAGCTGGCCGGGGCGAGCCGGCACGGCGGGATGATCGCCAGCGGCTTCTACACGGTCAGCCTGTTCATGCGGGCGTACGTCGATCACCTGCTGTCCCGCGCGGCGGCCGACGCCTCCCCCGGCCTGGAGGAGCTGCGGTGGCTCGCCCCGGTACGCGCCGGGGACCGTCTCGCCGTCCGGGTGGACGTGATGGGCGCCCGGCCGTCGACGGCCCGCCCGGGGCTCGGCACCGTCAGCCTCACCGGCACCATGCTCCGCCTCGGCCCGGACGACCGGCCGGAGCAGGAGGTGCTGCGGACCCGCTTCCGTGGCTGGTTCGCCCTGCGCCCGGCCGAGGCCGAACGCCCCGAATCCGGACCGGCGCCTGTCGCACGGCCCGAAAACGGACCCCGCGCGGCCGAACAGCCCGGAAACGGACCGGTGCCTGTCGCGCGGTCCGGGGCCGGAACCCACGAGGCCGGCCCGGCGCAGGTCGAAGGCTCCGACGCCGACCGGTCCGGGGCGGACCTGCCCCACTGACCGACCCGCCCCGGCACGATGGCCGGGGCGGTCGGGATCAGCTGGTGGGGTCGCGCAGCGGCTTGCCCTCGCGCATGTCGGCGAGGATGTCGCGCATCTCGCCGTCACCCAGCGAGTGCTTGTCGTGCTGCGCCTCGATCAGCTCGTACAGGGTGGTCTGCACCCGGCTGACCCCGGGCACGTCGACGAGCACCGACTGGCCGCGCTCGCCGGCGGACTCGATGGTGAGCGTGCCGCAACCGACCAGGCGCTCGATGAAGCGCTGGCTCATCGAGTGGTCGTTGACCCGGGTGAGCGGGAGGTCCCGCCGATCGCGGGAGAAGACACCGTGCTGCAACAGCACCCGCTCGTTGGTGAACAGGTAGTGCGTGGTGCGCCAGACCAGGAACGGCCACAGCCCGAGCCAGAGCACCGCGACCAGTGCGATCGCACCGATCACGGCCAGCACGATCGAACCACCACCGCTCTGGGGCAGCCGGAGCACACCGACCACCACCGCGGCGATGGCCAGCACCAGCACCGCGATCGGCCGGATCAACGCCTTCCAGTGCGGGTGCAGGTGCAGCACGACATGCTCGTCCTCGGTGAGCACGTCTTCAGGAAACGCCACGGGAACCTCCAACGCCTTTTACTGACGCGCAGACCGTAAACCCCCCAAGGCCCACCACAACATCCGCCACGCGGCCCACCCCGAGTCTTCGCGATCTTGCAGTTGCTGCCCGGGCGGAACGGGCGAAAGCCGCAGAACGGCGACCGGAACTGCAAGATCGCGGAGGTGGGGGTTAGCGCAGGTGGAGGACGTCGCCGGCGGCCAGGGCGCGGTCGCCGGTCGAGGTGGTTATCAGGAGCTGGCCAGTGGGGTCCACCCCGGTCGCGGTGCCGGTCAACTCGTCGCCGTTGGGGAGCAGGACGCGCACCTCGCGGCCGACCGTGGAGCAGGCCGCCACGTAGGCGTCGCGCAGGCCGCTGGCCACGGCGTCCCCGCCGGAGGATCGCCAGCGGTCGTACCAGTCGGCGAGGGAGCGCAGCAGGGCCCGCAGCAGCGGGTCCCGGTCGGTGGCCGCCGCGCCGGACAGTTGCAGCGAGGTCGCCGGCAATCCGGTCGGGTTCACCGGCAGCTCGTCGGCGCGCAGCGTCACGTTGAGGCCGATGCCGAGCACGATGGCCGGCGGCTGGGCCGGCGAACGCCCCGGCACCGCCTCGGCCAGCACCCCGGCGCACTTCGCGTCATTGATCAGCAGGTCGTTGGGCCACTTCAGGACGGCCTCCAGCTCGGCCAGCCGGGCCACCGCCTCGACCAGCGCGACGCCGGCCAGCAGCGGCAGCCACCCGTACCCCGTGGTGGGCACCGCCGGCCACCCACGCTCCGGCACGGCGTCGCCGGGCCGCAGCAGCACGCTGGTGGCGATCCCGGCCCGCGCCGGGGACTGCCAGATTCGGCCGCGCCGACCGCGCCCGGCGGTCTGCCGCTCGGCGACCACGACCAAGCCCTCCGGCTCGCCGGCCGCCGCTGCCTCGGCCACGTCCGCGTTGGTGGAGCCCGTCTCGGTGCGCAGCTCCAGCCGGGCCCACGGACCGTGCGGGGCGACCAGTGCGCGCCGCAGGCGGGCCGCCGACAGCGGCGGGCGGTCCAGATCGGTGTACGGGGAGCCCGGCATCCCGCCAGCCTACGGCGGTGGCCAACCCGGCAGTGAGGCGTACTGCACAGCCGCAAAGGCCTTAACCATCGTTATATTCCCTGGGTGACTACCGAGACCGGGACCAACATCCACAGCACTGCGGGCAAGCTGGCGGACCTGGAGCGCAGGGTCGACGAGGCGGTGCACGCCGGTTCGGCTCGCGCGGTCGAGAAGCAGCACGCACGCGGTAAGAAGACCGCCCGCGAGCGGATCGAGATGCTGCTCGACGAGGGCTCGTTCGTCGAGCTGGACGAGCTGGCCCGGCACCGGTCCACCGCCTTCGGGCTGGAGAGGAACCGCCCGTACGGCGACGGGGTGGTCACCGGCTACGGCACGGTCGACGGCCGGCAGGTGTGCGTCTTCGCCCAGGACTTCACGGTCTTCGGTGGCTCGCTCGGCGAAGTCTTCGGCGAGAAGATCGTCAAGGTGATGGACCTCGCCATGAAGATCGGCTGCCCGGTGGTCGGCATCAACGACTCCGGTGGGGCGCGCATCCAGGAGGGCGTGGTCTCGCTCGGCCTCTACGGTGAGATCTTCTTCCGCAACGTCCGGGCCTCCGGCGTCATCCCGCAGATCTCGTTGGTGATGGGGCCCTGCGCCGGCGGTGCGGTCTACTCCCCCGCGGTCACCGACTTCACCGTGATGGTCGACCAGACCTCGCACATGTTCATCACCGGCCCGGACGTGATCAAGACGGTGACCGGCGAGGACGTCGGCATGGAGGAGCTGGGTGGGGCTCGCACCCACAACTCGCGCAGCGGCAACGCGCACTACCTCGCCACCGACGAGGAGGACGCGGTCGACTACGTCAAGGCCCTGCTGTCGTACCTGCCGTCGAACAACCTCGACGAGCCGGTGGTCGTCGAGAGCCCCGCCGAGCTGGAGATCAGCGACGAGGACCGCGAGCTGGACACGCTCATCCCGGACTCGGCCAACCAGCCGTACGACATCCAGACGGTGATCGAGCACGTCCTCGACGACGGGGAGTTCCTGGAGGTCCAGCCGCTCTACGCGCAGAACATCGTGGTCGGCTACGGGCGCGTCGAGGGGCGGCCCGTGGGCGTGGTGGCCAACCAGCCGATGCACTTCGCCGGCACCCTGGACATCGCCGCCTCCGAGAAGGCCGCCCGGTTTGTCCGCACCTGCGACGCGTTCAACATCCCGGTGCTGACCTTTGTGGACGTGCCCGGTTTCCTGCCCGGCACCGGCCAGGAGTGGGACGGCATCATCCGCCGGGGCGCCAAGCTCATCTACGCGTACGCCGAGGCGACCGTTCCCAAGGTCACCGTGATCACCCGCAAGGCGTACGGCGGGGCGTACGACGTGATGGGCTCCAAGCACCTCGGCGCGGACCTGAACTTCGCCTGGCCGACCGCGCAGATCGCGGTGATGGGCGCACAGGGCGCGGTGAACATCCTCTACCGCTCGGACCTGGCCGGCGCCGATGACCCGGCGGCCGTCCGGGCCGAGAAGATCGCCGAGTACGAGGACACGCTGGCCAACCCGTACGTGGCCGCCGAGCGCGGGTACATCGACGCGGTGATCCCGCCGCACGAGACGCGCACGCAGATCGTCCGGGCGCTGCGCGTCCTGCGCACCAAGCGCGAGACCCTCCCGCCGAAGAAGCACGGCAACATCCCCCTCTGACCGCGCCCTGGGCCGGCTCGCGGTCAGCAGGAGGGGATGGCGGCGGCGCACATTCGCTGGGCCGCCGCTCGGCCGAGCGCCTCGAATTCCGCGTCGCTGAGGGTCAGGTCGGAGCCGGGCACCAGCACCGTGACCAGGTCACCCACCCGGACCACGAGGGTCATGTCGACCCGTCCGGTGGGCCGGAGCTTGATCCCGGCGGGCGGGCCGAGCGGGGCGTACGGCACGTGTCGCACCAGGATCGAGTCGTCGCCGGCGAAATCGCTCGCCGCCATCTCCCAGGCGTGCGCGATCTCGGCCGACGTCGTCTCGCCGTCGACCACGATGGACCCGGAGTACCGCCACTCGCGGCAGGCGCTCAGCAGGCTTCTCAACTGGGCGAAGAGCTGCCCACTCGCCCCCGGATCGAGCCGGTAGACGTCCTGGCTGAGCTCGGCCCGCACCGGCCCGCCGCCGTCCCTCGTCGGCGACAGGAGGGTCTGCGACCGCGAGTAGCGGGAGTACGCGCGCACCTCCGGCAGGCCGCGGTCGTCACCGCACCTCTGCAGCACCGGGTCCAACCGTACGAGCTCACCGAGGCCGGCATCGCCCAGCTGCACGCCGGTAACGACGGGGACCTCGCTCGGCGTCAGCAGCGACTCCTGCGGGATGTCCGCGGTGGCCATGGTCCCGACTGGTTTCGGCACAGCCGTCTCGGGCGGAGTCGCCGCTCGCTCCGTCAGGGCGTACGCCGGACCGGTCACCGCCGCGAGCACCGCGACCGCCGCCAGCGCGGCCGTACGCCTGCTGCGTCGCCGGGCCCTGGCCCGGATCTCCTGCGGCTCCGGCCACCGCACGTCGCTCAGGTCCCGGTGGACCCGTTCGACGAATGTCGGGTCGTCACGCATCGGTTGCCTCCTCCAGGTCAGAGACGGCGAGCAGACCGGCGAGCGCGGCGCGCCCCCGGGAGAGACGGGCCTTGACCGTGCCCACCGGGGCCTCGGTCTCTCGGGCCACGTCGGCGACGGGCATGCCGACCAGGTAGTACAGGGCGATGGCGGTGCGTTGCTCCTCGGGCAGCCGACGCAGCGCGGCGACCACCTCGACGGTGTCGGTGCCCGGCCCGGGGACGGCTTCGACGGCACCGTGCCGCAGGTACGCGCGGGCGCGACTGCGCAGGCTGCGCCACCGGCTGACCGCGATCCGGCTGGCCACCACCCGCACCCACGCCTCGGGGTCGTCGTATCGACTGACCGTCGACCAGCGCTGCCAGGCCCGGATGTACGCCTCCTGCACGGCGTCCTGCGCCTCGACCCGATCGCCGGTCAGCGCGTAGACGAAACCGAGCAGCCGCTGCCGGCTCCCGCGGTAGAACTCGTCGAACCCGTCGACGTCCGGCACCCGCTACCTCCCCGTGTCGGTCGCAGGGAACACGCGCCGGGACGGTCCCTCGGTTGCCCCGGTAACCCGCTCATCTTGGCCAGGGCCGGCCTCCCTCTGCCCGCCGGGCGGCCCCGCGCCCTTCCGGCGGACGGCGTCAGATGGTCAGGCCGGCGTCGGTGAGGATGGGGCCGGCCAGCAGGAGCGCACCGGCGAGCAGCGCGGCAAGGTTGACCAGGGCGAAGAGGGCCACCCAGAAGAACGCCGGGAACGGGGTCAGCCCGGCGAGCTGGTCGGCGTCGGAGGCGGGCATCCGGCCACGCGAGCGCAGCCGTTGCAGCTCGACCACCGGCCGCAGCCCGCCGAGCAGCAGGAACCACACCCCGGTGTACGCGAACGCGGCCTGTACCTGCGGCGTGGCGTACCACGAGACGGCGAGCACCAGTGCGCCGGTGACCAGCAGCGACACCACCCCGAAGACGTTGCGGATCATGATCAGCATGGCGAGCAGCAGCGCCACCGCGACCCAGAGCAGCAGGGTGATCCGGTTGCCGCCGAGCAGCCAGGCGCCGGCCAGCCCCACCAGCGGTGGGGCGACGTAACCGGCGAGCAGGGTGAGGATCATGCCCGGTCCGGTGGGTCGGCCGGCGGAGAGCGTCAGACCCGAGGTGTCCGAGTGCAACCGGATACCGCGCAACTTACGGCCGGTGAGCAGGGCGACCAGCGCGTGCCCGCCCTCGTGCGCGATGGTGATCGCGTTGCGGGCGATCCGCCACGGCAGCCGGGTGGACACCACCACCAGCGCGACGGCGGCGGTGATCAGCACCAGCAGTGGGGGCGGGTCCGGCTGTGCGCCGAACAGCGTGTCCCACAGGTCGCCCAGCCCGTCGATCGACATCATGGGGCGCGAGCCTACCGGCGGCTTCCGTGTCGCTTCCGAGGCACCGGCTCGTATCCTGTGAGACTGAGCAGGTGAGTTCCGAAGCGGAAGGCGGACGCCGATGAGCGCGGCACCCCTTGAACCACATGTCGGGTTGTGGACCGAGGACGATTACTTTGCCCTCGGGGAGACCGCGGACCGGATCGAGCTGCTCGACGGGAGCCTGATCGTGAGCCCTGCTCCAAGCAAGCGGCACCAGTTGGTGTCGCGCCGTCTGGCCAACCACATCGAGGTCGCAACAGACAACCTCATCGTCTTCGAGGCGGTCAACGTACGACTCGGGGTGGACCGGATCGCCATCCCGGACGTGGTCGTCGCGGACACCGACGACGAGGGCACGGTGGTGGAGGCCGCTGAGGTGGCGCTGGTCTGCGAGATCGTCTCGCCGGGCAACGCCGCCGCGGACCGGCTGGTCAAGATGCAGCTCTACGCCATCGCGCGAATCCCGTGGTACCTGCTGGTCGAGCAGGACGGCGACGGTCACTCGCTGCGGCTGTACCGGCTGGACGGCGAGCACTATGTCGAGGACCAGGTGGCCAAGCCCGGCGAGACGCTGACCCTCGTGGAGCCGTTCCGCTGGCAGCTCGACCCGGCCGCTCTGCGCTGATCCGTCCCACCGCAGTTTCCGGGGGCCACCGACACCCGTCGATGAAAGTTTCTTCTATGGGTCTTGTGATCTAGGGCATTTAACTCCAAAGATGGGCGTCAATAGCCCGTCCTTGGAGGCACCCATGGCCCGTACCAGATCACCGCTGCGCCGCGTGCTCGCGGCCGGCCTCACCGTCCTCGCCACCGCGGCGGCGGCCCTGGTCGCGACCGCCGGACCGGCGGCCGCGGCAACCACGCCCGGCATCGACGTGTCCCGCTACCAGGGCTCCATCAACTGGACAAGCGTCCGCAACGCCGGCATCCAGTTCGCCTTCATCAAGGCGACCGAGGGCACCAGCTACAAGGACCCGAACTTCAACGCGAACTACGTCAACGCGTACAACGCCGGTGTGATCCGCGGCGCGTACCACTTCGCCCGCCCGAACATCTCCGCCGGCTCGACCCAGGCCAACTACCTGGCCTCCAACGGCGGCGCGTGGTCGGCGGACAGCCGCACCCTGCCGGCGGCGCTGGACATCGAGGGCAACCCGTACAGCGGCGGCTACTGCTACGGCCTCAGCACGACCGCGATGCGCAACTGGGTGCAGGACTTCCTGAACACCTACCGCTCCCGCACCGGCCGGTACGCGGTCATCTACACCACCACGAGCTGGTGGAACCAGTGCACCGGCAGTTGGACCGGCCCGTGGGCCAACCACCCGCTGTGGCTGGCCCGCTGGGCGAGCGCACCGGGCACGCTGCCGGCCGGCGCACCGGTGTGGAGCTTCTGGCAGTACACCAGCACCGGCGCCGTCTCCGGGATCAGCGGCAACGTGGACCGCAACTACTGGAACGGGGACCGGAGCCGGCTGATCGCGTTGGCCAACAACACGGCCTGACCCGGCCACCCCGCCTGACTTTCCTGGGGGAGGCGGTTGGCGGCAGCGGGATCGACTGTCACCGTACGGTCGACAATCGGTCCTGCTGCCGCCACCTCGCCGGTACGGGGTCAGGCTCGCCGCCGGCTCATCGCCGGCGCCACCACCGGAGCGTCCTCACGGGCCAGGGCTGGCCGCCGGCTCAACCGCCAGGCGGCCACCCCGCAGACGGCCACGGTCACGACGCTGAGCAGGGCGACGAACGCCGGCATTCCCACGCTGACCAGCAGCAGGACCACATCGCCGAGCGCGACGAGCATCCACAGTGCCAGCCGGGGCCGAGCGTCCCTCCGTCGGTAACCCATGTCGCACCTCCTTCCGTCGTCGGAGGTCAGATACCCCGAACGACGCAAGGTCATGCGAAACCATTTCGCCCTGGCGCGAATCCCGTAGGTCAGTCCTTGCGGTCGGGCACGAAGCCCGTGGCGATCCGGTCGAAGTTCGGCAGGTTGGCCTGCCAGTCCTTCTCCGCGATCTCCCACCGCAGGGCGTAACCCCGGTTGCTGGCCGTCACGAACCCGCGGTTACGGACGTGGATGCGTTGCCCGTCGCGGGTCTCCAGCCACTCCCAGTCCGCGCAGGTCTTCCAGAAGTCGCACCGCTTGATGCCGAGATTCTGATAGTTGTTCACGAGCTTCCGGCGGTCCGGTTCGATGCTCTGCCAGTCCGCGTAGGCGTCCTTCTTCGGCGTCGGCGTCCACTGGACCAGCAGCTCACCCGGCCCGTTGGCCTCCTCGAAGACGACCGTGTTGCCGTCGGGCTGGCTGCGCACCCATCCGTCCGGTATCGGCAGGGCGAAGCCGGTCGGGTCCCTGTGTAGCTTCCAACCCGCCGGCAGCGCGTTCGGGTCGACCGACGGCGTGGCCGACGGCGTCGGACTGGGCGCGCCCGTGGTCGGCGGAGGCACGGCGGGAGCGGACGTCGGCGCCGGCTCGGACGCCGCGGCAGCCCCGGTCGGCTCGGCCTGCGGAGTGTCCTCGTCCTTACCACCGAGCTGCGGCACGATCACCGCGAGACCGATCAGCAGCAGGGCCACCACGGCCCCGATCAGCAGGTTGCGTCGGGTGTTGTTCGGCTTCGTGCCGTCCGGCGGCGGCACCGCCGCCCGCCCCGCCGGACCGGCCGGGGGCATCAGCGACGTCGGCGTCGACGGCTTGCGCTGCTCCGGCGCCACCGGCGGACCGTCCACGACCGTCGGCTCGTCGTCGCCGTTCGTCGTACCGTCACCGGTGTTGTCGCTCGCGGCCGCGAGCTTCGCAGTCGGGTCGGCGTCGGACGCGGCCGGACCGTCGATCGTCGCGGTCGGCTCGGACGGCACCAGGGCGGTCGGGTCGGCGTCCGCACCGGACGCGACGACAGCCGTCGGCGTGGCATCGGCGGCAGGGGTCGCGGCGGCGGGCGGCGCAGCGGCGGCGAGCGGCGGCGGCGGCACCGATCGGTCGGCGGTCTCCTCGGCGGGTCGCGGCACCGGCACGTGCGGCGGGCGCGGCTCGCGCGGACCGTTCGGCCCCGGCCGGCGTACGCCATCCAGCAGCGAGATGCCGCGCGAACGCCGACCACCGGCGCGGCGCAGCATCCGCTCCGCCACCTCGGCGGTGATCCGCTCGTTCGGGTCCTTGCGCAGCAGCCCGTTGAGCACCGGCTTGAGCGGGCCGGCGTTCTTCGGCGGCGGCATCGGCTCGGTGGCCAAGGCAGCCAGCGTGGAGATGGCCGACGGCCGCGCGTACGGCGACTTGCCCTCCACCGCCGCGTACAGCGTCGCGCCCAGCGACCACAGGTCGGCCTCCGGCCCGGCGGTGCCCTCCCGGGCCCGCTCCGGCGAGATGTACGCCGGCGAACCGAGCACCATGCCGGTGCGGGTGACGTTGGGATCGCCCGGGATGGTGGCGAGGCCGAAATCGGTCAACACGACCCGGCCGTCGTCGCCGAGCAGCACGTTGCCGGGCTTGACGTCGCGGTGCATGACGCCCGCCTTGTGGGCCGCGTTGAGCGCACCCAGCACGCCGAGCCCGATCTCGACCGCGCGGGCCGGCGAGACAGGCCCGTCCTCGGCGAGAGTGTCCTGCAACGACTTCGACGCCACGTACTCCATGACGATCCACGGGTCGCCGTCCGTGCGCAGCACGTCGAAGATGCGTACCACGTTGATGTGGTTGAGCCGGGCGATGGCCCGCGCCTCACGCAGCGAACGCTCCCGCATCTCGCGGCGTTCCTCGTCGGTGAGGCCGGGCGGCGGCACCAACTCCTTGATGGCGACGTCCCGGTGCAGCACCTCGTCGCGCGCCTTCCACACCCGGCCCATGCCGCCCTGGCCGAGCGGCGACAGAAGCCGGTATCGGTCAGCGACGAGTTGGGGAAGCGCGTTCGACATCGCTGAGACGGTACCCGGACCCGCCGACGGTCACACCGCCGGCACGCCACTGTGCGCTTCCCGTAACTTCGGGCCGCGTACCCTGGCGGCATGTCTGCCGAAGAGCCGTTGTTCCGGGTCGTCCGCGGCGTGCCAACCGCCGAGGAACTGGCCGCCCTGGTGGGCGCGATCGTCGTCCGATTCCGCCCGGCCTCCGCCCCGGCCCGCGCGACCGCGTCCAACTGGGCACGCAGCGCACGACCGGCCGGCACGACGCTCTCCGCCGGACCCGGCGCGTGGCGCACCGCCGGCCTGCCCCGCTGACCTACCCCCCGGGACAGGGCTGCCAGAGGGGCTTTCAGCCGTTAACCTCACTCAGGGAAACGGTGCCGTGACGGTAGGGAGGATCGATGATCCCCGAGGAGGACCGGCCAGCGCCCTGGCTACGCGAGTACGGCGGCATCGAGGCCGATATCCGACAGCTTCGGGAGTTCGCCGACCGGCTCGCCGCCGAGGTCCAACGCAACTACGCGCCCCACCTGTCGTACATCGCCGACGACATGTCCGCGAAGGTGCCCAACCCCTGCGACGCCTTCGTCGAACTGGTCACCTTTCTGCACGCACACCACGAGACGCAGCAGGCCACCACCGACATGGTGTACGCCGTCCGAGGCGCCACCGGCCACCTCGCCGCCGTCGCCAACCGGGTCGCCACCCAGTACGCCGACACCGACGCCTTCTCCGCCGCCCGCGCGACCGACGTCCAGCGGGCCCTCGCCGACCCCGGCACCGTCCTGCCCGGCGGCCGGACCCCGACCCTGACCGACCCCACCGGCCCCGCCAGCGAGAGGCCGGTGGTCCTACCGTGATCGAACGGGGCGGCGGCCGCACCTCCGGCCACACCAACTGGCAGCTGATGGACGTCAACAGCATGTGGGCGTGCCTGCAGGACCACGACACCACCAACCACTGGAAGCAGGTCGCCGGCTGGCGCAAGGTCTGCGACCTCGCCCAGATCCACCTCGGCCGCCTCCAGGAATACCGTCGCGGCCTCGCCGAAGCCTGGCCACCCGAGACAAGCGCCGCCTCCGGCACCTACCTCGCCCAACTCGACGAGCTGATCGACAAGGTGCGGCACACCCACGACGCCGCCGCCGCGAACTACACCGCGCTGTCCGCCGCAACCCAGGCCATCGGCACCACCCGCGCCCGACTCCGCAAGATCCACGAGGAGTACGCGGCCAAGCTCCAACAGAAGCAGGCGTACGAGGCCACCGCCGCCGATCCCAAGGCGATCATGGGTAATCGGGCCACCGCGCCACCGGTGACCGACGTCGAACTGGAGCGGCTGAACGCACAGGCACGGGCGATGATGTTCAACCTGAGCGGCGAACTCCAACAAGCCCAAGCCACCCTCCAAAAACCCCCACCACCGCCGCCCCGACAATCCGGCAAAGACATCTCGAATTCAGACGCATACGGCACTGCGTCCGCGCCTACCATTCCGCCGATCCTTCCGGTGCCCATTCCGGCAACAACAGCCAAAGGTAATACCCCAGCCAAGCTGGCATCGAGTAGCGCAGGCCCTGCACCAACGCCAACGGCGCCCGGAATCGGCCCCATTCTTGGCGGGACCGGGATCGGCCCCAATCCGCCAAGCACGACTTTGCCGACACCCGTATCGCCACCATCTACGCCGTCCGGGCCGACGCTCGCATATCCACCTCCACCTCCTGCACCCAAAGCGATTCGGGGGCAAGGAGGCTGGACCGGCGCCCTGAACTCCAATAAGCCCGATCAGTTATCTCGATCTGCGTCTGCGGACCCGCTTCGCGGGATGCCACCAGGCGGACTTATCGGAGGCACACCCACACCCCCCCGCACCGACGCGAGCGCCAATTCGCCACGTCGAGTTAATCCGATTGGAGGCGTAATCGGAGGTGGCGGGGCCGGAACGACACCTACCGGCGGGGCCGGGTCCCGCCCCTCAGGAGGAAGAGGCTTTTCCGGCGCACACGGACTGCCTCCGATCGGCGGAGCGCCGGGTCTGGGACAGCCTGGATTGATGGGCGGCACCGGTCGCGCCGGCAGGCGTGACGGACACACAACGGAGCCAAATCGTTGGGATCCGGACAATCCTTGGAGCACCGAGCAGGGGGTTGACCCAATTGTCCGGCCCCCTGAAGACGATGGCCCAATAGACCCGGGTCCAGCCATCGGTATTGGCCGGTGAGCCCGCCAGGAATCCATGCCACCCTGACGATAATCACGTGCATCGCGACGACCTTCGGGTCGAGCATGTCAATTGCGGCCTCGACAACTGTGACGCCCTCCAGCAAAAATCCTAGTTTAATTCGGGCAGATCAGTGGCACTTGGTTTCACTTGAGACCGATAAGGCGCTGGACGTTAGTCGAGGCGACGGCATCATAGTGGCGATACCTGACACCGGCGTCTATCCGCATCCCGACTTGGCGCGAAACCTTCTTCCGGGCACCGACATTATCGGCGGCGGAAGCGGAGATGGCCATGCCGATCAGAATAGCCATGGCACCGGCATGGCAGGGCTCATCGCCGCGCACGGCCAAGGCGGCAATCAGGGAGCCCGAGGGATCGCACCGGAAGCCAAGATCTTGCCGATCATGTCGTCTGGTGTCGACAACCGCAGCAGAGCAGACGACCTGGGAAAGGCAATAGAATATGCAATCTCCTCAGGCGCTGACATCATCAGCATTTCGAGCGCGGGCAGCCCCAGCCCCAGCCTAAGACGTGCGATCACGGCGGCGATATCTGCAAATATTGTTGTGGTGGCCGCTGCGGGCAACCGCCCTGCCGACTCCGAGGTTGGCTATCCAGCAAGTGAGGATGGCGTCCTCGCCGTCGGTGGCGTTGATAGAAGGGGAAATCACGCGGCGGTCGCAGTTGCCGGGCCGGAGATTGATGTGGTTGCGCCAGCCGTCGATATCTACAGCACGAGCATCGATGGCAAATACCGCAAAGGCACCGGCACCTCTGACGCGACGGCGATTGTTGCGGGGGCGGCGGCTTTGATCAGGTCGAAGTATCCCCACCTGCCCGCGCAGGAGGTGGCGCACCGACTCACGGCTACAGCCGTCGACAAGGGTCCGCCCGGGCGGGACGACGAGTACGGCTATGGGGTTATCGACCTCGTCGCGGCCCTGACGGCAGACGTACCCCCGTTGGGGTTTGAATCGGTGAGCGCTCCGGCCGGGGGTGGCGCGAGCACGACGGCCGGTGCTCGGCCGGGCGATGACGATGGGGCGACCGTACGCGGCCTGGCCACTCTCGGCGTGATCGTGGCCGCCGGTGTCGGATGGGCGCTGGTGCTGCGCCGTCGGCGTCGTGGCGACGATCCACCGCCCCGGATCAGTCGCTGACGCAGTGATCGCCTCGGGTTCCTTGATGTCGCGGTGTCCTGGGCTGTGGATGGCCCGACTTCGTTGATCCCGAGTGGACCAACACCGTTCGACGGGCCTGACAGGGGTGATCGACACGAGGTCGGCGATGTGGGGGTGTCGGAGGCCCGGGATAGCGCAATGTCGGCGATATGGAGTTAATCATGGGGGCTGGGCTGCGGAACGGTGGCTGCGGAACAGCGGTGGTGGCTCGGGAGGCGGTAACGTCGGGTGGTGTCTGAATCTCTGCCGCTCCGCCTCGTGCTCGCTTCGGCGAGCCCTGCCCGACGTAAGTCCCTCCAGGCCGCCGGCATCGAGCCGGACGTGCTGGTCAGCGGGGTGGACGAATCGCTGGTGGTGACCGACCGGGCTGAGGATCTGTGCCTGGAGTTGGCTCGACTGAAGGCGCAGGCGGTGTTGACCCGACTGAGCCCTGGCGCCGATCAGCGGGCGCTGGTGATCGGGTGCGACTCGGTGCTCGCGTTCGACGGGGAGATCCTCGGCAAGCCGGCCGATCCGGCGGACGCCACCCGGCGGTGGCAGCGGATGCGAGGGCGTAGCGGCGTCCTGCACAGCGGGCACTGCCTGATCGACGTCGCGGCCGGACGGCGCGCGGAGGCGGTCGCCTCGACGACCGTCCACTTCGCGGACATCACCGACGACGAGATCACCGCGTACGTGGCCAGCGGGGAGCCGCTGGCGGTGGCCGGCGCGTTCACCATCGACGGGTTGGGCGGGCCGTTCGTGGAGCGGATCGAGGGTGACCCGGGGACGGTGGTCGGCCTGTCGATGCCCCTGCTGCGTCGCCTTCTCGCCGAGTTGGGCCTACAGATCACCGACTTGTGGACAAAGGTCGCGCCGGGCGGTCAGACCGTCGAATCGATCGGTACCGTCCGGTCATGACCACCAAGTCGATCCCGCTCACCGACGAGCTGCACACGTACCTGGTCGCGCACGGCGCCCCACCGGACGAGATCATCCGCGACCTGGCCGAGGAGACCCGGTCGGTGCTGCCGGAGCACGCGACCATGCAGGTGGCACCGGAGCAGGCCGCGTTCCTGACCTTCCTGACCCGGCTGCTCGACGTACGGCAGGCGGTCGAGGTCGGCACGTTCACCGGGCTGTCGTCGCTGGCGATCGCCCGCGGGTTGCCCGAGGGTGGCCGGTTGACCTGCTTCGACATCTCCGAGGAGTTCACCGGCATCGCCCGGCGTTACTGGGATCGGGCCGGCGTGCAGGACCGGATCGACCTGCGGATCGGCCCGGCCGGCGACCGGCTGCGGGAGCTGCCGCACGAACGTCACCTGGACTTCGCGTTCATCGACGCGGACAAGACGGGATATCCGGTCTACTGGGCGGAGCTGGTGTCCCGGATGCGGCCGGGCGGTGTGATCGCCGTTGACAATGTGCTGCGCGGCGGCCGGGTTATCGCCCCGCAGGACGCCAACGACCGGGCCATCGCCGCCTTCAACGACGAGGTCCTCGCCGACGCACGGGTGGACCCGGTGATGCTGCCGATCGCGGACGGCCTGACCCTCGCCCGGGTGCACTGAGGGGCGCCACCACGCGGCAATCGGGGTGCCCCGACGACGGAGGGCACCCCGAGAACCGAGCGTCAGCGGACGCTTCGGGCGAACTGGCGGGCCGCCCAGAAGACACCCAGGGCGGCGAGTACGGCGGTGATGGTGAGGCCCTGCCAGACCTTGTCGCTGCCCAGGTCGCCGGCGAACAGCGCGCGGGTGCCGTCGACCGCCCAGGAGAACGGGTTCCAGTCGGCGATGCCCTGGAGCCAACCGGGTGCGAAGGTCAGCGGCAGCAGGATGCCGGAGAGCAGCAGTACGGGCTGCGCGACGGTGTTCATCAGCGGGGCGAGCGCGTCCTCACTCTTGACCTTGAGCGCGACGCCGTACGAGACGGCCGAGGTCATGAGCGCGATCAGGGCGAGCATCAGGTATGCCAGCAGCAGGTCACCGAGGAACACCCGCAGGTCGAACAGGAGCGCCAGCAGGGTGATGATGACCGCCTGCACGAGAAGTGAGACCACGTCGCGTAGCGAACGGCCGAGCAGCAGGGCGAGCCGGCTGATCGGGGTGACCCGGGAGCGTTCGATGACGCCGGCACGCAGCTCGGCGATCAGGCCGAAGCCCTGGAACAGGCCGCCGAAGATGGCCAGCAGCACCAGCAGACCGGGTACGAAGATCTTGTAGGCGGCGGCCTGGGTGGGCGCGTTGAGTGCCGGCTTGAGCAGCGGGGCGAAGAGCAGCAGGTACATGACCGGCTGGAACACGCCGACGAAGACCCAGACCGGGTTGCGTAACAGGAGTTGGGTCTGGCGCTGGAAGATCAGCCACGTGTCACGGGCGAATTTCATGAGTCGTCTCTCCGGTGGTCAGGACTCGCGCAGCGAGCGGCCGGTCTTGGTGAGGAAGACGTCGTCCAGGCTGGGCCGGTGCAGCTCGATCGAGCGCAGCTCCAGCCCGGCGTGGTCGAGTCGGCGCAGCACCTGCGGGATGACGGTGGCGCCCTCGTCGACGTAGAGACGCAGGCCGCCCTCGTCTGCGGTCTCCAGCTTGTTGACGTACGGCTCGCCGTCGAGCGCCTTGGCGGCCTGCGGGGTGGCGGCCAGGTCGAGGCCGACCAGCACCACGTCGCCGGAGATCTCCCGCTTGAGCTCGGCGGGGGTGCCCTCGGCAACGACCTCGCCGTTGTCCATGATCGCGATGCGGTCGCAGAGCGCGTCGGCCTCGTCGAGGTAGTGCGTGGTGATGAAGACGGTCATCCCGTCGCTGCGCAGCCGCCGGATCTCGTCCCACATGTGCGCGCGGCTCTGCGGGTCGAGGCCGGTGGTCGGCTCGTCCAGGAAGACGATCTTCGGCTCGTGGATGATGCCGAGCGCGATCTCCACCCGCCGTCGCTGGCCGCCGGAGTACGTCTTGCACTTGCGGTCGGCGTACTCGGTCAGTTGGAAGGCCGCCAGGGCGCGGGCGGCGCGCTGCTGCGCGTCGGCCTTGCTGATGCCGTACATCCGCGCGTGCAGCACCAGCTCCTCGCGGGCGGTGGACTCGTCCCAGGTGCTGCCACCCTGCGGGACGTAGCCGATCCGGCGGCGCACCTCGGCGGGAGATTTGCGCAGGTCGGCGCCGGCGATGGTGGCGTCGCCGCCGTCGGGCTCGATGAGGGTGGCGAGCATCCGCAGGGTGGTGGTCTTGCCGGCGCCGTTGGGGCCGAGGAAGCCGAAGATCTCGCCCTCGGCGACCTTGAGGTTGACGCCGCGTACGGCGTCCACCGTCTTCGTCTCTCGACCCGCGCGGGAGCGGAACGACTTCCGCAGCCCCCTGGTCTCGATCATCTCTGCTCCTGGTCGTTCGGGCCGGTAGGGCCGGCTGCCGAGTGGGACCACGCCGGACGGCGCACTCCCCCGCTGTGCCGTCTGCAGGCTAACGAGATATAACTCTGGTAGTCAACGTTGATTATGTCGCGTTTGGCTCGGGCCGCTCTTCGCCGTCCGTCCATCCCGACCAACCATCCGCGCTCTCCAGCTCAGCAGGCAGGTACGACACTCCGGACTCGACACGTTCCGCGATCCGCTCGCACCAGCTCAGCTCCGCCTCGGCGCGCTCGGACCAGAGTTCGAGCATCCAACTGACGTGTACCGGCTTGGCGTTGCGGATCCAGTCCGACTCGAGCGAGGCACGCATCGAGGCGGCGTTGGCGCGCAGCAGGTTGGCCCGGTTGCGCAGGGCAGCCGCCGCCTCGGATCGCGGCATCGCGGGCAGGAAGGAGAACGCTGCAGAGAACGGGTCGAGCGGCTCCGAGAGGCCCCACCAGAGGTTGCGGAGCAGCGTCTCGAACTCGTCCTCACCCTTGGCGGTCACCTCGTAGGTCGTACGGGCCGGGCGGCCACCGACCTGCTCGGTCGCAACGGCCCGCAGCAGCTCCTCCTCGGTGAGCTTGCGCAGGGCGTGGTAGATCGAGCCGGGCTGCACGTTCGCCCACTTGTCGGCACCCCAGCTCAGCAGCTCACGGCGCACGTCGTAGCCGTGCACGGGCTGCATCCACCGCACCAGCCCGAGGATCATCATCCGAGTCGCAGACACCGGATAAGCGTAATAGACAAGTTTGATTACGGCGTTGCGGCCACAGTGCGGCATCCCACACTGAGCGACCGTTAGGGTGGGCAGGGTGACCGCTAAACTCCCGGTCAGTAACCTGCCGGGAGGAGTCACAAAGGTGCGCAAGGTACTCATTGCCAACCGCGGCGAGATCGCCGTCCGGGTTGTCCGCGCCTGCCGTGACGCCGGTCTGGGAAGTGTCGCGGTGTACGCGGACTCCGACCGCGACGCCCTGCACGCCACCCTCGCGGACGAGGCGTACGCCCTCGGTGGGGACAGCGCGACCGACACGTACCTGCGCATCGACAAGCTGCTCGACGTCGCCGCCCGGGCCGGCGCCGACGCCGTACACCCGGGTTATGGCTTTCTCAGCGAGAACGCCGACTTCGCCCAGGCGGTCATCGACGCCGGCCTGACCTGGATCGGCCCCACCCCGCAGGCGATCCGCGACCTGGGCGACAAGGTCACCGCCCGGCACATCGCCCAGCGCGCCGGCGCTCCGCTGGTCCCCGGCACGCCGGACCCGGTGGCCAGCCCGGACGAGGTGATGGCGTTCGCCGTCGACCACGGCCTGCCGGTCGCCATCAAGGCCGCCTTCGGTGGCGGCGGGCGCGGGCTCAAGGTGGCCCGCACGATGGAGGAGATCCCCCAGCTCTTCGAGTCGGCCACCCGGGAGGCGGTCGCGGCGTTCGGCCGTGGCGAGTGCTTCGTCGAGCGCTACCTGGACCAGCCGCGGCACGTCGAGGCGCAGGTCCTCGCCGACCAGCACGGCAACGTCATCGTGGTGGGCACGCGGGACTGCTCGTTGCAGCGACGCCACCAGAAGCTGGTCGAGGAGGCGCCCGCGCCGTTCCTCACCGACGCCCAGCGGGCACAGATCCACGACAGCGCCAAGGCGATCTGCCGCGAGGCCGGCTACCACGGTGCCGGCACGGTGGAATACCTGGTCGGCGTGGACGGCACCATCTCCTTCCTGGAGGTCAACACCCGACTCCAGGTCGAGCACCCGGTCACCGAGGAGACCGCCGGCATCGACCTGGTCCGCGAGCAGTTCCGGATCGCCGACGGCGAGAAGCTGCGGATCACCGAGGACCCGGCGCCGCGCGGGCACTCCATCGAGTTCCGGATCAACGGCGAGGATCCGGGCCGCAACTTCCTGCCCGCCCCGGGCACGGTCACCGCGCTGCGGCTGCCCACCGGCCCGGGGGTGCGGGTCGACACCGGCATCTCGGCCGGCGACGTGATCGGCGGCAACTTCGACTCGCTGCTGGCCAAGGTGATCATCACCGGTGAGACGCGCGCCGAGGCGCTGGAGCGCGCCCGCCGCGCGCTGGACGAGATGGTGCTCGACGGCATGGCCACCGCGCTGCCGTTCCACCGGCTCGTGGTGCGAGACGAGGCGTTCACCGCCGAACCGTTCACCGTGCACACCCGGTGGATCGAGACCGAGTTCCACAACACCGTGCCGCCGTTCGCCGCCGCCGCCGGCACCGCCGAGGCGCCAGCCGAACGCGAGACCGTCGTGGTCGAGGTGGGCGGCAAGCGCCTTGAGGTCAGCCTCCCCGCCGGCTTCGGCGGGGGTACGACCGCAGCCGCACCCGCCACCCGCAAGCCGACCCGGCGTGCCGGTGGCGCCAAGGCTGGCGCGGCGATCGGCGGCGACGCGCTCACCTCACCGATGCAGGGCACCATCGTCAAGATCGCGGTTGCCGACGGTGACACCGTGGCTGAGGGTGACCTGGTCGTGGTGCTGGAGGCGATGAAGATGGAGCAGCCGCTGCACGCCCACAAGGCGGGCACGGTCAGCGGGCTCGCCGCCGAGGTCGGCGCGGTCATCACTGCCGGCGCTTCCATCTGCACCATCGCCTGACGGCCCCTTACTGGCGCTTCATCCGCGACGGGCGGGCGCGGCGGGGTGGTTTGCGGCAGCGACGTGGGCGTGGGCGGTCGGGGGCGGGAATGATGGCCGGGTGCGTTTCCTTCACGGCGCGGTTCCCGCGCACGACCTGACCTACACCGACGTCTTCATGGCGCCGGCCCGCTCCGACCTCGGTTCCCGGCTCGACGTCGACCTGTCCACCGGCGACGGCACCGGCACCACCATTCCGCTGGTGGTGTCCAACATGACGGCGGTCGCCGGGCGGCGGATGGCCGAGACGGTGGCCCGGCGGGGCGCGATCACGGTGATCCCACAGGACATCCCGATCGAGGTGGTCGCGAACGTCGTCGCCTGGGTCAAGCAGCGGCACCTGGTCTACGACACGCCGATCACCCTCGGCCCGACCGAGACCGTCGGCGACGCCATCCACCTGCTGCCGAAGCGTTCGCACGGTGCGGTGATCGTGGTCGACGAGGCCGGTCGGCCGGTGGGCGTGGTCACCGAGGCGGACACCGTGGGGGTGGACCGGTTCGCCCAACTGCGGCACGTGATGTCCACCGAGCTGCACACCGTGCCGGCGGACGCGGACCCGCGTACCGGCTTCGACCTGCTCTCCGCCGGCCGGCGTCGGCTCGCGCCCGTGGTGGACGCCGACGGCCGGCTGGTCGGGGTGCTGACCCGCAAGGGCGCGCTGCGCGCGACCCTCTACACACCGGCGGTGGACGACCGGGGTCGGTTGCGCATCGCCGCGGCGGTCGGGATCAACGGGGACGTCACCGGCAAGGCCGCCGCGCTGCTGGAGGCCGGAGTGGACACGCTGGTCGTGGACACCGCGCACGGCCACCAGGCGCGGATGATCTCCGCGCTGCGGGCGGTCCGGAAGCTGGACCCGGGCGTCCCGGTGGCGGCCGGCAACGTGGTCACCGCCGAGGGGGTACGCGACCTGGTCGAGGCGGGCGCCGACATCATCAAGGTCGGCGTCGGGCCGGGTGCCATGTGCACGACGCGGATGATGACCGGTGTGGGCCGCCCACAGTTCTCCGCCGTGCTCGACTGCTCGGTGGCAGCCCGGGAGCTGGGCCGGCACGTCTGGGCCGACGGCGGCGTACGCCACCCGCGCGACGTGGCTCTCGCACTGGCGGCCGGCGCCTCGAACGTGATGATCGGTTCCTGGTTCGCCGGCACCTTCGAGTCGCCCGGTGACCTGTACACCGACGCCGACGGCCGGCGGTACAAGGAGAGCTTCGGGATGGCCTCGGCTCGGGCGGTCAGCGCCCGTACCGCCGACGACAGCCCGTACGACCGGGCCCGCAAGGCGGTGTTCGAGGAGGGCATCTCCTCGGCCCGGATGTACCTGGACCCGGCCCGGCCCGGCGTCGAGGACCTGATCGACGAGATCATCGCCGGGGTCCGCAGCGCCTTCACCTACGCGGGCGCACGGGACCTGACGCAGTTCCACGAGCGGGCCATCGTCGGTGTACAGAGCGCCGCCGGCTTCACCGAAGGAATGCCCCTCCCCACCAGCTGGTAACCCGCCCGCCCCGCCCCCGCCCTCGCCCCCACCCCCGCGTCGATCATGGAGTTGTGGTGCCTCGCAAAAGGGGCACGGCTGGGCGAAACGCCCACCACGACTCCATGATCGACGCTGGGGGGAGAGGGCGGGCGGCGGGCGGCGCGGGCGGCGGGGGTGCGGAGGGCTGTGGGGAAATCGTTTGGAGCCTGACTATCAGGGAGCTAACCTGCTCTCCGTGCAACTCATCACGCTCCAGGACGCGCCGATCGGCCGGCTGCTGGTGGTGGCCGGGCACCTCGTCGGGCAGCGGTGGAACCGCTACCTCGCCGAGGACCACGGCCTCACCCAGGCCGGCATGGTGACGCTGATGACGCTCGCCCGACACGGCGAACTGCCGCACCGGCAGGTGGCCGAGCGGTGCTTCGTCCGCCCTGCCACCCTCACCGGCATCGTGGACACGCTGGCCCGTGACGGACTGGTCGAGCGGCAACGCGACGACAACGACCGACGCAGCGTCCGCCTCGCCATCACCCCCGCCGGGCGGGAGCGGGTGGCCGCGCTCAGTGCCCTGATGCACTCCGGACGGCCGCTCACCTCCATCGACGCCGACCCGGCGAAGGCGCAGGTGATCCGCGAGTTCCTGCTCGAGGTCATCGCCAGCGCGGACGACCCGCCGATGAGCGGACGCCCCACCGAACCAAAGGACTCGGCGTGCTGATCCGACTGTTACGCGGTCAACTGGGCACCTACCGGCGACCGTTGCTGGCGGTGGTGCTGCTCCAGTTCGTGGGCACCATGGCCTCGCTCTACCTGCCCAGCCTCAACGCGGACATCATCGACCAGGGCGTGGCCCGGGGCGACACCGACTACATCGTGCGGACCGGCGGCTGGATGCTGCTGGTCAGCCTGATCCAGATCATCTGCTCGATCGTCGCGGTCTACCTGGGCGCGCGGGTCGCCATGGGCTTCGGCCGTGATGTCCGCGCCAGGCTGTTCGGGCACGTCAACCGCTTCTCCGCCCGCGAGGTGGCCCGGTTCGGCGCGCCGTCGCTGATCACCCGCAACACCAATGACGTGCAACAGGTGCAGATGCTCGTGCTGATGAGCTGCACCATGCTGGTCGCCGCGCCGATCATGAGCGTCGGCGGTGTGGTGATGGCGCTGCGGGAGGATATCGGGCTCTCCTGGCTGATGCTGGTCAGCGTGCCGGTGCTGGCCATCGCGCTCAGCGCGATCATCCGCCGGATGGTGCCGGGCTTCCGGCTCATGCAGACCCGGATCGACACGGTCAACCGGGTGCTGCGCGAACAGATCACCGGCATCCGGGTGGTCCGCGCGTTCGTCCGCGAGCCGTACGAGACGGACCGCTTCGCCGTCGCCAACGCCGACCTGACCGCCACCGCCCTGCGTACCGGCCGGCTGATGGCGATGATCTTCCCGGTGGTCATGCTGGTGCTGAACGTCTCCAGCGTGGCGGTGCTCTGGTTCGGCGCGCAGCGGGTGGACGGCGGCGCGATTCAGATCGGCGCGCTCACTGCCTTCCTCCAGTACCTGATGCAGATCCTGATGGCCGTGATGATGGCGACCTTCATGCTGATGATGGTGCCCCGCGCCGCGGTCTGCGCCGAGCGGATCATCGAGGTGCTGGACACCGACTCGTCGGTGGTCCCCGCCGCCGAGCCGGTCACCGAGTTGCCCACCCGCGCCGAGTTGGAGCTGCGTGGGGTGCGTTTCCAGTACCCGGGCGCCGTCGACCCGGTGCTGCGGGACATCTCCTTCCGGGCCACCCCGGGCACCACCACGGCGATCATCGGCAGCACCGGCGCCGGCAAGACGACCCTGCTGTCACTCATCCCCCGCCTGGTCGACGTCACCGGTGGCGCGGTGCTGGTCGACGGCGTGGACGTACGGGAGATGGCACCGGACGAGCTGTGGCGGCGGATCGGCCTGGTGCCGCAGCGGCCGTACCTGTTCACCGGCACGGTCGCCAGCAACCTGCGCTACGGCAACCCGGACGCCACCGACGAGGAGCTGTGGACGGCCCTGGAGATCGCCCAGGCCCGGGACTTCGTGGCCCAGATGCCCGGCGGCCTGGACGCCCCGATCGCCCAGGGCGGCAGCACGGTCTCCGGTGGGCAGCGGCAACGCCTGGCCATCGCACGGGCGCTGGTCCGCCAGCCGGAGATCTACCTCTTCGACGACTCGTTCTCCGCGCTCGACCTCGGCACCGACGCGCGGTTGCGGACGGCCCTGCGCCCGGTCACCGCGCAGTCCGCGGTGGTGATCGTGGCCCAGCGGGTCTCCACCATCGTCGACGCCGACCAGATCATCGTTCTTGAGGACGGAGGGGTCGTCGGAGTGGGACGACATGCGGAGTTGTTGGAGACCTGTCCGACGTACGCCGAGATCGTGGCCTCCCAGCAGACGGCGGAGGTGACGGCATGAGCGAGCCCGACGAGCGGCGGACCGCGGCCGTACCCACGCAGAAGCCGGCCGGCGACACGCGGACGCCGGCTGCCGGCGGCGACGCGCCGACACCGAAGCGGCTGCCTCCGGGCCGCCCGGCCGGCGGTCCGCCGTGGGCGGGCGCCGGGATGCCCGCCGAGAAGTCGATGAACTTCGGGCCGTCCGCCCGGCGGCTGCTCGGCCGGCTGCGCCCGCACCGGCTGCACCTGACCGCGATCGTCACCCTCGCGGTGGTGAGCGTGGGGTTCAGCGTGGCCGGTCCGAAGATCCTCGGCCACGCCACCGACCTGATCTTCAGTGGGGTGATCGGCCGTCAACTGGAGGCTGGCACCACCACCGAGCAGGCCGTCGCGGCGGCCCGGGCCAGCGGCAACGGCAACTTCGCCGACATGCTGGCCCGGATGGACGTGGTGCCCGGCGTGGGCGTCGACTTCACCGCCCTGAGCCGGGTGCTGCTGCTGGCGCTCGGGCTCTACCTGGCGGCGAGCCTGCTGTCGTGGTGGCAGGGCTGGCTGCTCAACGGTGTGGTGCAGCGCACCGTGCTGCGGCTGCGCGCCGAGGTGGAGGAGAAGCTCAACCGGCTGCCGCTGCCCTACTTCGACCGGCAGCCTCGGGGTGAGCTGCTGAGCCGGGTCACCAACGACATCGACAACATCTCGACCAGCCTCCAGCAGACCCTCAGTCAGCTGCTCACCTCGCTGCTGACCGTGGTCGGCGTGCTGGGCGTGATGTTCTGGATCTCGCCGCTGCTGGCCCTGGTGGCGCTGGTCGCGGTGCCGCTGTCGGTGCTGGTCACCCAGCGCATCGCCAAGCGCTCGCAGAAGCAGTTCATCGCGCAGTGGAAGCACACCGGCGAGCTGAACGGCCAGATCGAGGAGGCGTACACCGGCCATGAGCTGGTGAAGGTCTTCGGCCGGCAGCGCGAGGTGGAGGCCGCGTTCACCGCCAAGAACGAGGAGCTGTTCCGGGCCAGCTTCGGGGCGCAGTTCGTCTCCGGGATCATCATGCCGTCGATGATGTTCATCGGGAACCTCAGCTACGTGGCGATCGCCGTGGTCGGCGGCCTGCGGGTGGCCTCCGGGACGATGAGCCTCGGCGACGTGCAGGCGTTCATCCAGTACTCCCGGCAGTTCACCCAGCCACTCACCCAACTCGCGTCGATGGCCAACCTGCTCCAGTCCGGGGTGGCCTCGGCCGAACGGGTCTTCGCGGTGCTCGACGCCGACGAGCAGAGCCCCGACCCGGTCGAGCCGACCCGGGTCGTCGACCCGCACGGTCGGGTCGAGTTCGAGCACGTCTCCTTCCGGTACGAGGCGGACAAACCGCTGATCGACGACCTGTCCCTGGTCGCCGAGCCGGGGCACACGGTGGCCATCGTCGGCCCGACCGGCGCCGGCAAGACGACGCTGGTCAACCTGATCATGCGGTTCTACGAGTTGGACGCCGGCCGGATCACCCTGGACGGGGTGGACATCACCACGATGCGCCGCGACGACCTGCGCGGTCGGATCGGCATGGTGCTCCAGGACACCTGGCTCTTCGGTGGCACCATCCGGGCCAACATCGCCTACGGGCGGCCGGACGCGACCGAGGAGGAGATCCTCGGCGCGGCTCGGGCCACCTTCGTGGACCGGTTCGTGCGGAGCCTTCCGGACGGCTATGACACGGTCATCGACGAGGAGGGCAACAACGTCAGCGCCGGTGAGAAGCAGCTCATCACCATCGCGCGGGCGTTCCTCGCCGAACCGTCGCTGCTGATCCTCGACGAGGCGACCAGCTCGGTGGACACCCGCACCGAGGTGCTGCTCCAGCGGGCGATGGCGGCGCTGCGCTCGGACCGGACCAGTTTCGTCATCGCGCACCGGCTCTCCACCATCCGCGACGCCGACCTGATCCTGATGATGGAGAACGGTCGCATCGTCGAGCAGGGCACCCACGAGCAACTGCTCGCCGCCAAGGGCGCGTACCACCAGCTCTACCGATCCCAGTTCACCGGCGCGGTGGTCGACGAGGAACCGGCCGCCGCCCAACCCGCGACGGTCTAGCGCATGTCTCGGATTCCCGGGTCAGTCCGGCGGCAGCAGGTCGGTCGTGCGGGCGGCGACCTGCCCGCTGATCAGGGCGAGCGCGGCGGCGGCGGGCATCGGGGCCAGGGCGCGGCCACCGCGCAGGCGCAGCGCGAGGTGCCCGTCGGCCACCTCCCGAGGACCCAGCACCCCGAGGTACGGGACACGGCGGCGAGCCGCGTCCCGTACCCGGGCGCCCAGCGAGCCGGCGGCGTCGACCTCGACCCGCAGCCCGGCGTCGACGGCCCGCCGGGCCAGCTCGGCCGCCGCGCCGGCCTGCCCGTCGTCCACCGGCAGCAGCACCAGCTGGACCGGCGCGTACCAGGCCGGGAAGGCACCCTCGTGCACCTCGATGAGGTACGCGAAGAGCCGCTCCATGCTGCCGACAAGGCTGCGGTGCACCATGACCGGTCGACGCCGGCTGCCGTCGGAGTCGGTGTACGACAGGTCGAACCGCTCCGGCTTGTCGAAGTCGAGTTGGATGGTGGAGATGGTCGACTCCCGGCCGGCCGCGTCCACGATCTGGATGTCGATCTTCGGACCGTAGAAGGCGGCCTCGCCCGGTGCCTCGACGTACTCCACTCCGGCGAGCGCCTCCCGAAGCAGATCCTCGGCGTGGGCCCAACTCGCGTCGTCGCCGACGTACCTGCCGCCCGGCCCGCGCAGCGACAGCCGGAAACCGGCCGGGCGGACGCCGAGCGCGGCGTGCGCGGCGCGGACCAGCCGGAGGATCTCCGCGACCTCCTCGCCGACCTGCTCCGGCGCGCAGAAGGTGTGCGCGTCGTTGAGCGAGATCGCGCGTACCCGGGACAGCCCGCCGAGCACCCCGGAGCGCTCCGAGCGGTACATCCCGCCCAGCTCGGCGATCCGCAGCGGCAACTCCCGGTAGGAGCGGCCCCGGGCGCGGAAGACCAGCGCGTGGTGCGGGCAGAGCGCCGGCCGGAGCACGAACTCGTCGTCGGCGCTCAGCCGCATCGGCGGGAACATGTCGTCGGCGAAGTAGCCGAGATGCCCGGAGAGTTCGAAGAGTTCACGCTTGCCCAGCGGCGGCGAGTAGACGTGCTGGTGACCGGAGCGTCGCTCCAACTCCCGGACGTACTCCTCGACGGCATGCCGGGCGGCGGCGCCGGCGGGCAGCCAGATCGGCAGGCCGGCGCCGGCCAGCGGATCGGAGACGAAGAGGTCCAGCTCGCGGCCGAGCCTGCGGTGGTCGATCATGTCGGGCTCCTGGATCGGGTACGACCCGGAGGCGACCTGGACACCGAACGCCGTACGGCTCTCGGGGGCGGATCGCCCCGGGGCCTGGTCGACGGTGGTTACGTCAGAGCGGCGCGCCGGGGACACCCGGCGTCGTGGTCATCACTACCGCGCTGCGCATGCCGCGACGCTACCCGCCGGGCGGTCGAGGACGCACCCGGATTTGCAGCGGCGAAAGAGGGGGAGGGCCGCCGGCGCGGGACCCGCCGGCGGCCCGGGGCGACCCGAATCGTCAGGAACGGGGGACCCGACGGGCTGGGCCGCGCCGACAACGGTACGCCGACGGACGCCGATCCGCCGACCGCCTCGGGCACCCGTGAAACAGCCTCGGAGCCGTCACCCGGGGGTGGTTCGCCTCGTTGGATCTGGGTGGCCTGTGGTGTCGACGGTCACGACGGGACGGGGCCGTGCACGGTGACGCCGGGCACGACGTCAGGCTCGACACACCCAATCGGCCGCATCCGGCGAGGTGGCAGGCGTGCCCGAACTACTGACTGACGTCGCGTCGCCGACGTGGGCGTACCTCGTACTGCTCGGATTGCTGATCGCGGACGCCTTCGTCCCGGTGATCCCCACCCAGATCGTCATGATCACCAGCGGCGCGCTCACCGTGTACGGCGGCCTCGACCTGCCGATCATCATCGCCGTCGGCGCGCTCGGCGTGTTCGTCGGTGACCTGGCCTGCTACCTGCTCGGCCGCAGCGCTCCGGACCGGCGGGCGCCCCGACATTCCGAGCTGAGCCGGGCGCGCCGAATGGCCAGCCGGGTCACGCAGGGTCTGCGTCAACCCGGGCCGATGGTCATTCTGCTCTGCCGGTTCGTGCCCGGCGGACGCATGGCGGCATGCTTCTCGGCCGGGCGCAGCCGCTACCCGTACCGCCTGTTCGTGCTCTACGAGGCGGTGGCCGCGCTGGGCTGGGCGACCTACGGGGCGCTGGTCGGGCATCTGGGCGGCACGGCACTCACCCAGTCGGCGTGGCGCCTGGCCATCATCGCCGCCGCAGCGGCGGCCGGTTTCGCGGCGGCCGGATGGGCGATGACGCTGGTCAACGCCCGGCACGCCCGCACCGCCGCCGCAGCCGACGTCCCCCTGGACTAAACCCTGCCCCACGACGCACCCGCCGCGATCTTGCACTTTGTGTCCCGACGAATGGGACAAAAAACGCAGAACCGCGACCGAAAGCGCAAGATCGCGGAGGCGATCGCGGGGGTGGAGGCCGACGCCTCTAGGGGTGGTCCCGGGGATCGATTTCGGTGGCCGTCCCGGATCCGGCTGGGGTGCCCGCGGCGACAGGCTGAGGCATGCCTGGAATCCGGAACACCGGTCTGCTGGCCCTCGGGGGGATCGCCCTCGCGGCCCTGCTCGCCGTGATCGGTCATCTTGAGGTCAGCGACGACCTCGACCCGTGGGCGTTGACCATCAGCGACTTCGCCGTCTCCGACCGGGGCGGCGTCATCGACGTCGCCATGGTGGTGCTCGCGCTCGCCAGCGTCGCGGTGCTGTACGGGCTGCGCCGCACCGGCCCACCCCGGCCGGGTTCCGGTCGGACGGCTGAGCTGCTGCTCGGCGCGTGGGTGGCCGGGCTGCTGCTGGCCGCGGTCGTGCCGACGAACGATCCGGGCACCGCCATGACCACCGCCGCCTACCTGCACCGGTACGCCTCGGTCGTCGCCTTCCTCGCGCTGCCGGTCGGCGGTTGGCTGCTCGCCCGCCGACCCGACCTGGCACCGGCGGCGGGCGTCCTGCGTGCCCTGGTCGCGCTCAGCCTGATCCTCGCGGCCGCGATGATCTGGTCCGCCTACCCCGGCGACCGCGTGCTGCTAGGCCTGGTCGAGCGCCTCCTCATTCTCACCGAGGTAGCGGTGCTGACAACGCTGGCGGTCCTCCAAACCCGCCCCTCGGTCGATCATGGAGTTGTGGTGCCGCACAAAAGGGGCGTGCCGGCGTAACTCGGCCACCACAACTCCATGATCGACCCCCGAGCGGGGGTCGGGACTACTCCAGCTCGTGGAGCATTAGCTGGCGGGCTGCTTCGGTTATTGAGCCGGAGAGGCTTGGGTAGATGGTGATGGTCTGAGCCAGTTCGTTGACCGTTAGGTTGTTCTCCACGGCCATGGTGATCGGCAGGATCAGCTCGCTGGCCTTCGGCGCGACCACCACACCGCCGATCACCTGACCGCTGGCGGGCCGGCAGAACAACTTCACGAAGCCGTCGGACAGGTCGTCCATCTTGGCGCGGGCATTGCCGGACAGCGGCAGCATCACCTGCCGGGCCGGCACCTTGCCCGCGTCGACCTCGTCCTGCGAGACACCCACGGTGGCCAGCTCGGGGTCGGTGAAGACGTTCGCCGCGACGGTCCGCAGCCGCAGCGGGCGGACCGCCTCACCGAGGGCGTGCCACATCGCGATCCGGCCCTGCATGGCGGCGACGCTGGCCAGCAGCAGCACGCCGGTGCAGTCACCGGCGGCGTAGATGCCGGGCACGTTGGTCCGGGAAACCCGGTCGACAGTGACGTAGCCACCCCGGCCCAGCTCCACGCCGTACTCGGCCAGGCCCAGGTCGGCGGTGTTCGGGATCGAACCGACCGCGATCAGCGCGTGCGAACCGGTCACCTTACGGCCGTCGGAGAGCTCCACCTCGACCCCGTCGGCGGTACGCCGGACCGTGTCGGCGCGCGAGTTGTTGAGGATGGTCATGCCCCGGTTGCGGAACACCCGCTCGATGGCCGACGCCGCGTCGGCGTCCTCGTGCGGCATCACCCGGTCCCGGCTGGACACCAGGGTGACCTGGACCCCCATCGCCAGGTACGCGCTGGCGAACTCGGCGCCGGTCACACCGGAGCCGACCACGATCAGGTGCTCGGGCAGCTCCGGCAGGTCGTACACCTGGCGCCAGGTCAGGATGCGCTCGCCGTCCGGCACGGCAGTGGGCAACTGGCGGGGCGTCGAGCCGGTGGCGACCAGCACCGTGGACGCGGCGATCGAGTACTCCTCGCTGCCGTCGGCCGGGGTGACGATGATCAGGTGGGTGTGCCCGAGGGCGTCATCGCCGAGCCGGGCGGTGCCGGCCACGAAGGTGACCCCCGCCTTGAGCAGCTTGGCGTGGATGTCGGCGGACTGCGCCAGCGCCAGCCGCTTGACCCGCTCGTGCACCGCCCGCGCGTCGACGGTGACCGCCTCCAAGCCGTCCGAGTGCACCCCGAACTCCTCGGTGTCCCGATAGCCGGTGACCACCCCTGAGCTGGCGATGAACGTTTTCGACGGTACGCAGTCGGACAGCACGCAGGCGCCCCCCGCGCCGTCGGCCTCCACCACGGTGACATCGGCGTCCAGTTGGGCGGCGACCAGCGCCGCCTCGTACCCGGCCGGCCCGCCGCCGATGATCACGATCCGGCTCACAGAGTTCGCCCTTCGTTGATGCTCACAGTGACTTTCTTCTCCCGAACGCATCCGACACGCACAGTCGTATTCTCCCCCACCCGCCAGCCGGGCTATCGTCATCGCCGTGCGTCATCACGCCGCCTACGGCTCAAACCTCGACCCGGCCCGGATGCGGGCCTACTGCCCGCACTCGCCCATGGTGGGCACCGGGTGGCTGGAGGGGTGGCGGCTGACCTTCGCCGGGGAGGACGTCATCGGCTGGGAGGGCGCGGTGAGCACCGTCGTCGAGTCCCCCGGCGACCGGGTGTTCGTGGCGATCTACGACATCCACCCGTACGACGCGGCCCAGCTCGACGAGCTGGAAGGCGTGACCGCCGGGACGTACCGCAAGCTGCACGTCCGGATCTCCACCCTCGACGGCGACGTCACCGCGTGGATCTACGTGTTCGACGGGTACGAGGGCGGCCTGCCGACCTCGTGGTATCTCTCCGAGATCGCGAACGCCGCCGAGAAGGCGGGTGCACCGGACGACTACGTCACCGAGCTGCGATCCCGTCCCACCGGCACCGCCTCGGCCTGACCGGGTCCCCCCGCAGCCTTCCAGCGCCCTTCGCACCCGCACAGTCTGCAACCGTCGCCGGTGCGGCGGTTCGCCGGGCCGGACGGGCGTCGTCAATCACACACCGGCGGCCGGGACCACCCGCTCGTACATGTCGCTCCACCAGGTTTCCCGCATCCCCACCGACCGGTAGAGCGACACCGGGGCGGTCGGGTTGGTGAGGTCCACGCCCAGGCCGGCGGACAACCGGCCCTTCTCGGCGTAGCGGGCGAAGGCGCGGCGCAGCAACGCCGCACCCACCCCGCGCCGACGGTACGCGGGCAGCACCGACAGGCTCCGCACGAAACCCTCCTGCTGGTCGAGCCCCTGGTCCGAGGACTGCAACGCGCCGGCGAGCACCCCGTCCACCTCGGCGACGAACCATTCGTCCCAGGCGGTCACGTCGCCGATCCGGGCCCGCCACCGCTCGTACGACAGCGACTCGTGATCCGGGGTGTCGCCGAAGGCGGTGTCGTGGATCCGGTGGAACTCCCGCAACTCGGCCTCGTCGTCGCGCCGCACCGGCCGTACCGTCACCCCGGCCGGCGGGGACGGCTCGGCGGGCAGGTCGGTCAGCGGGCGGTTCATCCGGACGTACCGCTTGGCGAGGGTGAACCCGGCGCCACGCAGGTCGCGTTCCCAGTCGCGCTCGGGCGCGAAGACCGCGCACCGGACGGTGAGCGCCGGCAGCCCTCGCTCGGCGGCGCGCTCGGCGACCCGGTCCAGTTGCCGGGCCAGCAGCGGCGCGCGGAGGCTGGACGCCCGCTCCGGGTCGACGTAGACCTCCACGAACTCCCGGCCGACCCCGCTCGGATTGTCCACCGTCGCCCAGCCGACCACGGTGCCGTCCGGGTCCGTCGCCAGCCAGGAGTCCCGGGTCGGGTCGAAGTGGGGGGCGGTCAGCGACGCCTCGACATCCTCCGCGTCGAAGTCGGGGTGGCCGATGGCGAAGGTGTCCGCCGCGTGCACGACCGAGAGGATCGCCGGTACGTCGTCAAGGGTGGGCCGGCGCGTGGCCCAGCCAGCGGGAAGCGTCACGGCAGCACATCCTGACAGCCGACCGCCGCCAGCGCCGCCCATTTTCTCCACGAGGAATTGGGCCTTTCCCGGGCAGCGCGGCGATGATGCATGCATAATGAATGCATGGTTGCTCTCCAGATTCGGGACGTGCCGGAGGAAGTACGAGACGCCTTGGCTGCCCAAGCCAAGGCACGCGGGCAGTCGCTGCAGGCCTACTTGCTGGAGTTGGTGGAGACGCAGGCTCGACGTCTGCGCAACACGGCAACCCTTGATCGCTTCGCCGGCCGGTCTGATGGTGCTCGTGCCCTTCCGGGGGAGAGCGCCGCCGAGTTGACAGACCAGCGGGAGCAGCGGGGGCCATACGGAAGCGCCGCATGATTGTCGTGGACGCTTCAGTCCTGGCTGATGCTCTGGTCGACGACGGGCCGGTGGGCGACGCGGCGCGGGCGGAACTGACCGGAGACCCGCACTGGGCAGCGCCAGGGCACCTTCTGGTGGAGGTCATGTCGGTGATCAGAGGCAAGGTCCTCGGTGGGAAGCTCGGCCTGGCCCGCGCTCAAGAGGCTATCGACACTCTGCCTTCATTGGTCATCGACGATGTTGGCGTCTCGAAGCTGCTCGACCGAATGTGGCAGTTGCGGGGCAACGTCACGGCGTACGACGCAGCGTATGTCGCGGCGGCGGAGTTGATGGCCTGCCCGCTTGTGACCGGCGATGGTCGGCTCGCCAAGGCCAGCGGCGTCCGCTGCGAAATCCGACTGCTCGCGCCGTCCTGGTCGTAGCTCTTCGACCACCCACGGCAATCCTGCCCGTTCAGGCGAGGGCCGCGCGGGTGCGGTGCAGCAACTCCACCAGCTCGGCGCCGTCGGCGGGGCCGAGCGCCGCGAACGCGGGCGCGGCCAGCCGGTTCGTCACCGCCTCCGCCCAGAGTCGTCGACGCACCAGCGGACCGATCGGCGGGTACGGCGGCGGCCAGCCGCACGCCACCGCGCCGGCCTCCCCCTCCGGCCCGGCCAGCACCGCCTCCAGCGGGGTCATTCCGGCGGCCCGCACCGCCAGCAGGTACGCGCCGGTGAAGTGCTCGCGGAGCAGGCGCAGCCCGGCGGCGCTCCGGGCTCCCGGGGAGAGGTCCGGCAGCGGCATTGCCCGCCACGCGGCGAAGAGCGGCATCGCGCTGGCGTCGGCGGCGGCCACCGCCAGCTCGACGAGCCCGGCCAGCCGCTCGGCCCCCGGCAGCGCGCCCAAGCGCTCCGTCCCCCACCGGCAGCACTCGGCGAGGCTGGCGGCGGCCACCTCGGCCGGCGGGAGGACCCGGGCGGCGGCGTCCCACCCGTCGGCAACCGCGTCCGGGGCGACGAAACCGATGGCCGCGGCGGCTGTCTCCGCCCGTACGTCGCCGAGCGCACCGGCCCGGCCGCTGATGTAGAACGCCCAGCCGGAAATGCCGAGCAGTCGGGCTCGGCGCAGCGTGGTCGGGCACCTGCTGAACCCGTCGCCGAGATCGAGGACGACGGGCTTGCTGGCGGCGGCGAGCTGCTCCGGCGTCATCCGGACACCAACCTCGGCCTGCCAGCTGCGGCTCTGTCCGGGACGGCCGGTGCCCGGCGGCCGGTCCGCTCGTCGTCGTCCATCGATGGTCAGTCTGCCGCGCCACCGCCCGCGTCCGCATCCCCCTCTTCGGCCGCCAGGGCCTCGACGGCCGCCTCGACCTCACCCGCGCGTCGGCGGGCCACCGTCACCGCCCGCTCGGCCGCGCGCCGCGCCAGCCTGGCCCGGCTGAGGTCCTGCTCGGCGACGGCACGCCGCCGCTCCAACTCGGCCAGCTCGGTCTCGATTCCGTCGAGTACGGCCGCGCCGTCCCGCTCCTGCCCGGTCGCCTCGGTCAACTCGGCCTCGGCCCGCTGCTGGTCGGTGTGGGCGCGGTCCAGCTCCCGGTCCAGTGCGCGACGCCGGCGTGCTCGCTCGGCCCGCGCCACCCGCTGCGCCGCGCGTTCGGCCTGCGCGGCACGCTCCTGGGCCGCGTCGGCGCGGGAGGCCGCGTCGGGGCGTGCGCGCTGGGCCACGGGGCGAGGTTCCGGCTCCGGCTCGTCGTCGTCGGTGACCAGCCGCAGCTGCGGCCGGGGCACCTCGCCGAAGCCGGCGTAGCTGGCCGATCGGAGTAGCCGGCCGGTCCGGACCTGCTCGGCGACCTCGGTGTCGGAGAGCGCCGCGTTGAGGGTCGCCTCCACCTCGGCCAGCGGCAGCCGACCGGCCGGCGGCGCGTCCGGCTCGGCGGCGGCGAGCTTGCGGACCTCGGCGACCAGGGCGCCGACCACCGCCCGACGTTGGGCCGACAGTTCCCGCAGCCGCGGCCCGCGCAGCTCCCGCTGGGCGACGCGCAACGCGTCGGCGAGCTGGACCAGGTCGGCGACCAGTTCGGGACGGTGGATGGCGAGCAGGTTCACCAGCCAGGCGGCCACGGTGGGGCGACGTAGCCGGGCCAGTTGCCGGGCGGTGCCCGGGTCACCGGCCCGCCGGGCCTCGGCCACGGCGGCGTCCCGGGCCGCCACGAACCGGTCCGGTGGGGTGCGGTAGAGCTGCTGCACCAGCTCCGAGGGCGGGCCGGGCATCGGGTCAGACGTCCACCCGGCTACCGGGCTCCAGACGCTGGTAGTCCGTGCCGGACAGCGCCGCGTACTGCCGGTTGAGCACGCTCAGCCCGTTGTCGTTGAGCAGGGCGTCGTGCAGGGCGTACGCGCGGCGCGGGGCGACCGCCCGGATGAAGTCGACGACCTCGGAGAACTTCGACCAGGGGGCGTGGATCGGCGCGAAGAGCGTGTCGATCGGCGTCTCCTCCGGCACCACGAGGGAGTCGCCGGGGTGGTAGACGACGTCGTTGATCAGGTAGCCGAGGTTGTCCACCACCGGGATGTCCGGGTGGATCACCGCGTGCCGCCCGCCGTACGCGCGGACCGCGACCCCGGCGGCGGTGAACGACTCGCCGGGCGTGACGGGGCGCAACGCCTCGGCGGCGTCGCCCAGGGTGCCGGCGAGCGAGGCCGGCCCGTGGATCGGCAGCGGTCGCTGGTCGAGGTGCAGGCGCAGCGCGGCCAGGTCGAGGTGGTCCGGGTGTTCGTGGGTGATCAGCACCGCGTCCGCACCGTCCAACGCCTGCGGGTCGCTGAAGACCCCGGGGTCCACGACGAGCACTCCCCCGTCGTGTTCCACCCGGAGGCAGGAGTGGGCGTACTTGGTGAGCCGCATCGTGACTCCTCGACTATCGAATCGTGATGTCCTCAGCGCAGTCTGCCGGAACCAGCCGGCGGGCGCGCCACGTCCGAGGTATCGCCACACCGGTTGACAACGATGGGAGCGGGGATGGACGGACGGGCAGGATGGCGTCGCGGCGCACTGCTGACGGCGACAGCACTCACGGCGACGCTGGCGTTGGCGGGGTGCGGTGCCGGCGACAGCGGCGCGCGGGACTCGGCGGCCTCGGCACCCGAGCGGGCCGTCGCGGAGGGCGGCGCGGCGGACAAGAACAACAGCGGCACGGACGCGGCGGGGGCGGCCGGGGCCGGTGCTCCGGACCTGCGGGTCGACCAGCGGGCGATCATCTACACCGGAGCGATGCGGGTGCAGGTGGCCGATGTGGACGCGGCGGCCCGCGAGGTCAGTGCCATGGTCACCCAGGCCGGCGGCTTCATCGGCGGTGACGTGCGGCGCAGCGCCGAGGCGGACGCGGTGGCGGAGTTGCAGCTGCGGGTGCCGGCGGCGAAGTTCGCCGGGGTGGTGGAGGCGGTCGCGAAGCTCGGCCGGCAGCAGAGCCGGGAGATCAACACTCAGGACGTCACCGAGGAGACCGTCGACCTGGACGCCCGGATCACCAGTCAGCGGGCACGCGTGGACAGCGCGCGTCGCCTGCTCGCCCAAGCCACCTCCATCGCCGACCTGGTGTCCCTGGAGAACGAGCTGGGTCGTCGGGAGGCGGACCTGGCCTCGCTGGAGGCCAAGAAGCGGCGGCTCGCCGACCTGACCGCTCTCTCCACGATCACCGTGTCGCTGGCCGGGCCGGCGGCGAAGGCCAGCGAGGAGAAGACCGAGACCGGCTTCCTGGTCGGCTTGAAGGGTGGCTGGAAGGCGTTCGTCGCCTCGATGACCATCCTGCTCACCGTGCTGGGGGCGTTGCTGCCCTGGCTGGTGGCGTTCGGCGTTCCGCTGGCGGTGTTGCTGCTGGTGCTGCGCAGGCGGCGGAAGACCCCGGCCCTGACCGCTCCGGTCAGCGCGCCGCCACCAGTGCCCGCAGCGCGGTCTGCACCATGACGCGTACGCCGGCCGGAATGGCCCGCTCGTCCACGTCGAAGGACGCGCGGTGCAGGTCGATGTTGGGGCCGGAACGGCCCACGCCGAGGCGGGCGAGGGCGCCGGGGACGTACTCCAGGTACCAGGAGAAGTCCTCGCCGCCCATGCTCTGCGGTGTCTCGGCCACCCCTTCCGGGCCGAGCGCGGCGGCGGTGGCGGCGGTCAACACCTGGATCGCCCG
This sequence comes from Micromonospora sp. NPDC047467, assembly GCF_040643095.1. Taxonomy (NCBI): domain Bacteria; kingdom Bacillati; phylum Actinomycetota; class Actinomycetes; order Micromonosporales; family Micromonosporaceae; genus Micromonospora; species Micromonospora sp. NPDC047467. Next base: position 848,416 of record NZ_JBEYTO010000002.1, on the reverse strand, counting down.
GGAGTCGTTGCTCACCGGCGGCCGGCCGCGTAGGTATTCCAGATCGACCGTGGCACCGGTCGGGGCGATCACGTCCCGCACCACCTGAGCCACGATCTTGGGAGCCTGCTCCCAGGTGTCACGATCCATCACCCGCAGGGTGCCCGAGGCGCACGCCTCGGAGGGGATGACGTTGTAACGGGTGCCGGCCGACGCGTGGCCGAAGACCAGCAGCAGCCCGCTGTTGGCCGGCACCCGGCGGCTGACCAGGGCGGGCACCTCGGTGATCAGCCGGCCGAGCGCGTCGACCAGGTCGACGGTCAGGTGCGGGCGGGCGGTGTGGCCGCCCGGCCCGGTGAGCCGGACGGTGACGTTGTCGGCGGCCGCGGTGATCGGGCCGACGCGCAGGCCGACCTGGCCCACCGGCAGGTTCGGGTCGCAGTGCAGCGCGAAGATCTGCACCACGTCTTCCAGGCCACCGGCCTCGATGACCTCCAGCGAGCCGCAGGGCAGGATCTCCTCCGCCGGCTGGAAGATGAGCCGGACCCGGCCGTCCAGCTCGCCGAGGTCGGCGAGCTGCGCCAGCAGCATGCCGACGCCGAGCATGATCGTGGTGTGCACGTCGTGGCCGCAGGCGTGGCAGACGCCCTCCACGGTGGAGCGGTACGGCACGTCCTTGGAGTCGTCGAGCGGCAGGGCGTCGATGTCGGCGCGCAGCGCGACGACCGGCCCGTCGGGGCGACCGTTGATGTCGCAGATCACCCCGTTGCCCTTGGGCAGCAGCCGAGGGTGCAGGCCCGCCAGGGAGAGCTCCCGGGCGATCAGGGCGGCCGTCTCGAACTCCGTGCCGGACAGCTCGGGGTGCGAGTGAATGTGACGGCGCGTGGCGATGAGCCCCGGTACCCGTAGGGCGAGGAGGTGGTCCAGGTCGCGGGGCAGCGGCTGGGACCCGGGCGGCGCGTCCGGCCAGGACGACGCCAGCTGGCCGCCGGTGGGCAGCGTCAACGCACTCGTCACGTCGAAATCTCGATTACTGGAGATGGATGGATCATCGGGGACAGCAGACAGCCTAGACCTCCGACGGTGACGCTGCGCAACCTCGTTACGGTGATGATCAGACCGCGCAGCGTCACGTATGCCCTGCTGAGGACGCTCGGAGATGTGCGAGACAGCAGGTAGATCACGGTCGAAGGCCGTCATCCGCCACCTCACCTCCTACAACGCGTAACCAAAACCGGTGGTTGCGAGTCGCGGCACCACTCGCACGCCCTTGCCGCGAATTGTCGCATTAGTCAGGGTGATGAACTGACACTCCGACAATTAGCCGACCACACTCCGCAACGGCCGGATAAGGACGCTCACACGCGATGGTGCACCCTGACCGCACACCATGTGCGTCACGGTGCAGGGTCGGCGTACCCGCGAACCCGGGACGGCACACCCCGGGGTCGTCGGTCAGGAGACGGTCAGAACCGGTCGGTGGGCCGGTACAGCCCCCACACCTCACGCAGCGTCCCGCACACCTCGCCCACCGTGGCCCGTGCCCGCAGCGCATCCTTCATCGGGTAGAGCACGTTGTCCGAGCCCTCGGCGGCTGCCCGCAGCTCGGCGAGGGCACGCGCCACCGCGTCGGCGTCCCGCTCGGCGCGCAACCGGGCCAGCCGGTCGGCCTGCGTCGCCTCGATCGTCGGGTCGACCCGCAGCGGCTCGTACGGCTCCTCCTCGTCCACGGTGAACCGGTTGAGCCCCACCACCACGCGCTCGCTGGAGTCGATCTCCTGGGCGATCCGGTACGCGGACTGCTCGATCTCCCGCTTCTGGAACCCGGCCTCGATCGCGTCCACGGCCGAGCCGTGGTCGGCCACCCGCTCCATCAGCTCGACGGCGGCGGCCTCGATCTCGGCCGTCATCGCCTCCACCACGTACGAGCCGGCGAACGGGTCCACCGTGGCGGTCAGGTCCGTCTCGTACGCCAGCACCTGCTGGGTACGCAGCGCGAGCCGGGCGGCCTTCTCGGTGGGCAGGGCGATCGCCTCGTCGAAGCTGTTGGTGTGCAGCGACTGGGTGCCGCCGAGCACCGCGGCCAGCCCCTGCACCGCCACCCGGACGAGGTTCACCTCCGGCTGCTGGGCGGTGAGCTGCACGCCGGCGGTCTGCGTGTGGAAGCGCAGCATCATCGACTTCGGATCCTTGGCGCCGAAGTCGTCACGCATCAGCCGGGCCCAGATCCGCCGGGCGGCGCGGAACTTCGCCACCTCCTCCAGCAGCGTCGTGCGGGCCACGAAGAAGAACGACAGCCGGGGCGCGAAGTCGTCCACGGCCAGCCCGGCGGCCAGCGCCGCCCGGACGTACTCCACGCCGTTGGCCAGGGTGAACGCGATCTCCTGCGCGGGCGTCGCGCCGGCCTCGGCCATGTGGTAGCCGGAGATGGAGATCGTGTTCCACTTCGGCACCTCCTTGCGGCAGTACGCGAACGTGTCTGCCACCAGGCGCAGCGACGGCTTCGGCGGGTAGATATACGTCCCCCGGGCGATGTACTCCTTGAGGATGTCGTTCTGGATGGTGCCGTTGAGGGCCGTGCCCGGCACGCCGTTCTCCTCGGCGACGAGCTGGTAGAGCAGCAGCAGCACCGAGCCGGGCGCGTTGATCGTCATGGAGGTGGACACCTTGTCCAGCGGGATGTCGGCGAAGAGCAGCCGCATGTCCTCGATGGAGTCGATTGCCACGCCAACCTTGCCGACCTCACCGTGCGCGATCGGGTCGTCCGAGTCGTAGCCCATCTGCGTCGGCAGGTCGAAGGCGACCGAGAGGCCCATCGTGCCGGCCCGCAACAGTTGGTGGTAGCGCGCGTTGGACTCGGTGGCGGTGCCGAAGCCGGCATACTGGCGCATCGTCCACGGACGGGACGTGTACATCGTGGGGTAGACCCCCCGGGTGTACGGGAACTCGCCCGGGGCGCCCAGCCGGGAGTCCAGGTCCTCCGGGAGCTCGGCCGCCGTGTAGACGCCGTTGATCGGAAAACCGGACTCGCTTGACCGCCGCTCACTCATCCCCGGATGGTATGGCGCGTTGGCGTCCGATCGGGTGAGGGATACCGCACACTGTGTCCCGACCGGTCGACGGGAGGTGAACGGTTGGGCACGATCCGTCGACTTCGGTAAACGTCCGCCGCGTCGGCTTTCGCATCGGGCGTCGGAACCAGCAAGATAGGGGGGTTGTGTCCCAGCCCCCCTCGATTTCCCCCGGTGGCTTTTCTGTGACTCAGATCCCGACGTGGAGCGGCGGACAGGTAAGTCCCGCCAGCGGACGAGCGGCGCCCGGCACCACCATCGGTGACCGGTACTCGCTGCGGTCCGCGGTGGGCAACGGCGGCATGGGTACGGTGTGGCGCGCCACAGACACCCTGCTGCGCCGGGACGTGGCGGTGAAGGAGGTGGTCCTTCCCCCAGGGCTGGCCCCCAGCGACCGCGACGCCATGTACGAACGCACCCTGCGCGAGGCCCGCGCCGCCGCCGCCATCCAGCACCCCGCCGTGGTGCAGGTGTACGACGTGGTCACCGAGGCCGGTCGCCCGTGGATCGTGATGGAGCTGCTGGACGCCCGCAGCCTCGCCGACATGGTCATCGAGGACGGGCCGGTGGCGCCCCGCGCCGTCGCCAAGATCGGCATCGCGCTGCTCGGCGCGTTGGAGGTCGCGCACGCGATCGGCGTGCTGCACCGCGACGTCAAGCCGGCAAACGTGCTGATCTGCACCGATGGGCGCTGCGTGCTGACCGACTTCGGTGTCGCCCGGATGCCCACCGACGTGCAGCTCACCACGCCCGGCATGGTGCTCGGCTCGCCGCACTTCATCTCGCCCGAGCGGGCCATGGGCCAGGAGTTCGGCCCGCCGAGCGACCTGTTCTCGCTGGGCGTGACGCTCTACACGGCGGTCGAGGGGCGTCCCCCGTTCGACAAGGGCGACCCGATCGAGACCATGCACGCCGTGGTCGAGGACCCGCCGGCCCCGCCGCAGCGCAGCGGCCCGCTGACCCGGGTGCTGATGGGCCTGCTGGAGAAGGACCCGGCCCGCCGGCTGGACGTGCACACCTCCCGGGCCATGCTCCGCGAGCTGCTCGCCGGCCCGCTGGGCAGCACCGCGACCGCGGTGCACTCGGTCACCGACCCGTACGCCGTGGTGCCGGTGCAGCAGCGCCCGGTGCCCGTCCTCCCGCCGCCCCAGCCGGAGGCGAAGCCGGACAGCCAGATCGGCGGCCCGGCCATGCTCGCGCCGAACGAGTCGCTGACCGACCGACTCGCCGCGTTGCGCCGGGGCGAGCGGCCCGAGCCTGCCGGGGCCCCGGCCGCCGCCGGGCTCGACGAGACCAGCGCCGACGCGCTCGCCGGCCCGCTGCACACGCCCACCGGCGCGATGCCCGCCGGCGGCCGACCCGGCAGCGGCCGCACCTACGGCGGCAGCGCGGACGCCACCCAGCGGGTGGACGCGGGCGCACACCCGGACGCCACCCAGCGGGTCACCTACGGCAGCCGAGCCGATGCGACCCAGCAGGTCCGGTACGGCGGGTCGGAGGCCACCCAGCGCGTCGGTGGCACCTACGGCGGCGGCAACCAGTGGTCGGTGCCCGGCACCGGTCAGCCCTGGACGACGCCGTCCACCGCGGCGAGCGGCGGCGCCCTGGGCAAGGTCCGCGCCACCGGGGGCCAACTGGTCAGCACCATCAAGGGCTGGCCGCGCAAGGTGCAGCTCGCCGCGGCCGGCGGGTTGGCCGTGGTGCTGCTGCTCGGCGTGCTGGCGCTCTCGGGCGGCGACGACCCCGCGCCGACCACCCCCCAGGCGCAGCCCACCCCGTCCGCCGCGGCGGGCCCGGCGGTCGAGATGCAGGAGCACACCGCGCGGGGCATCCAGGTCATGGTGCCCAAGGGCTGGAAGAAGGCCACCGGCGGCTCGTACACCGACTACATCGACCCGGAGGACAGCGGCCGCAAGGTGCGGATCATCACCGAGAAGTGGTCCAGCAGCTCCACCCGGTGGGCCGAGACGGCCGAGAACGGCCTCAAGACCAAGAGCACCTCCTGCGTCAAGCCGTACAACCAGGTCTCCTCCACGGAGACCGAGCTGGCCAGCAAGCCGGCCGCCGAGTTCGAATACACGTGCGGCGAGGGTGACGCCATGCGGCACGGCGTCTGGCGTGGCGTCGCGCAGGACGGCAAGGCGTACTCGTTCTACCTCACCTCGACCGACGCCAAGTTCGCCGAGAGCAAGCCGATCTTCGACGAGATGGTGCGGACGTTCCAGCTCACCGGGAACGGCTGAGCCGGAGGGAACCGACAGCGGTGATCCGCCGCCGTGCTATCAAGGGGCATGGCGGCGGACACCTCTGAGATCGACGACATTCGCGAGCAAGCCCGACGCTGGCTGGCCGACGACCCCGACCCGGCCAGCCGGGACGAGCTGACGGCGGTGCTCGACGGACTGCCGGCGAGCGCGCCGGAGCTGGCCGACCGGTTCGCCGGGCCGCTGACCTTCGGCACCGCCGGCCTACGCGGCCCGCTGCGCGCCGGCCCGAACGGCATGAACCTCGCCGTGGTCACCCAGGCCGCCGCCGGGCTGGTCGGCTGGCTCGCGGCCCAGGGTGGCACCGGCCCGCTGGTGATCGGGTACGACGCCCGGCACGGCTCCCGGCAGTTCGCCGAGCGCACCGCCCAGGTTGCCACCGGCGCCGGCCGACCGGCCCTGGTGCTGCCCCGCCCGCTGCCCACCCCCGTGCTCGCGTACGCGGTGCGCCAGCTCGGCGCGGTGGCCGGCGTGATGGTCACGGCCAGCCACAACCCGCCGCAGGACAACGGCTACAAGGTCTACCTCGGCGCGGAGCTGGGCGGTGCGCTGGGTGCCGGCGCACAGATCGTGCCGCCGGCCGACGCCGGCATCGAGGCGGCCATCCGATCGGTCGGCCCGCTGACCCAGGTGCCGCTAGGCCCACCCGGGCAGGTGCTCGGTGACGACCTGGCCGCCTCGTACGTCGAGCGGGCCACCGCGGTGATCGACCCGGACGGGCCCCGCGACCTGACGGTGGCGTACACGCCGCTGCACGGGGTGGGCGCGGCGGTGCTCACCGCCGCCTTCGCCAGCGCGGGTTTCCCGGTCCCCGGTGTGGTGCCCGACCAGGCCGAGCCGGACCCGGCGTTCCCCACCGTGTCGTTCCCCAACCCGGAGGAGCCGGGGGCCGTGGACCGGCTCATCGCGCTGGCCGACTCCACCGGCGCGGACCTGGCCATCGCCAACGACCCGGACGCGGACCGCTGCGCGGTGGTGGTCCGGGAGAGCGCCGGTGGCTGGCGGATGCTGCGCGGCGACGAGGTGGGCGTGCTGCTGGCCGACCACCTGATGCGCCGTGGGGTGACCGGGCTCTACGCCACCACCATCGTGTCGTCGTCGCTGCTGCGGGCGATGTGCGCGGCGCGGGGCCTGCCCTACGACGAGACGCTGACCGGCTTCAAGTGGATCGTCCGGGCCGGCGGCGGGAGCGCGCCCCTGGTCTTCGGCTACGAGGAGGCGCTGGGCTACTGCGTCGCCCCCGAGCACGTCCGGGACAAGGACGGCATCACCGCCGCGCTGACCGTGGCCGAGTTGGCCGCCGGCCTCAAGGCGCAGGGCCGCACGCTGGCCGACCGGCTGGACGAGTTGGCCGCCGAGTTCGGCGTGCACCACACCGACCAGCTCTCCGTCCGGGTGGACGACCTGCGGGTGATCGCCGACGCGATGGCCCGAATCCGGGCGGCCACCCCCACCACCCTGCTCGGGCAGCAGGTCGACAGCGTCCGGGACCTGCTTCCGGAGTCGGATGTGGTGATCCTGCGTACCGGAACGGCCCGGGTGGTGATCCGCCCCTCCGGGACCGAGCCGAAGCTCAAGGCGTACCTGGAGGTGGTGGAGCCGGTGCCCGACGGCGAGGTGGCCGCCGCACGCGCCCGCGCGGGCACGGCGGTCGCGCAGCTCCGCGCCCAGATCGCCGCCGCCCTCGGCGTCTAGCCCCTCCTGACGTCAGCGGCGGGGGCCGAGCGCCTGGTCGACGGCCCGTCCCAGGGCGGCCACGACCAGGCCCACCGACGGGCGGACCACCGAGTCGTCGATGCTCACCTCGCCGGAGAACCCGGCGCCCGTGGCGATCTCCTCCAGCCGCCGGCGGGCGTCGGCGGCGGCAGCGCCGCTCATCCCCAGCGCCGCCTCCATCCGCAGCACCACGACCAGGGTGGCCAGCGCGGCGGTCCGCTCGTCCGGCGCCACCGAGCCGGTCAGCGCCCCGGTCAGCCGCTGACGGGTGTCGGCCTCGACGGAGGTGTCCACCACCGGGTAGCGGTGCACGTGGATGAAGCCCAACTCGGTCTCGTCGACGTCCCGCACCACGCCCTGCCGGCACAGGTCACCGAGGATGCGGTCGCGCAGGCCGTGCCGCAGGCGCTGCACCCAGGAGGCCGGGGTGTGCGGAGTGTCGGCCGCTATCCGGCCGAGCACCTCGTCGGCGACGGGCTCGCCGGTGGGCGTCGGGTCGACCACGGTCAGGGACCCGTCGGCGTACGCGAGCCGCCCGGCCAGGGCCAGCTCGACCAGCACCGCCGCGGCCATGCCGAGGTCCAGGCTGATCCGCGGCATGGTCGCCTTGCCGGTCGTGTCGTCGTAGGCGAGGAGCAGCAACTCCTCGGCGAGCGCAACACCAGTCATGGCCGGAGACGGTAGCGGGTCCGTGCACCACCGCGCACGGACCCGCCGGAGGGGGCACCAACCGGGTAACGCCTCAGAACCGGGGCATGCCACCGAACTGACGGTCACCGGCGTCGCCGAGCCCGGGGACGATGAACATGTTGTCGTTGAGCCCCTCGTCGATCGAGGCCGTGACCAGGCGCAACGGCAGGCCGGAGCGTTCCAGTCGCTCGATGCCGACCGGCGCGGCGAGCACGCAGAGCACGGTGATGTCGGTGCAGCCGCGGTCGGCCAGCAGCCGGCAGCAGTGCTCCAGCGAACCGCCGGTCGCGAGCATCGGGTCGAGGACCAGCACCGGCAGGCCGGCCAACTCCCGGGGCAGCGACTCCATGTAGGCGCGCGGCTCGTAGGTCTCCTCGTCGCGGGCCAGGCCGACGAAGCCCATCGACGACTCGGGCAGCAGGCCGAGCGCGGCGTCCGCCATGCCCAGGCCGGCCCGCAGCACCGGCACCAGCAGCGGCGGGTTCGCCAGCCGGGTGCCGACCGTGCCGGTGACCGGCGTCTGCACCGGGTACCGCTCGACGGGGAAGGAGCGCGCCGCCTCGTACACCAGCATGGTGGTCAGTTCGTGCAGCGCCGCCCGGAACGTCGAGGAATCGGTGCGCGCGTCCCGCATGGCGGTCAGCCGAGACTGGGCCAGCGGGTGGTCAATGACGTGTACGTCCACGATCGCTCAACCTACCGGGCGGGCCGGCCCGGTGGTGCGGGTGCGGTCGGACCAGCGACGCCGCTCACCTGAGCCGCCCAGCCCGACCGACGTGAGCAAGATCACGCAGTCGTTCCGTGCGTAGACTTCGGGGCATGACGGCGACAACGACGTCGGCCCGGTCGGACCTCTCCGAGCTGGGACGATCCGAGACCGCTCTGCGGACCTTCCTGCACGGCCTGCCCGGCGTGGACCAGGTCGGCGCTGAGCAGCGGGCGGCACAGCTCGGCACCCGCTCCATCAAGACCACCGCCAAGGCGCAGGCGATCGACCTGGCGATCCGGATGGTCGACCTGACCACCCTGGAAGGGGCGGACACTCCGGGCAAGGTTCGCGCGCTGGCCGCGAAGGCGCTGCGCCCCGACCCGGCCGACCCGTCCTGCCCGCACGTCGGCGCGGTCTGCGTCTACCCGGCCATGGTCCCGTACGTCGCCGAGGTGCTGCGCGGGTCCGGTGCCGGGTCCGGGCGGCCATCCGGCGGACCGGGACATGCGGGCGGCGCCGCGCCGGCCGGACTTGGCATTGTGCACCTGGCGAGCGTGGCGACCGCCTTCCCGTCGGGCCAGGCGCCGCTGGAGATCAAGCTGGCCGACACCCGGGCCGCCGTCGCGGCCGGCGCTGACGAGATCGACATGGTGATCAACCGGGGTGCGTTCCTGGCCGGTCGGTACAAGGAGGTCTACGACGAGATCGTGGCCACCAAGGACGCCTGCGGGGACGCCCACCTCAAGGTGATCCTGGAGACCGGCGAGCTGGCCACCTACGACAACGTGCGCCGTGCCTCCTGGCTGGCGATGCTGGCCGGCGGCGACTTCATCAAGACCTCCACCGGCAAGGTCCCGGTCGCGGCGACGCTGCCGGTGACCCTGGTGATGCTGGAAGCTGTCCGTGACTTCCGCGCGGCGACCGGGCGGCAGGTCGGCGTGAAACCGGCCGGCGGCATCAAGAACACCAAGGACGCGATCAAGTACCTGGTGATGGTCAACGAGACCGTTGGCGCCGACTGGCTCGACCCGGACTGGTTCCGCTTCGGCGCGTCCAGCCTGCTCAACGACCTGCTGATGCAGCGCACCAAGCTGACGACCGGCACCTACTCCGGTCCCGACTACTTCACCCTGGACTGAGAGCCGATGTTCGAATACGCACCCGCCCCCGAGTCCCGCTCGGTGGTGGACCTCAAGCCCTCGTACGGGCTGTTCATCGACGGCAAGTTCGTCGACCCCACCGACGGCGGCAGCTTCAAGTCGATCAATCCCGCCTCCGAGGAGGTGCTGGCCGAGATCGCCGAGGCCGGCGCGGCGGACGTGGAGCGTGCGGTGCGCGCCGCGCGGAAGGCGTACGACAAGGTCTGGGGTCCGATGCCGGGCCGGGACCGGGCGAAGTACCTGTTCCGGATCGCCCGCCTCATCCAGGAGCGCTCCCGCGAGCTGGCCGTGCTGGAGTCACTCGACAACGGCAAGCCGATCCGGGAGTCCCGCGACGTCGACCTGCCGCTGGTCGCCGCGCACTTCTTCTACTACGCGGGCTGGGCCGACAAGCTGGAGCACGCCGGGTTCGGCCCGAACCCGCAGCCGATCGGCGTGGCCGCGCAGGTCATCCCGTGGAACTTCCCGCTGCTCATGCTGGCCTGGAAGATCGCCCCGGCCCTCGCGGCGGGCAACACTGTGGTCCTGAAGCCCGCCGAGACCACCCCGCTGACCGCGCTGCTCTTCGCCGAGATCTGCCAGCAGGCCGACCTGCCGGCCGGCGTGGTCAACATCGTCACCGGCGCCGGCGACACCGGCCGCGCCCTGGTCGAGCACCCGGGCGTGGACAAGGTCGCGTTCACCGGCTCCACCGAGGTCGGTCGCGCCATCGCCCGATCCGTCGCCGGCACCCGCAAGAAGCTCACCCTTGAGCTGGGCGGCAAGGCCGCCAACATCGTCTTCGACGACGCCCCCATCGACCAGGCCGTCGAGGGCATCGTCAACGGCATCTTCTTCAACCAGGGGCACGTCTGCTGCGCAGGCTCGCGCCTGCTGGTCCAGGAGAACGTGGCCGACCGCGTGCTGGAGTCGCTGAAGCGACGGATGGCTCTGCTCCGGGTCGGTGACCCCCTGGACAAGAACACCGACGTCGGCGCGATCAACTCCGCCGCCCAGTTGGAACGGATCCGCGAGCTGTCCGACGCCGGCTCGGCCGAGGGCGCCGAGCGCTGGTCGCCGCCGTGCGAGCTGCCCGAGCGGGGCTTCTGGTTCGCGCCCACCATCTTCACCGGCGTCACCCAGGCGCACCGGATCGCCCGCGAGGAGATCTTCGGCCCGGTGCTGTCGGTGCTCACCTTCCGCACGCCGGCCGAGGCCGTCGAGAAGGCCAACAACACGCCGTACGGGCTGTCGGCCGGGATCTGGACCGACAAGGGCTCCCGGATCCTGTGGATGGCCGACCGGCTGCGCGCCGGGGTGGTCTGGGCCAACACGTTCAACAAGTTCGACCCCACCTCGCCGTTCGGTGGCTACAAGGAGTCGGGCTACGGTCGCGAGGGCGGCCGGCACGGGCTGGAGGGATACCTCAATGTCTGAGCGGGTCGCGGTACGCAAGACGTACAAGCTCTTCATCGGCGGGAAGTTCCCGCGCAGCGAGTCGGGACGGTCGTATCTCGTGCAGTCCTCGAATGTGTCACTGGCCTCCCGCAAGGACGCCCGGGACGCGGTGGTCGCCGCCCGCGCCGCCGTGAAGGGCTGGGCCGGCGCGACCGCGTACAACCGGGGTCAGATCCTCTACCGGGCCGCCGAGATGCTGGAGGGCCGCCGCGAGCAGTTCGTCGCCCTCGGCGTGCCCGGCGACGAGGTGGACGCCGCGGTGGACCGCTGGGTCTGGTACGCCGGCTGGGCCGACAAACTCGCCCAGGTGTACGGCGGTGCCAACCCGGTCGCCGGCCCGTACTTCAACATCTCCGCTCCCGAGCCGACCGGCGTGGTCGCGGTGGTCGCCCCGGAACGCCCGGCGCTGCTCGGCCTGGTCAGTGTGATCGCCCCGGCGATCGTCACCGGCAACACGGTGGTGGTGGCAGCGTCGGCGACCGAGCCCCTCGCGGCGGTGACGCTGGCCGAGGTGCTGGCCACCTCCGACCTGCCCGGCGGGGTGGTCAACATCCTCACCGGCGCGATCACCGAGACCGCGCCGACGCTGGCGGCGCACATGGACGTCAACGCGATCGACCTGACCGGGGTGAGCGACCCCTCGCTCGCCACCGACCTGGAGGTCAAGGCGGCGGAGAACCTCAAGCGGGTGCTCCGGCCGGCGCTGGCCGAGCAGGACTGGTCCGCCGACCCGGGCCTGACCCGGATGACCGCCCTGTTGGAGACGAAGACGGTGTGGCATCCCAAAGGGGTGTGATCGGTCGCGGCCTGTTGGTTTTCCGGGGGAGCCCGCCCACTCCGGGCGGTCAGGGTTGATCCCTGCGTGGGCGGGCTCCCCCGGAAAACCTGACCTGGGTCCGGTCCGTCGTGATGGTGGATCTCGGGGGTCCTGCCTCGGGGGGAGTTGATCCTGGGGGTGCTGCCTCGGGGAGGGTTGATCTACTACCGGGGGTAGGATTGTGGCGTGACTCGGTTGGGCGATCTTGAGCGTGCGGTGATGGACGTGCTGTGGGACGTGGTCCCGGGCACGTCGGACGGTGTGACCGTGCGCGAGGTGGCCGACGCGCTCGAAGGCCGCGAACTGGCGTACACCACGGTGATGACCGTGCTGGACCGGCTCGCCGGCAAGGGCATGGTGCAGCGGGAGCGGGAGGGTCGCGCCTGGCGCTACCGGCCCGCGGCCAGCCGTGAGGCGCACATCGCCCAGCTCATGCTCGACGCCCTCGACCTGGGCGGCAGCCGGGACGCGGCGCTGGTGCGCTTCGCCCGCTCGGTGACCGGCACCGAGGCAGAGGTGCTGCGGGCTGCCCTCGGCAGCGAGGCCGGCCTGACCGGGCCTGCCTCCACGGGTGGGGCGGATGCGGAACTGACGGACCGGGTGGACGGGCCGACTGGCCGGCGACCGGCCGGCGAGGCAGCGGAGCGGTAGCGCGTCATGGCCTACGCCGCGCACTTCGCCGCCACCATGCTGGCCTGCTATCTGACCGCTCAGGTGCTGGCCCGCTCCACCTGGACGTGGCGCAGCCCCCGGGTGGCGATCATCTGTTGGCAGGCCGTCGGGTTGGCGTTAGGCCTCTCCGCGATGGGTCTACCGATGGCGCTCGGTCTGTCCGCGTACGACCTGCCGACCGGGCGCGCACTGCTCGCCCTGACCAGCGACCTCGTCCACGGCACCCTGCCGGCCGGCGAGACCGCGTTCCACCTCGCCGGGGTCGGGGTCGGCTTCGGCATCGGGGCGGTGCTGCTCGGCACGACCCTGCGCAGCATTCACGGCGCCGTCCTCGCCCAGCGCCGGCACCGGGACCTGCTCACCCTGGTAGCCCGCAACGACCCGGCCGCGCCCGGCGCGCTCGTGCTGGATCACCCGAGTGCCGCCGCGTACTGCCTGCCAGGTGTCCGGCCACAGGTGGTGGTCAGCGCCGGCACGCTCAGCCTGCTGGATCGGGCCGAGTTGGCGGCGGTGCTCAGCCACGAACGCGCGCACGCCAACGAACGGCACGACCTGGTGCTGCTGCCGTTCACCGCGCTGTGCCGCGCGTTGCCGTGGTTCGGCTGGGTGCGTGACGCGCACGAGCGGGTCGCCCTGCTGGTCGAAATGCGCGCTGACGACAAGGCGCGCGAGCTGCACGCCGAGGCGCCCCTGGCGGGTGCGCTACGCCGGTTCGCCGCCGCCGGCCACCGGATCACACCGGCCGGCGCGCTGGGCATGGGCGATCGGGACCTGGACGTACGGATGCAACGCCTCCTGATCAGCGACCAACCGCCCCGGGTGCTGGGCGCCATCGCCCTGGCGGTCGCCACCACCCTGGTAGCCCTCCCGATCAGCCTCTTCCTGAGCTGACCCCCGGCACACACCCGCACACCCCACACCGCGCGACTCCATACCGGGCGCAGCGCGCCCCACACCGCGCGCCCCCACACCGCGCAGCGCGCCCCCACACCGCGCCGCGGGACTCCGCACCTGCCGCAGCGCGGCCGGACCGCGCCCCGCGTCTGACCGCGCGGCCCTCCCTCAAGATCGCGCTCGATCCAGGATCGAGTGGCATCTCGCGGCCCACGAGGCCACTACATCCAGGATCGAGCGCGATCTTCAAAGCCATAACCACTACATGGTGTCATCGACGCTGGATCGATAGGTAGAGAGGCTACGTGTAGGGTTGCTATCTCAAGGGAGACTATCTACGGGGAGCTGGCCATGGACACGCTGCTCATCGCCCGCCTGCAGTTCGCCACCACCACCTCGATCCACTTCCTGTTCGTGGTCGTCACGCTCGGGCTGGTCACCCTGCTGGTCGGGATGCAGACCGCCTGGGTGCTCACCGGCAACCCGAGGTGGGAGCGGCTCACCCGCTACTGGGGTCAGCTCTACGTGATCAATTACGTGCTCGGCATCGCCACCGGCATCGTGATGGAGTTCCAGTTCGGGCTGAACTGGAGTGGGCTGTCGCGCTACGTCGGCAACGTCTTCGGCGCTCCGCTGGCCATCGAGACGCTTGTGGCGTTCTTCCTGGAGTCCACGTTCCTCGGGATGTGGATCTTCGGCTGGCACCGGCTCCGCAAGGGTGTCCACCTCGCGCTGCTCTGGGGCGTGGCGCTCACCGCGTACGCCTCGGCGTTCTGGATCATGGTGGCCAACTCCTGGCTCCAGAACCCGGTCGGCTACGAGGTCCGCGACGGGATCGCCCACCTCACCGACTTCGGCGCGCTGCTCACCAACCCCAGCCTCGGCATGGCGTTCGGGCACGTGGTGTCCGCCGCGCTGCTGGTCGGCGGGATGCTGATGGCGGCCGTGAGCGCCTGGCACCTGATCCGGCGTACCCCCGACTTCCTGCTCTTCCGCACCTCGCTGCGGATCGGCCTGGTCACCTCGGCGCTGGCGATCACGCTGGTGCAGGGCTTCGGCTTCGCCCAGTTCGGCCCGGTCGGCGACGTGCAGCCGACCAAGTTCGGCCAGGGTCCCGGGGCGCAGGCGCTGATCGCCGACTGGACCGCGCGGTTCGGTCCCGGCGACTACACCCCGCCCGTGCTGGCCAATGTCGGGCTGGGCTTCATGATCCTGATCGGCTTGACCCTCGGCTGCGTCTGGCTCCTACTCCCCCTGCTCTTCAAGGACTGGATCATCCGGCTGCGCTTCCCGCTCTGGCTGATCCTGCTCGCCCTGCCGCTGCCGTTCGTCGCGGTGATCCTCGGCTGGATCGCCCGGGAGGTCGGCCGCCAGCCCTGGGTGGCGTACGGGCTGCTCCCCACCGAGCAGGCGGTCTCCCCGGTCGGCGCGCCCATCATGCTCGCCTCGCTGATCGGCTTCAGCCTGCTGCTGGGCACCCTCGCTGTCACCAACTGGGTGCTGCTCGCCCGGCACGCGGCGCGCGGCGCGGCCGACCCGGCTCTCGGCCGCCCACCGGCGCCGACCGACGAGCCGGCCCACCCCGAGCCCACCCTCGTCTGAGGAGATCACCGTGGCCCTCGCCTGGTACGCCCTGCTCGGCCTCTTCTTCGCCACCTACCTGGTGCTCGCCGGCTACGACTACGGCGTCGGTCTGCTGCTGGCCCGCGGCATCGGGCCCGCCGGTCGGCGCGGCGCACTCAACGCCCTCGGCCCGTTCTTCCTCGGCAACGAGGTCTGGCTGGTCGCCGCCGTCGGCATCCTGTTCGGCGCGTTCCCGCTGCTGGAGGGCGAGCTGCTCGCCGGCTGTTATCCGGCCGTCGCCGGCGCGCTGGTCGGGGTCGTCCTGGTCACCGCCGGGGTGCAACTGCGCAGCCGACCGGGCGACCAGCGGACCCGCGCCCGCTGGGACCGGGTCGTGATCGTCGGCAGCACGCTCGCCGCGCTGGGCTGGGGCGTGCTGCTGGCCGCCCTGCTGCAGGGCGTACCCCGCCAGGCCGACGGGCACGTCGCCGGAGTGTCCCACCTGGCCACCCCGTTCGCCGCCGCCGCCGGGCTGGCCATGGTCGCCCTCGTCGCGGTGCACGGTGCGACGTTCCTCACCCTGCGACTGCCGGTGGCCGACGCCGCCGTGGTCGGCCGCACGGCCCGCCGGCTGGTGCCGGTGGCACTGTCCGCGATCGCCCTGGCCACCGTCGTGGGCCTGCTCTCCGCTCGGGTACGCGACACCGTGCAGCGGCCGGCGGTGGGCGTACTCCTGCCGGTGTTGCTGGTGGGGGCGCTGCTGGCGGCCCGCGCGGCGCTGGCGCGGCGGCGGCCGGGGTGGGCCCTGGTCGCCACCGGCGCGGCCCTGGCGCTGCCGGTGGTGCTGGTGGGTGCGGCGCTCTGGCCCTACGTGCTGGTGTCCACGGCCGACCCGAATGCCTCGCTGACGGTGGCCGACGCCGCCGCGAGCACACCGACGTTGCGGCTGCTCGGCTGGGTGGCGCTGCCGCTGCTGCCGGCCCTACTAGGCTTCCAGGCGATGTGCTGGTGGGTTTTCCGGGGACGGACCGACGGCAGGGCACCGGTGTACTGGTGAACCGTCGTCCCTTCGACCCGCGTCTGCTGCGTCGGGTCCCTGCGGCCCGGCGCGACCTCGCCGTGCTCGCCCTCCTCGGCGTGCTCGCCGCCGGGTTGATCATCGCGCAGGCCACCGCGCTGGCGGCGGTGCTGGCCACCGCCTTCGACGGGCGGCTGAACCGGCCGGCGCTGGCGGGGTTCGTGGTCGCGGTCGCCGCCCGTTCGGCGCTGGTCTGGGCACAGGGCACGGTCTCCGCGCGGGTCGCCGCCACGGTCAAGGCCACGCTGCGGGCCGACCTGTTCCAGGCCGTGGGCCGGCACGGGCCGGGGTGGGTGGCCGGTCAGCGGGCCGGTCAGCTCGCCACCCTGGCCGGCCGCGGGCTGGACGCGCTGGACGCGTACTTCACCGGGTACCTGCCGCAGCTGGTGCTCAGCGTCACGGTGCCCGTGGCGGTGCTGGCCCGGGTCGTCTTCGCGGACTGGAGTTCGGCGCTGATCATCGCGCTGACCCTGCCGCTGATCCCGATCTTCGGCGCGCTGCTCGGCTGGCAGGCGCAGGCCGCCACCGAACGGCAGTGGCGGCGGCTCTCCCTGCTCGGCGGGCACTTCCTGGACATGGTCGCCGGGCTGCCCACCTTGCGGGCGTTCGGCCGGGCGCGGGCGCAGACCGAGGTGGTGCGCCGGATGGCGGACGGGCACCGGGTCGCCACCATGAAGACGCTGCGGATCGCGTTCCTCTCCGCTCTGGTGCTGGAGCTGGTCGCCACCCTGTCGGTGGCTCTGGTGGCGGTGCCGGTCGGCATCCGACTGCTCGGCGGCGGGCTCGCACTGCAGACCGCGCTGCTGATCCTGCTGCTCACCCCGGAGGCGTACCTGCCACTGCGGGCGGCCGGCAGCCGTTTCCACGCCAGCATGGAGGGGCTCACCGCGCTGGACGAGGCGCTCACCGTCTCGGCCGCCCCCGCGGCCCCCCGCGCCAGCGAGGGCGCAACCACCCCGCACGGGCGAGGCGAGATCCGGTTCGAGGGCGTGACCGTGGCGTACGAGCGGACCACCGCACTGCGCGACGTGACCCTGACCATCCGGCCCGGCGAGCGGATCGCCATCATCGGGCCCAGCGGCGCCGGCAAGAGCACCCTGCTCGGCCTGTTGCTCGGCTTCGTGACACCGACCAGCGGCCGGGTCACCGTGGACGGCGTCGACCTCGCCAGCGCCGACCCGGACGCGTGGCGTCGACAGGTCGCCTGGGTGCCGCAGCGAGCCCACCTCTTCGCCGCCTCGCTGGCCGACAACATCCGGCTCGGCGCGCCGGACACCCCACCGGAGGCGCTCGCCTCGGCGGTGCACGACGCGGCCCTGGACGACGTGGTGGCCGGCCTGCCGGACGGGCTTGACACGCTGCTCGGCGAGCGCGGGCACGGACTCTCCAGCGGGCAGCGGCAACGTGTCGCCCTGGCCCGGGCGTTCCTGCGGGACGCCCCGCTGGTGCTGCTCGACGAACCCACCGCGCGACTGGACACGGCCGCCGAGACGGTGGTTCTCGACACCACCCGCCGGCTGGTCTCCGGGCGGACCGCGCTGCTGGTCGCACACCGGCCGGCGCTGCTGGCCGACGCCGACCGGATCCTGCGCATCGAGGACGGCCAGGTCACCGAGCTGACGCCGAAGGTGGCCCGATGAGCGCGGCACCAGTGCCACCGGCGACCGAGCCGGCCCCCGCCGACGCGACCCCGGCCGGGCGGATCGCCGCCGAGCGGGCGGTGCTGCGGCTGGCCCGCCCGTACCTGAACCGGCTGGTCGGCGCGGGGTTGCTCGCCGCCACCACGGAGTTCGCCGGGCTCGCGCTGATGGCCACGGCGACCTGGCTGCTGATGAGCGCCGCGGGCCAGCCTCCGCTGGACCGGCTCACCGTGGCGATCGTGGCGGTCCGGGCGCTGGCGATCAGCCGGGGCGTGTTCCGCTACACCGAACGGCTCGCTGGGCACGATGCCGTCCTCCGCATGATCACCGACGTCCGGGCCCGGGTCTTCGCCACCCTCGCGGCCCGCCGCACCACCGGGCACCGCTCCGGGGACGTCCTGAGTCGACTGGTCTCCGACGTCGAGGCGGTCCAGGACCTGCTGCTGCGGGTGCTGGTGCCCGGTGCGGCGGCGGCCCTGGTCGGTGTGCTGGCCGTGGGTGGCGCGGCGCTGATCTCGCCGCCGGCCGCCGGGGTGCTCGCCATCGGCCTGCTCGTCGCCGGGGTGGCGCTGCCCGCGCTGGCCACGGCGGTCACCCGACGCAGCGCGGCAGAGGTGGCCCCACTGCGTGGTGCGCTGGCCACCGACGCGGTCGACCTCACCCACGGCGCCGCCGACCTGGCCGCGTTCGGCGCGACCGACGCCGCGCTGCGCGCCGCCGAGCACCGCGCCGACCGGCTGGCCCGGCTGGAACGCCGGCTGGCCGCCACCGGATTCGCGGTGGACGCGGCCGGGGTGCTGACCGCCGGGTTGACGGCCGCCGCCGTGGTGCTGGTCGCGCTCGCCGCCGACGTGCGGGGGGTACTGATCGGCGTGCTGGCCGTCGGCTCACTGGCCGCCGTCGAGGTGGCGCTGGCCCTGGTCGCGGCGGCCCGGCAGTGGACCCAGCTGCGGCCCGGCCTGGCCCGGGTGGCCACCCTGCTCGACGCCGAGACGCCGGCTCCCGAGCCCGTCGAGACGGATGGCGGCGTCGCCCGCGACGTCCCGCACGAGCTGCGGTTCACCGACCTGACCGTGCGGTACCGGGCCGGTGCCGCACCCGCGCTGGACCGGCTGAGCCTGGACCTGCCGGCCGGCCGGCGGATCGCGGTCGTCGGCCCGAGCGGCGCCGGCAAGAGCACCCTGGCCGCCGTGCTGACCGGCGCGGTCCGGCCCACCTCCGGCCGCGTCACCCTGGCCGGCCGCGACCTGTCCACGTACGCCGAGGAGGACCTGCCCCGCACGGTCGGTGGGCTGCTCGCCGAGGCGTACGTCTTCCACGCCACGGTGCGGGAGAACCTGCTGCTCGGTCGGGCCGGTGCGAGCGACGACGAGCTGGCCGCGGCGACCGCCGCCGCCGGCCTGCTCGACTGGGTACGCGCCCAGCCGGCCGGCTGGGACACAGTCGTCGGCGAGGAGGGTGGTCAACTCTCCGGCGGCCAGCGGCAGCGGCTCGCACTCGCCCGGGCCCTGCTCGCCGCGCCCCCGGTGCTGGTGCTCGACGAACCCACCGAAGGGCTGGACCCGGCCGCCGCGGACTCGGTGCTCGCCTCCGCCCTCGCCGCCACCCCCGCCGGGCACTCGGTGCTGCTGATCAGCCACCGGCTCAGCGGGCTGGCCGAGCTGGACGAGATCGTCGTCCTGGACGGCGGCCGGGTGATCCAACGCGGCCGACACGCCGAACTCGTCGCCTCCCCCGGCTGGTACCGGGACCAGTGGCTGCTCCAGGCGGCGGCCGAGCGCGGATATCTGGCGCTCGCCCCCTGAGCCGGCTCGGGGACGGACCAGGGTTCTCCCCGACGTGAGGACGTTGCCGTCCGTGGCAGGGTGGTTGTCATGCCACGCGCTGAGGACGTCCTGGTGGAGGAACACCTGCGGGAGTTGGCCTCCCGATTGCACGGGCCGGCGCGGCTGAAGTCCGACCTGCTGACCGAGGCGCGACACGACCTGCTGGACGTCGTCGACGCGTACCGCGAAGACGGGGTGCCGCCCACGGAGGCGCAGCGGCGAGCGGTGATCGAGTTCGGCTCACCGGCGCAGCTGCTCCCCTCCTGGCAGGCCGAACTGGCGGTGGCGGCCCTGCGCGGGCTCTCCCTGCGGATGCTGGCCGTGGCCGGGGTGGCGGTGGTGGCCGGCGACCTGACCTGGCGCGGGTCGAGTTGGAGTGACGGCGCGCCGCCCCCGCCGGCCGCCTATCGTCTGCTGTCCACATCCGTCGACTGGATCTGGATGGGCGCGCTGCTGCTCGCGGTGGCCGGCCTGCTGGTGGTGGCGGCGAGCGCCCGGTCGCCGCGACCGGGTCTGGCGGCCGCGCAGCGGGCGGTGGGTGCCGGTCTGACCGGCACGCTGGTGCTCGGCATGCTGTCCGGTGGCGCACTGTTCGCCTGGTCGCTCGACCGGTGGGACGCCGCACTGACCTGGCCGCCGATGATCATCGGGCTGGTGCTGGCCGGCGCGGCGTACTTCTCGCTGACCCGCGCGGCGCGCGGCTGGCTGCGGGCCGCCGTCGCCCGCTGACCCGCGGCTCGGTGCGTTCAGGCCGGGGTGGTGGGCGGGGTGCCGGGGTCGAGGAACCTGCCGACCGTCACGCGGAACTCCTGCCACCCGGCCCGCTCCCCGGCCAGCGCCCGACGGCCGGAGTCGGTGAGCTGGTACGTGCGCCGCTCCCGCCCGTTGACAGTGCTCCAGGTGCTCGCCACATGCCCGGCGCGCTCCAACCGGCGCAGCGCCGGATAGATGGTGCCGGTGGGCAGATCGAGACTGCCGTCACTGCGTGCACGCAGCGACTCGATGATCGCGTAGCCGTGCAGCGCACCCTGTTCGAGAACGGCGAGCAGAAGGGCGTCGAGGTGGCCGTGCAGCGACTGGGCCTTCATGCGTAGCAACGCTACTTGTCAGGCGGCCTGCGCGCCACCGCCACTCACCCGCAGGCCCGGCCGGTCATCGGGGTGCGGGCTCCAAGCTTCCCGAGCCGCCGACTAGGGTATGTGCCCAGAGTCACTCGTCGGTTCGAGACGCCGACGGGTCAGCAACCCGAAGCACACGGAGGTCAGCGTGGCCCGCCAGTCGCCCCAACGGCCCGACGCCGACGAGCCCGAGCTCGACGACACCACCGGCCCCGAGCCCGACGAGGCCGACGAGGCCGACACCCCCCGCGCCGCGATCGACCGGGCGCTCTGGGAGGAACTGCGGATCGACCCGGTGGAGATCGCCCTGCCCGCCGGCACCGGCTTCACGCTGCGGGCGTACCGGCCTGCGGGGTCGCTGACCCCGACCGACGTGACCGAGCGCGACCAGGACGACCCGTTCCTCGCCCGCCGCCAGGCCATCGAGGAGGAGGACGACGAGGAGGTCGTCATCCTCGACGAGGAACTGGCCGAGGAGTTCGCCGACAGCGACGAGGACGAGCCGTCGCGTCGTCGCCGGGGCGGCACCACGGACGCCGACGCGACCGACGACGACGAGGCCGACGACGAGGACGCCACCGACGAGGCGGACGACGAGGAGGTGCCGGCCTTCCTCAGCCACCGGGGCAAGCTGCTGCTGTTCAAGACCCCCGAGTCGTTGGTGAGTTTCATCCGTTCCGGCGCACCGAACGACCTGTCCCAACTGGACAGCTGGAATGAATTGTCCGAACGGGTGGAGCCGGCCGATATCGTGCCGCTCGACGAGGACACCTACGAGCTCGACCTCGTGGTGGAGAACCTGCGCGGCGGGCACGACGCCTGGGATTCGACCCTGCTCATCGAGGCCGGCGAGGTCGCCCGTGACCTGGCGTACGCGTTGCGGCTGCCCGCGGTCCTGGACATGCTCTCCGCCGGTTCCAGCCTCGACAACCTGGACGAGGCACTGCGGGCAACGGTCAACGGCGGGATCGGCGGTTTCATGGGCCGGCGGCGGTTGAAAAAAATCGGGGCACAAACCGCAAGTCTGGGTTGGCGCACCATTGTCGGCAAGATCTCTGCGGTCGTGGACTGGCGCGACTGACCCGTACCGGGGAGCATCAGTTGCTGGCAGTAGAAAGACCTGTCCCGGGAGGAGGACGACGCCTTGGCGCTCGTGCGCGTGTACTGCGGTCTGGCCTCGGCGGATTCGGCTGACCGACCGGCTCCGGTCAGGTCGACGCTGACGTCCGCGGTGGTTGACGACGCAGGCCGTCTGCTTCATGTCAGCGAGATCAGTGATGACGCGGCTGGCTACGCCCAGCTCGTCGCGCTGCTCGTGGAGCGGTCGGGCGGGCCGAGTGGTGCGGCCATCGCCGCCGACAGCGACGACCACACGGTCACCTCGCTGTTGAGCGCGGCGGGTCGCCCCCTGGCGATCGCGGACGACGACTCGGTGGACGACTTCGCCGAGCGGTTCGCCGACGACGACTCGCTGGAGGAGATGCAGTCACCGCCGGCCGAGCGGCGTGCCGTCGGTCTGGCCCGTGCGTTGCAGGCGGGTGCGCTCTCCGCTGTCACGCTGCCGGCGCCCCGGGACCTCGCCGGCTACAAGCAGGTGCTCGCCGCGCACGCCGCCCTGGCCAGCGGTCGGCACTCCGCCGCGGTGGCGCTGCGTGAGGTGCTGCGGGAGCTCTACCCGGCGGCGCTGCGCGCGTACCCGGATCCGGCCGAACCGGTCTCGCTGGCGGTGCTGGACGCACTGCCCGAGCCGGGCATGCTCGGCGGCACCGTCGCCCGGGGTCGTGAGGTGTCCGTCGCCGCCGACGCCATTGCCGCGCACCTCGCTGCGGACGGGGTGGCCGACGCCGAAGAGATCAACGAGGCGGTCACCGCGCTGCGGGTCGCCATCTCGGAGACGCCGCGCCGCGCCACGGTCAACCGGGCACTCACCTCCGCCGTGGCCGAGACGGTCCGGCAGGCCGTCGCCTCCGTACGCGCCTGCGACGCCGGTTGCGAGGCGCTGGTGAGCGCGCTCAGCGCGCGGGTCAGGACGCCCGCTCCGGCTCCCGGTCGCCGGGCCGCCACCCGTCGTGGCGACTCGATCGGCGAGCTGGCCGGCCTGACCAACGCCGACACCGGCCTGACCAACACCGGCGCCAGCCTGACCAACACCGGCGCCGGCCTGCGTGCCGTCCGACCGACCCCGACCGCCGCCGAGCCCACACCCGTCGTCGGCCGACGCAGCCGCCCCGAGCCGGCCCCGGGCAGCGCCCCGCTGGCGTCACCGCGTCCGCTCGGCCCGCCGCCGGTCGCCCCGGCCCCGATCACTCCGCCGCCGGTCGCACCCGCACCGATCGCACCGGCCGCCGCGATGGCCGGCCCGCCGGTGTCGGCGCTCCCCGGCCGCGCCGAGCCGCTCCCGAGCCGGATCGACGGCCCGACCAACCGCCCGGTCTCCTCGCCGCCGCCCCCGCCGCCCGGGATCACCCCGATCGCTCCGGCGCAGCGTGGCACCGTCCCGCCGGCCGAGGCGGGCGAGCCGTTCCGGCCGACCCTGACCACCGCCGCGATCAACAACGCGCGGGCCGAGAGGCAGCGCACGGTCATCCCGCCCCGCCCAAAGACCAACGGCGAACGGCCGAGTCACCTGCAGCGGCCGGTCGACGAGCCGCCCACCGGCGGGTTCAGCGCCACCGACCTCAGCATCCCGGTGCCCGCCCCCCGGCCGGGCCAGGAGCAGGCGCCTCCGGGCTCCCGGGCGAACTGGCCGCTGGTCAACAATCCGGAGGACCCGGCCGACAGTTCGCCGAACAACCCGGCCGCCTACTCGTACGGCGGCGGCCGTGGCATCGACGCCCCGACGGACCCGGGGCGGGCCGACGGTCGGGTCACCCCGCCCTGGCTCGCCGACGACCTGCCGCAGGAGCCGCCGATGTTGCGGCTCGTCGAGCCGCCACCGCTGGCCGACCGGGCGCTGCGGGAGGGGCTCAACCCGTCGACCGACCCGCGCCTGGAGACGCCGCCGCTGCGGCTCGTCGACCGGGAGCAGGCCGCCCGCAACGGCCGCCCCGCGCCTCGCGTCGACCGTGCCCCCGAGCACCGGCCGGCACCGCCGGTCGAGCACCGGCCGCCGCCGGTGGCCGACGAGGGCGACGGTGACCTGCTGATCTTCGCGCAGGCCAAGTCCGCCTGGTTCGTCGGGCAGGCCGAGGAGTCCGACCTGGACTGGTCGACCACGGCCGACACCGGTTGGCAGGCCGCCGAGCAGGCCGCACGCCCCTTGGTGGGCGCCGAGACCAACGCCGGGCTGCCGAAGCGGGTGCCGCAGGCCAACCTGGTCCCCGGTTCCCCGATACGCGAGGAGCGTCCGCTGCGGATAGTGCGTGACGCGGCAAGCCTCGCCGAGAACACCACCGGCTACTTCCGCGGCTGGCGTCGCGGGCAGGAGATCGGCGGGTTCGCGGTGGGCGGCCGGCCGGGTCGCGAGGCTGCCGGCGGCTGGGATTTCAGCCGCGACCACGGCGACCGCGACGACGACCGCGAGTACGAGTACCGCTCCGCCGGCTACCAGTCCTGACCGACCGGCAGTCCCGGCTCCGCCACACGTGCCCGTCCCGCCCTCAGACATCGAACCTGAGGGCGGGGCACCGGGTTCGGCACCTCTCCCCCACCAACGCAAAAGATCTTGGACATGAGTGGCCCCTGTCGGGGCGGCTCCCATCCAAGATCTTTTTGCGTTGCGCAGGCGCGCCCGGGAGGGGTGTCGGCTCGGGCAGCACTCAGCGCCCGGTGGCGGCCAGGGCCACCACCGGGCGCGGGATCGTCCCGGTCAGGCCGGGGCGACGGCGCGCGTACGGCGCATGGTGAGCACGTACTCGACCAGCGAGATCAGCACGTGCTTCGTCGACTCCCGGTTACGGGCGTCGCAGGCCACCACCGGCACGTCGCTCGAGATCGCCAAGGCGTCCCGAACGTCCTGCGGGTCGTGGTACTGCATCCCGTCGAAGCAGTTGATGGCCACCAGGTACGGCAGCCGCCGGTGCTCGAAGAAGTCGATCGCCGCGAAGCAGTCGGCCAGCCGGCGGGTGTCCACCAGCACGACCGCGCCGATCGCGCCCCGGACCAGTTCGTCCCACATGAACCAGAATCGGGTCTGACCCGGCGTACCGAAGAGGTACAGGATCAGGTCACGGTCGATCGAGATCCGGCCGAAGTCCATGGCCACCGTGGTCGTCGTCTTGCCCGGCACCTGCCGGGTGTCGTCGACGCCCACGCCAGCGGAGGTCATGATGGCCTCAGTGGTCAGCGGCGTGATCTCCGAGACCGAGCCGACCAGCGTCGTCTTACCGACGCCGAACCCACCGGCAATAACGATCTTCGCCGACGTCACGCGCCCGCTCGGGTTCGGCGGGCGGTGCGACATGTCAGAGCCTGCGAAGTCCACTCAGCACCCTCTCCAGCAGTTCAGTGCCCACCGCGTCGTCGGAGTCGTCCAGGATGGTCGGCTCGTGGACCGCGACCAGGCCGTCCGTCGCCATGTCGGCGATGAGCACCCGGGCCACACCGAGCGGGAGCTGCATCCGCGCCGCGATCTCAGCGAGCGATTGCACGCGTCCGTCACACAGCGCGGCGATGTACTGGTGTTCGCGGCCCTGGCCACCGTTGCCATGAGCAGCGGCCCGGCCGCGCACCGTCGTCTCGACGAGCGCCTCCAGCGCGATGTCGAGCCGGGGACGGGTACGACCACGGGTCACGGCGTATGGACGGACCAACGCTCCGGTCGGTTCGTCACGATCGGCCATGTCGCCGCTCACCTCCTTCGCACCCGGTACCGGCTCCCACCGGTGAAACTCGTCGTTGTTGTCGTTGCAGTTGCGCCAACCTCAGGTTGGTGGGACGTCAGCCCAGCATGCCCGCGGCCGCACGCGGCTGCGGGGTCAGGGCGTCGCCCACCCGGTCGACCAGTAGTGCCATCTCGTAGCCAACCTGCCCCACGTCCGAGCTGCGGGCGGCCAGCACCGCGAAGGACGAGCCGTCCGAGATGGACATCAGGAACAGGAAGCCATTGTCCATCTCTACGACGGTCTGGAGTACGGCGCCTCCCTCGAAGCAGCGGGCCGCCCCCTGGGTCAGACTGACCAGACCGGACGCGATCGCGGCGAGCTGGTCGGCCCGGTCCCGCGGCAGATCCCGTGACGACGCGAGAAGCAGGCCGTCCGCCGAGACGGCGACCGCATGCGCGACACCGGGCACCCGGTCGGCGAAGTTGGCCAGCAGCCAACCAAGATCCTGCGTAGTTGTCATCCTTCTTGCTCCTTCTGCCCGCTCCCGGCCGCTGGGCCTGAGCCAGACTGCGAGGATTGCTGCCCTCCCGGAGTCGCCTCCGGGCTGGTCGGGGTGTCCGAGGTGTTACGCCCTCGCTGCACGCCCCGGTGGTAGGCGGAGAGCAGGCCACGGACCGCCTCCGGGGAACGCCGCTGGACCGAGGTGGCAGGCTTCTCAACCGCGCCCGGCACCAGCTGCGCCATCGGCTTGCGCTTCGGCAGACCGGTCGTGGTGGTCTCGTTCACCGGGGCCGCGCTGGCCGCTGCCGAGGCGGCACGCCAGCCGTCGTCGGCGGCGGTCTGCCAACCGTTGGTCTGCGGCTGGGGCCGGCGGTTCGGCAGGCTCTCGGCGAGACTGGGGCGCGCGCCCCCGTTCGCTGTCGACCCGTTGTCCCGCGGCGCTCCTCCGGTCGTCGGAGTCTCTGCCATCGGCGTGTTACCTGTCGTCCCGGGTGGTGTCTTGTGGACTGTCCGACCGGTGGCCTCGACCGTGGCGAGCTGCTGGGTCGCGTCGCCGCCGTTCGCCGCCGGCTTGGCGGCGGCAGCCGCCTCCTCCGGACCCGGACGGCGGGTACGGAACCAGGCCGACTCGAGCTCCCGGAAGATCGGCAGCTCCATGGTCTCGTCCGCGTACCGCTGCCGGTTCTGGGCCTGCGGCTGCTGGGGCGCCGGACGGCTCTGTGCCGGCGCGGGAGTCGCCGGTGGCTGAGCCGCGGCGGTCTGCTGCTCGGCGCGCGGCACCCGGGGCAGCTCCGTCGTCATGTCCAGGGCGGCGGCGAGCCGCTCGGGCACCGGCGGGGTCTGCGTGTCCCGCTCGCCGCCCGGCACCGGCGGCCAGGCCGGCGGCGCGGGGGCGCTCGGCCCAGGGTCGGGCGGGGCGGACCGGGGCGTGAAGCCGCTGAACGACTGGCCGGCTGCCGGCGGCGCCGAGTACGGCTGCGCCGAGGCGGGCGGCGCCGAATACGGCTGCCCAGAGTACGGCTGCCCGGAGGCGGGTGGCGCCGAGTACGGCTGGCCGGAGTACGGCTGGCCCGAGGACGGCGACGCGGACACCGGCGGGCCGGCGTACGGCTGGCCGGAGGCCGGAGCGGCGGACACCGGCGGGCTGCCGTACGGCGCACCCGAGTAGGGCTGCCCGGAGTACGGCTGGCCGGAGGACGGCGAGGCGGAGACCGGCGCGCCGGAGTACGGCTGCGCGGAGACCGGCGGCGCGGAGTACGGCCGCGCTTCCGGGCTGCTGGGCAACTGCCGGGGGATGCCCGGCTGCTGCTGACCGGTGGTCGTGGGCTCGTCGCCGGCCCGGCGCTGCGGCAGCGGATCGATCGACTGGCCGTTGGTCGTCCGGGGGGTGAACCCGTCGCCGCCGTTGGCGCCGTTCGTCGCGCTCGCGCCGGTCAGGTCGGACCAGGCCGGCATCGAGCGGTACGCACCGGTGTTGGCGGGCGTGCCGGCGCCGTTGCGCGAAGCCGGGTCGAACGGCCGACCGCCCAGGGTGACCTGGTTGCCGGACTCGCTGGGACGGGGGCCGTTGCCGAGCGCGGGCAGCGCGCCGAGCGCCGACGGTGGCCCGCCGTACTGTGGGCCAGCCGCGGGCAGGGCCGGTGGCTGCTGCTGCCGGCCGGAGAGCGCCCGGGGCACCAGCACCGAGGTCGGCAGGGTCACGTCCGCGACCGTGCCGCGGTCGGCGCCGGGACGCAGCTCGACACGGACCCCGTGCCGCGACGCCAGGCGGGCGACCACGACCAGGCCCATCATCCGGGACACGGCCACGTCCACCTGCGGGGGCGTCGCGAGCCGCTCGTTGAGCTCGTGCAGCTGCTCACGGCTGATGCCGATGCCGCGGTCCTCGACGTAGAGCGAGGCGCGGTCGCCGACCCGGCGGGCCTCGACCATCACCTGCGAGTCCGGAGGGGAGAACGCGGTGGCGTTGTCGAACAGCTCGGCGACGAGGTGCACCAGGTCGTTGACCGCGTGCGCGGCGACCTCGATGTCGCGGTCGATGACCCCGAACTCGATCCGGGTGTAGTGCTCGACCTCGGACTGGGCGGCGCGCAGCACGTCGATGAGAGCGGCGGGCTCGCGCTGCACGCGGGTGGAGTCGGCGCCCGCGAGCACGAGCAGGTTCTCGTCGTTGCGGCGCATCCGGGTGGCCAGGTGGTCGAGCTGGAACAGCTCGGCCAGCCGGTCCGGGTCCTCCTCGCCGCGTTCCAACCGGTCGAGGTGCCCGATGAGGCGGTCGACCAGGATCTGCGAACGGCGGGCGAGGTTGACGAACATGGTCGCGACGGAGGCGCGCAGTGCGGCCTGCTCGGCGGCCGTCCGGACGGCTTCCAGGTGGACGGCGTTGAACGCCTCGGTCACCTGACCGAACTCGTCCTTGCTGCGGACCGGCAGCGGCTCGGCGATCTGGTTGGCCAACTGCACCGGGGAGAGCTGGCCGACGACCTGCGGGTCACGGAGTCGGGCCACCGCCTGCGGTAGGCCGTACTGGGCGACCGCGAGGGCACCCTGGCGCAGCTCGCGCAGGGAGCGGGCCATCGAGCGGGCGACCAGGTACGCGAAGAGGATGGCCAGCAGCAGCATGCTGAGCAGCAGGCCGGTCTCCAGGAAAACCTGGCGCTGGACGTCCGCGCGCAGGTTGTCGGCCTCGGCGACCACGTCGCCGTCGAGCTTCATCTCGACGGTGCGGATCAGCTTGGCGTTGGCCGTCATGGCCGAGTCCCACTGGTCCGGGCCGAATGGCGCGCCGCGCATGTCGCCGGTGGTGTTGCCGTCGATCCAGCCGATGTAGTTCTGTGCCTCGCGGCGGTCACCGCCGGCGACCGTCTGGTCGTGGAACTTCGCCTCGTCGGGGCTGGCGGCGGCCTTGAAGCTCTGCAGCGCCTGCTGCTGGCCGGTGCCGCTGGCGATGTATTCGGTGCGGAGCGCCGGGGTCAGCCGCTGCCCGCCCTGTACGCCCAGCGCGCGGTGCACGACGACCCGGCGGACGGCGAGGAATTCCTTCTCGCGGGCGACCGCCGCGGCGGCGCGCATCCGGTCGCTCAGGTCGTTGTCGCCCGCGAGCTGGGTGGCCGAGTCACGGATGGCGAGCAGATCGTTGATCAGGCCTTCGTACGCCTGGGTGGCCTCGGCGAGCTTGAGCTTGCCGCTGAACACCTGGCTCCGGACGCCCGGCAGGTCCTTCAGGCTCTGGTCGATGCCGTCGAGCAGACCGTCCAGGCTGCCCGTCAGGTCGTCGATCTGGCCACGTTGCTGCCGGTAGGTGCCGGTCGCCCGGTCAACCCGGGTGTTCACCCGGTTGTAGGCCTCCTGGTACTGCGCCTTCGGCTGCGTCCCGGTCGCCTGGAGCAGCAGCACGGCGGTGGTCCGCTCATCCTGCAGTGTGTCGACCAGGTCACCGGAGTAACTCGACAGGCTAGCCAGGTCGCCAGCGCGGTTGGCATTGTCGAGCGTCTCCAGGTGGTCGACGAGACCACTGGTGCCCACCACGATCGTGGCGATGGTCGGCACGATCATGATGAGACCGAGCTTGGACCAGATCGGCATGTCCCGGAGCCGGCTGGCCGGCCGGCCGAGCCGCGACAGGAAGGAGCCCGCCGTCTTTGGCCGTTTGCTCACGTCACCGCCCTCGCGATTACAGCTTGAACGCGTTGCCCCGGGCAACGCCCAGCGACCGACCCGGCGGGTCGGACCCCCGAGATTCCATCACGCCGCTCGGCAAGAAGAAAGCCCAGGTTGTCACCCGCCGAAGGTGTGATGAGATGTTGATACGTTTTGATAGCAGTCCGTCTGGTCGGAGTAACTGAAGGTAATGGAACATCGGCATCGTGTTGTCCTGCTCGCCGGCCCTTCTGGCTCCGGAAAGTCGTACATAGCACGGCAAACTGGCCTGCCAGTGCTTTGTCTGGACGACTTCTACAAGGACGGCGATGACCCTACGTTGCCGCGACGAAACGGCCAGGTCGATTGGGATTCACCTCAGTCCTGGGACGCGGGGACGGCCGTCGAAACGATTGCCCGACTGGCCCGCGAGGGTCGAGCCGATGTGCCGGTTTATGCGATCGGCGCAGATCGTCGGGTGGCCACCCGGACATTCGATGTCGACGGATCGCCACTTTTCGTAGCCGAAGGGATTTTCGCCGCGGAGATCGTCGAGGAGTGCCGGCGGCGAGGGCTGCTTGCCGGGGCGTACGCGCTGCGCCGGCCGCGGGGCGCGACCTTCCTGCGCCGGCTGGCCCGCGACCTGGCCGAGCAGCGCAAGGCACCCCGGGTGCTGGTCCGACGTGGGGTGGCCCTGCTGCGGGCGGAGCCCGCGGTGCTGCGCCGGCAGACCGGGCTGGGCGCCGAGGCGGCCCGCGCCCGGGAGGTGCTGCACCGGGTGGCCGGCCTGCTCTCCGGCCACCCGCACGGCTGACGGTCAGGCGAGCAGCTTGGCGTACGCCGGCTTGATCACCTCGTCGATGATCCGGAGTCGTTCGTCGAACGGGATGAAGGCGCTCTTCATCGCGTTGATGGTGAACCACTGCAACTCCCGCCAGCCGTAGCCGAACGTCTCCGTCAGCAGGAACATCTCCCGCGACATGGAGGTGCCGCTCATCAGCCGGTTGTCGGTGTTGACGGTGACCCGGAAGCGCAGATCCCGCAGGAGGCCGATCGGGTGGTCGGCGATCGAGTCCACCGCACCGGTCTGCACGTTCGACGAGGGGCACAACTCCAGCGGGATGCGCTTGTCGCGGACGTACGCGGCCAGCCGGCCGAGCACCGGCGTCCCGCCGGGGGTGATGTCGTCCACGATCCGCACGCCGTGACCGAGCCGGTCCGCGCCGCACCACTGGATCGCCTGCCAGATCGACGGCAGACCGAACGCCTCACCGGCGTGGATGGTGAAGTGGAAGTTCTCCCGCTGGAGGTATTCGAAGGCGTCGAGGTGTCGGGTGGGCGGGAAACCCGCCTCGGCGCCGGCGATGTCGAAGCCGACCACCCCGGCGTCCCGGTGCCGCACGGCCAGCTCGGCGATCTCCTGTGAGCGAGCGGCGTGCCGCATGGCGGTGAGCAGTGTGCCCACCCGGATGCCCAGGCCCGCCTCGGCGGCCTGCGCGGTGCCCTCGGCGAACCCGGCCAGCACCGCCTCGACCACCTCGTCCAGGCTCAGGTCCCGTTCCAGGTGCTGCTCCGGCGCGAAGCGCACCTCGGCGTAGACCACCCCGTCGGCGGCCAGGTCCAGGGCGCACTCGCGCGCCACCCGGCGCAGCGCCGGCCCGGTCTGCATGACCGCGACGGTGTGCGCGAACGTCTCCAGGTAGCGCTCCAGCGACCCGGAGTCGGCGGCCTCGACGAACCAGCGCCCGAGCGCCTCCGGATCGGTGGTGGGCAGTTCGTGGCCCACCTCCGCGGCCAGCTCGACGATCGTCGCCGGCCGCAGTCCGCCGTCGAGGTGGTCGTGCAGCAGCGCCTTCGGGACCTTGACGATGTCCTCGTATCGGATAGTTGCGACCATGCTCAGACCCTAGTCAGCGACCCTCCTGGGCCGGGACGGGACCGGCCTAGACTTGATCCCGTGGACACAGCTCGGTGGCTCGACGAGCGGGCCGGGCGCATCCTGGAACGGCTGCGCTGCCCGGTCTGTGGCGAGCCGCTGAGCGAGACCGCCGCCGGCACCAGCCGGGCGCTGCGCTGCCCGCGCCGGCACAGCTTCGACATCGCCCGACAGGGTTACGTCAACCTGCTCGCCGGTCGCGCCCCGCACGTCGGGGACACCGCGGAGATGGTCGCCGCCCGGGCGGACTTCCAGGCCGCCGGGCACTACGACGTCATTTCGGCAGCTCTCGCCGCTGCCGCGACGGAGGCCGCCGCCCGGCTCGGCGCGACGGCCGCGACGCGGCCGGCACCTGCCCCGCCCACCCTTTGCTCTGCTTACCCCCACGCACCAATGTCCGACCAGAACCGGCGCGTAGAGGTAAGCAGAGCAAAGGACACAACAGCGGGGGTACGGGCCGAACCGCCCGCGCCGGACTCCGGGGCGTACCCCCTGGTGGTGGATGTCGGCGCCGGCACCGGCCGGCACCTCGGCGCGGTCCTGGCGGCGCTGCCCGACGCCGTGGGTCTGGCCCTGGACGTGTCCAAGCCGGCGCTGCGCCGCGCGGCCCGCGCGCATCCCCGGGCCGCCGCGGCGCTCGCCGACACCTGGCAGCGGCTGCCGCTCGCCGACGCCTCGACCGCAGTGCTGCTGAACGTCTTCGCCCCGCGCAACGGCCCGGAGTTCCACCGGGTGCTCGACCCGACGGGCACGCTGCTGGTGGTCACCCCCGCCGCCGACCACCTCGCCGAGTTGGTCGACGCCCTCGACCTCCTGCGGGTCGACCCGGAGAAGGCCGACCGGGTCGCCGCCAGCCTGGGCGGGCACTTCACCCCGGCCAGCTCGACGGTGCACCGCGCGGAGCTGACCCTGACCCGGCCGGAGGTCGCCACCCTGGTCGGAATGGGCCCGAGTGCCTGGCACACCGACCCGGGCAAGCTCGCCGAACGGCTGGCCGCGCTGCCCGAGCCGATCCGGGTGACCCTGGCGGTCCACCTGGACGCCCACCTGCCGCGCTGACGGCAGCGCGGGCTCAGGTGGAGAGGTCGACCTCTTCCCAACCCGGCGGCTCGTCGTGGTACGGCCCGCGCAGGATCACCGCCCACTCCAGCGCCCAGCGCCGCTGCCCGATCGCGTTCGCGTCGACCAGCCCCGGCGCCCGATGACCGCTCCGCTCGGTCTCCAGGTACGCCCAGTCGAGGCAGTAGTGCAGGTCGAGCAGGGCAGCCGCGTCGGCCGGGTGCTGCGGGGCGGCGAGGATCCTGGTTCGCCAGTGGGCGAACGTCTCCCCCTCGGCGATGTGCGGCAACCGCTCCACCAGCCGCTCGTCCACGGCCAGGGTCGGATCGAGCTGCTTGCTCAACCCCAGCACCCAGGCCAGCGCGAAGAGCGCGTCGTGATGCAGCACGAACGAACGGTGGTCGCCCTTGCCGCCCATCACGAACTGCCACTCCGGCGGCGTGACCATCTCGACCAGGTGCGAACCGAGCAGCCAGCTCATCGCCGCCTGCGGGGGCATCCCGAAACAGCGGGCCAGGATCAGGTGCAGCACGGCGATCCGCGCCTCGATCTCCGCCCTCGGACGCAGCTCAATCTCGTCACCCGGCTCCCAGACGAGCGGGAACTGGGCCGGCGGCAACGGCAACCCGAGCCGGGACAGCTCGTCCAGGCTCGCCTCGCGCACCTCACGTGGGTCGGGGGCAGGTACGGTCACGGCGGATCTTCCTGTCTGCTCGCGACGGCCCAAGGCCGATCGTCCCCCCTTGGCCTGCGACAATAGCGCTCCAAGATGACCGGCACCATGCCGACCCGACCGCCCGACCGGGTCAGCCGATCCGCTCGATGACCAGCGGCGTCGCGGCCGGCGCGGCCGGCGCGATCCGTACCGCGCGAGCGGCCTCCGCCAGCGCCGCCGGGATCCGCTCCGCGTCGTCCGCGCGCAGCTCGTAGAGGGGGTCGCCGGCCCGCACCGCGTCACCCGGCCGCTTGTGCAGCACCACCCCGGCCGGCACGCTGACCGGGTCCTCCTTGCGGGCGCGGCCCGCGCCGAGTCGCCAGGCCGCAACCCCCATGGCGTACGCGTCGACGGCCGCCACGTGCCCGTCCCGCTCGGCGCGGACCACCTCGACCTCCGGCGCGCTCGGCATCGGCGCGTCCGGGTCGCCGCCCTGCGCGCGGATCATCGCCCGCCAGGAGTCCATCGCCCGGCCGTCGCGCAGCGCCGCCGCCGGGTCGGCGTCCGGCAGCCCGGCCGCGTCGAGCATCTCCCGGGCCAGGGCCAGGGTCAGCTTTACCACGTCGGCCGGCCCGCCGCCGGCCAGCACCTCGATCGACTCGGTCACCTCGACCGCGTTGCCGATCGCCAGGCCGAGCGGGGTGGACATGTCGGTGAGCAGGGCGACCGTCCGCACGCCGTGCGCGCCGCCCAACTCGACCATCGTGCGGGCCAGCTCGCGGGCCTGGTCGACGGACTTCATGAAGGCGCCCGAACCGACCTTGACGTCGAGGACCAGCGCGCCGGTGCCCTCGGCGATCTTCTTGCTCATGATCGAGCTGGCGATCAGGGGGATCGCCTCCACGGTGCCTGTCACGTCGCGCAGCGCGTACAGCTTGCGGTCGGCGGGGGCGAGCCCGGCACCGGCCGCGCAGATCACCGCACCGACGTTGCCGAGCTGGGCGATGAACTCGTCGTTGCTCAGGTTGGCCCGCCAACCGGGGATGGACTCCAGCTTGTCCAACGTGCCGCCGGTGTGCCCGAGACCCCGCCCGCTCAGCTGCGGCACGGCAGCGCCGCACGCCGCCACCAACGGCGTGAGCGGCAGGGTGATCTTGTCGCCGACGCCGCCGGTGGAGTGCTTGTCCACGGTCGGCCGGCGTACCGCCGAGAGGTCGAGCCGCTCACCGCTGGCGATCATCGCGGCGGTCCACCGGGCGATCTCCGGGCCGGTCATGCCGTTGAGCAGGATCGCCATGGCCAGCGCGGACATCTGCTCGTCGGCGACAACCCCCCGGGTGTACGCGTCGACCACCCAGTCGATCTGCGCGTCCGACAACACACCGCCGTCCCGCTTGGCCCGAATGACATCAACAGCAGCAAAACCACTCATCAAGATCTCTCTCAGCTATGGGGCGCAACGACGATCAAGCCCAGCGAACAGGGATCTCCGCGGGCGGCTCACCCTCGCCGGCCCAGAAGATCGTGCCGGTGGCGTCCACCACCACGACCCGGGGCGTACGGGCCGTTCCCCAGGTGATCGCCTCCGCCGGGTCGCCCCAGCTGGGCGCCTCCTCCAACACACCGGTTTCGGCGCCCGCGTCGTCGCCGGCCGACCGCTCCCAGTACGCCGTCCAGACCTGCTGCCCGGCGGACATGTCCGGGTGCACGAAGACGGTGCCGCGTCCACGCCAGGCGGCCAGCCGCTCCGGGACCACCGGCAGCGGCGTCTCACCGGTGACCGCCTCCAGGTCCTCCACGCCGAAGGCGTGCGGCAGCAGCTCGGCCATCCGCAGCGGGTGGGTCTTCGTCTCGATCAGGCACTCCGGCCCGCCGTGTTCCCACAGCAGTTGCCGGCACCGGCCGCACGGCATCAGCGGCTCTCCGGTGGCATCGACGCAGGAGAGCGCGACGAGGCGGCCGCCACCGGTCGCGTGCAGGCTGGAGACCACCCCGCACTCGGCGCAGAGCGTCACCCCGTACGCGGCGTTCTCCACGTTGCAGCCGACCACCACGCGGCCGTCGTCGACCAGGGCGGCCGCGCCGACCGGGAACGTCGAGTACGGCGCGTACGCGTGCCGCATCGCGTCGATGGCGGCGGCGCGCAACCGCGCCCAGTCAATGTCGGTCATGTCATCATTCTGCCGAAGTAGCCCAGTTCGGAAGCGGGCAGGGCCGCCCCACCCGCCGGGACAGCTCCGAGGGTCAGCCCTTGATGTACGGCTTACCGTCGGCGGCCGGCGCGCGGACCTTGCCGACCAGCCCGGCCACCGCCAGGATCGTCGCCAGGTAGGGCAGCATGGCCAGGAACTGGCTGGGGATCGAGCTGCTGATCGCGCCCAGGTAGGTGGCGAGCTGGTCGGCGAAGCCGAAGAAGAGCGCGGCGAGCAGCGCTCCGGTCGGGTTCCACCGGCCGAAGATCAGCGCGGCCAGGGCGATGAAGCCCTTACCGCCGATCATGTTCTTGGTGAACGAGTAGAGCGCCAGCGTGTAGGAGGCGCCGCCGATGCCCGCGACCACGCCGGCCAGCAGCACGTTGCGGTAGCGCACCCGCAGCACCTTGACGCCGAGCGTGTCGGCGGCGGTCGGGTGCTCACCGACCGAGCGGGTGCGCAGCCCCCACCGGGTGCGGAACAGCGCGATGTGGATCACCAGCACCAGGAGCAGGCCGAGGTAGAGGAAGATGTTGCCGCGGAACAGCGCCGGCCCGAGCACCGGGATGTCCTTCAACAACGGGATCTCCCAGTTGCTGAAGCGGGGCGCGCTGTTGTATTTCGCGGCGTCGGTCTGCATCAGCCGCTCGTAGAGGAAGCCGGTGACACCGACCGCCAGCAGGTTCAGCACGATGCCCATGACGACCTGGTCGACCAGGTAGCGGATGGCGAAGACGGCCAGCAGCAGCGAGATGAACGCGCCACCGAGAGCAGCAGCGACCAGACCCACCCAGACGCTGCCGGAGATGCTGCCGAACAGCGCGCCGCTGAACGCACCCATCAGAAGCTGGCCCTCGATGGCCACGTTGACCACGCCGGACCGCTCGCAGAGCACCCCGGCGAGCGCGCCGAAGATCAGCGGCAGGGCCAGGATGAAGGTGCCCCGGATGATGTTGACCAGCGGCATGAAGTTCTGCCCGGCCGGCGCGGAGGAGACCTGCCAGCAGAGGAACGAGAGCACGAAGCCGACCAGCCCGACAGCGAGCACGGGCAGGAACCAGCGCTTCGGCACCCCGGCGAGCAGCGCCGCGCCGGCGGCGATCGCGATGATCCCGAACAGGATCGCGCCGATCGTGCCGTTGATCTCCAACGCGGTACCGGCCGCGTCGTCGCTGAGCGTGAAGCGGGCCTGCTCGTCGGTGGCGAGCGCACCGAAGAGCACCGCCGCCAGCAGCCCGAGCGCCAGCAGCGTGAGGCCGACCTTGCGGCTACGGGTCCAGAAGCCCTCGTCGACCGGGGCGACCGCGATGTCGGGGACAGCCATGGTGGACATGAGTTACCAGCCCTTCGCCAGGCTCGTCTGCAACCGCGCGGCCCGCGCGGCCCGGAGCTGGAAGATCGCCTTCACCAGTGCCGGCGCGGCGATGAAGATGACGATCAGCGCTTGGAGCACGGTCACCAACTCCAGCGAGATCCCGGAGTACGACTGCATCCGGTTGCCACCGGCCTGTAGCGCCCCGAACAGCAGCGCGGCCAGCAGCACCCCCCAGGGCTTCACCCGGCCGAGCAGCGCCACCAGGATGCCGTCGAAGCCGACCTGCGCGACCACCAACGGGGTCAACGCGCTGGCGGTCGAGCCGAGCACCATGTTCGAGCCGCCGAGCCCGGCCAGGATCCCGGCGAAGACCATGATCAGGATGTACGTCCGGGTGACGCTGATACCGGCGGTGCGGGCGGCGTCCGGGTTGGCGCCGACCGCTCGCAGCTCGAAGCCGAGCGTCGAGCGGTTCAGCAGCCAGGCGACCGCCCAGGTGGCCAGCACGGCGAGCAGGATGCCGGCGTGCACCCGCAGGTTGTCGCCGAGCAGTCGGGGCAGCTGAGCGGAGGTGTCCACCGCCTTGCTGATCGCGTCGGTACGTTTCGGGTCCTGCACGCCGTTCTGCACGATCAACCAGGTGAGGAAGTACGTGGCGACGTAGTTGAGCATGATCGTGTTGATCACCTCGTGCGCGCCGGCGCGGGCCTTGAGGATGCCGGGGATGAAACCCCAGATCGCCCCACCCAGGGCACCCGCCAGCACCGCCACCAGCAGGTGCAGGCCGGGCGGCAGCGGCAGCAGGAAGCCGGCCAGCGCCGCCATGATCACGCCGATCGTGGCCTGGCCCTGTGCGCCGATGTTGAACAGGCCGCCACGGAAGGCCAGCGCCACCGACAGGCCGGTGAAGACCAACGGCGCGGCGTAGGTCAGCGTCTCGGAGATCGGCGCGAGCGCGGCCTGCCAACTGTTGGTGCCGTTCAGCCAGCCGGAGAACGCCTCGGGGTCGAAGATCGAGCCCTTGAACAGGTTCGCGTACGCCTCGCTGACGAGCGTCCAGCTGGAGTTGATCGCGTCGGACGGGCGGGAGGTGATGTACGAGTAGGTGGAGAGCACCGCCGGATCAGAAATGATCATCAGCACCGCGCCGACCACGATCGCCAGCACCAGCGACAGCAGGGTCACCGTGAAGGTGTTGGCCGCCCAGAGGTTGTCCAGGAAGAGCCGGCCCAGGCTCGGCTTCGGCTCCGGCTTCGGCTCCGCCGGGCCCGGCTCGGTCGCCAACTCGGCCCGTTCGGTGTTGGCGA
This sequence comes from Micromonospora sp. NPDC047467, assembly GCF_040643095.1. Classification (NCBI taxonomy): domain Bacteria; kingdom Bacillati; phylum Actinomycetota; class Actinomycetes; order Micromonosporales; family Micromonosporaceae; genus Micromonospora; species Micromonospora sp. NPDC047467. Next base: position 810,415 of record NZ_JBEYTO010000002.1, on the reverse strand, counting down.
GCGCGTCCTGCGCGGCCTGCGCCTCGCTCGCCGGCTCCTTGTCCGGGGAGCCCGACTGCGGGCTGGTGTCGCTCATGCCGTCACTCCGCTTCGCTGCGTGACGCCATGAGGCACCGACGCCCTGTAACGATGATTCGCTCGCTGGGGCTCGCTCATGCCGTCACTCCGCTTCGCTGCGTGACGCCATGAGGCACCGACGCCCTGTAACGATGATTCGCTCGCCGGGGCTCGCTCATGCCTTGTCCTCGTTCGCGGGGCCGTCGGCGCTCGCCGGGCCCTCGTCGGTCACCGTGTCGTCGGCAGCGCTGGGCTCGGCGGTGGCGTCCGGGCTGATGCCGGCCATCAGCAGGCCGATCGCCTCACGCGGGGTGTCCGGGCCGACGATGCCGATGATCCGGCCGCGGTACATGACCGCGATCCGGTCGGCCAACCCGATCACCTCGTCGAGTTCGCTGGAGACCACCATGACGGCGGTGCCGACGTCCCGCTCGCGGATGATCCGGCTGTGGATGAACTCGATCGACCCGACGTCGACGCCGCGGGTCGGCTGGGCGGCGATGAAGAGCTTCAGCGGCCGGGACAGCTCCCGGGCCACGATCACCTTCTGCTGGTTGCCGCCGGAGAGGGTGCCCACCGCCGCGTCGGCCGACGAGGTACGGACGTCGAACTGCTCGATCCGCTCCTTCGCCGAGGCGGCGATCGCATCCGGCTTGAGCGCGAGCCCTGCGCCGAACGGCGGCCGGTCGTAGATGTCCAGCACCAGGTTCTCCGCGACGCTGAACTCCTTGACCAGGCCGTCCACGCTGCGGTCCTCGGGCACGTAGCCGACGCCGGCGCGGAGCACCTTCTTGGTCGTCCAGCCGTCGATCCGGTCGCCGCCCAGGCTCACCGTGCCGGCGAGCACCGGGCGCAGGCCCATGATCGCCTCGATCAGCTCGGTCTGACCGTTGCCCTGGACGCCCGCCACGCCGAGCACCTCGCCCGCGCGCACGGTCAGGTCCACGCCGTCGACCGCCCGAACCTGCCGGTCGTCGTCGACGACCAGCCCGGCCACCTCGAGCACCGGCTCCCCCGGCGTGGCCGGGGACTTGTCCACGGTGAGCCGGACGTTGCGCCCGACCATCAGCGCGGCCAACTCGTCCCGGCTGGCCTCGGGTGAGGCGGTGCCGACGGTCTTTCCGCGCCGGATCACCGTGATCCGGTCGGCGATGGCCTTGACCTCGCCGAGTTTGTGGGTGATGAAGACGATCGACTTGCCGGCGGCCTTGAGGGACCGCATGACCGTCAACAGTTCTTCGGTCTCCTGGGGGGTGAGCACGGCGGTCGGCTCGTCCAGGATGAGCAGGTCGACGTCGCGGGTGAGCGCCTTGACGATCTCGACGCGTTGCTGGATGCCGACCGGCAGGTCCTCGATCACCGCGTCCGGGTCGACCCGGAGGTTGTAGCGCTCGGACACCTCGGAGACCTCGCGCCGGGCGCGGCGTCGGTCCAGGAAGCCGGCGATGCCGCCCTTGACCTGCTCGGCGCCGAGCATGACGTTCTCCGCCACGGTGAAGACCGGCACCAGCATGAAGTGCTGGTGCACCATGCCGATCCCGGCGCCGATCGCGTCGGACGGGCCCTTCAGCTTCAACGGCTTGCCGTCGACCAGGATCTCGCCCTCGTCGGGCTGGTAGAGCCCGTAGAGCACGTTCATCAGGGTCGACTTGCCCGCGCCGTTCTCGCCGAGCAGGGCGTGAATCTCTCCAGGCTCCACCGTCAGGTCGATGTGGTCGTTGGCGACCAGATCACCGAACCGCTTGGTGATGCCGCGCAGTTCGAGTCTCAGCGCAACCTCCTGGAGTGCGAGCGATGGTGCAGCGTAGCTGCCGCTGACCCAGCCGGCCGGCTGGGTCACCGTGGCGCGCGATCGGCCGCTCCGGCGCCGCGGGTCAACCCGCGGCGTCAGAGCGGCCGGATCGGTCGTACCTGTCCCCCGCCGACCCTCCCGATGATCTCATCGGACGGGCCGGCCGGTTGTCACTTGGTCGGCTGGGCCTTCGAGGTGACGGTGATGGTGCCAGCGGCGATGTCCGCCTTGATCTTGTCGACCTCGGCCTTCAGCTCGGCCGGAACCTTGCTGTCGAAGTCGTGGTACGGGGCGATCGAGACACCGTTGTTGGCCAGGGTGCCGACGAAGCCCGGGTTGGCCGGCAGCTTGTCGCCAGCGGCGGCCTTGACCACGGCCTCCTTGACGGCCTCCGGGATGTTCTTGACGACCGTGGTGATGATCGCGGAGCAGTCCGGGGTGCTCTCGCAGCCGTCGACGTCCACCCAGATGGTGTTGTACTTGCCGCCCGAGGCCTTCGCCGCGGCGGTGGTGCCGAGACCGGCGCCACCGGCGACCGGCATGATGATGTCCGCACCCTGGGCGACCAGCGCGTCGGAGACCTTCTTGCCCTCGTCCTGCTTGCCGAAGTCGTTGGTGAAGGAGCCCTTCTGGGTCTCCTTGTTCCAGCCCAACAACTGGACGTCCTTCTTCTTCGTGGTGTTGTAGTACGCCACGCCGTCGGCGAAGCCGTCCATGAAGATCGTCACCGGCGGGATCGGCAGGCCACCGTAGGTGCCCACCTTGCCGGTCTTGCTCATCCCGGCGGCCAGGTAGCCGGCCTGGAACGCGGCCTGGGCGGTGTCGAACTGCATCGGGTAGATGTTGGCGTCACCCGGGTTCGCGTCGACGATGCCGAACTCCTGGTTCGGGTTCGCCTTGGCGATCTTCGAGGTGGCGTCGGCCATCAGGCCACCGACCGCCAGGATGAAGTCGCACTTCTGGTTGACGTACTGCGTCAGGTTGGGCTCGTAGTCGGCCTCAGCCTTCGACGCGACGTACTTGATGTCGATGTTGTCGTTGGCGGCCTTGGCCTCCTGCAGACCCTTCCAGGCCGAGGTGTTGAACGACTTGTCGTCGATGCCGCCGGTGTCGGTCACCATGCAGGCGCTGAACTTCTTGGCGCCACTGCCGGCGTTCTTGTCATCATCGGGGGCCTCGCCACAAGCGGCGACGGAGAGCGCAAGCCCACCCACCGCGACGATCGAGGCGATCCGCATCCCACGCACCGAGCGCAAGACGTCTCCTTCCCATTGCACACCGCGCCTAGTGCGGTGGCAGCCCATCAGCCGACCTGCGGGTGCCGCCGGCTGTCCCACGTTACGGACGGGAGCGTACGCCCGCGCCCACCCACCGGCCGACAATCGTGCACGACTGTTGAGCGCCTGTTACCCGGGTGTAACCCTTGCGTGGGGCAAGTCACTCTTTGTGCTGCTAATCGCGTCCACGGGCGTCACGAAAGTCCGGTTCGCGGGAGGCCGCTCCCTCTCGGACGTTACCGCCAGAAGACCGCCACTGCCGCGTTGACCAGGGTCAAGCCGGCGATCGTGAGGAAGTGCCCCCGGTTGATCGAGTCACGCTTCCGCGAGAAGAAGACCATGACGAAGATCAGCAGCGCGAGCGTCAACTTCGTCACAAGTTTTGCCGGTGCCGGCTCGTCACCGTCGCGCAGCGGGGCGGCGAGCCCGATCCCGGTCAGCAGACCGATAACGGAGCCCCACAGCATCGCGGGGTTGATCCGAAGCCGGCCGCTGATGTATTGCGCGATCGTGCCGCCGAGCAACAGGGCGAAGCCGATCAGGTGGACATAGAGAAGAATCAGTCGAGTCGTTTCCACGCCAGCCATTCTCCCCCATCAACGACACTTTGTAGTAGGGCCCGCCCGGGGGATGGGGCGAACGGGCGAGGCGCCCGGCCGGAATGTCCCGACCGAGCGCCTCAACGAACTGTCCGCCACCGTGGGGCGGCGGTGCCGTGCTGTCAGCTATCGATCTTCACCGAGCCGTTGATCTTGCTGTCCCGCACCGACGCCTTGGCGCCGAGGGCGGTCAGCCCACCATTGACCTGGCTCTCCACGACCGACACCACCGAGGCGCCGTTCGCCTTGACACCGCCGTTGATCTTGGCGTTGAACGCAATCAGGCTGGCCCCCGGCGCGACGTTGACGCCACCGTTGACCGTCGCCCCGTCCAGGCAGACGACGCCGGACTTGACGGTGAGCCCGCCGTTGCGCCGCTCGGTGATCACCTCGGTGCAGGTCGGGTAGCTGGGCTGGCTCTGCACGTTCAGCTCACCGAAGGCGATCGCGCGGGCGTTGTCGGTACGCGGGTCGGTCAGCTTCAGGACGTCCAGGCCCTTCTGGATGTCGCTGGAGTAGATGTACCCGTTGTGGTAGTACGTCGACCAGGCGCCGCCGAGGACCAGGCGGGTCGCCGAGAGCGGCCCCCGCTCCCAGTAGGCGATCTCCTGCGGGTTGGCCGAGTCGGTGAAGTCCCAGACCGAGATGCCACCCTGGTACCAGGCCTGGACCATGATGTCGCGGCCCATCGCCGGGATCAGCGAGCCGTTGTGCGCCACGCAGTTCTCGGTGCTGGTGTTCTGGCGCGGGATCTTGAAGTAGCTCTTGAACTCCAGGGAGCGGTTCGCGCCCGAGCCCACGATGTCGAAGATCGCGTCCGCGCCACGCTTCGGCCCGATGGTCGCGTTGCAGGTCGCGCTGCTGCCGCCACCGAGCTCGTCGGTGAAGACCACCTTGGTGCCGGCGTTGTTGAACGTGGCCGAGTGCCAGAACGCGAAGTTGGCGTCCCGGACCCGGCTGAGCACCACCGGGTTCTCCCGGTCGGAGATGTCCATCAGGATGCCGTCACCCATGCAGGCGCCGGCCGCGAGGTCCAGCTCCGGGTAGACGGTCACGTCGTGGCAACCGCTCGTCGAGTTCGCGCCCACCGTGTCGGGGAACAGGTTCGGCGTGGCCACGACGGCGGCCGCGGTCGGGTTGGCAAGCGGCACCTTGATGATCGACAGCTTGTCGTGCGGCGGCTTGCAGTCCGCGGCGTTTGTCGACGGGCTGTACGACTGCACGTAGACGTAGAGGTTGCCGTCGTTCTTGCCCGGCACGAGGGTGTGGGTGTGCGAGCCGCAGTCGGTCTCGATGGCCTTGATGTAGGTCGGGCTGGCCTTGTCGGTCACATCGAAGATCCGGACGCCCTCCCAGGAGCTCTTGATGTTCGCCGACTGGCTGGTGCTGTTGCACGAGTCGTCGTTGCGCGACGAGTCAACCGAGAGGAACACCAGGTTGCCGAAGACCGAGAGGTCGTTCTGCGAGCCGGGGCAGACGACCTGGCTGGTGATCTGCGGCGCGCTGGGCTTGCTGACGTCGTAGATGGTGAAGCCGTCGTAGTTGCCGACGAAGGCGTAGTTGCCCTGGAACGCCATGTCGGTGTTGTACGACGCCTCCCGGGCGAACGCCCCGGACTTCGGCAGGTTCGCGATCTGCTTGAGGTTCGGGGTGCTGGCGATCTCGTCCACGCCCGGGGCGACGTACTCGGCCTGGGCACCGGTCTCCTCGGCGGAGAGGCAGAGCTCGGCGAAGTTGTCCCCGGCCTCCCGCAGCGACTCACAGTTGTCGGCGGTCTCGCTGGTGTCGACCGCGCCGATGGCCGGAGCCCCCGCGACAGCCGTGAAGAGAACAGCGGTGGCGGCGGCGAGGCTGACGGCCCCGACTCTGCGTACCCCTCGTGATTTCTGTCTGAACACTGGGTCACGCCCTTTCTAGCAAAGGGTGGATCATGAAGTAGCCGGACCATATCCAGTGCCCAGGATGTTCATTGTGATCTACGACACGATCGGGAACCGATCAAGGTAACGATCAGATAACGAAAGCTCGAAAAGGGCGTCACCAAAAACCCAAGCTGGGGCCTATGGTCCATTTCCCGGCACGCCTTTTCGCCCAGGTCAGCGCCGCGCTACGATCCCCGCCAACCTGATCAGCGGCGGGAGTCAACTTGTGCTAAGTGAGCGGATTCGGATGATCTCTCCCCGGCTTCGGGTGATCCTCCTGGTGGAGTTCGCCGTCCTGCTGGTGCTGGCCGCTGGCGCGGCGGTGGCCCTCGGACTGCGCGAGGACGCCCCGACGCCGACGGCACGGGCCAGTGCCAAGGCCACGCCGCCGGCACCCCTCGCCCAGCCCGGCGTGCCGGACTCCACCGCCCCGGTGGTGCTGCCCGGACGGCCCGGCGAGGTCGCCCGGACCGCGCGGGCGAACGAGGTGACGCCGGGACCGAGCCCCGCCTACAACGCCACGGACGTCCGGTTCGTCACGATGATGATCCCGCACCACGAGCAGGCACTCGTGATGGCGCGGTACGCCCCCGGCCGGGCCGAGAGTTCGACGATCCTCGCCATCGCCGACCGGATCCTGGCGGCGCAGGGGCCCGAGATCGGAGCACTGGAGGGCTGGCTGGCGGCCCGGGGCCTGGACCGGAATTCGGGAAGCGGCGGCGCGCACCAGCACGAGATGGCGGGCATGCAGTCGGCCGAGGCCCTGCGGGGGTTGGAGGCCGCCCGTGGCGCCGCCTTCGACCGGATGTTCGTGGCCATGATGAGCGAACACCACCAGGGCGCCATCGACATGGCGCGGGAGGCGTTGACCCTCGGCGTCGACAGCATCGTCAACGAGATGGCGACCAGCGTCGGCTTCGAACAGGCGGTGGAGATCGAACGGATGCGCGAGGCGCTGACCGGCTGACCCGACCGCTCACCTCAGGCCGGCTCCCGTCAGCCGAGTCGCCAGACCTGGAAGGTCGGGCCGTCGGCGGGGAGGACGACCACGCCGTCGGCGTCCGGGCGCAGCGCGGGAGCGCCGCCGTAGGCGTTCTCCCCCGACGGCAGGCCGGCGATCCGGACCGGGGCACCGGCGGAGCGCCGGGCCAGCACGAGAACCGAGCCGGCCGGCGTCTCACGGAGGAAGACCAGGGTGTCCGCGTCGGCGTACACCCGGCGCAGGCCGCCGTGTCGCAGCGCCGGCTCGGTACGGCGCAGCGCGACAAGCGCCCGGTACGCCGCGAAGGTGCCGGCGTCCCAGCTCTGCGGCCGATGCCACGGCATCGGAGTGCGCGACTCCTCCCCGTTCACGCCGGTCAGCCCCAGCTCGTCCCCAGCGAAGATCACCGGGGTGCCCGGCATGGTGGCGAGTAGGCCGGCTGCCACCTCCTGCCGGGCCGCGTCGCCGACCACCGTGCGGATCCGGGCCGAGTCGTGCGAGCCGAGCAGCTGCCACGAGTGCACGTACGACCGCCAGGAGACCAGCGACCGGTAGGCATCCATGGTGGACAGCACCGCGGCGGTGTCCCGCCGTTGGGCCCCGCCCGGGGTGCCGAGGAAGTTCGGCACCGGTGCGGCACCGTGCCGCAGCCAGGACCAGACCGGGTCGGTGAAGCCCACGTAGTTCATCGTGCCGTGCCAGCCGTCGCGGTCGAGGTCGCCGGTGTGGTCGTGGCCGTGCTCGGCGAGCACCAGCCCGTCGGCCCGGGTTTCGGCAACCACCTCGCGCAGCAGTCGGGCCACCTCGTGGGTGTAGGAGTCGGCACCCCGACGGCCGGTCATGTTCGCCACGTCCACCCGCCAGCCGTCGAGCGCGTACGGGGGGCGCAGCCAGCGGCGCAGCGGCGCGTCGTCGGCGGTGGCGAAGCGGCGGCGCAGGTCGTCGCTACCCCAGTTCAGCTTCGGCAGCGACTTCACACCGTTCCACGACTCGTAGTCCCCGGTGATCTCGTCGAAGTAGTACAGCCCTCGCTCTGGCGCGCACACGTCAGAGGTGGCGGCGGTGAACCACTCGTGCGCGTCGCCGGTGTGGTTGCTGGTGATGTCGCCGAGCAGCCGCCAGCCCCGGGCGCGGACCGCCTCGGCGAGTCGGGCCAGCGCGGCGTCCCCGCCGAGCAACGGGTCGACCCGGTCGAAGCTGGCCGCGTCGTAACGGTGGTTGGATCGGGCCGGGAAGAACGGGGTGAGGTAGACGGTGTTCACCCCGAGCCGGTCCAGATGGTCCAGCCGCTCGGCGATGCCGTCCAGGTCGCCGCCGTAGAGCTGGCGCGGCGTCTCGGGGCCACGCCCGATCACCGGGGTGTCCCAGTCGCACGGGATCGCCCAGTCCGGCAGCGGTCGGGCGTCGGCTGCCGACGAGCGGGCGAACCGATCGGGGAAGATCTGGTAGATCACCGCGTCCCGCGCCCAGGCCGGCGGTGGTGCGTGGGTGACCAGCTTGAAGTCGCTGTTGTCCGGCACGTCGTGGTCGACCAGCCCGGCGGCGTTGAGCCAGCGGTAGCCATCGGCGCCGGTGAGCATGAACCGGTAGTTGCTCACCGGGTTACGCACCTCGACGTCGGCGCGCCACCAGACGTCCCCGCCGGCGCGGCGGTCGACGACGGCCTCGACGAAACGCGGCTCGCCGTCCGGGGTGGTGCGGACGTGCACGGTCCGCACGTCCGCACCAGCGGGAACCCGGACGAAGACCGGGACGCTTCGCCCGAGGGCGGGCTCCTGGTCGGGGACGTAGGTGGCCGAGCCGTCGTGGTGCGGGCGCTGCGCGGCCACGGGCGGGGTCACGGGGCTCATCCCTTGACCGCTCCGGCGGTGAGGCCGGAGACGATGTAGCGCTGGAGGAACTGGAAGACCAGCACGGTGGGGATCGCGGTGAGCAGGGTGCCGGCCGCGAAGATGCCGAAGTTGTTGTTGCGCTCGTTGCCCTGCAACATGCCGTACATGCCGACCGCCAGGGTCTTCGAGTCGGTGCTGGTGAGGAACACGTTGGCCATCAGGAACTCGTTGATGGTGCCGATGAACGCCAGCAACCCCGTCACCGCCAGGATCGGCGCCACCAGCGGCAGCATGATCCGGAAGAAGACCTGGGCGTGCGAGGCGCCATCCATGGTGGCCGACTCGTCCAGCTCCCGGGGCAGGGTGTCGAAGAAGCCCTTCATGAGCCAGGTGTTCACACCGAGCGCTCCACCCATGTAGAGCAGCAGCAGCCCCCACGGAGTGTTGAAGCCGATCGCGGGCCACAGGTCGGTGATCGCGCCGAAGATCAGGTAGATCGCCACGATCGCCAGGAACTGCGGGAACATCTGGATCAGCAGCAGCGAGAGCAGCCCCACCCGCCGGCCGCGAAACCGCATCCGGGAGAAGGCGTACGCGGCCAGCGCCGAGAGGAGCACCGACGCGAACGAGGCCACCCCGGCGATCAGCAGCGAGTTGAGGAACCATCGCTCGAAGGCGGTCCGCTCGAACAGCCCGGTGAAGTTACCCAGCGACACCCCGCCGGTCGGCACCAGCTCGGTGGTGGAGAGCGTGCCGAGCGGGTTGAGCGCGGCGGAGAGCACGAACACGATCGGGAAGAGGCTGAACAGCACGCCGAGCACGGCGACCAGGTGCCGCCAACCGACGTCGGCGAACCAGCGGTTGCGCCGCCGGCCGGTGACGTTCCGGTTGGTCACGGGTGGGCGACCGGCCGTGTCGCCGGTACGCGCGGTGAGGGTGGTCACGAGTACACCTCCTCCTGCTTGCGGGTCCGCCGGAAGCTGACGATCGAGACCACGGCGACGATGGCGAAGATGAACAGGGAGATCGCGGCGGCGAAACCGAACTCCGCGCCCTGCCCGCCGAAGGCCAGCCGATAGGTGTACGTGATCAGCAGGTCGGTGGCGCCGTTGGTCGGGTTGTCGGCCGGGAAGGGCGCGCCCTCGGTGGTCAGGTAGATCGCGTTGAAGTTGTTGAAGTTGTACGCGAACGACGAGATCAGCAGCGGGGAGAGCGCGACCAGCAGCAGCGGCAGGGTGACCGCGCGGAACGACTGCCAGGGCGACGCCCCGTCGACCGAGGTGGCCTCGGTCAGCTCACGCGGAATGGCCTGCAACGCGCCGGTCGCCACCAGGAACATGTACGGATACCCGAGCCAGAGCTGCACGAGGATGACCGCGAGGCGGGCCGTCCACGAGTGACCGAACCAGTCGACGTCCAGCCCGAACAGGTTGTTGATCAGCCCGAAGTCGGCGTTGAACATGTCCCGCCAGGCCAGCAGCATCGCGAACGACGGCATGGCGTACGGCAGGACCAGCAGCACCCGGTAGAGGTTGGTGCCACGCATCCGGGGCGAGTGCAGCGCGAGCGCGATCAGCATGCCGAGCAGGAACGTCCCGCCCGTGGAACCGATGGCGAAGGCGAAGTTCCAGACCAGCGTGCTGAGGAACGGGCCGGAGATGTCCCGGTCGGTGAGCACCCGGGTGAAGTTGCTGAGCCCGACGTTGACCTTCCAGCCCTGGGCCAGCCGCTCGCCGTCGGCGGCGACGAAGGCGCCCACCTCATCGTCGGCGGTGAAGCTCTGCCCGGTCGCGGTGTCCCGGATGCAGTCGCAGTCGGCGTCGTACGCCCGCACCGCCTTGCCCTCGTAGGCGCGGGACAGGCCGCTGGAGCGCAGCGCGCCACCGGCGGTCGGCACGACCAGGTCAGTGATCTCCTCGCTGCGGGCGCTGGCCTGGCCGAAGTTCAGCACCGTGTAGCCGTCGGCGGCGGTGACCTTGCCGCCCGCGCTGACGGTGACGTCGGCGGCGTCGAGTCGCCGCAGCCCTCCGGCGTCGCCGGCGGAGACCTCGCCGGTGGCGGGGTCGGTGACCAGGAAGACCAGGGGGGCGGACGCCGGGTCACCCTTGGTGGCGATCGACAGTGCGTACTCGGCGGACCCGGGCACCTGGGTGACCGACGAGGTCTGGATCGCGACGATCGCCTCGTCCTTGCTGCCCCGGTGCCCGTCACCGAAGTTGGTGAAGGCGGTGCTCGCCGTGTAGAGCACCGGGACGACCTGGAAGGCGATCAGGAACAGGGTGCCCGGGACCAGGTACTTGGCCGGGATGTGCCGACGGGTGAGGTACAGGTAGAACAGTCCGGCGGTGGTCGCCGCCAGCAGGGCCAGGCCGGTCCACTTCGCACCGTCGATGAGGGGGAATGCCGCCCAGACCGCGATTCCGGCGGTCAGGCCGAGCAGGAGCACCTTGCCGACGAGGCCGGTCAGGGTGATCGGCGCGTGGTCACGCGCGGTACGGGAGCGCGAGGGCCGGGAGCCGACGGGCTCCCGGCCCGGGGCCTGCGGGGCAGGCTCCGGGCCGGACAGCGGCGTACTCATTACTTGATCTGGCCGGAGATGGTCTTGCCGGCGGCGGTGATGGTGCTGGTCGGGTCGGCCCCGCCGATGACGGCGGCCTCGGCCTTGCCGAACGGGTCCCAGATGGCGGCCATCGCCGGGATGGCCGGGAGCACCTGGCCGTTCTTGCCGGCCTCCTGGAACTTGGCCAGGTCCGGGTCACCGCCCTTGACCTGTTCCAGGGCGGCGGTCAGCGCCGGCGGTCGGGCCTCGGCGTTGTAGAGCGCGACGGCCAACTCGGGGGTGGTCGTGTAGTTGGCCACGAACTCCTGGGCCAGGGCCTTGTTCTTGCCCTTGGCGGCGACGTAGAACGCCTGCACGCCCACGAACGGCTGGGCCTCCTTGGCACCGGCGAAGCCGGGGATGGCGGAGATGTCGTAGGAGATGTTGGCCTTCTTCACGTCGGCCACCGCCCACGGGCCGGAGACCAGGAACGCGCACTTCTTACCGGTGAAGGTGGCGATCGAGTTGGTGTCCGAGATGGAGCGCTTGAGCACGCCCTCGCCCTTCTCGCCCAGCGCGCCGATCTTCTTGAACGCCTCGATCGACTCGGGCTTGCCCACGCCCAGGTCCTTCGGGTCGTAGTCGCCGTTCGCGCCGGTGCCGAAGAGGTAGCCGCCGGCCGAGGTGTAGAGCGGGTAGATGTGGTACGCGTCGCCGTTCTGGCCGACCTGGAGGCAGAGCGTCTCGGTGGCCTTCTTCGACGCCTTGAGCTGCTTGCCGGTGGCGACCAGATCCTCGATGGTCTTCGGCGCCTCGGGGGCCAGCTCGGTGTTGCGGATCAGCGCCAGGTTCTCCTGCGCGTACGGCACGCCGTAGAGCTGACCGTTGAAGGTGACCGCCTTGATGGCGGTCTCGTTCAACGCGCTCTTCTGCTCGGCGGCGAGCTGCACGGGGTCGATGGCGCCGTTCTGCACCAGGTTGCCGATCCAGTCGTGCGCGCCGACGACCACGTCGGGGCCGCTGCCCTGCTGCGAGGCGGTGACGAAGTTGGTCTGCAGGTCCTTGCTGACGGCCTGGACCTCGACGGTGACGCCGTTCTCCTGGCCGAACTTCTCGGCGAACGGCTTGAGGGCGGCGGTCCGCTTGTCGTCCGCCCAGATCACCAGCTTGCCGCCGGCGGCCTTGGGGGATTCCTTCGCGGCCGGCTCGTCGCTGTCGCCGCCACACCCGGAGGCAGCGAGCGCCAGGGTGAAGAGGGCGACCACACCCGCGGTACGGATGCGCATCGGTACTCCTGTCGTCATGGCGGGACCGCCGGGGGAAGGGCGGCTCCACCGATGGGATCTCTGGAAGTTCTTGCCACCGGCGCGTGAATACTGCGCCGCTGCTCTCGCATGTTGCGGGGACGTTAGCAAGAGGTTGCAGATTATGGAAGCACTTGCAGAGCGCCCCGCAAGAACTTGCCGGTGGGCTAAAGTGCCGCCATGCGCGCTCGACTGTCCGACATCGCCCAGCAGGCCGAAGTCAGCGAGGCCACGGTGTCGCGGGTGCTCAACGACCGCCCCGGGGTGGCCCCGGAGACCCGGCAGGCCGTCCTCACCGCTCTCGACGTGCTCGGCTACGAGCGCCCGGCTCGGCTGCGCAAACGCAGCGCCGGGCTGGTCGGTCTGGTGGTTCCGGAGCTGGACAACCCGATCTTCCCCGCGTTCGCGCAGGTCATCGAGTCGACCCTGGCGCAGAGCGGGTTCACCCCGGTGCTCTGCACGCAGACCGCGGGCGGCGTCACCGAGGACGAGTACGTGGAGATGCTGCTGGACCGGCAGGTCTCCGGGATCGTGTTCGTCTCCGGCCTGCACGCCGACACCGCCGCCAACCACGACCGCTACCGGGCGCTGATCGCCCGACCGCTGCCCGTCGTGATGATCAACGGCTACGTGCCCGGCATCGGCGCGCCGTTCGTCTCCTGTGACGACCGGGAAGCCGCCGAACTGGCCGTGGCCCACCTCGTCGCGCTCGGGCACCGGCGGATCGGCCTGATCACCGGCCCGGACCGGTTCGTGCCGGTGCAGCGCAAGGTGGCCAGCTGGCGGGCGGCGATGACCCGGCTGGCCGGCGTAGCCGAGGCCGATCTGGGCCCGCTGGCCGAGCTGTCGCTGTTCGGTGTGGAGGGTGGCGAGGCAGCGGCCAGCCGCCTGCTGGACCGGGGCGTCACAGGCGTGGTCTGCGGCTCCGACCTGATGGCGCTCGGCGCGATCCGGGCCGCCCGGCAGCGCGGCATGACCGTCCCCGAGGACCTCTCGGTGGTCGGCTACGACGACTCGCCGCTGATGGCCTTCACCGACCCGCCGCTGACCACGATGCGTCAGCCGGTCACCGCGATGGCGGTCGCCGCGGTCCGGGCCCTGGTCGACGAGATCAACGGGCACGGCGCCCCGCACTCGGAATACCTGTTCCGCCCCGAGCTGGTGGTGCGCGGCTCCACCGCGGTCGCGCCGGCTGCCGCGCGACTCTCTTACGCAAGATCTGCTTGACTCTTGCAGCAGCGGACCGGCATATTGCTCAGATGATCAGGACCGCCTCCCTGCCCCACACCGACGACGACTGGTGGCGCTCCGCGGTCGTCTACCAGGTCTACGTGCGCAGCTTCGCCGACAGCGACGGCGACGGAGTCGGTGACCTACAGGGCATCCGGCAGCGCCTGCCGTACCTGCGCGACCTCGGTGTGGACGCGCTCTGGTTGACCCCCTTCTACACCTCGCCCATGGTCGACGGCGGGTACGACGTCGCCGACTACCGGGACGTCGACCCGATGTTCGGCACGCTCGCCGACTTCGACGCGATGATCACCGACGCGCACGCCCTCGGCCTGCGCATCATCGTCGACCTGGTGCCCAACCACACCTCCAGCGCGCACCGCTGGTTCACCGCCGCCCTCGCCGCCGGCCCCGACTCTCCCGAACGGGCCCGCTACCTGTTCGCCGACGGCCGCGGCGCGCACGGCGAGCTGCCGCCGAACGACTGGGAAAGCATCTTCGGCGGCCCAGCCTGGACCCGGATCGCCGACGGCCAGTGGCACCTGCACCTGTTCGACCCGGCCCAGCCGGACCTGAACTGGCGCCACCCGGAGGTCCGCGCCGAATTCGAGGACGTGCTGCGGTTCTGGCTGGACCGGGGCGTGGACGGCTTCCGGATCGACGTGGCGCACGGGATGATCAAGGCCGAAGGGTTGCCGGACGTCGGCTTCAGCACGATGACGACCGGCCAACGCCAGGTCGAGCTGCTCGGCAAGGGCCGGCTGCCCTACTTCGACCAGGACGGGGTGCACGAGATCTACCGCGCGTGGCGGCCCATCCTGGACAGCTACGAGGGCGGTCGGATGGCGGTCGCCGAAGCGTGGGCCGAGACCCCCGAGCGGCTCGCCCGCTACATCGGCCCGGACGAGCTGCACCAGGCGTTCAGCTTCGACTTCCTCGACGCCACCTGGTCGGCCGACTCGTTCCGCAAGGTGATCGACACCGCGCTGGCCGAGGCGACAGTGGTTGGCGCGCCCACCACCTGGGTGCTGTCCAACCACGACAAGCAGCGGCACGTCACCCGCTACGGCGACGGCGCCGAGGGGCTACGCCGGGCACGCGCCGCCAGCCTGTTGATGCTCGCCCTGCCCGGCTGCGCCTACCTCTACCAGGGTGAGGAGCTGGGCCTGCCCGAGGTCCTCGACCTCCCCGACGAACTGCGCCAGGACCCGGCGTTCCTGCGTACCGGCGAGAGCCGCGACGGCTGTCGCGTCCCCATCCCGTGGAGCGGCGAGCTGGCCCCGTACGGCTTCGGGCCGGCCGGCAGCGAGGCGAGCTGGCTACCCGCCCCGGCGACCTGGCGTGCCCTGTCGGTCACCGCGCAGACCGGCGTGCCCGGCTCGACGCTGGAGCTGTACCGGGCCGCCCTGCGGGTCCGCCACGAGCACCCGGCGCTGGCCATGGACGCCGACGGGGTCACCTGGCTGGAGAGCGGACCGGGCGTGCTGGCCTTCTCCCGCACGGCCGGTGCAACCGCCCTGACCTGCGTAATCAACCTCAGCAGCGCGCCGGTCCCGATCGACGGGTACGGCGAGCCGATCCTGGCCAGCGAGGCGCTCACCGGCCAACTGCTGCCCGTCGACGCGGCTGCCTGGTTGGAACGGCGCTGAGCGGGTAACCCGATCTCGACCTGGTCGTCCGTCGTGCCCCGCGCCAACGGGCGACTGGGCTACCAGCCCCTTGTGGTGGGGGGTGAGGTGCACCGGCGCCACGCGGAGTTACCTCCGCGTGGCGCCGGTGTCCGTCTGATGCCGGCGACCCCTGCGGGTCACTTGGCGGTGAGCAGCGCCGCGATCCGGGTGAAGCCGGCGCGGACCTCGGCCTCGTCCGGCGGTTCGGTGGGCTCACCGTGGCCCGCCTCGTCGGCCTCGGCGTCCAACTCCTCGTCGATCACGTCCTCGAAGTCGCCGTACAGATCGGCCCCCTCGACCTGGCGGGCCTCGTCCTCGGCGGCGACCTGGGCGGCGGCGATCTCGCTGCGGATCTCGTCGGGCGACAGCGCCGGCAGCAGCGGCTCCACCACGGCCATCAACTGCTCGTCGGCCACGACCGCCTCGGCCAGCGCCAACGCGTGCGGTCGCTCATAGGGCCCGCAGACCACCGGCTCCCACTCGTCGAGGTCACCGAGCGGACCGAAGGTGATGATCCACGGCAGGCCGAGCATCGGCGAGTCGGACGGCAGGTCCAGTGTCATGAGTGCGCCCACCGGCTCATCATGGCCGCTCCCGACCGGAAGGTGGGCGTCATTCGCCTTAACGTACGCCGACGTGGCCCCACCGGCGGCCCCGTGAGCCACGCCGGGCGGTCATGCGAGGGGCCGCCATTGGGAGCGTGATGTCTCAGAGGCATAAATATGTCGCAGAGACATCAGCCGTTTCAGGGGAACCAGCGGCATCCCGTCCGCGCTCAGTCGTGGCGGATGGCGTCGAGGGCGGCGCGGACCAGGGCGACGGCACGATCCGGGGAGACGCCCAGCCGCCGCGACTCGGCGGCGTACTCGGCGGCAGCCCGGTGCAGCCGGTCCACGGCGTCGTCCCGGCCGGGGGCGACGAAGGTGCCGTTGCGCCCCCGCGTCTCCAGCAGCCCGGCCGCCTCCAGTTCCCGGTACGCCCGGGCCACCGTGTTCGCGGCCAGCCGCAGGTCGGCGGCGAGCTGCCGGACGGTGGGCAGTCGGCTGCCCACCGGGAGCCGGCCGTCACCGATCAGCTCGGCGAGTTGCCCGCGCACCTGCTCGTACGGGGGCACCGGGGAGTCCTGGTCGACCGAGATCAGCACCTGCGCACCTTCCACGCCGTCAGCCCGCACCGCCCGGCGTACCGGGATCGGTGTCCTCTTCGAGATTCGTCACCCGCTGCCCCTCCGCCAGATCCACCACCCGCCCTTTCCCACTGGTCGCGAGGAGCGCCGCCCCGAACAGCACCAGTTGGTTGAGCAGGTAGAGGTAGAGCAGCAGCCCGACCGCACCGGCCACCACGGTGTACGCCGGGTTCCGCTCGGTGCGTACCACGTAGTACCGCCCCACGGTGTTGAGCAGCGTGATGCCGATCGCGACCAGCACCACCACCGGGCGCAGTCGGGACCGGCTCATCCGCAGCCGGGGCACGGCGACCAGCAGCGCGGCGGCGAGCACCGCGTTGACCAGCACGCTGAGGATCGCGCTGATCGTGGTCAGGCCGACCGAGCCGGTGCTGCGCAGCAGGAAGCGCAGCACCGACTCCAGCGCGTCCACCGCCGCCACCGAGACGCCGAGCAGCACGAAAACGCCGATCATCACGCCGAGGTCGACCAACCGCCGGACCACCAGGTTGCCTGGCTGCTGGTTGAGCGCGTACATCAGCCGTTGCGAGGAGCGGATCGACTCGACCCAGCCGATCCCGGTGAAGACCAGGATGATCAGGCCGACCACGCCGACCGTGCCGCTGGAGTTGGCGATCTGCTCGGCGTCCAGGAACGGCAGATTTTCCTTCAGGAACCCGGCCGCCGCCTCGCTGACCTCGTCGTTGTCCTCCAGGATCGCGCCGAAGATGGAGTACGCGACCAGAGCGAGCGCGAAGACCGCGAAGAAGCCGTAGTAGGCGATCGCCGCGGCCAGTCGCCCGGCCAGCACCTCGGCGTAGAGCGCACCGGCACGCCACACGTGGTCGAAGTGCCGCGATCGGCGGCGCGCGGCGGTCACCCCGCGGTCGATGCCCGCCTCGATCGCCCCGATCACGTTCACGCGGTCATCCTCGCCGATCTCCCACCGCCGTCACGGCAACCGACTCCGATTGCTCGCCACTCGGCGCGTCGCCGGCGGTCAGTTGCCGAGGCGGAAGTCCCGGCGGGGCTGCCACCGGGCCTGCCCGCTGTGCGAGAAGAGAGTGAACGCCTCGACCTGGAACATCGCGGAGAAGTCCGCCAGATCCTCGTACACCTTGTCCAGTGCCTCCGGTGACACGTCCTGCGCCACGGTGACGTGCGGATGGTAGGGAAAACGCAGCTCACGATGCACGCCTGGCGCGGCGGCGATGGCGGCGGCCAGCAGCTCGCACTCGCTGATCCCGGCGGCGACCGCGACGAACACCACCTGGGTCACCGGCCGGAACGTGCCGGTGCCCCGCAGGTGCAGCGCGAACGGCAGGTGCGCGGCGGCGACCGCGCCGAGGTGGCGCTCGACGGCCGGCAGGATGGCGGTCGGGATCTCGGTCGGACCGAGCAGCGTCACGTGGGCGGGCACCGCGAGGGCGTCGCCCGCCTCTATCCGCCGCTGGGTGAGCTGGGTCCCCCAGGGCTCCGGGATGTCCACCGCGATGCCGATCTGAATGGTGTCGCCGGACGGCGTCACCCCGCCACTGCGATCCACGCTCCGTGCCGCCTCTTCGGCCACCGACCCGACCACCTGTCCCGCGGCGCTATTCGCCGCGCACCGGCGGGAAGAACCCGACCCGTTCGTACGCGGACCGCAGCGTCGCCCCGGCCACCGACCGGGCCTTCTCCGCGCCGGCGGCGAGCAGCTTGTCCAGCTGCGCCGGGTCGTCGAGGTAGGTGCGGGTGCGTTCCTGGATCGGGCGGACGAAGTCCGCCACAACCTCGGCCAGGTCCTTCTTCAGGTCGCCGTAGCCACGGCCGGCGTACGCGGCGACCAACTCGTCGATGCCGCGCCCGCTGAGCGCCGAGTGGATGGTCAGCAGGTTGGACACGCCCGGCTTGGTCTCGGCGTCGAAGACGATCTCCCGGCCGGTGTCGGTCACCGCGGAGCGGATCTTCTTGGCGGACCGGGCCGGGTCCTCCAGCAGGTCGATGATGCCGGCCGGCGAGGACGACGACTTGGACATCTTCGCGGTCGGGTCCTGCAGGTCGGTGATCTTCGCGGTGTCCTTGACGATGTGCGGGGCGGGGACGGTGAACGTCGCGCCGAACAACGAGTTGAACCGCTGGGCCAGGTCCCGGGAGAGCTCCAGGTGCTGCCGCTGGTCCTCACCGACCGGCACCGCGTTGGCCTGGTAGAGCAGGATGTCGGCGGCCTGCAGGACGGGATAGGTGAACAGCCCGACGCTGGCCCGCTCGTTGCCCTGCTTCTGCGACTTGTCCTTGAACTGGGTCATCCGGCTGGCCTCGCCGAAGCCGGTGATGCAGCCCAGCACCCAGGCCAACTGCGGGTGCTCGGGCACCTGCGACTGCACGAACAGGGTGCTGCGATCCGGGTCGAGACCGACCGCGAAGAGCTGTGCGGCCGCCACCCTCGTCCGCTGGCGCAGCAGCGCCGGATCGTGGCCCGCGGTGATGGCGTGCAGGTCCACGACACAGTAGAACGCGTCGTGCGTCTCCTGCAGGGCCACCCAGTGCCGCACGGCGCCGAGGTAGTTGCCGAGGTGGAACGAGTCGGCCGTCGGCTGGATGCCGGAGAAGACGCGCGGGCGGGCGGGAACGTCGGACATGGCGACAATTCTGTCAGCAAGCAACCGGGTCCGTCATGACGGGCCGGCGGGTCGGCCGCGGCCCGCCGGTGTCGGGGCGCTGACCTCGCGCGGCTCCCCCACTCCGATCCGTCGCGTCGGGCCCGGCCCGGCCCCACTCGGCCGCCCGCCGCCGCTCTCCCGGGGCTGCCCCGTCACACCGTCACGCGCCTGACTGGCGGCGGCGTCGCGGCGCTGTTCCGGCGTCCGTACGGCCGAGACCGCGAGCCGGGCCACCCGACGCCCCTCCAGGGCCAACACGCGCAGCAGCCAGCCGCCGGGCGGGTCCCCCGGATCGGGCCCGCCGTCGTCGGCCGGCTCGGCGGGCACCGGCACCTCGTCGCCGGTCAGCGGCAGGCGGCCCAGCGCGGCCATCACGTACCCGCCGACCGTCTCGTACGGGCCGACGGGCAGCGCCACTCCGGTCCGCTCGGCGAAATCGGCGAGGTTGAGCCGGCCGTCCACCACCGCCGGAAGGCCGGCGTGCACCGGGTCCGGCTCGGCGTCGTACTCGTCGTGGATCTCCCCGACGAGTTCCTCGATCAGGTCCTCCAGGGTGACGATCCCGGCGGTGCCGCCGTACTCGTCGATCACCACCGCGAGGTGCTGGCCCTCCCGACGCATCTCGGTGAGTGCGGCCAGGACGCGTTTGCTGCCGGGCAGCCGCTTGACCTCGCGGGTCAGCTCGCCGACGGTGACGCACGGGTCGATGTCCGGACGCAGCAGCACGTCGCGCAGGTGCACGAAACCGACCACGTCGTCATGGGTGCCGTCGGTGACCGGGTAGCGGGTGTGCGTCTCGGCGCGGACCAGCCGGGCCGCCTCGGCGATGGTCAGCCGGGCCGGCAGGAAGACCACCTCGGTGCGGGGCATCATCACCTCGCGGACCAGGCTGGCACCTGCCACCAGGACCTCGTCGATGATCCGCCGCTCGTCCGGGTCGAGCACCGTGTTCGCCGCGACCAGGTCGCGCAGCTCGGCCTCGGAGATGCGCTCCCGACCGGCCGCCGGGCCGGCCCCGAGCAGGTCGGTGACGAGGCGGCTGGCACCGTCGGCGGCGCGGACCAGCACCCGGGCGACGGCCCGGGCGAGCGGGCCCGGGTCACGGCGGGGCCGCCCCCGCACGCGTCGCCGGAGCCCGGTACGGGCCGCTTCCCGCATGACAGAGATGGTAGACACCGTTGGCCCGTCGCACCCGGGGATCGCGCGGAGTCGTCATGTTCGGCTCTGTTTAAACGTGAGAGATTATGATGGAATGGGTTGACGGTGGGGTCGGCCGAGGCGCCCGCCGCAGCCGTAGGGTGATCACCGAGGGCCACGTCCCGGCGGGCCAGGCAGGAGGCAACGACGTGAAACTGCTCGTCACCGGGGGCGCCGGCTTCATCGGCAGCGTGGTGACCCGCATGCTGCTCGACGCCGGCCACCAGGTCGTCGTCCTGGACGACCTGCGCACCGGCCACCGCGAGGCACTCGCCCCGGACGCCACCCACGTCCAGGCGTCCATCCACGACGCCGCCCAGGTCGTCACCCCCGACGCCGGGTTCGACGGGGTGTTGCACTTCGCAGCCCTGATCGCCGCCGGTGAGTCGATGGTCAAGCCGGAGCTGTACTGGCAGAACAACACCGTCGGCACGTTGGCCCTGATCGACGCGGTCCGGGCCGCCGGGGTGCCCCGGATGGTCTTCTCCTCCACCGCCGCCGTCTACGGCAACCCCACCGAACTCCCCATCCCGGAGACCGCGGTCAAGGCGCCCACCAACACGTACGGCGCCACCAAGCTCGCCGTCGACATGGCGCTCACCTCCGAGGCCATCGCCCACGGGCTGGCCGCCGTCTCACTGCGCTACTTCAACGTCGCCGGCGCACACCTCGCCGGTGACGTCGCGCTCGGCGAGCGGCACGACCCGGAGACGCACCTGATCCCCATCGCGCTGGAGGTCGCCGCCGGCCGGCGGGACAAGCTCCAACTCTTCGGCGACGACTACCCCACCGCGGACGGCACCTGCGTCCGCGACTACATCCACGTCGCCGACCTGGCCCGCGCGCACCTGCTGGCGCTGGACGTCGCCACCAGCGGCCAACACCGGATCTACAACCTGGGCAACGGCAACGGCTTCACCAACCGGCAGGTCGTCGACGTCGTCCGCGAGGTCACCGGGCACCACCTGCCGGTCGAGGTGGCGCCGCGCCGCGAGGGCGACCCCGCCGAGCTTGTCGCCTCCTCCGCGCTGGCCCGCGACGAGCTGGGCTGGGTGCCGCAGAAGCCGACCCTGCACGACATGGTCGGTGATGCCTGGGCCTTCTACCGCACGTACGTCCTGGAGCAGCAACCGTGACCCACCTCAGCGGTGACGTCGCTGAGCGGGCCGCCGCCGGCTTCACCGACCAGTACGGCGGCCGGGCCACCGGCCGTTGGGCGGCACCGGGTCGGGTCAACCTGATCGGCGAGCACACCGACTACAACGACGGTTTCGTGCTGCCCTTCGCGCTGCCGCTGCGTACCGTCGTCGCCGCCGACCGGCAGGACGGCGACACCTGGACGGTCTGGTCCGAGCTCTCCGGCGAGACCATCACCTTCGGCGCGGACGACGTGGCCGAGCCGGGCCGGGTCACCGGCTGGGGCGCGTACGTGGCGGGGGTGGTGTGGGCGCTGCGTGAGGCCGGTCATCCGGTGCCGGGCGCCCGGCTGGCGATCGCCTCCGACGTCCCGCTGGGCTCCGGGCTCTCCTCCTCGGCCGCGCTCGAGTCGGCCGTGCTCGCGGCTCTGCTCGACCTCGGTGGGCTGGAGCTGCCGGCCGAACAACAGCCCCGGCTGGCACAGCGGGCGGAGAACGTCTACGTGGGCGCTCCGACCGGGATCATGGACCAGTCCGCGGTGATCCGCTGCCGTGCCGGGCACGCGCTCTTCCTCGACTGCCGTGACGAGTCCGTCGAGCACATCCCGTTCGACCTGGACGCCGCCGGGCTGGCCGTGCTGGTCATCGACAGCCGGGCGCCGCACCGGCACGCCGACGGCGAGTACGCCGCCCGCCGCCGGTCCTGTGAGGCGGCGGCCAAGGCGCTCGGCGTCCCCGCGCTGCGCGACGTGGCCGTCGACCAGCTCGACACCGCGCTGGCCCGCCTCGACGACGAGGTGACCCGGCGACGGGTCCGACACGTGGTCACCGAGGACCAGCGTGTGCTGGACACTGTCGCGCTGCTACGCGCCGGGCGGGCCCGGGACATCGGCCCGCTGCTCACCGCCTCGCACGTCTCAATGCGCGACGACTTCGAGATCACCGTGCCCGAGGTGGACACCGCGGTCGAGGCGGCGCTGGCGGCCGGGGCGCTGGGCGCCCGGATGACCGGCGGCGGCTTCGGCGGCTGCGTCCTCGCCCTGGTCGACGCCGACCCCGCCGAAGCGGTGGCGACCGCCGTCAGGACGGCCTACGCCGAGCACAACTTCACCGCACCAAGCGCCGTGACCGTCCTCCCGGCCCCCGGCGCAACCCGCCTCGACTAACCCCCGCCCCGCCCCGCCCCACCCCGGCCCGCCCCACCCCCGCCCCACCCTGGCGATCTTGCAGTTCCTGTCGCGACAATTCCCCCACAAGGAGGCAGAACGGCGACCAAAAGTGCAAGATCGCGGAGGGCGGGGGCGGGGGCGGGGGCGGGGGCGGGGCGTTAGTTCGCTTCGACGATCATGGCTGCGCCGACCGTGCGGTTGGTGGCCTCGTCGATGATGACGAAGCCTCCGGTGGTGCGGTTGCGGCGGTACTCGTCGGCCAGCAGCGGCACGGTGGTGCGCAGTCGCACCCGACCGATCTCGTTGAGCCGCAGCTCGTCGGCCGACTCGTCGCGGTGCAGTGAGTTGATGTCCAGCCGGTAGTGCAGCCCGCGCACGATCGCCCGCGCCGAGCGGGTGGTGTGCTTGATCGCGTACCGGCCGCCGACCCGCAGCGGGGCGGTCTCGTCCATCCAGCAGACCATCGCCTCGATGTCCTGGGCGACCGCCGGCGCGTTGTTCGGCCGGCAGATCAGGTCGCCCCGGGAGATGTCGATCTCGTCGGCCAGTCGTACCGTCACCGACATCGGCGGGAACGCCTCCGCGACCGGCCCGTCGGCGGTCTCCACGGCGGCGATCCGGCTGGTGAAGCCGGACGGCAGCACCATCACCTCGTCACCCGGCTTGAGGACGCCGGAGGCGACCTGACCGGCGTAGCCGCGGTAGTCGGTGACCGTGGTGGACTGCGGCCGGATCACGTACTGCACCGGGAACCGGACGTCGACCAGGTTGCGGTCGCTCGCGATGTGCACCCGCTCCAGGTGGTGCAGCAGCGAGGGGCCCTCGTACCAGGGCATGTTCTCCGACCGAGAGACGATGTTGTCACCACGCAGCGCGGAGACCGGCACCACGGTCAGGTCCGGTACGTCGAGCTTCGCGGCGAAGGCGGTGAACTCGTCGGCGATCTGCTCGTAGACCTCCTGCGACCAGTCCACCAGGTCCATCTTGTTGACACAGAGGACCAGGTGCGGCACCCGCAGCAGCGAGCAGAGGAACGCGTGCCGGCGGGACTGCTCGACCAGGCCCTTGCGGGCGTCCACCAGGATCAGCGCCAGGTCGGCGGTGGATGCCCCGGTCACCATGTTGCGGGTGTACTGGATGTGGCCCGGGGTGTCGGCGATGATGAACTTGCGCCGGGGGGTGGCGAAGTAGCGGTACGCCACGTCGATGGTGATGCCCTGCTCCCGCTCGGCGCGTAGACCGTCGGTGAGCAACGCCAGGTTGGTGTATTCGTCACCGCGGGCCGCGCTGACCGCCTCCACCGCGGCGAGCTGGTCGGTGAAGAGCGACTTGGTGTCGTAGAGCAGCCGCCCGATCAGGGTCGACTTTCCGTCGTCCACGCTGCCGGCGGTGGCGAACCGCAGCAGGTCCATAGCCCGGGCCTCCGGCCCGGCCCCGGTAACAGCCCGGGCCTCCGCATTCGCGGATGCCACGATCTCGGTGCTCATCAGAAGTAGCCCTCCCGCTTGCGGTCCTCCATGGCGGCCTCGCTGACCCGGTCGTCACCGCGGGTCGCGCCACGCTCGGTGATCCGGGTGGCCGCCACCTCCTCGATGACCTTCTCCACGGTGTCCGCGTCGGAGCGGACCGCGGCGGTGCAGGACGCGTCGCCGACGGTGCGATAGCGCACCTGGGCCTTGAACCGCTCCTCACCCGCGCGGGGGCGGAAGAACTCGTTGACCGCGTAGACCATGCCGTCGCGCTCGATCACCTCGCGCTCGTGGGCGTAGTAGATCGAGGGCAGCGGGATCCGCTCCCGGGCGATGTAGTGCCAGACGTCCAGCTCGGTCCAGTTGGACAGCGGGAAGACGCGGATCGACTCGCCCGGGTGGTGCCGGCCGTTGTAGAGCGACCACAGCTCCGGCCGCTGGTTCTTCGGGTCCCACTGACCGAACTCGTCGCGGAAGCTGAACACCCGCTCCTTTGCCCGGGCCTTCTCCTCGTCCCGGCGGGCGCCACCGAACAGGGCGTCGAAGCGGTGCTTCTCCACCGCGTCCAGCAGCACCGGCGTCTGGATCCGGTTGCGCATCCCGTCGCCGGACTCCCGGACCATGCCGCTCGCCAGGGCCTCCGGCACGCTCGCCACCACGAGCTGCAACCCCAGCTCGGCGACCCGCTGATCGCGGTATTCCAGGACCTCGGGAAAGTTGTGCCCGGTGTCGACGTGCATGACCGGGAAGGGGATGTTGGCGGGGGCGAACGCCTTCTGCGCCAGCCGCAGCATGACGATCGAGTCCTTGCCGCCGGAGAAGAGCAGCACCGGGCGTTCCATCTCGGCGACCACCTCGCGCATCACGAAGATGCTCTCCGCCTCCAGGGCGTCCAGGTGGGAGACCCGGTAGGCCGCGGGGGTGGTCATGACGGCTGCTCGATTCGCTTGCTCATCCGATTTCCAGACCTTTCCGGTCGGGCATGTCAAGAAAGTCCGCTCAGGCTACCCGGAATGTCTCTGCAGCGCTGCAAGCAACCGGTGGGCGAGATCCTTGCGACAGACCAGCAGGTCCGGCAGGCGCGGATCCGCCTCGTTGTATCGAAGCGCAGAACCGTCGATCCGGGAAGCGTGCAGTCCGGTGGCCGTCGCCACAGCCACCGGGGCGGCCGAGTCCCACTCGTACTGCCCGCCGGCGTGGATGTACGCGTCCACCTCGCCGGTCACCACGGCAGCGATCTTCGCGCCGGCCGAGCCCATCGGCACCAGGTGCGCCCCGACGTCCTCGGCCAGGTCGGTCAGGAAGACGGGCGGCCGGCTCCGGCTCGCGGCCAGGCGGATCTTCCGCTCGCCGGCCGTCGCCGCCTCCACGGTCATCGGCGGGTACGCCGGCGGGTAGTCCGTGCCCAGCACCCGGTGCTGCGCCGGCAGCCCCACGGCCCCGGCCACCAGCCCGTGCGCGCTCGGCGCGTTACGGGCCCAGAGAGCGATGTGCACCGCCCAGTCCGAGCGGCCCTCCTCGGAGAACTCCCGGGTGCCGTCCAACGGGTCGATGATCCACACGCGGTCGGCGGTCAGCCTGGACACCGCCCCGGCGTTCACCTCGGCCGCCCAGGCCAGCCGCGAGCCCTCGTCCTCCTCGGAGAGCACCGCGTCCCCGGGCCGCCACTTCGCCAGCTCCGTACGGATCAGGTCGTGCGACACCTTGTCACCGGCCGACTTCAGGGCACCGGCGTCCGCGAAACCCAACTCCGTCCGCAGGGCGAGCAGCGCCTGACCGGCCCGAGAGGCCAGCCACCGGGCGAACGCGCCGTCGATCATCGGAGGACTACCCATCTGCCACTCCCGTCGCCTCGCCGCGTCCCGCGCCGCACGCACTGACTGGCCACGACCCGCTGCGCAGGTCGCGGCACTCCGAAAGGCGCAGACTACCGGCCCGCCATTTCCGATCCGGTACGCCCCGCACCGCTCAACCGCCGTGGTAGAGGTTCTGGGTCGGCTCCACGCCCTTGACGATCACCGACTCCACCACGTCGGCAGCCCGGTCCACCAGGAAATCCAGCTCCTTGCGCTCCGCCGCGCCGAAATCCGACAGCACGTAATCCGCCGGATCCTGCCGTCCCGGTGGGCGACCGACGCCGAACCGCACCCGGACGTAGTCCTTCGTGCCCAACGACTTCGACATCGAGCGCAGGCCGTTGTGCCCGCCCTCGCCACCGCCGAACTTGATGCGTACCTGGCCGAAGTCGATGTCCAGCTCGTCGTGCGCCGCGATCACCCGCGCCGGGGGCACCTTGTAGAACTGCGCCAACGCCGCGACGGGCCCACCGGAGAGGTTCATGTACGTCAGTGGCTTGGCCAGCACCAGCTTCGGCCCGCCGAACCCGAGCCGCCCCTCGGCTACCTCGGCGACCGCACGCTTGTGCCGGCCGAACCGCGCGCCCACGCGTCCGGCCAGCAGGTCGGCCACCATGAAGCCGACGTTGTGCCGGTTACCGGCGTACTCCCGACCGGGGTTTCCCAGGCCGACCACCAGCCACGGCCCCGCCTCGTCCGTCACGACCCGTCCCTTTCGCAGTCCCGTCCGACCGACACCCGATACGCCGGCAGGCGCCCCCGAAGTCTCGGGGACGCCTGCCGCACGATACGAACCGATCAGGCCTCGGTGCGCGCCTCGGTGTTCTCCGCGCCCTCGGCGGCCGGAGCGGCGTCCGCGCCCTCGGAGCCCTCGGTGACCTCGCCGACCTCGGCCTCAGCCTCGTCGGTGGCCACCTCGACCTCGGGCAGCGTCGCCTCGAGCTGCTCGGCGGTCGGCGCGGCGGTCACCGCGGCGACCGGCAGCGTCGCGTCGACAGCCAGCTCGACACCGCTCGGCAGCTCGACGTCGCCGGCGGTCACCTGGGAGCCCGCCTCCAGGCCCTCGATCGAGGCCTCGAGGTGGTCCGGCACCTTGGTGGCGTCGGCGGTCACCGAGAGGGTGTCGTGGTCGTGCACGATCAGGGTGTCCCGGGCGGCCTCGCCGGTCAGCTGGACCGGGACCTCGACGGTGACCTTCTCGCCCCGGCGGACCAGGATGAGGTCCACGTGCTCGAAGGTGTCCCGGATCGGGTCACGCTGAATCGCCTTCGGCAGCGCCAGCACCTGGGTGCCGTCGGTGATGTCGATCGCGAAGAGCTGGTTGGCACCGCCCTTACGGATCGCCGCGGCGAACTCCCGCGACGGCAGCGCGATGTGCTTGGGCTTCTCGCCGTGGCCGTACAGCACGGCTGGCACCTTGCCGGCCCGGCGGGTACGGCGGGCACCACCCTTGCCGAACTCGGTGCGGGGCTCGGCGCTGATCTTTACCTCGGACACGGGGAAACTCCTGATGCTTTTCGCTGCGGCGGCTTGTCGTCTTGCGGTGCTGGGCGAGGGGCTCGCTGGGGCTCATGCGTCATGAACGACTGCCCGGAGCACCGCGTCGATGACGGTGCCTCCGTGCGGCGCTCTTCAGCGGCCCGCCGGGCACCCTCGCCGTGGCAACCGCACCAGTCTACCCGAGCTGATTCCAGGGCTCGCGGCAGTCCCCGGTCACGGCTCCGGGCTGGTACGCCGACGGTGATCCCGTCCGCGTACCAGCCCCGTTTCCCCTCAGCCTGCCAGCTCCGGACCCGCCAGCGTGCCGAATGGCGGAAACGGGGCCCATCACACCGCGAGGCTCAGCTCAGCCCACCGAAGAGGGTGGTCACCGAACCATCGTCGAAGACCTCCCGGATCGCCCGCGCCAGCAGCGGCGCGATCGACAGCACGGTCAGCTTGTCCAGCTGCTTCTCCGGCGGGAGCGGCAGCGTGTTGGTCACCACGATCTCGCTGATCGAGCTGTTCTTGAGCCGCTCGGTGGCCGGGTCCGACAGCAGCGCGTGGGTGGACGCCACCACGATCTCCGCCGCGCCCGACTCCTTGAGGATGTCGGCGGCCTTGGTGATCGTGCCGCCGGTGTCGATCATGTCGTCGACGATCAGGCAGACCCGGTCCTCCACCTCGCCGACCACCCGGTTCGCCACGACCTGGTTCGGCTTCATCGGGTCGCGGGTCTTGTGGATGAACGCCAGCGGGCAGCCGCCCAGCCGGTCGGTCCACCGCTCCGCCACCCGGACCCGGCCCGAGTCCGGTGCCACCACGGTCATCGGGCGGCCGGCGTATTTGTGCTCCACGTACTCGGCGAGGATGTCCATCGCGAAGAGGTGGTCCACCGGGCCGTCGAAGAAGCCCTGGATCTGCGCGGTGTGCAGGTCGACGGTGAGGATCCGGTTCGCACCGGCGGTCTTCAGCAGGTCCGCCACCAGTCGTGCCGAGATCGGCTCCCGACCCCGGTGCTTCTTGTCCTGCCGCGCGTACGGGTAGAACGGCAGCACGACGGTGATCCGCTTGGCCGACCCCCGCTTCAGCGCGTCCACCATGATCAGGGTCTCCATGACCCAGGTGTTCACCCCGTGCGTCACGGACTGCACCACGAAGGCGTCCGAACCACGCACCGAGTCCTTGAATCGTACGAAGAGCTCGCCGTTGGCGAACTCGTACGCGTCGGCCGGCGTCGGCGCGACACCGAGCACCTCGCCGATCTCCTTGGCCAACTCCGGAAAACCTCGTCCGGAAAAGAGCATCAGGCTTTTGCGGTTTTCGGCGACGATGCTGCCCATGGGCCCGTCTGCTCCCGTTTGTCGGCGATACCCGGCCCTGTGGTGGTGGGTCGGAGACTATTCGGTTGCAGTATCTCCCGTGCCCGACGCACCGCCCACCGTCTCGGCCGGCCCGTGCATTGCCTCACTGTCGCTTGCGGCGCCGGCCCCGTTGGACGCACCCTGCACGTCGCGTGCCCGCTTGGCGGCCTCGGCCGCGGCGGTGCCGGCCCGCCGCTTCACCACCCAGCCCTCGATGTTGCGCTGGCGTGCCCGGGCGACACCCATCGCACCCGCCGGTACGTCGTCCACGATGACCGAGCCGGCCGCCGTGTACGCGCCGTCGCCCACCTCGACCGGTGCCACGAACATGTTGTCCGCGCCGGTCCGGGCGTGGCTGCCGATCACCGTGCGGTGCTTGTGCACCCCGTCGTAGTTGACGAAGACCGACGCCGCGCCGATGTTGCTCTGCTCGCCGATCGTCGCGTCACCGACGTACGTCAGGTGCGGCACCTTGGAGCCGGCGCCGATCTCGGAGTTCTTCACCTCGACGAACGTGCCGACCTTCGCCTTGTCGGCGAGCCGTGCGGCGGGCCGCAGGTAGGCGTACGGGCCCACGCTGGCGCCCGCGCCCACCTCGGCGCCCACGGCGTGGCTGCGCACCACCGAGGCGGCCGGGCCGACGATCGTGTCGACAAGCGTGACGTCCGGCCCGACCAGCGTGCCCGCGCCGACCACCGTGCTGCCGCGCAGTTGGGTGTTCTGGTCGATGACCGCGTCGCGGTCCAGCACCACCGTCACGTCGATCCAGGTGGTCGCGGGGTCGAGCAGGCTGACCCCGGTCCGCATCCACGCCTCGTTGACCCGGTCGCGCAGCAGCCGGCGCAGCGTCGCCAGTTCCACCCGGTCGTTGCAGCCCAACGTCTCCACGTGGTCGTCGGCCACGTGGACCGCGACCGGCTCGCCGGCCGAGCGGAGCAACCCGAAGACGTCGGTCAGGTACTCCTCACCCTGGTCGTTGTCGGTGGAGAGCTTGCCCAGCGCGTCGCGCAGCCGCACCGCGTCGAACGCGTAGATGCCGGCGTTGATCTCCTGGATGGCGCGTTGCGTCGCGTCGGCGTCGCGCTCCTCGACGATCTGCTCCAGCCGCCCGTCCGCGTCCCGGACGATCCGGCCGAGCCCGGTCGGGTCGGGCACCTCGGCGGCCAGCACGGTCGCCGCCGCGGCGGCCTGCTCGTGCGCGGTGACCAACGCGCCGACCGTCTCCGGGCGCAGCAGGGGAACGTCCCCGTTGATCACCACGACGGTGCCGGCCCCGTCCGGTACGGCCTCCAGCGCGATGCGGGCGGCGTGCCCGGTGCCGAGCTGCTCGGCCTGGAGCACGGGAGTGGCGTCCGGGGCGACCTCGGTCAGGTGGGCGCGAACCTGGTCGGCGCCGTGCCCGACCACGACGACGGTGCGGTCGGCCGCCAGCGGGGCGGCCGCGCTCAGAACGTGGCCCAGCAGCGTGCGGCCGAGCAGGGGGTGCAGCACCTTTGGCAGTGTCGACTTCATCCGCTTGCCCTCACCGGCGGCGAGCACGACGACGGTACGAAGGTGGGGCTGGGGCACGACGTGGCTCCCGTCGGGACGGCGGACACTCTCGCGGTCATGCTAACCGCGAGGGCCGGCTCGGTTCCCTCTTACCCCCAGTGGGGCCCAGAACGGACCAAAGGGGGCAGCTCGGCCGCCAGGGTTCGAACCTGAAACACGGGTACCAAAGACCCGGGTGTTGCCAATTACACCACGGCCGATCAGCGACGCTAAGGCGTCACATCTGGGATGGGCATCCCGCGCTACACCTTAGCGCCCCGGCCGCCGGACGCCATCGCTCATTCCGCCCTACGCCTGGCGACGCGCCCGCCCGGGAGCGCCCCGGGCGGCCGTCCGGATTCGACTCGGACGTCGGTGACCGGCCGCCTGCGGTCGCTATCGGCGAGGCTCTGACCTGCCTCTCAGCGCCTTTTCGGAAACTTCCTCGTGCGATCTACGGTGCCGTAAGTTACGGTGACGTAGGCGTAGCTTCGTGATCCTTTCGTCCCCCCCTGCGAGGTGCCATGTCGACCACTGTGCTCGAACCCAACACCACCGGCCCCGGCCCGAAACCGCTCACCGACGGCAGCCAGTCCCCCGGGATCCTGGCCGGCCTGTGGGCGTTCGTCGTGATTCCCTTCGTGGCCCTGCTGGTCGCCGTCCCGGTGGCCTGGGGTGGCTGGCTGGGCTGGACCGACGTGGTCATCGGCCTGGTCTGGTACGTGGTCTGCGGGCTCGGTATCACCGTCGGCTTCCACCGGTACTTCACGCACGGCTCGTTCAAGGCCAAGCGGTGGCTGCGCGTCTCGCTGGCGGTCGCGGGTTCGTTGGCGGTGCAGGGCGAGATCATCCAGTGGGTGGCCGACCACCGGCGGCACCACGCCTTCTCCGACCTGGAGGGTGACCCGCACTCCCCGTGGCGCTTCGGCACCAGCTTCTGGGCGCTGACCCGCGGGCTGTTCCACGCCCACGTTGGCTGGTTGTTCCGTCGGGAGCTGTCCAACCGGGCACGGTTCGCGCCCGACCTGATCGCCGATCGCGACATCAGCCGTGTGGACCGGCTCTTCCCGGCCCTGGTGGCCATCTCGCTGCTCGGCCCGGCGCTGATCGGCGGCCTGGTCACCTGGTCGTGGCAGGGCGCGCTCACCGCGTTCTTCTGGGCCGGGCTGGTCCGGATCGGCCTGCTGCACCACGTCACCTGGGCGATCAACTCGGTCTGCCACGTCTACGGCGAGCGTCCGTTCGCCATGCGCCAGGGTGACCGGGCGTCGAACTTCTGGCCGCTGGCGATCCTGTCGTTCGGCGAGAGCTGGCACAACCTGCACCACGCCGACCCCACCAGCGCACGGCACGGCGTCCTGCGTGGCCAGGTGGACATCTCCGCCCGCGTCATCTGGTTGTTCGAGAAGATCGGTGCGGCGTCGCAGGTCCGCTGGCCGAAGCCGGAACGCATCGCGGCGAAGCTCGTGAAGCCGGTCCCACCCCGGTAAACCGGGCGGTACTCCTGGAGGGCGCCTGGCAGGATGGCCGGATGACCGAGCCAAGCGGGGGGACCGGACGGCTCGGCGGACAGGGCCGGGCCCCAACCGGGTGCGGTCGCACTGCACGGCGGGCGGCTGGGCCGCCCGCCAGTGAGGCGACGATGTGAGCGGGCACAACGGAGGCACCATCCCACGGCAGGGCGTCACCGAGCGCCAGCGAGGCGGCGACATGCCTGAGGTCAGCGACACTGCCGGAGGCCGGCGCGCGGCTGCGGCTTCCGCGGCCAAACCCAAAACCACCTCCCGGGTACGCATGTCGGCGGCCCAGCGGCGGGAGCAGTTGATCGCGACCGGCCGTCAACTGTTCGCCGAGCGCGGTTTCGACGCCACCTCCATCGAGGAGGTGGCGGCCCGCGCCAAGGTCTCGAAGCCGGTGGTCTACGAGCATTTCGGCGGCAAGGAAGGGCTCTACGCGGTGGTCGTGGACCGGGAGGTCCGTGCCCTACTGGACCGGATCACCACGGCGTTGACCGCCGGGCACCCGCGGGAGCTGTTGGAGCAGGCGGCGATGGCCCTGCTGGGCTACATCGAGGAGGAGACCAGCGGGTTCCGCGTGCTGGTCCGCGAGTCGCCGCTGATGTCCGCGACGGGCACCTTCAGCAGCGTGATGAACGACGTGGCACACCAGGTCGAGCACATTTTGGGCGCCGAATTCAAGAGCCGCGGGTACGACCCGAAGCTGGCCGAACTGTATTCGCAGGCGCTGGTGGGCATGGTCGCGCTGACCGGCAGTTGGTGGCTGGAGGTGCGCAAGCCACGTAAGGAGGTGGTGGCGGCGCACCTGGTCAACCTGGCCTGGAACGGGTTGTCGCACCTGGAGGCGAAACCGGGCCTGATCACCGCGCGCCGCCGCTGACCCGTCAGCGACGGCCGCGGCCGTTCCCGCTCAGCGGCGGTGCACCTCGGCGACCGGGTGGTTACGGCGTTGGCGTTC
The DNA here is from genome assembly GCF_040643095.1 of Micromonospora sp. NPDC047467. Taxonomy (NCBI): domain Bacteria; kingdom Bacillati; phylum Actinomycetota; class Actinomycetes; order Micromonosporales; family Micromonosporaceae; genus Micromonospora; species Micromonospora sp. NPDC047467. The sequence goes on along the minus strand of NZ_JBEYTO010000002.1, from coordinate 777,729 downwards.
CGTCTCGGCGTGCTCCTCGGACCCGACCTTGTCGTAGAGGCCGGTGCCGAGCAGGATCAGGCCGAACACCATCGACACGACGACTGTCGACATCGAGAAGTTGAGGAAGTTCGCATCGGTCTGCAGCACCGACATCATGAGGATGCTGGTCGCCAGGAACACCGCGCCGGCGGTCAGGTTCATGTAGTGGCCGAGGTTGGTGCGCCGGGACGCCCCGATGATCAGAACGACTCCGAAGATCACCGAGGCGAGTGAGAAGGCCAGGTTGGTTCGCAGGCCGAGCGCCCAGTGGCTGCCCCGGTCGAAGAGCGGGTCACCGATCGTCTCGGCGACACCCCAGACGCCGAAGACCAGGATGTAGAGGCCGATCAGACCGGTCAGAACCCGGTAGAGCGGCCGTGCCGGATGGTTCACCGGAAAGTGCGGCATACCTCGGACCTCCTGAATTAACCGATTCAGGAGGATTGTCACCCGAGGCGACAGAAGCTGTCCCATGAACGGGCAAAGCGGAAGGGCCGCCGAAAGGCTGGACCAGGTCAGGTTTTCGCCGGAGCCCGAGCTGCGCAGGGATCAAGCCTGACCGCCCGGAGCAGCTCGGGCTCCGGCGAAAACCACAACAGCGACCAAGAAACGACCTCAGAGGACGAGGCGAGCCTTATGGAACGCCTCCGCCTCCTCCTCGGAGCCGACCTTGCCGTACATGCCGGCCATGAGCAGCACCAGGGAGGCCGTCAGCATGACGACCACGGTGAACACGTTGACATTGAAGATGTTGGCGTCGGTCCGGATGAACGCGAGGCTGGCCAGGCCGATCGCCATGAGGGCGTACGCCAGCCACTGGTTGATCGCCACGTCGATGTTGCGGCCGAGCGCGGTGCCGACCAGCACGATGATCCCGATAAGCACGCTGAACAGCGAGAACCCGAAGTTGGTGCCCTGACCGAGGACCTGGGTGTCGTCCTTAGCGAAAATCTCGTCGCCGGCGGTCGTGATGATGCCGAGCACACCGAAGACCACCAGGTACAGACCGGTCAGCCCGCCGATCGCCCGGTAGATCGGCCGCGCGGGGTGGTTGACGGGGGTGTGGGCCATGTCTGAGTCTCCAACGCCGTGGGTGAGGTGTCGCCGACGATTGTCCCGCATGTGGTGGTGTGACGCCGCACACGTCCCCCGGGGCGACGCGTTCCACCCCGGTCAGCTCTCGGGCAGGTCCTCGGCGAGGGTCATCCAGGTCTCCTCGATCCGCTCCCGTTCGGCGCGCAGGTCCTTGAGCTGGGTGTCCAGGTCGGCGACCTTGGCGTAGTCGGTGGCATCGGCGGCGAGCTGGTCCAGCAGGGTGACCTCGCGCTGGTCGAGCTTGCCGAGCTGCCGTTCCAGCCGGGTCAGCTCCTTGCGGGCCTGGCGGACGTCGGCCGCGGACATGCCGCCAGCAGAAGGGCCGGCGGACACGGTGGTCGGGCTGGCAGCGGTCCGGGGTGCACCGGCCCGTTCGGCGGTCCGGGCAAGGTACTCGTCGACGCCGCCGGGCAGGTGCACGAGCCGACCGTCGCCGAACATCCCGTACGCCGTGTCGGTGACCCGTTCGATGAGGTAGCGGTCGTGGCTGGCCACGATGATCGTGCCCGGCCACGAGTCGAGCAGATCCTCCAGCGCGGCCAGGGTGTCGGTGTCCAGGTCGTTGGTGGGCTCGTCGAAGAGCAGCACGTTGGGCTCACCCGCGAGCAGCCTCAGCATCTGCAACCGGCGGCGCTCACCGCCGGAGAGGTCGCTGACCGGTGTCCAGAGGCGGCGGTCGTCGAAACCGAAGACCTCGGCGAGCTGGGCGGCGGAGACCTCTCGGTCGCCGAGCTGGACGCGGCGGGCGACCTCCTCGACGGCTTCGAGGACCCGCAGGTGCCCGGGCAGCTCGGCGAGCTCCTGGGACAGGAACGCCGGCCGGACCGTGGAGCCCGTGTTGAAGCGGCCACCGTCGGGGCGGGTGATCCCGGCGAGCATCCGCAGCAGCGTGGTCTTGCCGGCGCCGTTGGCACCGAGAATGGCGATCCGGTCACCGGGGCCGACCAGCCACGTGGCGTCCCGCAGGATCTCTTTCGGCCCGGCGTGCAGCTCGACGTTCTCCAGGTCGTACACCTGCTTGCCGAGCCGGGAGGTGGCCATCCGCTGCAACGACATGGTGTCGCGGGCCGGCGGCACGTCGGCGATCAACGCGTTGGCGGCGTCGATGCGGAACTGGGGCTTCGAGGTGCGGGCCGGCGGGCCACGGCGCAGCCAGGCGATCTCCTTGCGGAGCAGGTTCTGCCGGCGGGCCTCGGTGGCGGCGGCGACGCGCTCACGCTCGGCTCGGGCGAGGATCCAGGCGGCGAACCCACCCTCGTACGCGCGGACGGCCTGGTCGGCGACCTCCCAGGTGGTGGTGCAGACCGCGTCCAGGAACCACCGGTCGTGGGTGACCACCACCAGGGAGCCCTTGCGACCGACCAGGTGCCGGGCCAGCCAGTCGACACCGGCGACGTCGAGGTGGTTGGTGGGCTCGTCGAGGATCAACAGGTCGGAGTCGCGGACGAGCAGCGCGGCGAGCGCCACCCGGCGCCGTTCGCCACCGGACATCGGGCCGACCGGCTGGTCGAGGCCGAGGTGTGGCATGCCGAGGCCGTCAAGGATGGCGCGCACCCCTGCGTCACCGGCCCACTCGTGCTCGGCGCCCATGCCCTCGCCGAGCCAGGCGGTGCCGAGCACGACGTCCCGGACGGTGGCGTCGGGGGCGAGCGCGAGCTGCTGCGGCAGCCAGAGCACGCGCAGGTCGCGGCGGTGGGTCACCCGGCCGTCGTCAGGGTCCTCCTGCTTGGTGAGCAGTCGCAGCAGGGTGGACTTGCCGGCACCGTTGAGGCCGACCACGCCGATCCGGTCGGCGTCGTCCAGGCCGAGCGAGACGTCCGTGAGCAGCCGCCCGGCGGCGCCGTACCCCTTGGACACCCGGTCCAGATTGACGATGTTGGCCACGTTCCACCCTTCATGATCAAGGCGTCCGGGTGCCGGCGGGCACCTGGACGCCTGCCACAAGGGTACGCGGACGCCCCGGCCTACCGCGCCGCGCGCCCACCGGCGGACGCGACGTCAGCCGACGCGGGCCCCGGCGACCGGGCCGTGCGCGACCCGCGCCTGTCGGCACACGCCCGCCGTGGCCAGCTCGGCGGCGATCCGCTCCGCGTTGGCCGCGTCGGGGGCGAGGAAGACGCAGGTCGGGCCGGAGCCGGAGACGATGCCGGCGAGCGCGCCGGCCGCCTCGCCGGCCTTGAGCGTGTCCGCCAGCGCCGGGCGCATCGCCAGGGCCGCGTCCTGAAGGTCGTTGCCGAGCGTACGGGCGAGGACCCGGGGGTCACGCTGACGCAGCGCGCCCAGCAGGGCATCGGTGCTGCCCAGCGGGGTGCCGGCGGCGCCGGAATCGCGAAGCCGGTCCAACTCGCGGTACGCGGCAGGCGTGGACAGGCCGACGTCGGCGATCGCCACGACCCAGTGCCAGGACGTCGGCCGGACCAGCACGGGGCTGACCGCCTCGCCCCGGCCGGTGCCCAGCGCGGTGCCGCCGTAGATCAGGAACGGCACGTCGGAGCCGAGGTCGGCGGCGATCCCGGCAAGCTCGTCGCGGGACAGCCCGGTGCCCCAGAGGGCGTCGCAGGCCACCAGCGCGGCGGCCGCGTCGGCACTGCCGCCGGCCAGCCCACCGGCGAGCGGGATCTGCTTGCGCAGGTGCAGTCGGGCGTGCGGCAGCACCCCCGCGTACCCGGCGAGGGCGTGCGCGGCGCGGATCACCAGGTTGGTGTCGTCCAACGCCAGCTCGCCGGTGCCCTCGCCCTCCATGGTCAGGGCGAGGGTGTCGCCCCGGCGGGCCGTCAGCTCGTCGTAGATCGAGATGGCGTGGTAGACGGTGTTCAACTCGTGGTAGCCGTCGCGGCGCAGCGGACCCACCCCGAGGTGCAGGTTGATCTTCGCGGGCACCCGGACCCTCACCGGCCCGACGGCCCCGCGCCGCTCGTCCTCGTCGTCCGGTCGCCAGGCCTCGGTCACGGGGTGACGTCCCGCACGAGCAGGCGAGTGTCGAACGGCTTGATCAAGGTCAACTCCTTGGCGGGCACGGCGTCAGCCTACTTCGCGGCCGGCGTACCGACCGGGGCCGACGCGGCGATGGCGGCGAACTGCTCGACGGTCAACGACTCCCCCCGGGCGCCGGGGTCGACGCCGGCCGCGATGAGCGCGGCGGCGGCCCGGTCCGCGCCGCCGGCCCAGCCGGCCAGCGCGGCGCGCAGGGTCTTGCGACGCTGCGCGAACGCCGCGTCCACCACTGCGAAGACCCGTTCCCGGGGTACGTCGTCGCGAGGCGGTTCGTGGCAGGTGAAGGCCACCAGGCCGGAGTCGACGTTCGGCACCGGCCAGAACACGTTCGGCGGCACCCGACCGGCGCTGCGGGCCTTCGCGTACCAGGCGAGCTTGACCGACGGGATGCCGTACACCTTCGAGCCGGGACCGGCGACCAACCGGTCGGCGACCTCTTTCTGCACCATGACCAGGCCGTGCCGCAGGGTGGGCAGCTCGGCGAGCAGGTTCAGCACCACCGGCACGGCCACGTTGTAGGGCAGGTTCGCCACCAGCGCGGTCGGCGGCGGGTCGGCCAGTTCGGCGGCGCGAACGCGCAGCGCGTCGGCGCGGTGCACGGTGAGCCGGTCGGCGTCCGGCCCGGCGTGCCGCGCGGCGGTCTCCGGCAGCGCCCCGGCGAGCACCGGGTCGATCTCGACGGCGTGCACGTGCCCGGCGACGGGCAGCAGCCCCAGGGTGAGCGAGCCGAGCCCGGGGCCGACCTCCAGGGCCACGTCGTCGGGGGTCAGGCCGGCGGCGGTGACGATCCGGCGCACGGTGTTCGGGTCGTGCACGAAGTTCTGGCCCAGCTTCTTGGTGGGCGCGACGCCCAGCCGGGCGGCGAGTTCCCGGATCTCCGCCGGGCCGAGGAGACCGGTCATGGCTGGCAGCGTAGCGGCGTCGTCGGGGCCGACCGGCGGGCCGGGCTCACCACGGGCCGAAGACCCGGTCGCCGGTGGCCGAGATGGCCGCGCACAGCTCGTCCAGGTCGGTGCCGGTGGTAGCGGCGAGCGAGCGGACGGTGAGCGGAATCAGGTACGAGGCGTTCGGCCGGCCACGGTGCGGCATCGGGGTGAGGTACGGGGCGTCGGTCTCCACCAGGATCTGGTCCACCGGGGTCAGCGCGGCGGCCTCCCGCAGCGCGCCGGCGCTGCCGAAGGTGACCGTGCCGGCGAAGCTGAGCAGGAAGCCGCGGCGGACGCACTCGCGGGCGAAGTCGGCGTCACCGGAGAAGCAGTGCAGCACCACCGTGTCCGGGGCGCCCTCGTCGTCGAGGATCCGCAGCACGTCGGCGTGCGCCTCCCGGTCGTGGATGACCAACGCCCGGTCGTACCGCTTGGCGATGGCGATGTGCGCGCGGAAGCTCTCCTCCTGCGCGGCGCGCCCCTCGTCGCCGGTCCGGAAGAAGTCCATCCCGGTCTCGCCGATCCCCCGGACCCGGTCGCGGGCGGCCAACGACTCGATCTCCCGCAGCGCCTCGTCGAGGTCGGCCAGTCGGGGCGCCTCGTTGGGGTGCAGCGCCACGGTGGCCAGCACGGCGGGATGACTGTCGGCGATGTCCGCGCCCCAGCGCGAGGAGGCCACGTCCACGCCCACCTGGACCAGCCGGTCCACGCCGACCGTGGCGGCCACCCCGACCGCCGCGGCGATCGGGTCGTCGGCCGACCCGCCACCGGGCACGCCGGCCTCGCTGACGGTGAGGTCCAGGTGGGTGTGGCTGTCCAGCACCGGCCGGGGCAGTGGCTCGGGGGCGGGCGGGAACTCTCCGGCCCGCCGGGCGGCACGTTCGCGGCGGGTTTCAGTCGGCTCGCTCATCAGCGACAGCATCACACACCGGGGCTGTCCATCCGCCCGCCACCCGGCGTTCACCTCGACTACGCCGCGCGACTCTAGCGTGCCACCGAGCGAGCGTGGCGAGCGAACGGCAGGCACAGCAGCGTGACGCGAGGCGACGGCACGGAGCGAGGCGGAGTGCTGGCAATGAGCGGACTGAGTGCGCCACCGGGTCGTGTCGGCCCGCATCTCACCGAGCAGAGGGAGGTGGCGGCATGAGCGTCAGCCCTCGGGCCGGCGGCGCCGCCGACGAACGGACCGGACTGCGCGTGGCGTTCGGTGGCGGGACGTATCCGGCCGAGGAGATCGCCCGGGGTGCCGCGTACGAGCTGTTCAGCGCCAGCGAGGTGGCCGGCTTCGAGTGGGCGCCCCGGTCCGGCGGCGCCCTGCCGTGGCGTCGGTTCGTGCACGTCACCGAGGTGACCGCGGTGCACGGGGCCACCGAGGCGGCCGAGGAGCCGGAGACTCCGCTGATGATGCCGGCGCACCGGGAGCAGGGCTGGGCCCACCTGCACCAACTCAGCCAGCAGCCGGCCGCGGCGGGCGATCCGACTCTCGTCGCCGTACGCGCGTCGGCGGTCGTGCGGCGGGGCACCCGGATGGTGAAGATGCTCTCCGCCCGGCAACTCTCCGGCTACGTGCGGGGCTGGCTGCCGCACGGCTTCTGTTACCGGGAGCACGATGTGGCGCACCTGCGCACTCCGGCGGCGACGACGGTGCTGCGCACCGACGGGGACACCAGCCGGGACGGCCTGGACGTCGCGTACGCGCTGCGGTGGCGGGCCGCCGACCCGGGTGACTACGACGTACCGGCGGGCGGGGCACACCGGGGGCTGACCGCCCTCGCATCCCGGGACCGGCTGGGTCCACCGGTGCTGGGCACCGGCTTCGTGCCGAGCAACGGCCAGCTCATCCCGGAGTTCATCACCCGGGACTTCGCCGATCTGCCGATGCCGGCGAACGCCACCCTGCTCGCGTACCCCGCCGACGGGGTGGAGGTGGTGCTCTACACCTACCAGGCCGAGCAGCGCGGGTGGCTGCGGATGGCGGGCCCGCAGTGGCGGCACCTGCTGGCGGCGGTGCCGGATCTGTCCCCGGACCAGGAGTACGTGCCGACCGGGGACGCCCCGCGCTCCACCCAACTGGTCGGCATGTACGGCGACACCGAGTACGAGGCGGTGGCCGACCTGCCCGGCGGCTTCCGGGTGCTGGCGATGACCCGGGCGGCCCGGTACCCGGTGGAGTTGGTGGCCCGCCGACTGCGGTTCGCGCAGTGGCGGGGCGTGCCGTGCCTCGTGCTGCGGGAGGAGGCCGGCTGGCTGCGGTTGCGGCTGCGCTACCCGGATCCGGATTCGGTGGTCACCACCGGCGCGCAGTGCCACGACCGTGGCGTCTACGAGACGTGGGCGCCGGCCGCCGAGGTGACCGACGACCAGGTGATGGACACCCGGTACGCGATGTGACGACGCGCGGCGGTAGGACGCTCACCGCCGCGCGTCGAGCGCTCAGCCGCTCAGCCGGCCAGGCGGGCCAGCTCCTCGTCGACGATCGACGGGTCGAGCTTGCGGAACACCGGCGTCGGCGCGGCCAGGGGCCGGCCGGCCTCCAGCGGCACCGACTCCCAGCGCGCACCGACCGTGTAGTCCCCGGTCAGCACCGGGTACGCCGGCCCGCCGTCCAGGTCGTCGACCTGCTCGATGACCGGCATCGGCGCGTGCACACCGGTGCCGCCGAGCAGCTCGTGCACCTGCTGCGCGGAGTGCGGCAGGAACGGGGTGAGCAGCGTGTTGGCGTCGCTGACCACCTGGAGGGCGACGTGCAGGATGGTGCCCTGGCGGGGCTTGTCGGCCTCAGCCTTGAGCTTCCACGGCGCCTGGTCGGAGAGGTACTTGTTGGCCTCGGCGACCACCTTCATCGCCTCACCGATTGCCTGCTTCTGCCGGTGCCGGCCGATCAGGTCGCCGACCGTGGTGAAGCCCGCCCGGGCCACCGCGAGCAGCGCCTCGTCGGCCTCGGTGAGGCCCGCCGGGTCGACGGGCGGGATCGCGCCGAAGTTCTTCGCCGCCATCGAGATGGATCGGTTGACCAGGTTGCCCCAGCCGGCGACCAGTTCGTCGTTGTTGCGGCGGAGGAACTCGGCCCAGGTGAAGTCCGTGTCGTTGCTCTCCGGGCCAGCAGCGGCGATGAAGTACCGCAGCGCGTCGGCGTCGTAGCGCTCCAGGAAGTCCCGGACGTAGATGACCACCTTGCGGGACGAGGAGAACTTGCGCCCCTCCATGGTCAGGTACTCGCTGGAGACCACCTCGGTCGGCAGGTTGAGCCGACCCAGCTCGCCCGGCTCACCGTCGCGGGAGCCCTCGCCCGAGTAACCGGAGAGCAGCGCCGGCCAGATCACCGAGTGGAAGACGATGTTGTCCTTGCCCATGAAGTAGTACGACCGGGCGTCCTTGCCCTCGCCGTCGGTCGACCACCACCTGCGCCACGCCTCCGGGTCGCCGGAGCGGCGCGCCCACTCGATCGAGGCGGACAGGTAGCCGATCACCGCGTCGAACCAGACGTAGATCCGCTTGTCGGGCCGGTCCCGCCAGCCGTCCAGCGGGATCGGTACGCCCCATTCCAGGTCCCGGGTGATCGCCCGGGGCTGGAGGTCGTCGAGCAGGTTGCGGGAGAACCGCAGCACGTTGGGCCGCCACCCCTCCCGGTTGTCCAGCCACTGCCGCAGCACGTCGGCCAGGGCGGGCAGGTCCAGGAAGAAGTGCTCGGTCTCGACGAACTTCGGGGTCTCCCCGTTGATCCGCGACTTCGGGTCGATCAGGTCGATCGGGTCGAGCTGGTTGCCGCAGTTGTCGCACTGGTCGCCCCGCGCGCTGTCGTACCCGCAGATCGGGCAGGTGCCCTCGATGTACCGGTCGGGCAGGGTGCGCCCGGTGGACGGCGAGATCGCACCCATCGTGGTCTTGGGCACGATGTAGCCGTTGCGGTACATCCCCTCGAACAACTCCTGCACCACGGCGTAGTGGTTGCGGGTGGTGGTGCGGGTGAACAGGTCGTAGGAGAGCCCGAGGCCGTGCAGGTCCTCGACGATCACCCTGTTGTACCGGTCGGCCAGCTCGCGCGGGGTGACCCCGTCGGCGTCGGCCTGCACCTGGATGGGGGTGCCGTGCTCGTCGGTGCCCGAGACCATGAGCACGTCGTGGCCGGCCATCCGCATATACCGGGCGAAGACGTCGGAGGGAACGCCGAAACCGGAGACGTGGCCGATGTGGCGGGGGCCGTTGGCGTACGGCCAGGCCACTGCCGCGAGAACGTGACTCATGAGCAGCAAGCCTAGTGACCCGTCCGGGGAGCCCGCGAACCAATAGGGGGTGCCGGCCCGGCGGACCGGGCCGACCACCCCAGCCAATGGTCCGATTTGTCGCCGACACGCTGTCAAGCTGCCCGTTCTGCCTCCGTGACCGGTGTGCAATGAACGTCGTGACTGGCAGACGAGCGGCCCGGGATCACGACGACCCTCCCACCGGGCCGGTGGTCGGCGACGAGCCCGCCCCGGCGCCCGGCGCGTCCCGGAGCGCCGGGGTAGCGCCCCAGCCCCGGTTGGTGCCCGACACCGACAGGAGCGGCACCGACAGGAGCGGCCCGTCGGCCGACACGGTGACGACGGCCGAGACGGCGACGGCCGACACGGTGACGACGGCCGAGACGGCGACGGCCGACACGGTGACGACGGCTGACCCGGCCGGGGCGACGGTCGAAGTGGAGCCGACCACCGGGGCACCGGTGGACGCGGTGCCGCGCCGGGTGCCGGTCCGCCAGCAGAACCGCTGGCACCAGGGCGCCCGCCGGCTCGACGCCGACGCACCAGAGGACGAGGGCAGCGCCTTCTGGGCGCCGATCGAGCAGGTGCACTGGGACGGCACCCCGGTGCGGCAGGACACCGAGCCCCAGCGGGACCGGCGGCCCGCCCGCCGCGCGCCGACCCGGACGACGGCGCTGCCGGACCCGCTGCCCGGGCTGGCCGCGCTGGTGCTGCTGAGCCTGGTCGCGGCCTTCTTCGCCTGGGTCAGCGCCGGGCCGTTCTGGCTCGCGGTCGGGCATGCCCGGGTCGGCACCGTGGTGATCGACGAGTGCACCGGCAGCGGGCTGTCCCAGCGGTGCCGGGGCATCTTCACGGCGGACGACGGACGGTTCCTGGCCCACGGGGTACGCGTCAGCGGTGTGCCCATCGGAAGCGACGCTCCCGGGACGGCGCTGCCGGCGCGGATGACCGGCCCGGGCAGCGGCACCGCGTACGCCGACACCGGCGCGGGTCGGCACCTGCGCTGGCTGCCCGGCCTGCTGGTCGTGGCCGGCTGCGCCGCCGGCATCGCCCGGTGGACCGGCGCGACCCGGTTGCCCGGTCGGCGGCACCGCCGCTGGGCGGTGACCGCCGCGCTGGCCGGCCCTGCGCTGATCACTCTCGGATTCCTCATCGCCGCGTGGTGAACCCGGCGCGGGTCGGGAGCCCCGGTCAGCTGTGCACGATCGTGTAGACGTCGCGGCGACGCAGGGCGTACTCGGTGGCGACGTCGGTGATGGCGTCGCGGCGGGACCGGCCGGCGGCCTCGCGCTCGGCGACCGCCGCGCGCAGGGTGTCGTCGTCGGGACGTTCCGGGGCGGTCACCGGCGCACCGGCGACCACCAGGGTGATCTCGCCACGCGGGTCGCCCTCGGCGGCCCATCGGGCGAGTTCGCCGAGGGGGCGGCGGAGCACCTCCTCGTAGGTCTTGGTGAGCTCACGGCAGAGCGCGGCCGGCCGGTCCGCGCCGAACGTGTCGGCCAGGTCGGCGAGCGCCGCGCCGATCCGGTGTGGCGCCTCGAAGAAGACCAGGGTGCGCTCCTCGGCGGCGAGCGCCCGCAGTCGGGACCGGCGGGCGCCGGGCGTCCGGGGCAGGAATCCCTCGAAGCAGAACCTGTCGCAGGGCAGCCCGGAGACGGCGAGGGCGGTGGTCACCGCGCTTGGCCCGGGGGCGACGGTGACCGGCGCCCCGACGTCGAGCGTGGCCCGGACCAGCCGGTAGCCCGGGTCGGAGACGCTCGGCATGCCGCCGTCGGTGACCAGCGCCACCGTGTACCCGCCGAGGATGACCTCCACGAGTTCGGGGGTTCGCCGCTCCTCGTTGCCCTCGAAGTAGGAGACGATCCGGCCCCCGATGGTGATGTCGAGGTCGCGGGCCAGCCGGGTGAGGCGACGCGTGTCCTCGGCGGCGACCACGTCGGCGCTGACCAGCACGTCCCGGAACCGGGCCGACGCGTCGGCGGGGTTGCCGAGCGGAGCACCGAGCAGGATCAGGCGCCCAGCTTCGGACATTTCACCCACGACATCGTCTCCTTCATCGACAATCGATACCGGTATCAGGGACGACGGGCGCCACCGGACACCTTGGCAGCCTACGATCGCCGGGTGACGAGTGCGTCGACAGCGCAGAGCCCGAGCGCCGACCCGGCAACCACGGTCGAGGTGACGGGCGAGCCCAGCCCCACACCGGACCCGGCGGCACCCCGCGCCGACGGCGGTGGCGCGGCCGCCGTGATCCGCCGCCGGTTCGCCACCGTCGACGCACGGGCGGACCGGTTCTCGTGGCTCGCCACCGCCGTGGTGGTGGCCATCGCGGCGATCCTGCGCTTCGTCGACCTGTCCAGCATCAAGGGCAAGATCTTCGACGAGACGTACTACGCCAAGGACGGCTACGGGCTGATCAGCCGCGGCGTCGAGTGGAACTACAAGGACAACGTCCCCTCGTACGTGGTGCACCCACCACTGGGCAAGTGGTTGATCGGCCTCGGCGAGTGGGCCTTCGGCTATCAGGACGCCGATTCGAAGGTCTCCGTTCCCGGGCACCTGATCACCACCTCGCCGGAGTTCGGCTGGCGGTTCTCGGCGGCCGTCATCGGCACCCTGTCAGTGCTCCTGCTGGTCCGGATCGGCCGGCGGATGTTCCGCTCGACGGTCCTGGGTTGCGCGGCCGGTCTGCTGCTCGCCCTGGACGGCTTCCACCTGGTGCTGTCCCGCACGGCGCTGCTCGACATCTTCCTCCTGTTCTTCGTGCTGGCGGCCTTCGGCGCACTGGTGCTCGACCGGGACGCCCGCCGCCGGCGCTGGGCACGCGCACTGGACGACGGGCTCGACCCCAGCCAGCCAGGCCGCGCGGGTCGCCCGCCGACCGGCTGGCGCACGTGGCCCTGGTGGCGGCTCGCCGCCGGAGTGCTGATCGGCTGCGCCTGCGCGGTGAAGTGGAGCGCGGTCTACTTCGTGCCCGTCTTCGCGCTGTTGGTGATCCTCTGGGAGGTCGGGGTCCGCCGGTCCGCGGGCGTCCGCAGGCCGTGGCGGGACACCGCGCTCGACGAGCTGCCCTGGCTGGTGCTGGCCGGCGTGCTGATGGTGCTCACCTACCTCGCCAGCTGGTCGGGGTGGCTGCTCACCGACGACGGCTACTACCGGTCCGCATCGTCGACGGCGTACCCGACCGGTTCGCTCAGTGACGCCCCGGTGATCGGCCCGCTGATCAACCTCTTCGAATACCACCGTGCGGCCTACGGCTTCCACGCCCAACTCGACGACGCACACAAATACCAGTCCTGGCCGTGGCAGTGGCTGCTGCTCGGTCGCCCGGTGGCGTTCCACTACTCGGGCGACGGTGTCTGCGGCGCACCGTCCTGCGCCTCGGAGATCCTGCTGCTGGGCACCCCGCTGCTGTGGTGGTCGTTCCTGCCCGCCCTGGTGGCGCTGGTGTGGCTGGGCGTGGCACGGCGCGACTGGCGGGCCGGCGCGATCCTGCTGAGTGTGGCGGCGGGGATCCTGCCCTGGTTCGTGCTCGCCCTCGACGGCCGGACGATGTTCTCGTTCTACGCCGCGCCGGTGCTGCCGTTCCTGGTGTTGGCCGTGGTCTACGTGCTGGGTGCGCTGATCGCCCCGGCCGGGGGCGACGTGGGCGAGATGGCAGCGCTGACGCCCGGCGACCCGGGCTACGAACGCAGGCTGGTGGGCAGCGTCGCGGCCGGGGCTTACGTGCTGCTGGTGGGGCTGTGCTTCGCGTACTTCTATCCGATCTTCGTGGGCAAGGTGATCCCGTACTCGGACTGGCTGGCACGGATGTGGCTCGACGGCCGGTGGATATAAGCACCGGCAGGCGACGCGCCGCACAGCGCGACGGAGACGGGCCCGCACGCTTGAAGCGTGCGGGCCCGTTCGACAAAGACGCGCGCCCCGATCGCCTGCCACGGGGGAAGCGGGCGATTGGGGCGCGCATGGAGAGCTTAACCACCCCACACCACCGGCACAACGGGTCAACTTGGGTCAGATTTCCGACGATTCCAACCGCGTCCGGTCCTTTCCTTCGATAGTTGACCCAGGGTGACCCCGCCGTGGACCCAGCGCCTCGTCGGGCCACTTCGATGCCGCGCGCCGCTGCGGGCCCCCGACCCGGCTCGCCGTGCCGGGTCTGGCGATGGTGACGGGAGACAGGGTGCCGTGGAGTTGTTGAGCCGGGTCCGCGAGATCTGCCTTGCCCTACCCGAGGCGACCGAGCGACTCAGCCACGGGTCACCGACCTGGTTCATCCGGGACAAGACCGTCTTCGTCACCCTGCACGCCGACGGGCATCACCAGAACGACTTCGCCCACCTCTGGTGCGCGGCCCCGCCGGGCGCCCAGGCGGAGCTGATCGCCGCCGACCCGGCCCGCTTCTTCCGTCCGCCCTATGTGGGCGGCCGGGGCTGGCTCGGCGTACGGCTCGACGGCGCGGTCGACTGGACCGAGATCGACGAGTTGTGCCGGGACGCGTACCGGGAGGTCGCGCCGAAACGGCTGGTCGCCCTGCTCGACGCGTCCGCCTGACCGACCCGCCCTGCGGGGCGAGACCACGACCTCGGCCGGGCTGCCCCCGGTCTGGTCCGGGGCGTATCGCCGGGGCCGCCTGGACGATCGCCGGAGCCAGCCACCCAGATGATCATCCAAAGTGGATCTCACTACACTGCGGCCGTGATCAACTTCAGACGATCGGCGGCCGTCCTCATCGGACTGCTGGCGACCACCGCGCTGACCGGGCCGGTCCCGGCGGCGGCCTACGAGGAGCCGGTGGCCGAGCCACCCCGGGTCGAACTCGTACTCGACGTCAGCGGCTCGATGCGCGCCGCCGACATCGACGGACGCAGCCGGATCTCCGTCGCCCAGCAGGCGTTCAACGAGGTGGTGGACGCGCTGCCGGAGGAGACACAACTCGGCATCCGGGTGCTCGGCGCGACCTACCGGGGCAAGGACAAGAAGGTCGGCTGCCAGGACACCCAACAGATCGTGCCGGTCGGGCCGGTGGACCGCGCCCAGGCCAAGGAGGCGGTGGCGACACTCCGGCCGACCGGGTTCACCCCGGTCGGGCTCGCGCTGCGCTCCGCCGCGCAGGATCTGGGCACCGGCTCCACCACCCGACGGATCGTGCTGATCACCGACGGGGAGGACACCTGCGCCCCGCCGGACCCCTGCGAGGTGGCCCGGGAACTGGCCGCGCAGGGCACCAGCCTGGTCGTCGACACCCTCGGCCTGGCGCCCGACGAGAAGGTCCGCCGGCAGTTGCTCTGCATCGCCAGCGCGACCGGCGGCACCTACACCGCCGCGCAGAGCGCCGAGGAGCTGACCGGCCGGATCAAGCAGCTCATCGAGCGGGCCGCCGACACCCACACCCGGGCACCGACCGTCGTCGGCGGCACGAACGCGTGCGACTCGGCCCCGCTGCTCGCCCCCGGGGTCTACGCGGCCCGGGAGGCGTTCTCCGAGCACCGCTACTACCGGGTGCCGGTACGCCCCGGGCAGGAGCTGCGCGCCTCGGTGAGCATGGCGCTGGACCGGCCGGTGAACCGGGACTACGGGGTGCTGCTGCGGGCCACCGCCGCCGACGGCCGGGAACTCGTCCGCGGAACGGACGCCGGCAGCGGACGCGCCGACGTGCTCTCCGCCGGGCTGCGCTGGTCGGCCACCGCCGACGACGAGGACGCGGCCGAGACCGATCAGACCCCGGCGCCCGTCATCGAGCCCACCACCGTCTGCCTGGTGGTGAGCAACTCGTTCGCCCCCCGCCCGGGAACGGCCGCGACCCCCGGCATGCCGGTGGAACTGACCATCGACGTGGTCACCGCCGCGCCCGCCCCGGACGGGCCCGACCTTGGCCGGGGCTGGGTGCTGCTAGCCCTGCTCACGGTCGCCGGCCTGCTCACCGGTCTGCTCGCCGGCCTGCTCACCCGCTGGTGGGTCGCCACCTGGAGGGAGAACTGATGCGTACCGCACTGTTCCGGCCCCTGGCCGCGCTGCTCGCCGCCGGCGGGGCCGTGCTGCTGCCCGCGACGGCCGCCGCCGCCCCCACGCCGTCGCCGGGCGCCACGCCGGTGACCCGGGCCGGCACCTCGTTCCTCACCGCCACCCCGATCACCGCCGGGCAGCCGGTACGGGTGGACGCCTCGGTCGGCGACCACCTGTACTGGTCGTTCCCGGCGACGGCCGGTCAGGTGCACGAGATCACTGCCACCGTCACCTTCCCGAAGGCACGCGGCGGCGCCTCCACCTGGACCGTCGACGTCTTCGACGGGCTGCGTCGGCGGCAGGCCTGCACCGCCGGGGCGCAGACCCCGACGGTGGACGGGAAGGCGACGAGCGTGGCGCTGGGCTGCACGCTGCGCGAGGTGCGGCCCTGGGCGGAACCGTGGTCGGCCGACCCGCTCCCCGGCGCGTACGTCATCCGGCTGTCCGTGGTCGACCTGCCGGAGCCGGACCTCGGCGCGCCCATCGACGTGGACCTGCTGGTCGGCGTCATCGCCGATCGGGGCTCCTCGGCCGACGACGGTGAGCTGGCCACGCCGCTGGTGCCGAACACCCAGGCGGGCACCGTGCTCACCGCCGTACCCCCGGTGGACCCGGAGGCCGACGACGACGGTGACTCGCTGACGGGCTGGCTGCCGGATCTCGGCTCGCGCTGGATCTGGACCAGCGTGGGCGGCGTGCTCGCCGCGGTGGCGGGCGTGTTCGGCTTCGCCCTGACCCGGCGGCCCCGGCGCGCCTGAACCCCACCCGGTGAGCCGGCGGCCCTGCCCTGGGGCGGGGCCGCCGGCTCACCGACGGTCAGCGGCGGCGCGGCAACCAGCCGATGAAGCGATCCTGCAGGGACATGACCGGGGCGGCGCGCAGGTCCTCCGTGGCGGCGGCGAGACACGAGCCCAGATAGACACTGAGCATCGCCCGGTCACCTCCATATTCCGCGAGCAGACGGCTGCGCTTCGTCGCGCACGGCCACTCCTCACCACAGGAGCCGCACGTCCAGCCCGGGGTCTTCGGGGCGTGGTCGTCAGCCCGTCCCCCCGGCCGTTCCGCACCATCGGTCATCGCAGGTCCTCTCCAGCTGTCCACGGGACTGGTGGCCGCCTATGTCCGGCCAGCGTTGATGGTGGTCCCCCCGGAGCCATCAGGGATGGAACGACGCGTCCCTCCAGTGGTACATCTTTGCGGTACGTTCTCCCCTCGTGGGAGTCAGAAAGTTGACCGTCGGCCGGATGTCGGCGATCCATGCCCGTTTCTACCGATAGGTAGGCGACACCGATGCGTGACCTGCTGCCGACAACGGTCGCCGTGGCCGTCGCCGGGCCGGACGACTGGGCCGGGGAACTGCTCGCCGCCGAGCAGGCGTGCCTCGGTGAGCGGGCGGTGCAGACCCGTCGCCGGGACTTCACGGCCGGCCGGGTGTGCGCCCGCCGGGCAATGGCCGGCCTCGGCCTGCCGGCGACGGCCGTGCCGGCCGCCGCCGACCGGGCACCGGTCTGGCCGGCCGGCGTCGTCGGCACCATCACCCACACCAGCGGCTACTGCGCCGCCGCCGCCGCGCACGCCACCGACCTCCGGTCCGTCGGCATGGACGCCGAGCGGCACCGCGAAATCAATGCGGGGGTACGCCGACTCGTGCTGCTGCCCGAGGAGGAGGAGAACTGCGCTCGGCTGCCCGCCGACATCTCCTGGCCGGTCGTGTACTTCAGCGCCAAGGAGACCGTCTACAAGGTGTGGTACCCGATCGTCGGCAGTTGGTTGGACTTCCACGACGCCCACCTCGACATCGACCCGGACGCCGGCACGTTCACCGCCCGGATCGCACCGGCCCGGGTGGACGCGGCCGGCGTCGTCGATCCGCCGGCCACGATCACCGGCCGGTTCGTGGTCGCCGACGGGCTGGTCCGGACCGCCGCCGTCCTCACGCTCCACTGACCCGCCAGGTCTGCTCGGCGTCCACACTGGCCGTTCCGTCGCCACTGCGGGACGGATCCAGCGCGACGATCGGGCGATCGACAACGCACGGTAGCGTCGTCGGGTTCCCTGAACCGCACGTGCCGAGGCGCCAAGGAGTACGTTGACCCACCCCCAGCCCCCCAGCGGGCCGCAGGACCCCCAACAGCCGAACCCGGAGCCGCCCGCCCAGCCGTTCCCCGCGACACCGCAGCCGCAGTTCGCCGCCGACCCGACGGTCCCGCAGACACCCGCACAGCCCAACCCGTGGTCGGCGCAGGGGAACCCGCCGCAGCCGCCGGTGTCGGTGCCGCCGGTGTCCGGAGCACCGCAGTCGGGCGTACCGGGTCAGTGGACACCGCCGACCGCGCCGCAGCCGCCGTACGCCAACGAACCGCAGCCGCCCTACGCCCATGCGCCGTACCCGGCCGCCCCGGATCAGCCCTGGTCGCAGCCGCCGGTCGCGGACGGCGGCTACCCGCCGCCGGGCGGGGCGTACCCACCGCCCGGAGCAGCAGGTTACCCACCGCCCGGAGCAGCGGGTTACCCACCACCCGGAGCAGCGGGTTACCCACCGGCCGGAGGGGCGTATCCGACGCCGGGAGGGCCGGGTTACCCGCCCACCGTGCAGCCGCCCGCGAAGAACTCCAAGACCGTGCTGATCATCGCGGTCACCGCGGCCGTGCTCGCCCTGCTGTGCTGCGCGGGCGGCATCGTGGCGGTGGTCGTCGGCGCGAACCGTGTCGCGAACGAGGTGACCGACGCCCTGCCCACCCCGGGCACGACCGGCGGCACTGGGCGGTCGGCGCCCAACCCGTCGTCGACCAACCCGGCTTTCGGCGAGGCAGCCCAGAACATGCCCGCCGGACGCACCCTGCAGATGGACGACGACCGAGGCGTCATGAAGATCACCGTGGACCGGTTCAGCACCTCCACCGAACCCTGCCGGGCGAGCGGCCTCAAGCCCAGCAAGGGCACGTACGTGATCGCCGACGTGACCGTGTCGGTCGTGCAGGGCACCGGCTCGATCAACCCGCTGTACTTCTGGTGGATCGCCGCCGACGGCACCAAGACCAGCTCGATCGCCGGGGTCCTCTCCGGCTGCGGCAAGTCGATGCCGTCCGGCACCGACCTGCCCGTCGGCACCACCCGCACTGGCACCCTCGTGTTCAACGTGCCCGACACCAACGGCGTGTTGGAGTACCAGCACCGGTTCAAGGCCGCCGGCACCTGGAAGCCCTGACGTGGTGACGCGGGGCCGGCCCGTCGGGGCCGGCCCCACGCAGGGTGAGATGCCGGGGTGTCAGCAGCCGGTCCAGCGCACCGGGGTTACCCGGTCGGCGTTGCGGAAGCCGACGATGGTGCCCGTGTCGGAGATGGAACGAGCGCCGATTGTCACCCTGTCCCCACCACCGGGCAGGACCCGGGAGCTGGCACCGCGCGCGACCCGTTCACCGCCCACCACGACCCCGCTGGCGTTGACGTCGTCGCCGAGCGTCAACCGCTGGTCGAGCGTCGTGTACGAGCCGTTTCGGAGATCCCACCGCACCATGACCGGGCTGGTGCCGCCCAGGTTGACCCGGCCGATCGCCCAGTGGCCCGCCGCCGCGCCGACCACAGTCGACTGAGCACCCGGGGCGGTGAGCGCGCCGATCCGGCCATTCGGCCGGCGGATCCAACCGGTCCAGCTGCCAAATTCCCCGGCAGAACCGACGATGGTCCCGTTCGCCGTGATTCCACTCGGCGTCGCGTTCACCGGAGCGTCGAGCACCTCGACCGTGCCGGGCCGGGCGGCCGGCCAGCGCAGCGCGACGTACTCCCCGGCGACGATGTCCGAGCCGTAGCCGACGATGTCGCCGGCCTCGTTGATCGCGGAGACGAAGATGCCACTCGACGGCACCACCGGCAACTGCTCGAACCGGCCGTCGCGGTACGTCCACGGACGGCCGATGCCGCTCTCGGCCCAGCCGTTGCCGACCACGACACCGCGGGTGTTGACGTCGACGGCGTCGACCATGCCGGGGGACTCGATCTCGGTGAGCCGCTGCCCGTCCCAGATCAGCAGCAGCTCCTGGTTGCCGCTGTCACGGACCCGCAGGGCGGCCCCGACGACGAAGCGACCCGACGGGTCGATGGCGTTCGCGTCGGCGCGGTAGGTGTCGGCCGGGTACGGCAGCGTACTGATCGTGCAGGCGCGGGCGGCCGCGGGTGCGGCGGTGGCCGTCCCGGACACGACGGCGGCGAGGGATGTGGCCAGCAGTCCGGCTACGGTGCCGGCGAGCATCCTGCGTCGAGCGGTGTGCGTCATTCTGTGCTCCCCGTGTCGGCCCGAGCGCTCCGGGCATCAACTGATGACAGATGCACACCTGGGCACGCCCCAAGGTTGCGGCAAGTCCGATGAGCGACTCGATCGACATCGGCGTCTCCCGGCCTGCTACGAGGCCGGCTCCGCGTCGGAATGCTGTTCATCGCTGGCGTCTCCGGGTCGGCACACCCGAGCGCTGCGCTACCGGGTGCTGTCCGTCTGCCCTGTCCGCGAGATCGAAAAAGGCCGTCTCCGACGAGCGGAAACGGCCTTTGACCTGGGGTGGAGCTGAGGGGATTTGAACCCCTGACCCCCTCGATGCGAACGAGGTGCGCTACCAGTCTGCGCCACAGCCCCCCACCGGCGAACCGGCTTCGGTCCCACCCGGCTTACACCGGGCGGGCCGGCAGCAAGGCTAACAGGTCGCCGGCCCCCACCGCGAATCCGCCCCCGGTGCCGCGCTGACGCCGGCGCCACGACGACACCCACCCGCCCTCGGCGCCGCGCTCCAGCGCCGCCGCGCCCCGTTGCTGGAGACCAACACCAAGATTGTGCGTCAGGCCACCGGGAGCCACGATCAATTCGATTTGGTCGAAGATAGGACATCCGAGACACATCGTCGCCCCACATCCCGCGAACCCAAGTCGACCAACCCGCCGTCGCCCGCGCGAAACCTTGATCCACTCCGTATCGCCGATGTGGCGGCATCCTCCGCCGGGGACACCCCCAGATCGGCGACATGGAGTGGATCAAGCCCGGCAAGCGCCCCAAGCCCGCCGAGCCCCGGCGGGCGCGCCGCAAGACCGACGGACCCGGCAAGACCGACCGGCGCGGCAAGACCAGCGGGCGCCGCAAGACCAGCGAGCGCCGCAAGACCAGCGAGCGCGGCAAGACCAGCGGTCAGGCGCCTCGGCCGGCCTCGTAGGGGCGGCCACGTAGCCCGCCCGAGCGCCGGTACGAGACCGAGCCGCCGTTGACGGCCGCCGGCAGGTCTCCGGGTCGGTCGAGACCCATGGCGGCTCGGCGTACCCCCTCGCGTTGGGCGGCAAGGCGGCGTTGCGCCTCCCGGCGGGCCGCAGCACGGCGGGCCTGTTCCCGGCGGACCTCGGCCTGGCGGGCGGCCAACCAGGCCGCCTCCCGGGCTCGGGCGCGGCGTCGGCGACGACCGGCCAGGGCCTGACCCCGCAGGTGGACGACGTACATGGCCAACAGCAGGAAGGTGACCGAGAAGCTGATCCAGAAGCCGGGGCTGACGAACAGGACGCCGATCAGCTCGACGAAGTTGAGCAGCAGCAGGGCGGCGAGCACGCGGCGGCGACGGTACACGGCGGGGGTGTGCTGTCGGCGCGGCGGCGGACGGCGGCGGGACCGCTTCGGGGCCGGCGGCACGGCGCGCAGCCGGTTGGAGCGGCGCGCCGCCGGGGGTGCCGAGACCGGCGCGGTCAGCTTCCCCGTAGCCGAATCCTCACTGAGGGTGACGACAAGGGAGCGCGGCGGGTGGACGGGTCGCCGCCCGGGCACAGTGCGGCGCCGTCGGCGGCGCTGGAGCACCCGCGCCGTCGACTGCGCCCGCTCCGCCACCAGCCGCTCGGTGGCGTCGTACCGGCGAACCAACGCCGGGGCCAGGGCGAGCAGGCCGGCGGCGGCGAGGACGGCGAGGAGCACCGAGGTCGGCACCCTCACCCCTCCCGTCACCGAATTCGGAGCAACCGCCACCGGACCGCAGGATCTTCCACCAATCGTGCCTGGGTGCGTAGATCGTCCGGACGGGGGGCGCTTGCCGCAGCTTGCAGTTACTTGAGGTTACGGCGCGCCGACCGGGATGCCACCGCGCCGCGCCGATCCCGTGCGTGGGACGGCTCACCGCGCACTGGCGCGTACCCGATGCCAGCGGGCCAACAGACCGCCCTCGGCGGCGATCTCCTCGCTCGTCATCGCGTATCCGATGTGGTCTCGCCAGGCACCGTCGATGTGCATGTAGCGCACGTGGTACGACTCCTCGCGGAAGCCGAGTTTCTCCACCACCCGCCGGGACGGTCGGTTCTCCGGCCGGATGTTGACCTCCACCCGGTGCAGCCCGCCCGGCCCGAAGGCGTGGTCCACGGCGAGTGCGAGGGCCGTCGGGATCACGCCCTGCCCGGCGACCCGGGCGTCCACCCAGTAGCCGACGTACCCGGAGCAGAAGGCGCGCCGGACGATGCTGCCCACGTTGAGGTGCCCGACCAGGCGCTCCCGGTCGGCCTCCCGCAGACAGACCGCGAACGGCATACCCTCGCCCTCACGGGCCGACCGTCGCTGGTCGCGGTGCACCCAGCGGAACGCGGCAGGCGAGTTCAGCTCGTCCCAACCGCCGGGCAGCGACGACTCCCAGGGTGCCAGCCAGGCCTTGTTGGCCCGCCGTACCTCTGACCACGCCGCAGCGTCGGAGCGCCGGTAGGGCCGCAGCAGCACCGGGCCGTCGGCCAGCACCGCCGGCCAGCCGGGTGCCCGCGCGGGTCCGAAGAGACTCACCCGCACAGTCTCCCGCGCGGGACCGTGTGGTGCGCAAGTGGACCCGCGATGAACCGGGGACCGCGCAGAGCCGTCACCGACGGCGGTCGAGCAGCAGAACGTCCACGGTGGAGCCGGCGGCCGCGGAGGTGACCCGCTCGCCGAGCACCAGCAGCCCGTTCGCCTCGGCCAGCCCGGAGAGCGTGAACGGGCCGCCGCTGAGCGGTTGCACCGTGTACCCGCCGCCGCGCCGCTCGGCGACGTGCGCGGGCCGGAACTCGCGCAGCCCACCCGGTGACGACACGGTCTCCAGCAGGTGCGCCCGAACGCTGGGCCGGAACACCGGCTCGGCGCCGGCGAGTAGTTGGATCGCGGGGCGGGCCAGCACCTCGAAGCCGATCAGCGCCGCGCCGGGGTCGCCGGGCAGGCAGACCACCGGCACCTCCTCGGCGCCGACGGTGCCGAAGCCGAGCGCGGTGCCCGGATAGAGCGCCACGTCGGTGAAGGTGACCGGGCCGGCCCGGCCGCCCTCACGCCGGGACAGGATGCGGCGCACCATGTCGCCGGGCCCGGTGCCGGTCCCCCCGGTGGTGATGATCAGGTCGGCGCGCAGGGTCTGGTCCTCCAGCAGCCCGCGCAGCCCTTCCGGGTCGTCGTCGCAGATGCCCACCCGGTACGCCAGGGCGCCCACCTCGGCGGCGGCGGCGGTCAACGCGTGTGAGTTGGCGTCCACCACCTGCCCGGGCTGGCTGCCCCGGCCCACGTCGACCAGTTCGTCGCCGGTGGCCACGATGACCACCCGTGGACTGGGCCGCACCACCACGTGCCCGATGCCGGTGGCGGCGAAGACCGCGACCAACGCCGGGGAGACGTACGTGCCGGCTCGGGCGAGCAGGGTGCCGGCGGGCAACTCCTCACCGGCGCGGCGGACCCCGTACCCCCGCTTGGGGGTGCGGAAGATCTCCACGGCGGCCATGCCCTGGTCGGTCCACTCCACCGGGACCACGACGTCGGCGGCGATCGGCAGCGGCGCACCGGCGGCCACCGAGAAGCACGAGCCCGGGGTGAGCCGCACGGGTCGCCAGCTCGCCGCGCCCAGGTCGCCGACGACGTTGAGCCGGATCGTCCGACCGCCGGGCGTGCCGGAGGGGGCCGGGACGTAGCTCGGCCCCCGGCCCCCTCCGGAAATGTCCTCCCAGCGGGCCGCGTAACCGTCCACGGCCGCCTGGTCGAAGGCCGGGAAGGCGTGCGGCGCGACGACGTCCTCGGCGAGGACGTTGCCGTGCGCCTGGGTGAGGTCGAGGTCGAGTGGCGGCAGCGCTCGTAACCTGCGCAGCACGCTGCCCAGGTAGTCGGCGAGCGGCGTCAACTCGTTCGCGGCCGCCTCGGCGTCGGCCGTAGCTGTCATGTACCAGATCCGCCTGCCGCGTCGGCCCGGACGAAGTCGGCCAGCCAGGAACGGAACTCGGTGCCGAGATCCTCGCGCTCGGCGGCGATCTGCACGACCGTCTGCAGGTAGCCCAACGGCATGCCGGTGTCGTATCGGGTGCCTCGGTAGACGATCGCGTGCACCGGTGTGCCCTCGGTGCGCAGCAGCTCCATGGCGTCGGTCAGCTGGATCTCGCCGCCGCTGCCCGGCTTTGTCCGCCGGATCGCGTCGAAAATCTTCCCCGGCAGCACGTACCGGCCGAGCACGGCGAGGTTGCTCGGCGCGTCCTCCGGCTGCGGCTTCTCCACCATGCCGGTCACCTTGACGACCTCGCCGATGTCGCTCAGCTCCGACTCGGCCGGCTCGACGGAGGCGATGCCGTACCGCTTGGTGTCGGCCGGGTCGACCTCGAAGAAGGCGAGCACCACCCCGCCGGTACGGGCCTGCAGTTCCAGCATGGCCGGCAGCAGCGGCTCGGACGGCTTGACGAACTCGTCGCCGAGCAGCACCGCGAAGGGCTGGTCGCCGACGTGGGACTCGGCGTACCCGACGGCGTGACCGAGCCCGAGCTGCTCCGGCTGCCGGACGGTGTAGATCTCGGCCAGCTCACTGGGCCGACGCACGGCCGCCAGCCGCTCGGCGTCGCCCTTCTCCTCCAGCCTGGTCTCCAGGTCGGGGCGACGGTCGAAGTGGTCCACCATCGACGTCTTACCCCGACCGGTGATCAGCAACACGTCACCGATGCCGGCCTGGGTGGCCTCCTCGACGATGTACTGCAGCACCGGCCGGTCCACTACCGGCAGCAGTTCCTTGGGCACCGCCTTGGTGGCCGGCAGGAAACGGGTGGCCAGTCCGGCGGCCGGGATGACGGCCTTGACCGCCAGGGGACGGCCGGTTGCGGCGACCGTCGGTGAAGGGTTCGCTGAGTGCTCCGACATGCCGCGAGACTATCGGCCACGGCTCTGCCGCGGCGGGTGTGGCCCAGAAGACGCGCCGCCGCCGGGCCCTGGCCGCCCGACGTCCGGGCCAGCCCGCGCGCCTTCCCCCTCGGTGGTCGCCGGGTCGTCCACCGACTCCGGCCGGGCGTCCGCCGGCCCTGGCGGGTTCGACTCGGGTACGCCCACAGCCGACTCCGACCGGGCGGGCCCGCCCGGCTCCCGTTGGACCTGCACGGGCCGGCCGGCGCGCGGCAGCCCGTCGAGTGGGCTGACGGCCCCCGCCTGCACCGGGATCTCGCACATCGGCACGTCGGGGCGGACCTCGGCCATGCGACAGGTGTCCCGACCCGCCGCCTTGGCCGCGTAGAGGGCGTCGTCGGCGGCCTCCAGCACCTCCGCGCCGGTGCTGCCGTGGTGCGGGTAGACGGCGATGCCCACCGACACGGTCACCACGATCGGCCCGGCGTACCCCTCGACGACGACAGGTGTCTCCCGTACCGCCGCGCCCAGCCGTTCCGCGACGATCGCCGCGCCCCGGGCGTCGGTCTCCGGCAGGAGCACCACGAACTCCTCGCCGCCCTGCCGGAAGGCGAGGTCCACCTCGCGGATCTCGCCGCGTACGCGCTGGGCGAACTCGGCCAGCACGGTGTCCCCCGCCGCGTGCCCGTACGTGTCGTTGACGTCCTTGAAGCGGTCCAGGTCGAGGGCGAGCACGCTGAGCATCCGACCGAACCGGCTGGCCCGTTCCACCTCCCGTCGGATCGACTCGCGCAGGTAGCGGTAGTTCCACAACCCGGTGAGCGGGTCGGTGAGGGAGAGCCGCTGCGCCTCCTCGTGCACCCGGACGTTGTCCACCGCCACGGCCGCGTGGCCGGCGAAAGTGCGCAGGGTGACGAGGTCGTCGTCGTCGAACTCGTCGGCGCCCAGCCGGTCGTAGAGGGCCAGCACCCCGAGCGCCGCCGCCTCGCCGGCCTCGTCAGCGTCCACCGCCGGCCCACCCGGGACTGTCGCAGCCCCGGAGGTCGTGGCCCCCGAGGTTGTGGCCCCGCCGCCGGGGGTGGCCCCGCCGCCCGAGGTGGCTGCGGCCCCGCCGCCCGGGGTGGCGAACGGCACCGCGACGTAGGTGCGGCAGAGTGGCTCCCCCGTCGGGGTCTCGGTCGCCTCCACGCGACCCCGCTGCGGCACGCCGGTGGCCGCCACCGCGCCGACCACACCGACGCCCACCGGCACCCGCAGGGTCTCCGGGCCGCCCGGATCCCCCTCCGGCAAGCGCCCGTCGAGCCCTTCGCTGCACTGTGCGACGAGCACCCCGCCAGCCTCCACCAGCAGCACCGCGCCAGCCCGCGCCCCGGTGGCCGCGATGGCGCTGTGCAGGATCACCCGCAGGATGCGTTGCAGGTCATGGGTGCTGGCCAAGGTGTCGCCGAGCACCGTCAGGTGCCCGCGTAACTGGTCACGGCTGCTGGTGAGCGCCGCGACGTACGACCCGGTCTCCCGGGTCATCCGGTTGAACGCGGCGGCCAGGCGGCCCAGCTCGTCGCGGCTGCGCACCGGCACCCGGGCGGTCAGATCGCCCTGCGTCACCCGGTCCACGGCGCTGGCCAGCTCCACCAGCGGTCGGGTGGTCACCCGGGCGAGTCGCCAGGCGGCCAGCACGGCGAGCAGCCCGGCCAGCACGACCACGCCGGCCAGCGTGGCGGGCAGACCCGGTGGCCGCTCGCTGGGCACCGAGAGCACCAGCGGCAGTGGCTGCCCGCTGGACGGCCCGATGCGCCGCACGTACCGGCCGTCGGAGGTCTCGGTGACCCGTTCGCCGTCGGTGCCGTTGGCGGCGGCCAGCACCGCGTCGCGTACCTCGCGGGACTCGGTGGTGTGGGTGAAGCGGCCGGCGCTCACGCCCCCGTCGAGCAGGGTGACCGCCACCCCGGTCACCGCCGCCAGCCGGGCCACGAACGCCGGGTCGACCAGCTGCGCGGCGGAGACCGTGCCCAGCATCGCGCCGGTCCGGTCGTGCAGGTCGACCCGGACGGCCAGCGCGCGGACCGGGCCGGGCGAGGCTGCGGTCGGCGTGGAGCAGTCCCGCCAGGGGGTCGACGGCGCGCCGGGCGAGGCGTACGTGACCCGGCCGGTCACGTCGGTGATCAGAACGGCGGCGGCCAGCCCTCGGCCGATCAGCTGGCGGGCGGCGACGGCCGGGTCACCGGTGAGGGCGACCGCGTCGGCCGTGGCGCGCAACTGCTGGCAGAGGGCGTCGATCGAGGTACGCACGGTGGACACGGCGACCGCGAGGCGCTCGGTGGACCGCCTGTGGTCGACGGCCGCGACGGTGGAGGCGACGAAGAAGGCCCCGAGCAGGACTGGCCCGAGCACCACCACGAGGAAGGCCGCTGTCAACCGTCCGCGTAGCGTCACTCGGTTCCCCCCGGAAGTCCGACGCCGTTGCTTGCGATGCTGACACAGTGCGACCGTGGGAGTGGTGTTGCGTCAGGAGTGTTGCATGACGGAATTTTCTGATGAAGCGGAAGTGGCCCGTGTTTCCAAGCGGGAAGCCCGCATCGAGCTGCTCGCCCGCCGCCGGGCCCTGCCCGGTTCGACGCGGGCTGCCGCCGCCGGGCGCGTCCAGGCCGAGCTGATCGCGCTGGTACGCCGCCTGCGGCCCCGCCGGATGACGGCGTACGTGCCGGTCGGCTCCGAGCCGGGCGGCGGCGACCTGCCGGAGGTGCTGCGGGACGCGCTGCCGGCCGACGCCGAGCTGCTGCTGCCGGTGCTCCGCGCCGATCTGGATCTGGACTGGGCGGCGTACACCGGACCGGACGCTCTGGTGGCGGCCGGTCGGGGCCTCCGCGAGCCGGCCGGTCCGCGGCTCGGGTTGGCCGCGGTGACCGAGGCGGAGCTGGTGGTCGTACCGGCGCTGGCCGTCGACCGGCGCGGCCGGCGACTGGGCCGGGGCGGCGGCTCGTACGACCGGGTGCTGGCACGGGTGCCGGCGGCCACGCTGACCGTGGTGCCACTGCATGACGGTGAGCTGGTCGAGGCCCTGCCCGCCGAGGCGCACGACCGTCCGGTCCGCGCGGTCGTCACCCCCTCCGACGGGGTGCGTACGCTTGATGACGGCCCGGGTACGGCGCAGGGTGTCGCGCCCCACACGTCCGCTGGACGAACCCGGGGCGCATGACGCACCATTGGCACTCGAATACGTCGAGTGCCAACTGGCCGAGCCAGATACCGGAGGAGAACGTGCCCACCTACCAGTACGCCTGCACCGCGTGCGGTCACCAGCTCGAGGCGGTGCAGTCCTTCTCTGACGAGCCGCTGACCGAGTGCCCGACGTGCCAGGGGCGGCTGCGCAAGGTCTTCAACTCGGTCGGCATCGTCTTCAAGGGCTCGGGCTTCTACCGCACCGACTCCCGCGCGTCCGGTTCCGAGGCATCGGCCGGCGCCACGGCGGCCAAGTCCGAGTCGTCCTCGTCGTCCTCGGGTGGGGATTCCGGCTCGTCGAGCACCTCGTCCGGTTCGTCCGCTCGCTCGTCCTCGTCCGGGTCGTCGTCCGGGTCGCCGTCGTCCGGGTCGTCCGGGTCTTCGTCGTCCTCTGGGTCGTCGTCGAGCGGCGGCAAGGCCCCCGCGGGCAGCTCCGCTTCCTGACCCACCTGACCCTGGGACCATCTCGCGCTGGCGCCGACCACCGTCATCCGCTCGGCTTCCTGGAACTCGGCCTGTCCGTACCGGTCTGATCGCCCGGTTTCCAGGAACCCGAGTCGATCAACGCCCGCGCTGCCTCTCGTGCCATAGCAGGCCCGGCCGGCCGGTGGACGGTTATCCACAGGCCGGCCGGTTGTCCACAGGCACCCACGTACGGGCGGATCTGCCGGCCACGATCGGCCTAATCTGCCGTCCACGGGTGTCACTGCGGCACCCGGACGGGAGGCGGCAGATGACGACCCGCGATCCGGGCTCGGCACGGGCGCTGCGCCCACTACGTCGGCTGGCCCTGCCCGGCGGTCGCACCCTGCTCCGTGCCGGGCTGGTCGCCGTGCTGCTCGGCCTGGCCGCTGCCATCCTGCACACCCCGACCGACTGCCCGCCGACCGGTGCCGCCGGACGGTCCCCGGCGCGCTCCGGCGCAGCTGACACTGGGCCACTCTCGGCGAGCGGGCCGACCGACACAGGTCAGGGCCGGGCCGACAACGGGCACGGGCAGACCGGCCAGGGCCGGACCGGCGCAGGGCAGACCGACACGGGCCAGGGCCAGACCGGCGCAGGACAGACCGGCCAGAGCCAGACCGGCACGGGCGCGGCGGCCGACGGTGCGCAGCCGTCCCCGGGGCCGCTACCGCTGCCCAGCGGCGCGGTCGGGGTGCCGATCCGGCTGGCCGAGCCTGCCGCCCTGGCGGTCGTCCGGCCCGGTGCCCGGGTCGACCTACTGGCTGCGCCGCCGGGCGGGGCGGACGCCGTCGAGGCCACCCTGCTGGCTCCCCGGGCGCTGGTCCTGGACGTGTTGGGTGCCGGCGCGACCGACGGGACCGCCGCTCTGTATCTGGCGCTCCGTCCTGACCAGGCACAACGCGCGGTCGGGCTGCCCGAGGGGAGCCGATTCGCGATAGTCGTGCGCGCCTGACCGTAATCGCGTTGCTCTTCGCCTGCCGTCCCCGCATCGGGAACGATGCCCGGGGCAAGAGGGCGCTCAGCCCTCGCGCCGCGCCGCCCACGGTCGGCCGGGCAGCGCCTCAGCGGCTCTGGTGGAAGGGCGCGGGGTCAGTCCCAGTGTGGGGGGCGCTGGGCGAGGAGCCAGTCGTCGTTGCCGCTGGTCCGCTCGCCCCAGCCCACGTCGGTGTCGTCCGAGGTCTGCTCGGGCAGCACCACGAAGTCGTCGCTCAGGTCGACGGTGCGGTCATCGTCGCCGCGCGCGCCAGGCGTGCCGGGGTCCTCGGTGCTCACGAGCGGCAAGACTAGCGCAGCCGACGGCAGCGAACCGTCCGCCAGCAGAGGCACGCGCCGGCCAGAAGCAACCCGACCGTACGGGGCACGCCGGCCAGAAGCAACCGGGCCGGCGGGGCGCGCCGGTCAGAAGCGACCGGGCCGCCGGCCACGTTGGTAGCGTCGGACGGCGTGACGACCCCCAGCGGTGGCAGCACCCCGGACGACTACTGGCGGCGCCCCGGGGCCGGTGACGGCGAAAAGGCGGACCAACCCCCCGCCGCGCCCGCCACCGCCTCCCCGAGCGCGTACCCGGGCCCGCCCCCGAGCGTGCCACCCCCGGCTGGCTGGCGTCCCCCGGTCCATTTGCAGCCGGCGCCGCCCCGACGGCTGCCTCCGCAGGACATGGCCGACCTGGACGTCGCCGAGCAGCGTTCGCAGCGGGTCACCTACGGCTTCGGCGCGGCGGCCGCCGTCGTGCTGGTGTTCCTCGTCTGCCTGCTCTGCTCGCGGATCATCTTCTGATCACCCGACGGCCACCGCCGCGGCGGGCCGGTCAGAGGGTGGTGCCCCAGACGGCCACGGCACCCGAGTGGCCGGTCAGGTAGACGTAGACCAGAGCCGCGATGGACAGCGCGACGACCGCCACCGCGAGCACCGGTGTCACCAGGGTCGGCAGCCGTGGCACCCGGCGGTGCCCGCTGGTCGCCACGAGCAGCAGGATGGCCACAATCCCGAGCGGCACCACGATCCGGAACAGGATGTCGCCGTATCGGGAGTGCTCGAAGATCTGGTTGAGAATCTGGCCCTGGTAGCCCTTGGCGACCAGGGCATCGGTGAAGGCCTCCCCCGACTCGACGGCCACGAAGGCGGTCACCGGCGCGATCACGGCGAGGATGCCCAGCGCCCAGTCCAGCCGGTGCCGCCAGCGCGGCAACCCCACGTACCCGATGGCCAGCACCGCCAGCAGCGGCACGAAGACGACCACCGCGTGGACCACGAGGACGTGAGCCGGTAGACCCAGGATCTCCTCGAACATCGGCTCCTCCAGGGGCATCACAATCACGGGACCGCCAGCGTACGGATCGCCGATCGTTTCCCGGGCTCTCCCCCGGAGACACGCGCGCAGCCGCCATCGGGTTCAGCGCAGCCCGGTACCGGGTCGGGTTGTCCGGGCTGTGTTCGTGGCCACGGCGGCGGGAGGACGGTTGTCGATGCCGGCCGCGCGTGCTGTCATTGGCGCATGTCCGGTGCTGAGGAGCTGCTGCGATCGAAGGGCCTACGGGTCACCCGACCGCGCCTCGCGGTGCTCGACGTGCTCGCGGGCGGCGGTCACCTGGAGGTCGACGAGATCACGCGGCGGGTCCGCGAACGCCTCGACTCGGTCTCCACCCAGGCGGTCTACGACGTGTTGGGGGCGCTGTCCCGGGCCGGCCTCTCCCGCCGAATCGAGCCGGCCGGCAGTCCCGCCCGGTACGAGGCACGCGCCGGCGACAACCACCACCACGTGGTCTGCCGGGGCTGTGGCGAGATCGCCGACATCGACTGCGCGGTGGGCAGCGCCCCCTGCCTGCAGCCGGGCGTCGCGCACGCCTTCGAGGTCGACGAGGCGGAAGTCACCTTCTGGGGTCTCTGCCCGGCCTGCCAGTCCCGCCGCTCCGCCGACAGCTGACCCGTCCGCCCACCGGCGCGGTCGGGCAGACCGTGGCACTCTTGGTCGGTGGACTCCGATGACCTCGGCCTCTTCGGTCCGGGTTCGGTCACGTGGAAGGTGCACGAGGAGCCGATCCTGATCGTCGCCGGCCTGCGCTCGCTCTACCTCCAGGCGTTGCACCCCCGAGCCATGGCCGGGGTCGCGCAGAACAGCAACTACCGCACCGACGCCTGGGGACGCCTCGTCCGCACCGCCACCTACGTGGCGACCACCGTCTACGGGACCACCGCCGAGGCGGAGGCGGCCGGGGCGCGGCTACGCCGGCTGCACGCCCGGATGCGGGCCACCGACCAGCTCACCGGCGAGGAGTTCCGCGTCGACGAACCGGACCTGCTGCGCTGGGTGCACGTCACCGAGGTCGAGTCGTTCCTCAGCACCGCTCGACGGGCGGGCCTGCCGCTCACCGACGACGAGGTGGACGGCTACTACACCGAGCAGCGCCGCTCGGCCGCTCTCGTCGGCTTGGATCCGGCCACGGTCCCGGGTACGGCCGCCGAGGTGGAGGCGTACTACCGCGCGGTGCGGCCGGAGCTGCGGATGACCCGGGAGGCGGCCGAGACGGCGCTCTTCCTCACCGCCCCGCCGCTGCCGTGGAAGCTGAGCCTGCCGGCCCGGCTGGGGCTCACCCTGGGCCCACCGCGCTGGGCGTACCTCGGCATCGCCGGCACCGCGCTGGCTCTGCTGCCGGCGTGGGCTCACCGGATGTACGGCGGGCTGGGGCTGCCCACCACCGCGCTGTCGGCGGATCTGACCGTGCGCGCCCTGCGGCTGGCGCTCGGCGCGGTGCCCCGCCGCTATCTGGAGGGGCCGTTGTCGCAGGCCGCCAAGGAGCGGGCTGCGCGCCACGCCACTGCGCCGCTGGCCGGCTGACCTGCCCCTCACGCCGGGTGCCGGCCGTCGGCGGCCGGTCTGTGTCCGCCGCCCGACGGTCAGCCGGCGGCGAATCGGTTTGTGACCGGCCGCCCGTCGGTCAGCTGTCGGTGGGGCGGTCCACGGCCGCCCACGGTTCCTTGCCCGGCGCCTGTGCCCCGGTCGGGCAGTGTCGGCGGAAGTCGCACCAGCCGCAGCGCGGGCCGGGTGCCACCGGAAACGCCTCGTCGGCATCGCCGCCGGCCGCGACCGCCCGCTCGGCGGCCATGATGTCGCGGGCCGTCTCCTCCGCACGGGTCAACTGCCGGGCCAGCGACTCGACGGTGTGGTCGTGGCCGGCGACCGTGCCGGTCGGCAGGTGGTGCAGCTCCACCCGTCGGCACGGCCGGCGGAACACCCGCTCGGCCGCGTACGCGTAGAGCGCCAGCGCCTGCGAGCCCCGGGCGTCGTCCGAGTCGAGCCCGGTGCGACCGGTCTTGTAGTCGACGATGACCAGCTCCGGGCCCTCCGGCCCGGGGCGGGAGTCGATGCGGTCGGCCCGGCCGTTGAACGCGAGAACCGCGGTCTTGACGGCCACCACCCGCTCCACGCCGAGCGGGTCGGCATCCGGCTCCAGCGTCTCGACGTATGCCTCCAGCCAGCCCAACGCCCGCCGGTAGGCGGCCCGCTCCTGCTCGTCGTCGCGGTAGCCCTCACGAACCCAGGTGCCCTTGAGCAGCGCGGCCAGGGCCTCGGGGCGGCGCCGGTCGGCGGGCAGCGCATACCAGTTCTTCAGGGCGGTGTGCACGCTGGCGCCCAGCGAGTTGTGTGCCCACGGCGGGCCCTTCTGCGGCGTGGGCCGGTCGACGTAGGAGTAGCGGTAGCGGCGGGGGCAGTCCGCGTACGCGCCGAGTTTGCTCGGGGTGCAGACGAACAACCGTTCCGGCATGCCCTCGAAGCCGAGCTGCTCGGCACCACCGGGGCGCTGCTGAGGGGCTCGGCCGCCCGCGGCGGGTCGTCCGGCTGAAGAGGCTCGTCGCACGCCTGCGATCCTGCCATCCACCCCCGACATCCGGGTGTCCCGGTCAGACCATGTTCACGTACTGCCTGACGAAGGCGGCCACCGCGTCGGCGATGAGCTGCACGGCGATCGCGGCCAGCAGCAGGCCGGCGATCCGGGTCAGCACCTCGATGCCGCCCGGGCGCAGGATCTTCACGATGCCGCCGGAGAAGCGCAGCACGATCCAGACCGCGACCATCACGGCGAGGATCGCCGCGCCGATGGCGCTGAAATCGCCCCACCCGTCGGCCTGCTGGACGAAGAGCATCGTCGCCACGATGGCGCCCGGGCCGGCCAGCAGTGGGGTGCCCAGGGGCACCAGCGCGATGTTCGAGGTGGTCTGTTGGCTGGGGTCGTCGGCCTTGCCGGTGAGCAGTTCCAGTGCGACAAGCACGAGCAGCAGGCCGCCCGCGGCCTGCAGGGCGGGCAGGTCCACGTGCAGGTAGTCGAGCAGGGTCTGCCCGGCCACCGCGAAGATCACGATCACGCCGAGCGCCAGCGCGACGGCCTGCCACGCCGCCCGGTTGCGGTCCCGGGCGGGCAGCGGGCCGGTCAGCGCCAGGAAGATCGGCATCATGCCCGGCGGGTCGGTGATCACCAGCAGGGTCACGAACACCTCGCCGAACAGCTTCAGATCCACGCGATCAACCTAGCCGTGCCGCAGCCGGCCGAATTTGGGATCAGCCGGAAGCGACCTCGGTCACCCCGGCGGCCACGATCCGCTCGTACGCCTCGACACCGGTGCTGAACGCGCCGAGCTGGACGGTCTTGTGGGTGCCGTGGAAGTCCGATGAGCCAGTGACGAACAGGTCCAGGTCGGCGGCGAGCGCCCGTACGTGTGCCCGCTCGGCCGGGCTGTGGTCCTCGTGGTCGGCTTCCAGCCCGGCCAGGCCGGCGGCGGCCAGCTCGGCGATCAGCTCGTCGGGCACGACCCGGCCGCGCCGGGTGGCGCGCGGATGGGCGAAGACCGGTACGCCGCCGGCCGCCCGGACCAGCCGGATCGCCCGGAAGACGTCGATGTCCTCCTTCGGCAGCCGGTACCGCTCGCCCAGCCAGTCGGGGCCGAACGCCTCCCGGGTGCTGCCGACCAGGCCGGCCCGGATCAGCGCCTGCGCGATGTGCGGACGTCCCACCGTGCCTCCGGCCGCACCGGAGAGGATCTCGGGCCAGCTCACGTCGATGCCGTCGGCGCGCAGCAGCGCCACGATCCGTTCGCCGCGCTCCTCGCGGGCGGCCCGCACCCGGGTCAGCTCGGCGACCAGCTCCGGGTGGTCCGGATCGAACAGGTAGGCCAGCAGGTGCAGCGGCACCTCCGGACGCACGCCGGACCAGCGGCAGGACAGCTCCGCGCCCCGGACCAGGCGCAGCCCGGGGGGCAGTGCCCGCAGCGCCGGCGCCCAGCCGGCGGTGGTGTCGTGGTCGGTGATCGCCAGGACGTCCAGCCCCGCGTCGGCGGCGGCGCGGACCAGCTCGGCCGGGGTCAGAGTGCCGTCGCTGGCCGTCGAGTGGGTGTGCAGGTCGATTCGCGGCGCGGGGCCGGTAGGCGAGGTCACCGCCCGACGCTACCGAGGACCGACGAGCGCGGTCTGGGCGGTGCCGGTCAGGGCCCGGTGACCAGGACGGGTCGGTCGCCGGGTTGCAGGCCGGGCACGGGCTTCACGTCGGCGGGCTCTCCGGCCCGCACCCGTTTGACATCGACCCGGACCAGGTTGCCGGCGCTGTCGACGTACGAGGCGGCCGATTCGGTCGTCCAGGCGATCGCACCCGTCGCCGGAGGCCCGGCCGGCGCGGCGGTCAGCGCCGGCCCGAGCCGGTGCAGGTCGACCAGGAGCGCACGGTCGGCCTCGCCGACCGACCCGTTCACCAGCAGCCACCGCCCGTCGGTGGAGACACCGCCGACGCCGTCCAGGCTCAGCTGCGGGCCGCAGCCGGTGCGGACCCGTTTCAGGTCACGCTTCGGGTCGAGCACCGCCAGGCATGCCCCGGGCGACTCGGTCGTGGCGACCTGGGCGATGAGCCGGCCGTCGGGCAACGTGCCGTAGACGTTCAGGGTGCCGCGCTCGGAGACCGTCGTCAGCTCCTCGGCGCCGGGCCGCCACAGGACGTGGCCCGGGCTGGCCGGGTCGAGCCGAACCAGGACGCTGCCGCCGACGAACTGGACTGGTTCCGCGCCGGCCGGCACCGGAATACGCACCGTCCCGATGAGCTGCGTGCCGACCACGCCCGCCGTCAGCAGGTCGTCGCCGTCGCGCCAGGCGACCTGGTGGCCGTCGGGCGCCAGGACGATCTGGCCCGCACCGGCCAGCAGCACCTGCACCAGCCCGTCGTTCTGGGTGACCCAGAGGGAGCGGCCAGCGGTGGTCTCCGCGCCGACCACCAGCAGACCCCCACCGCTCGGCAGTGGGCGGGCACGCTCGGCCGGCCCGACGGTCGGCAGCGTGAGCCGCGTCCCCTCGGCGCTGATCAGGACCCCGGCGAGGAGCCGGCCGGCGGACGTTCCGGGCGTGGGTGTGGGGGCCTCGACGGTGGCCGACGGGATCGGCCGACCCGAGGGGTCCGGGTCGCCGATCACGACGATGGGTGTGCCCTGCCGGCCGGTGTCGCTGGCGAGCTGCGCCATGCCGGCGCTGATCAGCACGGTGGTGACCACTCCGAGGGCGAGACCGACCCCGGCCCGCCGCCGCCGGATCCGGTTCGCCCGACGGATAACCTGGCCGGCCGGGTCAGCGCTCAGTGGGCGGGCGACGGCGACCTGGTGCGAGAGGGTCTCCCGCACCGCACCTTCCAGCTCGTCACGTCGCACCTGGTAAGGACGCCCCGGCCCGCCGTTCAGGTTGTCGGACGAGCGCGGGAATGCGCTCACTGCCGGTCTCCGGGGCCGGTGCCGACGGGCACGGCCGCCGGGGCGGTGGGCAGTTCGACCGGCAGGGCGGTCGGGCGGGGCACGGACGGGCGGGGCACGGCACGCTCGGCCGCAGGCCGGGGGCGGGCCGTCGCGGCGGCCGGGGCCTGCCTGCTCGGGGTGCCCGCGCCGCGACCGGCGGTGCCGGCGAGGGGCGCCCGGCCCGTGGCGGCAGGCTTGGCGGCCTGGTCCGGCCGGGCGGCGTCACCGAACAGGTCCGGCATGGCGGCGCCCATCCGTCGGCGCAGCGTGCCCAACGCGCGGGATGCCTGGCTCTTCACGGTGCCGGGCGAGATGTCCAGTATCGCGGCGGTCTGGGCCTCCGACATGTCTTCGTAGTACCGCAGCACGAGCACCGCCCGCTGCCGGTTGGGCAACTCCTTGAGGTGTCGCCAGAGCAGGTCGCGGTCGAGTTGCTGCTCGATCTCGTCGACGCCGGCCCGCTCGGGCAGCACCTCGGTGGGGCGTTCACCGTGCCAGCGCCGCCGCCACCAACTCGTCGACGTGTTGACCATCACACGTCGGGCGTACGGCTCGACGGCCTCGATCCCGCCGAGCCGCTTCCACGCGAGGTAGGTCTTGGTCAGCGCCGTCTGGAGCAGATCCTCGGCCGTGGCCCAGTCGCCGGTGAGCAGGTAGGCGGTGCGGAGCAGGGCGGCGGAGCGAGCCGCGACGAACTCGCGAAACTCCTCCTCCAACGGGTCCCTGCTCGCCACCACACACCTCCGCACCAAAGCCGTCCTGGCAGAGTGCCACGTCAGAGGCGGTCTGGTCCATGACGAAAGGTGCGCAGTTGCTCCGATGTTCGGACGAAAACTTTCACGCCCCGTCGTCGGCCTTGGCCTCGTCGGCCTCCTTGCCGAGCCGCGCCTCGACCGCCTGCGGCTCGTACATCTCTTCGACGACGCGCAGGTAGAGCTCGTTCGGGTTGGGCAGATTCTTGATCTCGCGGAGCGCCTGCTCCTGGCCGGCGGACTCCAGCACGAAGGTGCCGTAGTTGAGCGCACGGCCGGTCGGGCTCTGCTCGTACTTCATGTCGGTGACCCGGACCAACGGCATCATGGCGACCCGGCGGGTGATGATGCCGTTGACCACCATGACCCGCTTGTTGGTCAGGATGAAACGGTCATACCACCAGTCGGCGACCTTCCAGGCCACCCAACCCATCACCGCGAACCAGAGCAGCACGGCGATGGTCGTCAGCGCGCCCACGTTCTTTCCGGCGAGGAAGCCGGACAGGTAGCCGAGCACGAAGGTCGCCGCGATGCCGATCAACAGCGGGGTGGTGAGGTGGATCCAGTGCCGCTTCCACTCACCCCGGTAGCGCTCGGTGGGGAAGAGGTAACGGGCGACCAGCGAGCTGGGCTCGTCCTCCAGCGGGAGCACCCGCCGGGGAGTCGCCCCGGTCGCGTCGGCACGCAGCCCCGCCAGCTCGTCCTCGGAGATCTGCGGCGGCTGGTAGCTGGCTTCCGGATCACGGATCCAGGCCCGACTGGACCGGCCTTCGCCGGCATAGCCGGGCCCGTCGCCGTAGCCGACGTCGTCCGAAAGGGACGGACCGCCGGACAGGCCAGGGCCAGCTCCGTAGCCCGGGCCGTCATCGGGGTCGATCCGCGGGATCGGCTCGGTGTCGCGCTCGCGGCGTTCCCGGTCAGGGTCGTCCGGGTCGAAGGGTGGACCGGAGGGGCTGCCCATCGGCGGCTAGGCGACGAGGCTGGTGAAGAAGTCGCCGAACCCCTGGGCGATGTCCATGATCCCGCCGCCCAGCGACTTGAACACATCAGCCGCAGAGTTTGGCCGATAGGCGACGAAGAAGATCAAGAATGCGATTCCGGCCCAGGTGAGGACCTTCTTGACCATGGCGGGCCATCCTCTCGCGCGGCGCCGGGTCCCATTACCGCAGCGGCACCCAGAGTATCAGTGTGGTGTCGTACAGTGAATATCTGCGTCCGTTCTCCGTCAATCCGGAGGGGTTGTCAAGCCCTCCCGGGTAGGTACGGGGACGGTGCGCCGTACACGAGCTCGGGAGGAGTCCACTCGGTCAGGTCGTGTAACACGACTTCTTCCGCGAGCAGGTGACCCGCACTCGCCGGCCAGGCTATCGCATGCAGCCACATTCCCCGAGCTTCGCCGGCGTACGCGCTTCGATCCGTCGACGAATTCACCAACCACAGTGGAGTCGGGTGGCCACCGACGCGGATCCTGGCCTGCCCGACGTGCTCCGGATGCCCCGGCCCGGGGTCGGCCAACGCGTCGACCAACTCCAGCCCCGGGTCCGGGCCGGACAGACCGGCAAGTCTGGTGCCGAGGCCCACGCCCGGCTCCTCGGCCACGAAGACCAGGTCCGCCGGACCACCACCGAGCGGCGCCGGGCCCGCGCAGGCCACCGCCGTCGCCCGCACTCCGGTGCGGTCGTCCCCGGCGTACGCCACGCCGGTGAGGGTCCAGCCGGGCGGCAGGGGCCACGGGCACCACAGCGGCGTCCCCGGTGGACCCGCGGTCGCGGTCGCGGTGATCCGTTCGACCACGCTCGCCACGATCTCCGCCCCGATGTGCTCGGGCACATGAAGCGGCGGCACCGGGCCACAGCGCAGGCACCTCGACTCGGTGTGCATCAGATCCGGCGCCCGTACCGGGCCCCCGCATCTCGGACAACTCACCGCGACACTCACATCCCCACCGTCACCCCGCAGCACCGGCGCGTCAAGCCGGAACGTCCGATTGCGCCGGATCAGTCCGGCGGCGGGCCGGCGTGGGTACGGATCCACGCGTGCATGGCGATGCCGCTGGCCACACCCGCGTTGATCGACCGCGTCGAGCCGTACTGGGCGATGGAGTAGAGCTGGCCGCACGCGTCGCGGGCGGGTTCGGAGAGGCCGGGCCCCTCCTGGCCGAACAGGAGCACGCAGTCCCGCGGCAGGGTGCCGGTCTCCAGCGGCCGGGAGCCGGGCAGGTTGTCGATGCCGACCACCGGCAGCCGTCGCCCGGCGGCCCAGTCGACGAACGCCTCGATCGTCTCGTGGTGCCGCACGTGCTGGTAGCGGTCGGTCACCATCGCGCCGCGCCGGTTCCACCGTCGCCGGCCGACGATGTGCACCTCGGCGGCGTTGAAGGCGTTGGCGTTTCGGACGACGGTGCCGATGTTGAAGTCGTGCTGCCAGTTCTCGATGGCGACGTGGAAGCCGTGCCGGTGCTGGTCCAGGTCGGCGACGATCGCCTCGTGCCGCCAGTAGCGGTAGCGGTCGACCACGTTGCGCCGGTCCCCCTCGGCCAGCAACTGCGGGTCGTAGCGCGGGTCCTGGGGCGGGTCACCCGTCCAGGGGCCCACACCCACCTCAAGCTGGTCGTCGGTCACGGTCATCAGAGGGTACGGCCCTCGCCCGGCGGCCACCGCGAGGGCCCGCCGGGTCAGCCCAACCCGAGCGCGCCACCGAGCCGGTCCAGGAAGCGCCGGTCGGCCGGGCTCGCCGCGAGCCCGCCGGGGCCGGGCACGACCCGGCAGACGCGGCCCGCGACCGACTGCACCCACTGGCGGTACGCGGCCGAATCGGCCGGGTCGGCGCGCCGTTGCAGGACCCGGACCGCGGCCCGACAGGCGGCCAACAGGTCCACCAGGTCGGTGAGGCGTGCGGCGGGTGCCGGTGCGCCGTCGTGGCGGGCGTAGATGGCGGCGACGACCGCCCGGACCAGATCGCTGTCGAAGCCACGGCCGGCGGCCACCGCGTCGAGCCCGGCCAGGCCCGCCACCACCCCGCGTTCCGGGCGGCCGGGGCCGGATGCGGCGGCGGCCACGAGAACCCGACCGGGCAGGCTGGTGAGCAGATCCCACTCAGCCGCGGAGTAGACGGCGGTGGTCAAGGGTGCGGCTCGGCGCCCGGCTGAGGGCGGCTCTCCGGCGACGGAGTGGCTCATCGGACCTCCGGCGTCAGCATAAGCCCCGAAACGGGAACACGGCCTCTTTCCCCAGCAAAAGCTGATACGGGGGAAAGGGGCCGTGGCCGGCGGAGACGCTCCGCCTCGATGCTCAGCGTGGTTCGGGAAAGCTGGGCCGCTCCGGGTCCACTCCGTCGGCGACGGCGCTTGCCGCGTACTCCCGCTTGGGGACCATGACCTTGCGGCGAAAGACGCAGACCATGGTGCCGTCCTGGTTGTAGCCGCGGGTCTCCACCGACACCACGCCCCGGTCGGGCTTGGAGCCGGACTCCCGCTTGTCCAGCACGGTGGTCTCGCCGTAGATGGTGTCGCCGTGGAAGGTGGGCGCCACGTGCCGCAGCGACTCGACCTCCAGGTTGGCGATGGCCTTGCCGCTGACGTCCGGCACCGACATGCCGAGCAGCAGCGAGTAGATGTAGTTGCCGACCACGACGTTGCGCTTGAACTGACTGGACGTCTCGGCGTAGTGCGCGTCCATGTGCAGCGGGTGGTGGTTCATGGTGAGCAGACAGAAGAGGTGGTCGTCGTACTCGGTGACGGTCTTGCCCGGCCAGTGCCGGTAGACCGCGCCGACCTCGAACTCCTCGTAGTAGCGGCCGAACTGCATCCTGGGTCCCCTTCGACGGGCGGCGATGGAGTTCGGGACAGCATGCCTTACTGGCGAGTAGGGCGGCCGGCGGGGCGTGACCCCGGCGGAAATGTCACACCGGTCACTCGCACGGAGGGGGAGACGCAATGAGCGGCGGGGCCCTCCCCGGCACCCGCCGCCCACGCTCTGATGCGGTGAATTCTGCCCTACGGTCGCGTAGCTTCAACAGAGATCGAGGTCACATTTATCTTTTTGTAACAATACTGTGAGTGACGAAACGCGGGTTGATCAGCGATCTCCGCAGGCCGGATACGTCCTCGTCAAGGGTCAAGTTACCGATTCGTAGAGCTCGATCGCGTGGATCTCTCTGGAAACGCTCCCATCACGGCAGGTCACGCAAGTGCGTCGTGCATTTGCGATCAGCAGGACAGAGATGAACAGATGCGTGTCGATGACGCCGGACGGCCCCCGCGGGCAGCCCCGGAGCACGTTTCGTGTACGACCGCCCGGGAATTCGATACGGTCAGCCCTGGTTCTACGGGACGTAGGTAAACCGCGGTGATCGGAGAGTGCAATGGCAACCGTTGAGCTGACCTCGACGAACTTCGACGAGGTGACCGGCAGCGACGGCATCGTCCTGGTCGACTTCTGGGCCGACTGGTGTGGTCCGTGCAAGCGGTTCGCCCCGGTGTACGAGCGCTCCTCGGAGAAGCACCAGAACATCGTCTTCGGCAAGGTCGACACCGAGGCTCAGCAGGAGCTGGGCGCGAAGTTCGACATTCGCTCGATCCCGACGATCATGGCGATCCGGGACGGCGTCATCGTCTTCTCCCAGCCGGGCGCCCTCCCCGAGTCCGCGCTGGAGAACCTGATCGAGCAGGTCGAGGCGCTGGACATGGACGACGTCCGTAAGCAGCTGGCCGAGCACAACCACTGAGTCGTCCTCCTACGACGGCACGAAAGGCCGGGCCCGGTTCGGGCCCGGCCTTCGTCGTACCCGGACACACCTCCCATGATCACCACCCGGGCAGCCGGGAATGGCCGTCGGTAGGAACCAGCCCGGTCGGTACATCCCGTATCGTCACGACCCGATGGAGAAACTGACCACCCGCGGGCGCGTGACCCGGCTGGGCGTGACCGCACTCGGCCTCGTCCTGCTGATCGTCGGCACCTTCTGGGGCAGCGACGATGACTTCCCGTTCGGCCCGTTCCGGATGTACTCCACCTCCAACCCGCCGAACGCGCCCGCCCCCGACACCCGCGTCGAGGGGGTGAACAGCGCCGGCGCCGTGATCGACCTCGACCAGAACGCGACAGGCATCCGCCGCGCCGAGATCGAGGGTCAGCAGGACCGGTACGTCGCCGACCCGACGCTGCTCACCCAGGTCGCCGACGCGTACGCCGAACGCCACCCGGACGCCCCCGCGCTGGTCGAGGTCCGCATCGTCATCCGCTGGCACGGCATCCACGCCGGCCGACCCACCGGGAAGCACACCGACGAGACCGTGGTCCGCTGGCAGGCAACCCGATGAGCCGCTGGCTGACCGAGGCGGTGCCGCGCGGCCGAATCGCCGCCTTCCGGACTCTGATCTACCTCTTCGTCGCCGCCGACCTGGTGGTCTTCACCCCCTGGGTACGCACCCGGGCCAGCGTGCCCGGCGAGTTGTACGAGCCGCTGCTGATCGGCCGGATCCTCCCGCTGCCGACGCCGACGCCGACGCTGGTGGCGGTGGTCTTCTGGGTGCTGCTGCTCGTGGCCCTGCTCGCCGCGACCGGTCGAGCGCCCCGGCTGCTCGGCTGGACGGTCTGCGCGCTGTACCTCGAGTGGATGATCATCGCGATGAGCTACGGAAAGGTCGACCACGACCGGTTCGGCCTGCTCGTCGCGCTCGCCGTGCTGCCCACCGCCGGTCGTGCCCGGCACGGCGACACCACCCGCACCGAGGCCGGCGGCTGGGCGCTGCGGGTCACCCAGATCGCGGTGATCTGCACGTACTTCCTGGCCGCCTTTGCCAAGCTGCGCTTCGGCGGCCTGGACTGGCTGACCGGCTCGGTGCTGGCCCGGGCCATCATCCGACGCGGCACCGACCTGGCGGACCTGATCGCCCAGGTGCCGTACCTGCTGATTGTCGCCCAGTTCGGCATCGTGGCCTTCGAGCTGCTCAGCCCGGCGATCTTCCTGCTGCCGGCCCGCTGGCGACTCGCCATGGTCGGCTTCTTCTACTCGTTCCACGCGGTGACCATCGCGACCATCACCATCTCGTTCGCGCCGCACCTGGCCGCGATGACCGGCTTCCTGCCGCTGGAGCGGGTCCGCCCGCTGGTCTGGGCGCGCCGGCTCGTCGGCCGCGAGACTCCCGGGTCAGCGACAGCCACCCCGGACCCGGCGGGCGTCGACACCGAGCCGGTGCCGCCCGACCAGGCCCCGGTAAGAGCCGGTGCGGAGCCGACGCCGCTCGGCGGTCAGGCTCCGGTGGTCGGGCGACCGGCCGGGCCGTAGAGCCGTTCCCGGGCCTCCTGCGGCAGCGAGCAGGCCGCCGTGCCGCCGGGGAGCCGGTGCCGGTTGCGCGCCACCCAGCGGTACGTCGGCCAGGCCGCCGCGCGTACCGGAGGGAACCGCAGCCCGGCGCCGGCCACCCGCCAGAGCGGACCGCTCGCGGCGAGCAGCTTCGCGATGGCGTCCGGGCCGGCGGCACGGGAGCCGTCCGCGCCCACCCATTGCACGGCCTCCTCGCACTCGGCGGCCGTGAGGCCGAGCGCGTCCAGATCGGCGAACTGCCAGGGCACCACCCGCGCGCCGGTGGGGATGCGGCGCTCGATGAACTCCGCGCACCGTGTGCAGAACGCGCAGTCCCCGTCGTAGACGAAGGTCGACCTCTCCATGGCTCCATCCTCCCCTCCCGATCCGCAGATCGAGCACGGGTGTCCGGCGGGTCACTTGCGCCGCGCTCGTACACGTGTTCGAATAGTGCCCATGCGCTGGGACAACCTCACCGCTCCCCCGGTTGAGGGAGACCCCGAGCGGGCAGCGCCAGCGACGCCACCCCTGCCGCTGGCGCTGCCCGGCGCCGTCGTCCGCACCTTCGACACCCCCGAGTTCGCCGGCATGACGTTCTACGAGGTGCAGGCCAAATCCATCCTCAACCGGGTGCCCGGTCAGTCCCGCGTCCCGTTCGAGTGGACGGTCAACCCGTACCGGGGCTGCTCTCATGCTTGCGTCTACTGCTTCGCGAGAAATACACACACTTATCTCGATCTCGACGCCGGGGCGGACTTCGACCGGAAGGTGATCGTCAAGGTCAACGCGGGCGAGTTGGTCCGACGGGAGTTGGCCGCGCCGAGATGGCGGGGCGCGCACGTGGCGATGGGCACCAACGTGGACTGCTACCAGCGGGCCGAGGGTCGTTACCGGCTGATGCCGCAGATCATCGCGGCGCTTCGGGACTTCGCCAACCCGTTCTCGATTCTGACCAAGGGCACGCTGATCCTGCGCGACCTGCCGCTGCTGCGCGAGGCCGCCGAGGTGACCAGGGTCGGCATCTCCTACTCGGTGGGCTTCGTCGACGAGCAGCTCTGGCGTGCCGTCGAGCCGGGCACACCGCACCCGCGCCGCCGGCTGGCCGCCGTCCGGGCGCTCACCGACGCCGGCTTCTCCGTCGGGGTGCTGATGGCCCCGATCCTGCCCGGCCTGAGCGACAGCGACGAGTCGATCGACGCCACCGTGTCGGCGATCGCCGCCGCCGGGGCGACAAGCGTGACCCCGCTGGCCCTGCATCTGCGGCCCGGCGCTCGGGAGTGGTACGCGCATTGGCTCGCCCGGGACTACCCGCACCTCGTGCCCCGATACCGCGAGCTCTACCGCGCCGGCGCGTACGCCCCGCAGGCGTACCAGCGGGAGTTGACCGCGCGGGTGCGGATCGCGGCCCGCCGGCACGGGCTGCACCGCGCCGAGCAGGGCGACAACCGCAGCCTGCCCGAGCCGCCCGCACCGCCGGCCGCCGAGCAGCTGACCCTGCTCTAGTCGGGTCCAGAGCTACAGTCGGCGGGTGCGTACCGCTCAGCAGATCCTCGCCGACTCCGCCGTGATCGCCGTCGTGGGCGCGTCCCGAGACCCCAACAAGGCCGCGCATGGCGTGCCGTTGCAGATGCAGCGGCACGGCTGGCGGATCATCCCGGTCAACCCGGCCGTCGACGAACTCTTCGGAGAGCGGGCGTACCCGACGCTCGCCGACATCCCGCACCCGGTCGACCTGGTGAACGTGTTCCGGCCAGCGGCCGACGCCGTGCAGGTGGTCCGCGACGCGGCGACGATCGGCGCCCCCGCGGTCTGGTTGCAGCTGGGCATCGTCTCAACCGAAGCGCGGCGAATCGCCGAGGAGGCCGGCATGGACTACGTCGAGGACCGCTGCCTGGCCGTAGAACGCGCCGTAAACGCCCTAACCCGCCCCACCTAACCCAGCCCCCACCCCCCACACACCCCCGCGATCTTGCACTTTCGGTCACCCCTTTGATCCTTATATCGGGTATGTCGGGGCAGTAAGTGCAAGATCGCGGGAGGGGTGGGG
Organism: Micromonospora sp. NPDC047467; assembly: GCF_040643095.1. NCBI lineage: Bacteria > Bacillati > Actinomycetota > Actinomycetes > Micromonosporales > Micromonosporaceae > Micromonospora > Micromonospora sp. NPDC047467. The sequence continues at coordinate 732,787 of NZ_JBEYTO010000002.1, read as the reverse complement.
CGGGTTAGAGCTTGTATTCCTTCAGGAGGCCGCGGCTGATGATGGTCTTCTGGATCTCCGAGGTGCCTTCGCCGATGAGCAGGAACGGGGCCTCCCGCATCAGGCGCTCGATCTCGTACTCCTTGGAGTAGCCGTAGCCGCCGTGGATGCGGAACGCCTCCTGCACCACCTCGGCGCAGTATTCCGAGGCGAGCAGCTTGGCCATCCCGGCCTCGACGTCGTTGCGCTGGCCGGCGTCCTTGAGCCGGGCGGCGTTGACCATGAGAGCGTGCGCGGCCTCGATCTTGGTGCCCATCTCGGCGAGCTTGAAGGCGATCGCCTGGTGCTTGGCGAGCGGCTGGCCGAAGGTCTTGCGCTGCTGGGCATAGCCGACGGCCAACTCGAAGGCGCGGATGGAGATGCCGCAGGCGCGGGCGGCGACGTTGACGCGGCCCACCTCGATGCCGTCCATCATCTGGTAGAAGCCCCGGCCCACCTTGTCGGCGCCGCCCAGGATGGCCGAGTCGGGCACCGTCACGCCGTCGAGCACCATCTCGGTGGTCTCGACGCCCTTGTAGCCCATCTTGTCGATCTTGCCGGGGATGGTGAGGCCGGGGGCGGTCTCGCCGAAGCCCGGCTCCTTCTCCAGCAGGAAGGTGCTCATGTTGCCGTACACCGACTCGGCGCCGGTGTCGGTCTTGACCAGGGTGGCGACCACCGAGGAGTACGCCCCGTTGGTCAGCCACATCTTCTGCCCGTTGAGCACGTAGCTGTCGCCGTCGCGGACCGCGCGGGACTTGATCGCCGACACGTCGGAGCCGGTCTCCGGCTCGGACATCGAGAAGGCGCCGCGCACCTCGCCGGTGGCCATCTTCGGCAGCAGTCGGGCCTTCTGCTCGGCCGAGCCGTGCTGGGAGATCAGGTACGCCACGATGAAGTGGGTGTTGACGATGCCGGAGATCGACATCCAGCCCCGGGACAACTGCTCCACCACCAGCGCGTAGGTGAGCAGCGACTCGCCCAGCCCGCCGTACTCCTCGTCGATGGTGAGGCCGAACAACCCCATCTCGCGCATCCCGTCGAGGATGTCGGTGGGGTACTCGTCGGCGTGCTCCAGCCGCTGGGCGTGCGGGATGATCTCCTTGTCGGCGAACTCGCGGACGGTCTCCAGGATCGACCGCTGCACATCGGTGAGGCCGGGCGTCTGGGCGAGTCTGGCCATCTCAGCCTCCGGGGATCAGCGCACTACTCGTGGGTAACTGAACGCTGGGTCAGTATCGGCCTCCGGGCCGGCGAGGCCAAGGTGACCAGTCCACACAACCGCTGTGAAAAGGTTCACCGCTGCGGGTACCGTCCGGCAAGAGGGACTTTTCCGGCACCGGCAGGAGGAGCACGGCTGTGACCTACCCGCCACCGTCGGGACCGCCCGGAGACGAACCGCCGCCGTCACCCTACGAGCCACCCCGGGACCAGTCGCCGTACGCGCCGCCGCCGGCCGGCCAGACGCCGTACCCGCCGCCACCGGACCAGTCGGCCTTCGGGCAGCCGGAACACTCACCGTACGGGCCACCCGGGAACGAGCCGCCACCGTACGAGCAGCAGGGACCGCACCAGTCGGCGCACTGGAGTCAGCAGCCGCCGTACCCCCCGCAGGGCCCGTACGGCCAGTACGGCCCACCGATGCCCGGACCGGGCCGGCCCACCAACGTGCTGGCGATCCTGTCGCTGGTGTTCGCCTTCGTGTTTCCCCCGGCCGGCGCCGTCCTCGGCCACGTGGCCAAGCGGCAGATCCAGACCAGCGGCGAGGAGGGCGGCCAGCTCGCCACCTGGGGAATGATCCTCGGGTACGTCTTCACAGGGCTGACCCTGCTGGCCTGCTGCGGCTGGCTGGCCCTCGTCATCATCGGCAGCAACGGCAACAGCGGCGGGTACTGACCGACCGGCATGGGCCGCGTCGGTCAGCGGAAGCGGGCCTCCCGGACACTGTTGCCACCGTCCACCACCAGCATCTGCCCGGTGATGTACGAGGCGGCCGGTGAGCAGAGGAAACTGATCGCCGCCGCGACCTCGTCCGGGGTGCCCGGCCGACCGACCGGCGTCCCCAGACCCTGCTTGATCTCGGCCATCGTGGACGCCGCCGTGTAGATGGTGCCGGGCGCGACCGCGTTCACGGTCACCCCGTCGGCGATCATCTCCATGGCCAGAGCCCGGGTCAGCCCGACCACCCCGGCCTTCGCCGCCGCGTACGCGGCCTCGGTGGGCAGGGCGTTGACCGGACCCGCGGTGGCCGCCAGGTTGACGATCCGCCCCCAGCCCCGCTCGGCCATCCCGCCGATGAACGCCCGGCTGCACAGGAACGCGGTCGACAGGTTGCGGTCGATCTCGCCACGCCACTCGTCGTAGGTCAACTGCGCGACCGGCCGCAGCACCCCCTGGCTGGCCCGGCTCGCCAGGCCGGCGTTGTTGACCAGCACCTCGACGTCACCCAACTGCTCGGCGACCGCGTCGGCCAGCGCGCCGACCTCCGACTCGTCGGTCAGGTCGGCGACGAAGCCGGTCACCCCCAGCTCGCCGGCCCGCTCGTGGATGCGCCGGGTGGTGGAGACGATCGCCACCCGCGCCCCCAGGTCGGCGAGCCGCCGGGCCGTCGCGTACCCGATGCCGTCCGGGCTGCCCGCCCCCGTCACCAGGGCGACCCGACCGTCGAGCCGCATGGTCACCGGGTCGGGTAGCGCGACCGGCTCGTCGGGGCCGGGAGCGCCGGCCGGCGTGGCCGCACGGCCGCGTCGGGCCACACCTGGCCGGCTCACGTCCCGTCTCGGTCGACTGCCGGAACGGTCCGCGGCGCGCGAGTCGATTGCCATGCCAGGGATCCTGCCCGTTGCGACCGGCCCGGGCAACGCGGCACCCGGGAGCGGGGGCGTCGGGTTTGGTCACCTCTGGCTACCCTGACGGCGCACCCGAGCCGACGGAGAGTACGCATGACCAATCCCCCGCCCCCCGGCGACTGGAACGACCCCACGTGGTCGGCTCAGCCGTCGAGTTCACCGCCGGACCCGACCCTGGTGGCCGGTCAGCCGGTGCCCACCCAGCCCGGCCCCGCGGACCCGTACGCGCCGGTCGACCCGTACGCCGGTGGGCAGACGCCGCCCGGGCAGCCGGCATACCCGGGACAACCGATGGCGTACGCCCCGCCCGGCTATCCGCCGTCGTACCCCGGTTACGGCTACCCGACGCCGCCGAAGACCAACGGATTGGCCATCGCGTCGCTGGTGCTGGCTCTGGTCGGCGTCACGTCCTGCGGCATCACCTCGCCGATCGGGGCGATCCTCGGCCACGTGGCGCAGAAGCAGATCCGCGCCAGCGGCGAGGGCGGCGAGGGCATGGCGAAGGCCGGCATCATCGTCGGCTGGATCCTCACCGCGCTGATGGTGCTGGGCATCGGCGCCTACATCGCCATCATCATCTTCGCGGTCGCGATGGACGCCGCCAGCGACAGCAGCTACTGAGGGGACGGCGGGTCGGCGTACCACCGCCTGTCGGGCCGGGTCGACAGCCGGCGGCGGTCGACCCGGCCCGGCCACTCACTCTGCCGGTGGGGTGAACGACGAGGTACGGCTCATCCCGGCGGCCCGGCCCTTTGCGGCGATCACCAGCGCCATCTTGCGGGACGCCTCGTCGATCATCTCGTCGCCGAGCATCACCGCGCCGAGCTTGCCGCCGGCCTCCGAGGTGAAGTGCTCGTACGCGTCGAGGATCAACTCGGCGTGGTCGTAGTCGGCCTGTGCCGGCTGGTAGACCTCGTTGGCGGCGTCGATCTGGCCCGGGTGCAGCACCCACTTGCCGTCGAAGCCCAGCGCCGCCGAGCGCTTGGCCACCTCACGGAACCCGTCCACGTCCCGGATCTGGAGGAACGGGCCGTCGATGGCCTGCTTGTCGTGCATCCGGGCGGCCATCAGGATCCGCATCAGGATGTAGTGGTACGGGTCGCCCGGGTAGTCCGGGATCAGCGCGCCGACCACCAGCGACTTCATGTTGATCGACGCCATGAAGTCGGCCGGGCCGAAGATGATGGTCTCCACCCGGGGCGAGGCGCCCGCGATGGCGTCCACGTTGACCAGCCCGGCGGCGTTCTCGATCTGCGCCTCGATGCCGATCCGGCCGACCTCCAGGCCGAGCGTCTTCTCAATCTGGGTGAGCAGCAGATCCAGCCAGTGCACCTGCTCGGCGGTCTGCACCTTCGGCAGCATGATGCAGTTGAGGTTCGCGCCGGCACCCTCGACGACCTCGATGACATCCCGGTAGGTCCACGGGGTGGTCAGGTCGTTGACCCGCACCACGCGGGTCTTGCCGGCCCAGTCGCCCTCGTTGAGCGCGGCCACGATGTTCTTGCGCGCATCCGGCTTGGCCAGCGGGGCGACGGCGTCCTCCAGGTCGAGGAAGACCTGGTCGGCGGGGAGGCCCTGCGCCTTGCCGAGCATCTTGACGCTGGACCCCGGTACGGCGAGACAGGACCGGCGGGGACGACCGACTATGGCCATGGATGCACTCCTTCCAGCGTTCGGCGGGCACGCCGACGCCACCTGACGACAGATCCGAGAAACTTAACGATCCCAAAGGGCGTGGTGACGCCACGGTAACCTCGCGCCATGACCGGGGTGAATGGACCTGTGGAAGATCTCACTGAGCGTCGACTGGTGGTGGTGACCGGGGCCAGTTCCGGCATCGGGTTGGCCGCCGCCGTGCACCTCGCGTGCCGTGGTGACCGGGTGGTGCTGGTCGGGCGGGACCCGGCCCGCCTACAGGCTGCGGCGGAACGGGTACGGGAAAACTCGGGTGAGCGCCCGGAGCTGTTCCGGGCCGACTTCGCGGTGCTCGACGACGTGCGTCGGCTCGCCGAAGGGCTGCGCGACGCGTACGACCGGATCGACGTGCTGGTCAACAACGCCGGTGCGATCGCGCTCCAGCCACTCACCACCGTCGACGGCTTCGAACTGTCGATCCAGGCCAACCACCTGGCCCCGTTCCTGCTGACCAACCTGCTCGCCGACCGGGTCGGCCGGATCGTGGTCACCGCCTCCGGCGCCCACCGCTTCGGTGCGCTCGACCCGGACGACCTGAACGCGCCGCTGCGGGGCTACCGGCCGATGGGCGCGTACGGCACCAGCAAGCAGGCGAACATCCTGTTCACCGCCGAGGCGGCTCGCCGCTGGCCAGGCATCCCGGCGCACAGCTTCCACCCCGGCGTGGTGCGGACACGGTTCGCCAACGACAGCCGGCTGGTCGCCCTCGGCATGCGGGTCCTGCCGTTCCGCAGCCCGGAGAAGGCCGCCGAGACGCTGGTCTGGCTGGCCAACCAGGACCGCTCCCGGCTGGTCGACGGCGGCTACTACTACAACCGTCGGTTGCGCCGGCCGTACCGCAAGGCCGCCGACCCGCAGCTCGCGGCCCGGCTCTGGGCGGCCAGCGCCACGGCCGTCGGCATCGATGGGTAGCGTGGCCGCCAAGCCGCCCCGACCACCCGAGTCATCGAGGTGAACGAGGTCTAGGAACGTCGTCAGCCGTTCAACGGGGTCGCGTCGGTCGGCAGCGCGGTGGGTGCGGTCCGGCGGCCACCGAGCACCACCACCGCCACACCGACCAGCAGCAGCGACATGCCCAGCAGCGCGTACGGGCGGGGTGACTGCTCCAGCCAGACCCAGGCCAACAGGGCGGCACCGGGCACCTCCAGCAGGATCAACACGCTCACCGTGGTCGCCGGAATCCGGTGCAGGGCGTAGTTGAACATCGAGTGCCCGAGCAGTTGGGCGCCGGCCACCAGCGCCAGGATGGCCAGCCAGGTGCGTCCGTCGAAGCCGGTCAGCCGGACCCCGCCGAGCAGGCAGATCACCAGCAGGATCAGCGCGCAGATGCCGTAGCAGATGGTCGTGTAGGTGGTGGTGCTGATGCTGGCCCGGGCGCGCTCACCGAACGCGGTGTAGACGGCGCCGAACACGCCACCGGCCACCGCCAACAGGTCGCCGACGACAGCCTTCGCGGAGATGCCCACGTCCGCGCCGGTGGCGATCACCGCGCCGCCCACCGTCACCGCGATGCCGACCCAGACCACCGGTGGGAGCCGACGACCCTGGGCGCGGGCGATCAGCCCCTGCCAGACCGGCTGGGTGGCGACCAGAGCGGTGGCTGCGGCAACCGAGGTGAGCTGGACGCTCGGCATCCAGGCGGCGAAGTGCGCGGCCAGCGCGACCCCGGAGAGGACGCAGAACAGCCCTTCCCGTCGGCCCGCCCGCCCTACCAGTGCGCGGAACTCGGCACGTCGTCGCGCCAGCGAGAACGGGCTCAGCACGGCCACCGCCAGCAGGTTGCGCCAGAACGCGATGGCCAGCGCCGGGGCGGCCGCGTACGCGATCAGCGGCGCGGACGACGACACGGCGACCACGGCCAGACCGACCGCGCCGGTGGTCAGCGGGTCCAGGGGCGGGCGATGCGAAGCAGGGGGCACGGGAAGCAATCTTCACATGATCACCACCGACACAGATGGTCAGCGCTCCGTTACGATCAGGCAGCGTCGCGCGAGCGACCCGAAGACCGCCCGGAGGCGTACCCCATGCCCAGCTACCAGGCGGTGCTGTTCGACTTCTTCGGCACTCTGACCCACTCCGTGCAGCGCGGCGCCGCGCACCTCCGCACCGCCGAACTGCTCGGCTGCTCCACCGCCACGCTGTACGAGGTGCTGAACCGCACCTTCTACGAGCGGGCCACCGGTCGTCTCGGCAACGCGGAGGCGACCATGCGCTGGGTCTGCGCCCAGGCCGGCGTACACCCCAGCGACCATGCGGTGCGGGCGGCCGTGGCGTCCCGGCACCGGGCGGTCCGCGCGGACACCCGGCTGCGGGCCGACGCGGTGCCGGTGCTGGCGACGCTGCGCCACCGCGGCCTGCGCACGGGCGTGATCAGCGACTGTACGCACGAACTGCCGGCCTTCCTGCCCCAACTCGCGATCGCCCCGCTGCTCGACGCACGGGTCTTCTCCGTGCAGGTCGGACGGTGCAAGCCCGACCCGGCGCTCTACCTGACCGCCTGCCAGCGGCTCGGAATGACACCGGCCGACTGCCTGTACGTCGGCGACGGCGGCAGCCAGGAACTGACCGGCGCCGAGCGGGCCGGGATGACCGCGGTCCGGCTGGCCGCGCCCGACCTGGCCGGGCACATGGTGTTCAACGCCGACCGGGATTGGCGCGGCCCGACGCTGGGCAGCCTGCGCGAGGTGCTCGACGTCGTGGGCATCACCGACCTCGCGGGGGTCGCCACCGAAGCCGTGGGCGTGGGCGCCGCCACCGGGGTCGCCGGGGTGGGCGGCCCGGCAGGCTGACCGATACGGGCCGACAGGTCAACGGTCAGCGGCCCGGTGGGTCAGGGGTCAATGGTCAGCGGCCCGGTGGGTCAGGGTCAGCGGCGGCGGACCCGGTGCAGGCGAAACGGCTTGCGGGTGGCGCGGACCGCCGGTGTCTCCCGGGGCGGCTCGGCCTGCGCGTCGGACGGCAGATCGGCGCCGGACAGCGGCGCACCGGCCGGGGCGAGTCGGTTCACCGCGCAGCCGTCGGCGGCCCACCGGGCCACCAGGTCGGCTGTCGGGCCGTGCGCGTTCAGGCGCTTGCCGGCTACCAGCGGCGCCGTGGTGTCCCACGCCTCGGTGCCCGGCGACAGCCTGGTGACGCGGGCCGGCCAGGTGACGATCCGACCTCCGTGGTCGCCGCGCAGGGTGACCTGCGCCTCGGCGGCGTCGGCCAACCCCGGGGCGGCCTGCTCGCCCGGCCCGCTCACCACGAAGAGCGCGCCCTCCAGCGGGGCGCACCAGAGCGCGAGCGCCGGCCCGCCGGACACGCTGACCCAGGCCATAGCGGCCTTCTTCATCGCCTCGTCGACCAGCGGCGTGCCACCGGTGGCATCCTCGTCCGTCACACCCGCATTCTCCCGCATCGAAGCCCGCGCGCCGCTCAGCCCACGAACGGCGGTACGGCGATCTCGCCCCGGGCCACCGGCATCACCTGGCCGGCGACGGTCGCGCCGACCGCCACGCCGTTCGCCGCCGTCACCGTGCAGGCCAGCGCGGAGGGACGCTTCATCTCCACACCCTGGCGCACCGCGTAGTGGGACAGCCCGTCCCCCGGCAGCAGGCCGGTCGCCACCAACCAGACGCCGAGGCCGAGCGCCGCCGAACCGGTCGCCGGGTCCTCCGGGACACCGAGCCCAGGCACGAAAACTCGGGCGTGCGCGGTTTGCGTGGCGGCGTCCCAGGAGAAGACGCTCACGTGATCCACCCCGTACCGCTCCGCAGCCGCCGGGTTCACCCGGGCCCGGGCCACCGCATCTGGAAACACCGGCAGGTACGGGAACTCCAGCCCGCAGCCGGCAACCCGGGGTGCCGGCCCGCTGTGGTCGTGGTCGCCGGCGACCAGACCGGCGATCTCCAACAGCGGCTCCGGCTCCAACTCGGGGCCGAGGGTTGGAGTCCCCCCGGTGAGCGTCGCGCCGGAGGTGGTCACCTCGATCGGCAGCACCCCGGCACCGCACTCCTGGGTGACCTGCCCCACGCCGAACATGCCGCGCCGGCTCGCGGTGACCGCCGCACCGACGCTGGGGTGCCCGGCGAACGGCAACTCCTCGGTCGGGGTGAAGATGCGCGCCCGGTAGGTCGCGCCCACCTGGGTCGGTGGCAGCACGAACACCGTTTCGGAGAGGTTGAACTCCAGCGCGAGCGCCTGCATCTGCTCGGTGGCCAGCGCCTCCGCGCCGAACACCACGGCCAGCGGGTTGCCGGCGAACGGGCGGTCGGTGAAGACGTCCACGATCTCGTAGGCCAAGGTCGACATGTTGCTAAACACTAGGCGCTTAGGCTGGTGCCCGTGAGCACGCCGACCCGGATCTACATCGCCCGCCTCGCCGGAGTCGCCGTTTTCGATCCGAACGGTGACCAGGTGGGCCGGGTCCGTGACGCGGTGGCCCGGCTGCGGTCGACCGCCCGTCCCCCGGAGGTCGTGGGTCTGGTCGCGGAGATGCCGATGCGCCGGCGGATCTTCCTGTCCATCAACCGGATCACCTCGATCGACGCGGACGCGGTGGTGCTCGGCTCCGGCACCCTCAACCTGCGGCGCTTCGAGAAGCGACTGAACGAGCTGCTGGTGCTCCAGGAACTGCTGGACCGGCGGGTACAGCTCGAACCGGGCGGCCAGCCCGGCACGGTGGTGGACGTCGCGATGGAGTGCGCCCGCGGCGGCGAGTGGTCACTCACCCGGGTCGCGGTCCGCGAGCAGACCGGCCGGCTCACCCGCCGTGGCCACCTGCACCAGGTCGAGTGGGACCGGGTGCGCGGGCTCAGCGGCATCGCCGACAACCGGGGTACGGCGAATCTGCTCGCCGTCCTGGAGGACATGCGCCCGGCCGACCTGGCCAACGCCCTGCAGGACCTGCCCGACGCGCGGCGCAACGAGGTCGCGGCAGCGCTGAACGACGAGCGGCTGGCCGACGTACTCAGTGAACTGCCGGAGCACGACCAGGTGGAGATCCTCGCCGCGCTGGACCGGGAGCGGGCCGCGGACGTGCTGGAGGAGATGGACCCCGACGACGCGGCGGACCTGCTCAACGAACTGCCGCCGCCGGAGCAGGACGTGCTTCTGGACCTGATGGAGCCGGACGAGGCCGACCCGGTGCGGCAGTTGCTCAAGTACATGCCGGGTACGGCGGGCAGCGTGATGACCTCCGAGCCGGTCATCCTGCCGCCGGACGCCACCGTCGCCGAGGCTCTGGCCCGGATCCGGGAGCCGCAGCTCTCCCCCGCCGTCGCCGCGCAGGTCTTCGTGACCCGGGCACCGCAGAACACCCCGACCGGCCGCTACCTGGGCATGGTGCACTTCCAGGCGTTGCTGCGCGAACCGCCGGCCGACCTGCTGGGCAAGGTGGTGGTCAACGACATCGACCCGCTGCGCCCGACCACGCCACTACCGGAGATCACCCGCCGGATGGCCACCTACGACCTGGTCGCGATGCCGGTGATCGACCGGAGCAACCGGCTGGTCGGCGCCGTGACCGTCGACGACGTGCTGGACCACTCGCTGCCCCGGGACTGGCGGGACCGGGACGCCCTCGGTGTCCCGGGCGCCACCGATGCGGTGCTGGACGGCACCGATGGCTGACCAGCGGCGGACGGAGCGGCTCGACCAGCCGCGCGAGCCCCGGGCGATCAAGCTGCCCCGGTTCGACGCGGAGGCCTTCGGCCGGTGGTCGGAGGGCATCGCCCGCGGCATGGGCACCGCGAACTTCATCGTCGTCATGACGGTGGTGATCGCCATCTGGTTCGCCTGGAACACCCTCGCCCCGGCCGAAATGCGCTTCGACCCGTACACCTTCACGTTCCTCACGCTGGTGCTGTCGTTGCAGGCCAGCTACGCGGCACCGCTGATCCTGCTGGCGCAGAACCGGCAGGCCGACCGGGACCGGGTGGCGCTGGAGGAGGACCGGCGACGGGCCACCGCACAGAAGGCGGACACCGAGTACCTGGCGCGGGAGATCGCCGCCCTGCGGATCGCGCTCGGCGAGGTGGCGACCCGCGACTTCCTCCGCTCCGAGCTGACCCGGCTGGCCGAGGAGCTGGACGAGGCGGGGCAGCGCCGGCAGCGGCTGGAACGCCGCCAGCAGGAGAAGGACAGCCGGCAGGAGAGGCGCGCCCAGCGGGCGACCGACGGCGCGGGGCTCGACGAGCCGCGCGACGACCTGGACGGCGACCTCCCCCGAGGCGCCCAGTCCGACGGCACCGGCCCGCGTTCCCAGGACGGTTGATCAGCCAGTCGAGGCGGGTCATCGATTGGCTCACACCGTTCCCGGCCAGCGGTCGGAACGGATGCCCCGCGACGTAGCATTGCGGGCATGTCAGCACCCGTCAGCACCGTCGAGGACGCGATCCAGGCCGCCCTGGCCACCGTCAACGACCCGGAGATCCGCCGGCCCATCACCGAGTTGGGCATGGTCCGCTCCGCCACGATCGGCGCCGACGGCGTCGTACGGGTCGAGCTGCTGCTCACCGTCGCCGGCTGCCCGCTCAAGGACAAGCTGCGTACGGACATCACCGCCGCGGTCGCCGCGGTGCCCGGTGTCACCGGCGTGGAAATCGACTTCGGTGTGATGAGCCCCGAGCAGCGGCAGTCGTTGCAGTCGCAGCTGCGCGGCGGCGGTGCAAGCGAAGAGCCGGTCATCCCGTTCGCCCAGCCGGGCTCTCGCACCCGGGTGTACGCGGTGGCCAGCGGCAAGGGTGGCGTCGGCAAGTCCAGCGTGACGGTCAACCTGGCGGCGGCGCTCGCCGCGCGTGGGCTCTCCGTCGGCGTGGTCGACGCCGACATCTACGGCCACTCGGTGCCCCGGATGCTCGGCACGGACGCCCGGCCGACCCGCGTCGAAGACATGATCATGCCGCCGCAGGCGCACGGCGTGAAGGTGATCTCGATCGGCATGTTCACCTCGGGCAACGCGGCCGTGGTGTGGCGTGGCCCGATGCTGCACCGGGCGCTGCAGCAGTTCCTGGCCGACGTCTACTGGGGCGACCTGGACGTGCTCCTGCTCGACCTGCCCCCGGGCACCGGCGACGTGGCCATCTCGCTGGCCCAGTTGCTGCCCAACTCGGAGATCCTGATCGTCACCACCCCGCAGACCGCAGCCGCCGAGGTCGCGGAGCGGGCCGGTGCGATCGCCCTGCAGACCCACCAGCGGGTCGTCGGCGTCATCGAGAACATGTCCTGGCTTGAGCTGCCGGATGGCTCCCGCATGGAGGTCTTCGGTGCCGGCGGCGGCGCGGTCGTCGCCGAGTCGCTGAGCCGGACGATCGGCGCGCAGGTGCCGCTGCTCGGGCAGATCCCGCTGGACACCCGGGTCCGCGAGGGCGGCGACGCCGGCAACCCGATCGTGCTGGCCGAGCCGACGTCCCCGGCCGCGCAGGCGCTCGGCACAATCGCCGACCGGCTCGCGCTGCGCCGTGAGTCGCTGCTCGGCAAGCCGCTCGGCCTCAAGCCCGCCGGCCGCTGAGCCAGCACGACCCGCCGAATTCGGTAGGGGCCTGCCCGGGTTCCGGCACGCTCCGGGGTTCGGGCACGCCCGGGTTCGGGCACGCCCGGGTTCGGGCACGCCCGGGTTCGGGCACGCCCGGGTTCCCACGACCCCGGTCCCGCGCGCATTCCCTACGGCCCCCGTCCCGCATGGCCTGGGCTCCCCGCGGCCCGGATTACCCACGCCCCGGGTTCACCCGGGTCCCGCACGGATCCGATCCCGCCTCCCGCACGGACCGGGTCCCGCACGGACCCGGTCCTGCACGCTCGGGGTCGGGTCCCCCTTGTTGTCGTCCTTTGGAGCTGATGTCGTAAACGGATCGACCCAGGCGGACTCGCTCGGTCGGAGGTGAGGACTCGCGCGGACCGCACCGGCCGTCAGCCGGCCTCGACAGTGACGATGCACACGGAGCGATCAGCGTCGCCCGGCACCGGCACCGACACCGACACCGACACCGACACACGATGACGCAAACGATTCAGCTCCAAAGGACGCGACCTAGGTGGGGCGGGCCGAGGCGCCTTAGCCGGTGAGAGGGGTCAGGCTGCGGCAGCGCATCTGGCCTGAGGCCCGATGGGGTCGGATCAGGCCGCGCCTTCGCAGCTGGGCATAGGGCCAGGGCCGGGGGGCGGTGTCAGGCCGCGCCGCCATAGCTGGCCTGAGCGCCGGCGGGGCCGGATCTTCACAGCTGGGCTGTGGGCGAGGCCGTGGGGCGGGTCAGGCCGTGTCGTCGCAGCCGGCCCGAGGGCCGGTGGGCGGGGTCAGGGTCGCGTCGTCACAGCTGGCCTGAGGGCCGTGGGGCGGGGTCAGGTGGCGTCGTCGTAGCTGACCCGGGGGGCCGGCGCCGACGGGGTGCTGGTGACCGTGCCGGGCCGGGAGCCGTTCGACCGGATGTCCGCGGCCTTGGCCACATCCTTCAAGTCGTTGTGCACGCCGCTGACGTCGGCGCGCAGGTCGTCGTAGACGCCCTGCAACGGCTTGCGGATCGCCGCCTCGTCCTCCTCGCTGAGGAGGTGCTTCCGGATGAAGGCCTTCGGGTGCAGATCCTCGAGCTGGATGTCGGTGCCCAACTCCCGACTGAGGTCACCGGTGGCGTTGCGGGCCATGTTGCGCAGATTACGGACCATCCGCAGGCCATCGCTGATCACAGCGGGCAACCGGTCACCAAAGATCAACAGCGCCAGGAGCAGCAGCGCACCGATCTCCCACCAGTTCAGGTTGTCGAACATTCCGCGGGCCTCCTATCGGCGTCAGCAGCAAGACTACGCACGTGAGCCGACTTTCGGGTAAGGGGTGACCCGCTGTTCACTTGGCATCCGCGGCCAGGGTGACCGAGGTGTTCTGCCGGGCAGTGCCGCGCCGGTACTCGACCGTCACCACCGAGCCGGGAGCGAACTTGCGGACCAGGGCGATCAGGTCCGTCGGCTCGGTCATCGGCCGGCCGTTGAGCTTCATGATCACGTCGCCGACCTTCAACCCGGCGTCGGCCGCCGGCCCGGACGGTTCCACGGCGGCCAGGCGTACGCCGCCACCGGTCCCCGCACCCGGACCACCGACCTGGGCACCGATAACCGTACGCCGGGCCTTGCCGGTGCCGATGATGTCCTGGGTCACCCGCTTGGCCTGGTTGATCGGGATGGCGAAGGCGAGCCCGATGTTGCCGGCCTCCTGCCCCTCGGCCACCAACGACTTGATCGTGGAGTTGACCCCCACCACCCGTCCGGCGCCGTCGACCAGTGGGCCGCCCGAGTTGCCGTGGTTGACCGCGGCGTCGGTCTGGATGGCCGCGTAGTAGCGCACCGGGCCGCCCGGCTCACCGGCCTGCATCGTCCGGTCCAGGGCGCTCACGATGCCAGCGGTGACCGTGTTGGCCAGCGAGAGCGGTGAGCCGATGGCCAGCACCGGGTCGCCGACGGCCAGCGCCTCGGAGTCGCCGAACTCCACCGGACGCAGCCCGGTCCGGTTGACCTTGATCACCGCGACGTCCGACTCCGGGTCCTGACCGACGATGGTCGCCGGCGCGGTGGTGCCGTCGTTGAAGACCACCGAGGCCTTGCCGCTGCCACCGGCCACCACGTGGTCGTTGGTGATCACGTGCCCGTCGGCGCTGGCGATGAAGCCCGAGCCCTCGCTGGTGCCGCCGAGGCTGCTCACCCGCACGGTGACCACGCTGGGCAGGACCCGTGCGGCGACCCCGGCGAGCGACTCCGGCTTGCGCTGGGCCAACGCTGGCGGCTCGGCCGGCTCGGCGCCGAGCACCGTCGGGCCGGCGCCGCCGCGCACCGCGAACGCGTAGCCCAACGCACCGCCCAGCGTGCCGGCCAGCAGCGCGGTGATCAACGGGATGAGCAGCAGGTGGCGCAGCGTCGGTCGGCCCGGAGCGTCCGGGTCGGTGACCGGCTCGGGCTCGGTGCCGGGCGCCACCACCCCGGGCACCACCACCGCGGCCGGTGCCGCCGGGTCGCGCCACGGATCGCCGAGCGCGTCGGACCACCAGGGTGAGGCACCGGCCGCACCGGTTCCGCTCGCGGTCGGTGCCGGCCAGGTCGGCGCCGACCCGGCGTACGGCACACCCGCCCCGGGCGATGACCCGGCTGGCGGTGACCCGGCTGTGGGCACGTTGCCGCTCCCCGGCATGGCCGGCGACCCCGCCGGAGGGGCCCCTGCCCCGGGCGGTCGCGCCGGAGCCGGAGTCTCACCGCCCCGGCGCCAATCCCAGCCGTCGGTCACGTCGGTGCCTCCCAGTCCCGTCCCCGGATCCCGCGCGGCGTCGCCCGGCCACGGTTCGGCGCGGTCGAGGCCCACGGAATACCGCTTCCAGGATTGCACGGATGCGCGCGGTGGAGTCAGCGGTTGCGGCCGGTGATCGCAAGGGACGGAGGCGCGGCTGCGCCTCTCGGCGGTCGCCTCTACGCTCACAGTGCCCACCCGCCCCCGCACCACGCACCGCCCGGAGGTGCCCCATCGCCACGGTCGCCGGTTCCGGCAGTTCGACGACCCAGGCTCAGCAGTTCGCCGAGTCGTACGTGACCGAGGATCTCGTGCTCCGCACCGCCCGCAGCCTGGCCCACGAGGTGGGTCTGGACGCGGTCACCCCCGGCGCAGGCGCGGCGCTGCGGCTGCTCGCCGCCGCCGGCAATGCCCGCGCGGTGGTGGAGATCGGCACCGGCACCGGGGTGAGCGGTGTCTGGCTGCTGCGCGGCATGCGCGCCGACGGCGTGCTCACCACCATCGACCTGGAGGTGGAGCACCAGCGGATCGCCCGTCGGATCTTCACCGAGGCGGGCTTCGCCGCAGGCCGCACCCGGATCATCACCGGTCGCGCGCTGGACGTCCTGCCCCGGCTCGCCGACGGGGCGTACGACCTCGTGTTCGTCGACGCCGAGGCGACCGGGTTCCATGCCTGCGTGGAGGCGGCTCTGCGGCTGCTGCGCCCCGGCGGCGTGCTCGCGCTCAACGGGATGCTGGCCGGCGGCCGGATCGCTGACCCGGCCGCCCGGGATGCGGAGACGGTGACCGTCCGCGAGACGATCAAGGCGGTCCGGGAGTCGGAGCACTGGATCCCCGCGCTGCTCCCGGTCGGGCACGGGGTGCTCGCCGCCGTGAAGTGCTGACTGCTGACCCTGCGGTCAGTCGATGCTGGCCAGCCAGCGCAGCAGCGAACGTACGCCCCAGCCGGTCGCCCCTCGGGTGAGCTCGGCGTGATCGCCGTCCGCCCAGGATGGGGCCGACATGTCCAGGTGTAGCCAGCGGTCCCGCAGCTCACCGGTGAACTCGCGCAGGTAGAGCGCGGCGAGCACCGATCCGGCGCCCTGGGTGGGCGCGCTGTAGAGGTCGGCGATCTCGCTGCCCAGATACTCGACGTAGTCAGTGTGCAGGGGCATCCGCCAGGCCGCCTCGCCGGCCGCGTCGATCGCGGCCAGCACGTCGACGGCCAGTTCGTCGTTCTCGCTGTACAGGGCGGCGGTGCGCTTGCCCAACGCGACGGCGTTGGCTCCGGTGAGGGTGGCCAGGTCGATCAGCAGGTCGGGTTTGAGCTGCTGCACCGCGTACGTCAGCGCGTCGGCGAGGACCAGGCGGCCCTCGGCGTCGGAGTTGGTCGTCTCGCTGGTCATGCCGCCGTAATGCCGGATGACGTCACCCGGGCGGAACGCCGAGCCGCTGACCATGTTCTCGGCGAGCGGGGTCAGGGTGGTGACCCGGACCGGCAGGCGCAGCGCAGCGGCGCCGAGGGTGGCAGCGATGACCGCGGCCGCACCTGCCATGTCCTTGCGCATGAGCTTCATCGCCGGCACCGGCTTGATCGAGATGCCGCCGGTGTCGAAGGTGATGCCCTTGCCGATCAGCACCACGTGGGTACGCGCGTCCGCCGGGTGCCAGTCCAGCTCGACCAGGCGCGGGCCGCTGGCGGAGCCGCCGCCCACCGCGAGGATCCCGCCGAAGCCCTCGGCAGCGAGTTCGGCCGGGCCACGAACGCGTAGGCGCAGGTCGGGCAGATCGGCTGTGGCGGAGATCACCTGATCGACGAACCACTGCGGGTTCTTCTGCGACGAGGGGGCGTTGGTGAGGTCGCGGGCGAGGCAGGTCATCGCGGCGGTGGTCCGGGCCGTGGCCACGGTGCTGTCGTGCGCGGCCGGGTCGGCGAGCAGCAGGTCGACGCCGCTCAGCGCGGGTGGGTCGCCGGCGTCGGTCAGCCGGAAGCGGTACGAGGCGAGCAGCAGCCCCTCGGTCAACCCGCGAATCACGTCGGCCGTCACGTCGGCCGGCAGCGCGATAGTGATGTGCGTCTCATCTGCCGCAGAGCGGGCCAGGGCCGCGCCGGCGGACCGCCACGCCGACTCGCTGCCGTCACCGATGCCGAGCAGGAGCAGCCGGCCAGGGCTGCGACCGGGGCGCAGTTGCGTACGGATCTCGCCGGCCCGGCCACTCAGCCGGGCGACCGGCACCAGCGCGGCGGCCTCCTCGGCGGTGCCGTCCGGTGGCGACACGGCGGTGGGCACCGGCACTGCGGAGGCATCGCCCTCCGGCGCCGCATCGGAGGGGCGGACGGGCAAAACGAGGACGTCGAGCCCGTCGGGCTCGGCGATCGGACGGATGACGAGCACGCGGAACCGTACCTCCAGGGAGTGTCGCGGAGCGGGAGCCGGACCCGCCTGTCCGCACGGATGAAGACCCTGAGCCACCGGCGGTGCCGGTGGCTCAGGGTCAGGGAGCGTTCCGGGCGGCATACGCCGCCCGGGGCGCTCCTCACTCAGCCGGCGGCTGCCTTCAACGCGTCACCGAGCGCATTGGCCTCGTCGGGAGTCATCTCGACGACGAGCCGGCCACCGCCCTCCAGCGGGACTCGCATGACGATGCCCCGGCCCTCCTTGGTGACTTCCAGCGGACCGTCGCCCGTCCGCGGCTTCATCGCCGCCATGTTGTCTCCCCTCAGACCTACACCAGGGTCGGTGGGTTGCCCCACAGCCACTTCGTCACGCCACCCGCAAAGGTCGCGGGGGTGTCGACCAACGATTTTCCCTGATGAACACCGCCGGACCCAAACCGGAGCAGTATTGATGTAACAGCATCTAGCTTATCTTGAGAAGGCCTGTCACAATGTGCGGTCATGCAGGCACGGTCGGCACTCTTCGACCTGTACGGCGACCATCTCCGACCGAGAGGTGGCCGCGCACCGGTCGCCGCCCTGGTCAAGCTACTGGCACCGTTGGGAATCGCGCCGCCCGCCGTTCGCACCGCCGTGTCCCGGATGGTGCGTCAAGGCTGGCTCGACCCGCTCCGACTGGCCTCCGGACCGGGATATTCGATCACACCAAAAGCCGCCCGGCGACTCGACGAGGCGGCGGCCCGGATCTACCGGACGGGCCGGGTCACCTGGGACGGCCGGTTCGATCTGCTCGTCCTGGAGGCGCCGGGCTCCCGCCGGGACCGACAGCGCCTCGCGGCGAACCTCAGCTTCCTCGGCTACGGCACCCTCGACGAACAGACCTGGGTGGCCACCCGGCCCGCCGAGGACGTCGACCTGCTGCTCGCCGAGGCCGGCATCCGGTTCGAACGGTTCACCGCCGCGCACTTCTCCGGCACCCCGGGCGCGATGGGTGTGGTCCGCCGCGCCTGGAACCTGACCGAGATCGGCCACGCCTACGAACGGTTCGTCGCCGACCAGCGCCCCCTGCTCGCCACGGTCACCGTGCGCAGCAGCGACGAGGAGGCGTACGCGGCCCGGTTCCGGCTCGTGCACGCGTGGCGTACCTTCCTGTTCCGGGACCCGCAGCTGCCCCCGGCGCTGCTCCCCGAGCGCTGGCCCGGCACCGCCGCGGCCAGCTTCTTCGACCGGCACGCGGCCCGCCTGCGTCCGGCCGCCGACCGGTACGTCGAGCAGTGCCTCGACGCCGGCAGCCGCATCGTTCGACAGAAGGGTCGTTAGACAGTGACCGAACCGTTGCTCGTCGACCGGACCGACGCCGTCGTCACCCTCACGCTGAACCGGCCGCACGCCATGAACGCGCTCGACCTGGCGCTCAAGGAGGCGCTGCGGGACACGCTGGCCGAGCTGGAGACCGACCGCTCCTGCCGGGCGGTCGTGCTGGCCGGGGCGGGTGGGGCGTTCAGCGCCGGCCAGGACCTGCGCGAGCACGTGTCGACCCTGGAGAAGTCCGCCGGCCCGCCGCTGGACACCGTACGGATGCACTACAACCCGATCGCCGCCCGGTTGGCCAATCTGCCCAAGCCGGTGGTGGCCGCGGTCCGGGGGATGGCCGCCGGGGCGGGCGCGTCGCTGGCCTTCCTCGCCGACATCAGGATCGGCGGCCCGAGCACCAGCTTCCTGATGGCCTTCGCCAAGGTCGGCCTCGCCGCCGACACCGGCGCATCCTGGACGCTGCCCCGGCTGGTCGGCCACGCGAAGGCGGTGGAGCTGCTGATGCTGGCCGAGCCGGTCCGCGCCGAGGAGGCCTGCCGGCTGGGGCTGATCACGCGCCTCACGGACGACGACGAGCAGGTGCTGCCGACCGCGCAGGAGCTGGCCGCCCGCCTCGCCGCCGGCCCCACCGTCGCGTACGGGGCCATCAAGCGGCAGCTTTCCATCGCCGACGCCGGCACCCTCGACGACGCCCTGGCGGCGGAGGCGCAGGCGCAGGCGATCTGCGGTGCCACGGCGGACCACCGGGCGGCGACCCTGGCGTTCGTGGCCAAGCAGAAGCCGGTCTTCGAGGGACGCTGAACCCGCCGGTCAGTCGTCCTCCTCCGGGTCCTGGTTGGCCTCCGCGCCCAGCACGAACGCCTGCATGGCCAACTCGTCGCCGGACGGTGACACGAACGCGGGCAGCTCACGCGGCCCCAGGTCCTGCACGTAGGACCAGAACAGCCGGACCGCCTCGGCTGGCGTGCCGGCCTCGATCGGCAGGTCGAGGCTGACCAGCCAGGTGCGCCGCGCCGGGGGCGGGCCCAGCTGGTCGGCCAGCGCCCGGAAGGCCGCCGGGGCCAGTGCGGTGAGTGGCCCGTCGAACGCCAGCAGGTCGGCCGGCACCGGCTCGTCGAAAGATCGCCGGGTGTACGCCACGACGAGCGTCCCGGGCTCGACCGGGGACTGCGGGTCGTCCGGGTCCTCCCGGTGCCGCTGGGCGGGCGCGGTGACCCGGCCGAGGGCCACCAGTCGGGGCGGCTCGTCGGCCAGCACCGCCACCTGGTCACCCGGGCGCGGCCGGCCCACGTCGGTCAGCCCGGTCAGCTCCAGCGTGTCGTGGTGCACGAGTCGCTCGGCCTCGTAACGCTCGGCGGGCAGGAGCACGGCCCAGGTGCCAGCCCCGTCAGCGTGGCCCGTCCCGCCGGCCCGGTGCGCGGTCTCGGTCGTCATGCCTGCCATCCCATCACGCCGCCGTTGCGAGCGGGACGTGACAGCCGACGATGTGATCGTCGACCATTCCGGTGGCCTGCATGAGCGCGTACGCGGTGGTCGGGCCGACGAACCGGAAGCCGCGCTTCTTGAGCGCCTTGGCCATCGCCGTCGACTCGGGGGTGATCGCCGCGACCTCGGCGAACGAGGCGGGGCGGGTCGACCGGGGTGCCGGGGCGAACGACCAGAGCAGCGCGGACAGCCCGTCGGGCAGCTCCAGCGCGGCGCGGGCGTTGGCGATCGCCGCCTCGATCTTGGCCCGGTTGCGGACGATGCCCGCGTCGGCGAGCAGCCGGGCCACGTCGCCGTCGTCGTAGCTGGCGACGGTCGGAATCCGGAACTCGTCGAAGGCCAGCCGGAACGCCGGGCGCTTGCGCAGGATGGTCAGCCAGGACAGGCCGGACTGGAACGCCTCCAGCGTCATCCGCTCGTAGAGCGCGTCGTCACCGCGCACCGGCCGACCCCACTCGGTGTCGTGGTAGATGGCGTAGTCGGGGGTGCTCGACCCCCAGGCGCAGCGAACCAGCCCGTCGGCACCGATCACCAGGTCAGTCACCTCGTACACGCTAGGGCATCACACCGACAGCCCCTTGCCACCGGCCCGGGGCCCCCGCGCCGGGTGTGGTCAGGGCAGCCGGCCCTGCTCGACCAGACGGGCGAACCTCTTCAGCGCCTGGGTGAGGCTGAACTTGGAACCGGGCCAGAGCACCGGCCAGGCCAGCCGACCGGCCCGGCCGCCGGGCAGGTGGAACCACTCGTGCCAGACGACCTGGGTACGGGACCGGTCGAGCTGGGTGCAGCGCAGCACGCCCGGGCCGCGCAGCAGTTGGCCGCAGTGCACCACGCCGATCTCGTAGGGCTCGTCGACCCGGACGACCCGCATCTCGTCGCGCAGCACGGCCGGGCCGAGCGCGGTCACCGCCTCGATCCGGCTGCCCTCCCGCCCGTCGCCCTCGATCACCCGCACCCGGGTGAACGGGATCCAGTCGGACTGCCGTTCCCAGGCGAGCAACGCGGTGAAGACCCGGGCCGCCGGGGCGTCGACGATCACCGTGGCCGTGACCTCACCGGCACCGGGCTGGGCCACCTCACCAAGATCGCCAGCGCCCCGCGGGTCGGTCACGCCGACTCCGACCGGACCACCGCGCCGCGCTGCTCGGTGCCGTCGGCCGGCACGCCGTCGGCCGGCACGCCGTCGGCCGGGGTCCCGTCGCCGGCCGGGGCCACGCCGTCGGCATCCGCCATCGAGGATGTGGCGGCGGGCGGCTGGCCCGCCTCGGTCGAGCCGGCCGGGGCCACGCCGTCGGCCTCCGCCGTGGACGAGGTGGCGGCGGGCGGCGCGCCCGCCACGGTCGAGCTGGCCAACGGCGCGTCGTCGACCGGGGTCAGGTCAGCGCTCGCCTCGGCCGTGCCCGGCACCGCCGCGGCGGATTGCTCCCGGGCCTGGCGCAGCACGTCCGCGTCGTCGGTGCGCCCCTCACGCAACGCGGCGACCTCCGACTCCAACACGCCGATCAGCTCGGACTTGTAGCCGATGTCGTAGGCGGCACGGTGCAGCACCTGATCGACCTGGGCCATCCGGTACCCGCGCAGCGCGGTGTCGAAGCGGACCGCGCCCACATCGGATTCGCGCAGCGGCCGGGTGCCTGGCAGCGGCATGGCCTGCGAATCCGGCTCGGCGGGCACCAGGCCGGGATCGCGGCCGCTGACCAGCACCGTCACGCCGAACACCACCGCCGCGACGGTCAACGCGACAACCAGGTAGAGCAGAAGCTGACCCATGCACTGATCGTGGCACGACCGCCGGCCCGGAGCGACCCCACACCCCGATCACAATCGACGCCCACGCCCGCCCCGCGTACCGGTCGATCGACCGGCTAGCGTCGGGATCGGCCGGCGCGGCGGCGCTGGTGCGGAATCTCAGGAGGCGGCATGGCCGGGGCACTTCGGCTGGGTGGGCGGACGTTCGCCCCCGGTGAGCTGGTCGTGATGGCCATCGTCAACCGCACGCCGGACTCGTTCTACGACCGTGGCGCCACCTTCGCCCTCGACAGCGCGCTGCGCGCGGTCGAGCGGGCGGTGGACGAGGGCGCGGAGATCATCGACATCGGCGGGGTGAAGGCCGGCCCCGGCGCCGAGGTGGACGTCGCCGAGGAGATCCGACGCACGGTGGACACCATCGCCGCCGTACGAGCCGCGTTCCCGGAGGTGGTGATCTCCATCGACACCTGGCGGGCCGAGGTGGCGACGGAGGCGGTGGCGGCCGGCGCGGACCTGCTCAACGACACCTGGTCGGGCGCCGACCCGGCGCTGGCCCGGGTGGCGGCGAGCACCGGCGCCGGGCTGGTCTGCTCACACGCCGGAGGGCTGGTCCCGCGGACCCGGCCACACCGGGCCGCCTTCGACGACGTGGTCGACGACGTGGTCGCGACGGTGACCGGGCTCGCCGAGCGTGCGGTGGCGGCAGGGGTACGCCCGGACGGCATCCTCATCGACCCGGCCCACGACTTCGGCAAGAACACCCGGCACTCCCTGGAGATCACCCGTCGGCTGGACGAGTTGACCGGGACCGGTTGGCCGGTGCTGGTGGCGCTCTCCAACAAGGACTTCATCGGCGAGACGTTGGACCAGCCGGTGGCCGAGCGGTTGGAGGGCACGCTCGCCGCGACGGCGGTCTCCGCCTGGCTGGGCGCCCGGGTGTTCCGGGCGCACCAGGTCGGGCCCACCCGCCGGGTGCTGGACATGGTCGCGTCGATTCGCGGTGACCGGCCACCCACGGCGACCCGCCGGGGCCTGGCCTGACCGGTCGTCGGGGCGACCGACCATGAACGGCCGGCGGACCGGCACGATCGCCGGAGGTCGGGGCGGTCAGGTCCAGCGCAGGATGTTCCTACGCCAGGCATAGAGGATGCCGAGCGCGAGCACCGCCACGAACACCGCCATCTCCACCACCGTCACCAGGCCGAAGCCCGGTCGGTCGAAGACCACCGCCCACGGGAAGAGGAACACGGCCTCGACCGCGAACAGCACGTACAGGTAGGCATAGACGTAGTAGCGGATCTGCATCTGCGCCCAGTCCGCGCCGACCGGGTCGAGCCCACACTCGTAGCTGGTCCGCTTGCCGACCGGGTCGGCGGGACGGGCCGGACGCAACACGCGGTTGGCCCCGAACGCCGCAACGAAGAACAGGACGCTGACGAGCAGCAAGAGACCGAGCGTCGCGTACGAGCCCAGGTAACCGGTCACGCCGGGAGCCTACCGCCCGGGCTGGAAGGCCCGTACCAAACACGTTACGGATTTGTTTCCGGTTGAGACTAGTGCACATGGGCAACTGTTACCGAATATTGGACTTCCATCCATGGCACCGGAGGTCAGATGGCCCGCGTGAACGTTTCGCCCCGGCACCGGGCGACGGGGCTGCGTCCCACGCGCCTGCTGGCGACCTCCCTCGCGGTCGGCCTGCTCGCGGCGCTCGCCGTGGCGCCGGCCTGGGCCAGCGCGGCGGCACCGGCCGGCGAGCCACTTTCGGCCGTGACCGACCCGTCGGCCGAGCCCGGGGCCGACCCGGAGACCACCGCACCCTCGCAGGAACCCACCCTGACCCAGGAGCCGAGTGACGGCCCCACGCCGACCATCCCCGCCCCGGAGACCACGGCGCCGCCGCCGGTGACGACGCCACCGGCGCCGCAGACCACCGCACCGGACGTACCGCCGCCCACCACCGCCCCCGCGCCGGGCGGCACCACGCGGTCGCCGACGCTCGGCCCACCGGCGCCCCCGGTCCTGCCGATGCCACCGGGCGGTACGCAGGTGCCACCGAGCCCGCTCGGCGTGCAGGTCACCACCGAGGACATCACCCTGCCCGGGGCGTACTGGAACGCGGCCAGCACGGCCACCACGCTGCGGGTGACGGTGGCCAACACCGGCACCACCGCACAACAGATCCGGCTCTCGTACACGCTGCCGGCCGGGCTGACCGACGCCGGGACGAAGGGGTGCGTCGCCGCAGGCGGTGGCGCGTACCGCTGTGGAGCCTGGACGGTCGGGGCGGGCACCCGGTTCAGCAGCCTGATCCGGTTGCGGGTCGCCGGCACCGCCTGGGAGCAGATGCCGCTCAGCGGCTCCGTCCAGGTCATCGCGGACGCGCCCGGCGTGCCTGGCCAGGCGACCGACGACCATGGGTTCGCGGTGCTGTTTCCGCCCGGCCCGCCAGCACCCGGCATCTCGCTTGCGGCCGACGAGGTGGCGTTCGACATCAGCGGCGCGGCGAGCAGCCTCGCGGTCCGGCTGGTCAACACCGGAACGGTGGACGCCGCCGGCCTGATCGAGGTGGTCCTGCCGGTCGGGGTGAGCGTGCCGACCCCACCGGCCGGCTGCGTGGCGGTCGACCCGACGCGGACCCGGTGTGACGCGGGTCTGTTGCCGGCGGGTCAGACCGGTGAGCTGCGGCTGCCGGTGGAGGCAAGTCCGCACGCCCAGAGAAACGCGCCGCTGTCCGGTGCGGTGATCGGTCAACTCGACCCGCGCAGCGGCCCGACCCGTCGGGTGCAGATGAGTTTCCGCATCACCGCGGCGGCCGCGCTGGCCACCCCGGTGGTGTCGCCGCCCGCGCCGACCGGCTCCCAGGGCGTACTCCCCGCGGGTGCCACCCGCGACGACCAGGCGATGACCTCGGTGCAGCGCACCGCGATCATCCTGGTCACGGTCTCCGCGCTACTGGTGGTGCTGGCCCTCGCGCTGGCCACCACCGCCCTGCGTCGCCGGCTCAGCGGGCCCTCGACCGGACCCACCCCCGAGCCCACTGACTGATCGATCACCCGCGACCCCGAACCGACGCCCGGCCAGAGTCACCGGGCGGCCTTAGCTGGTGATCTGAATTACGGCGCGCGGTGCGAAAGCCCGTAATTCAGGGCATTTCTCACCCCGATCCGGTCCCAGTTGGCCTACCTACAGGAAGGCTCAGGGGTCCGTTGGACGTAGGCTCTCGGTGAGGAACAACAGCGGACCGAGCCAGCCTGGGCGGTGCGGTCCAGCGTTGCGTCAAGGAGGTCCCGTGACCGGGCAAGGCGAGGTCACCATCATGCTCAGCCGCCCGCGCGACCACGCGCAACGAGGTGCAGGCGTGAGCGCGAGGATTGAGCCGGTTTTGCGAGCCCCGCAGCCGCGAACGAAGGTGGCACAGTGACCAAGCAGATCCGTCAACTCGACCGGGTGGTCATCCGGTTCGCCGGTGACTCCGGCGACGGCATGCAACTGACCGGCGACCGGTTCACCTCCGAAACGGCGCAGTTGGGCAACGACATCTCCACGCTGCCCAACTTCCCCGCCGAGATCCGGGCACCCGCCGGCACCCTGCCCGGCGTGTCGAGCTTCCAGGTGCACTTCGCCGACTACGACATCCTCACCCCGGGCGACGCGCCCAACGTGCTGGTGGCGATGAACCCGGCGGCGCTCAAGGCCAACCTGGCCGACCTGCCGCGCGGCGCGGACATCATCGTCAACACCGACGAGTTCACCAAGCGCAACCTGGCCAAGGTCGGCTACCAGGCGAGCCCGCTCGACGACGACTCGCTGGCCGGCTACGTCGTGCATCCGGTGGCGCTGACCTCGATGACGGTCGGCGCGCTCGCCTCCTTCGAGGTGTCCAAGAAGGACGCCGAGCGGTCGAAGAACATGTTCGCCCTCGGCCTGCTCTCGTGGATGTACTCCCGGCCGTACGAGTCGACGCTGCGCTTCCTGGAGCGCAAGTTCGCGGCCCGCCCCGAGCTGGTCGCCGCGAACGTGGCCGCGTTCCGGGCCGGCTGGAACTTCGGCGAGACCACGGAGGACTTCGCGGTCCGCTATGAGGTCAAGCCGGCGAAGATGCAGCCCGGCACCTACCGCAACATCACCGGCAACGCCGCGCTCTCGCTGGGTCTGGTCGCCGCCGGGGTCCGCTCCGGGCTGCCCGTCTTCCTCGGCGCGTACCCGATCACGCCGGCGTCGGACATCCTGCACGAGCTGAGCAAGCACAAGCGCTTCGGCGTGCTCACCATGCAGGCCGAGGACGAGATCGCCGCGGTCGGCGCCGCGCTGGGCGCGTCGTACGGCGGGTCGCTCGGCGTGACGACCACCAGCGGTCCGGGTGTGGCGCTCAAGAGCGAGACGATCTCCCTGGCGGTGGCGCTGGAGCTGCCGCTGGTGATCGTGGACGTGCAGCGCGCCGGCCCGTCGACCGGCATGCCGACCAAGACCGAGCAGGCCGACCTCAACATGGCCCTGTACGGCCGGCACGGCGAGGCGCCGGTCGCGGTGATCGCACCACGGTCACCGTCGGACTGTTTCTTCGCCGCGCTGGAGGCGGCCCGGATCGCGCTGACCTACCGCACCCCGGTGATCCTGCTGTCCGACAACTACGTCGCCAACGGCTCGGAGCCGTGGCTGCTGCCCGACGTGGAGTCGCTGCCCGACCTGCGGGTCGATTTCGCCACCGAGCCCAACGGCGAGGACGGCACCACCTTCCTGCCCTACCTGCGCGACCCGGAGACGCTGGCCCGGCCGTGGGCGATCCCGGGCACGGCTGGGCTGGAGCACCGGATCGGCGGCCTGGAGAAGGCCGACAAGACCGGCGACATCTCGTACGACCCGGCTAACCACGACTTCATGGTGCGTACCCGAGCGGCCCGCATCGAGACGATCCCGGTGCCGGACATCGAGGTGGAGGACCCGGACGGCGACGCCCGGGTGCTGGTCCTCGGCTGGGGCTCCACGTACGGGCCGATCGGCGCGGCGTGCCGCGGGGTCCGCCAGCGCGGCCTTTCCATCGCCCAGGCGCACCTGCGGCACCTGGCCCCGATGCCGGCCAACCTCGGTGAGGTGCTGCGCTCCTACGACCGGGTGGTCATCCCGGAGATGAACCTGGGCCAACTCGCCCACGTCATCCGGGCCCGCTACCTGGTCGACGCCATCAGCTACAACCAGGTCCGCGGCCTGCCGTTCACGTCCGCCGAGCTGGAGACGACGCTGGAAGAGGTCCTGAAGAATGTCTGAGCCCGTCGCCCTCAAGCTCACCGCCAAGGACTTCAAGTCCGACCAGGAGGTGCGCTGGTGCCCCGGCTGCGGTGACTACGCGATCCTGGCGGCCATCCAGCAGTTCATGCCGGAGCTGAACATCCCCCGCGAGCGGACCGTCTTCGTCTCCGGGATCGGCTGCTCGTCCCGCTTCCCGTACTACATGAACACGTACGGGATGCACTCGATTCACGGCCGCGCCCCGGCGATCGCGACCGGCCTGTCGGTGTCCCGGCCGGACCTGTCGGTCTGGGTGGTCACTGGCGACGGTGACGCGCTCTCCATCGGCGGCAACCACCTGATCCACGCGCTGCGGCGCAACGTCAACCTCAAGATCCTGCTGTTCAACAACCGGATCTACGGTCTGACCAAGGGTCAGTACTCGCCCACCTCCGAGGTCGGCAAGATCACCAAGTCGACGCCGGCCGGCTCGGCGGACGCCCCGTTCAACCCGCTCTCCCTCGCCCTCGGCGCGGAGGCCAGCTTCGTCGGACGGACCATCGACTCCGACCGCAAGCACCTGCAGTCGGTGCTGCGGGCCGCCGCCGAGCACGAGGGCTCGGCCTTCGTGGAGATCTACCAGAACTGCAACATCTTCAACGATGGTGCGTTTGACCAGCTCAAGGACCCGTCCACCCGGGACGACTACCTGATCCGCCTGGAGCACGGGCAGCCGATCACGTTCGGCGCCGACGGGCGGTTCTGCGTGGTGCACCCGCCGGGCGGTTTCGGCCTGGAGGTTCGGGAGACCAGCTCGGTCCGCCCGGAGGAGATCGTCGTGCACGACGCGACGGTCGCCGACCCGGCGTACGCCTTCGCGCTGTCCCGGCTGCCCGGCCTGGACCTGCGCAACACTCCGATCGGTGTGTTCCGCTCGGTGGACCGGCCGTCCTACGACAGCGTCGTGCAGAGCCAGTTGGCCGCCGCCAAGGCGACGGTCACCGAGACCCCCGAGCAGCAGCTCGCCGGTCTGCTGGGCAGCGGCGACACCTGGACGATCCTCTGACGCGTACGGCATGACGTAACGGCCGTCCCCGGAAGCGGGGGCGGCCGTTTCGTCATGCCGGGTGCTGTTCAGCGCTGGGCGGAGGCGAGCACCCAGAGGTTGTCGATCTCCTTCTCGGCCGCCGCGAGGCTCGCCTCGTGCAGCGGGATCAGCTCGGCCATCGCCGGGACCACGGGGGCCAGGGTCAGCTCGGCGGTGATGAAGCGCGGCTGCAGACCGGTCAGGGACAGGCCGTGCGGGAGCCAGGGCTCGGCGTGGTCCCAACCGTTGCGCGGGGTGCCCTCGCCGTAGCCACCGCCCCGGCTGGCCAGCACGATGAAGTTGCAGTTGCTGAGGTGACCTTCCTGGGTCGTCGGGTCGTACGACAGACCGGCCATGATCAGGTGGTCGACCCAGGCCTTGACGCTGCTGGGTGCGCCGTAGTTGTAGAGCGGCAGGCCGAGCAGCACCGTGTCGGCCTGCTTCACCTCGTCGATCAGCCGCTCGCTGAGCTGCCAGACCTCGCGCTGCGCCGGAGTGTGCTGGTCTGGCGGCGTCACCCGGGCCTGGGCGGCAATCGGGTCCAGGTGCGGCAGCGGTTCGGCCCCGAGGTCGCGGTAGGTCACCGTTCCGTCCGGGTGAGCCGCACGCCAGACGGCGGCGGCGCGGGCGGTGAGCCGCCGACTCACCGACAGCTCACCCTGGATGCTCGAATCGATATGCAGCAGGTGCATGGCTTCTCCCTCAAGGATCGTCTGCGCTGGGTCAACTATTTATAGCAGGCCGATGTTCCCTGGTGTCGGTAGACTGGCTCACATGTCCGCCCCACCCCTTGATCCCGCAGAGCACCGCTCAGGTGCCCTGCTGGACCATCTGGCCCGGCGGATGCGGCTGCGGTCGGAGTCGGTGCTGGCACCGTTGGGCCTGCGCCCCCGGCACCTCGTCGCGCTCACCGTGTTGCGCGACGGCGGCGGCACCAGCCAACAGTCGCTGGCCACCGTCCTGGAGATGGACAGCACGAACATCGTCGGGCTGCTCAACGACCTCGAAGCCGAGCATCTGGTCGAGCGACGCCGCTCACCCGAGGACCGTCGGCGACACGTCGTCGACCTCACCGCCGAAGGGGTCAAACGGCTCAGCGCGGCGGAATGTGCCCTCGCGGGTGCCGAGGACGAGGTCCTGGGCGCACTGGATCCCGCCGAGCGGGAGACGCTCTACGAGCTGCTCCGGCGGGCCGCCAACACGTCGCCGGCCATCTGCACCGACGCGCTCCGGAGGGACGTCGACGCCTGCTGACGGCGGCGGGGGTCAGGCCGTGGTGCTGGACTCCGGGCGGTCGTCGCGGACGTGCACCAGCATGTCGCCGGTCTCGATCACCGCACCGGCCCGGTCGGCCAGGGTGACCACCTTGCCCCGCCGCACCAGGGCGATCACCAACGATTCCAGCTCACGCGGCGAGCGACCCACCTCGTCCCGCTCCGCCGAACGCATCGCCAACGCCATGCCCTGACCCGGCGTGAGCAGGTCCTCCACCACGTCGATCAGCGGCGGTGCCGAGGTGGACAGGCCGAGCAGACGACCGGCGGTCGCCGAGGAGACGATCACGTGGTGGGCGCCGCTCTGCTTGAGCAGCGGGGCGTTCTCCGCCTCCCGGGCCGCCGCGATGATCCGAACCTGCCCGGCGGTGAGCTGCCGTACGGTCAGCGCCACCAGCACCGACGCGTCGTCACTGTCGGTCGCGATGATCACGGCCTTCGCGTTGCGGACATGCGCCTCGTTGAGGACCGACGACCGGGTGGCCGACCCTTCGATGGCCACCAGCCCGGCCGACGTGGCCTGCCGCAGGGCGGCACCGTTGCGCTCCACCACCACGATCCTCGACCGGTCCAGCCCGTTCTCCATCAGGGCGTTGACCGCGCTGCGGCCCTTGGTGCCGTAGCCGCAGATGATGACGTGGTCCTTCACGCTTCTCCTCCACCGCGACAGGCGACGGCCGGTCCGGTACTGCTCGGTCAGGACTTCCAGTGTGGTGCCGACCAGGATGATCAGGAAGAGCACCCGGGCCGGGGTGATGAAGAGGACGTTGACCAGTCGGGCCGACGGTGAGGCCGGCGTGATGTCGCCGTAGCCGGTGGTGGAGAGCGACACGACCGCGTAGTAGAAGGAGTCGAGCAGGGTGAGCCCGTCCTCGTTGACGTCGCGGTAACCGTCCCGGTCCAGGTAGACCGCAGCGACCACGGCGAAGACCAGACCCAGGGCGGCAGCGAGCCGTAGGCTCAGCGCGCTCAGCGGACCCCGCCGCTGAGCTGGGAAATGGATCACCGTCGAACCTGCTCCGCCACCGTCGCCTGCACGCCCACAACATAGCGGGTACGCCGCACACCGCACGCCCGGGCTGCGCAGCGGGCAACCGAGCCGGCCCCGCGTGGCGAGCGGCAGCGCGGGTCCGCAGGGGCAGCCGGTCGGCCCGGCAACGGGCATGATGGGGATGTCCCCGACGACGATCGCGAGAGTGAGGCCCGCATGTCGTTGCTGCGACGAGTGATCGGCGGGGTGCTGCGGCGCCACCGCCAGCGTCAGGGCCGCACGCTGCGCGAGGTGGCCGAGTCGGCCGACGTCTCGGTGCCTTACCTGTCGGAGGTCGAGCGGGGCCGAAAGGAGGCCTCCTCGGAGGTGCTCGCGGCGATCTGTCGAGCGCTCGGCATCAGCCTCGCCGACCTGCTCGGGGAAGCCCGCGACGACATGCGCCGGGTCGAGCCCCGCCTCCCGGCCGCGCCGCGCGCCGCGCTGACCCATCTGGAACGGGTCGACGCGGCCCGACGCGAGATCGGCAACGCCACCTTGCTGGCGGGTCCACGCATCAGCGGGTTCGCCCTGTGTCACGGGCCGGGGGCGGACGAGCCGGCCCTCAGCGTCGGCGCGTCGGCCTCCGCTGGTGGCTTGCGCACCGTTCCGCGTACCTCCGTTCGGGCTGGCGACGCCGCGGCCCAGACTGGCGCGCGGCGGCTGACCGCCGCGTAGGCCGCGCGGTTCTGCCGTCGGCGGATCTGCCGGCGGCAGAATCCCTGGGCCACGACCGCAGGCCGCCGCACGCTGGAAGGGCCGGTCCACCGGGCGGTCCCGCCGCCCGCCGGCACGGCGGAAGGCGGCAGCGAATGATCGGGTACGGCGTGCGAATGCTGGATGGTGGGCAGCCATCCTTCGGTGACCACGTGTTCGAGCGGCTGCTGCGGGAGCGGATCATCTTCCTCGGCAACGAGGTGACCGAGGAGTCGGCCAACCAGATCTGCGCGCAGATCCTGCTGCTCGCCGCCGAGGACGCGGACCGGGACATCTTCCTCTACATCAACTCGCCGGGCGGGTCGGTGAGCGCGGGGATGGCGGTCTACGACACGATGCGCTACGTCCGCAACGACGTGGCCACGCTGGCGCTCGGGTTCGCCGGCTCGATGGGGCAGTTCCTGCTCTGCGCGGGCGCGGCCGGCAAGCGGTACGCGCTGCCGCATTCGCGGATCATGATGCACCAGCCGTCCGGCGGGATGGGCGGCACCGCCTCGGACATCACCATCCAGGCGGAGAACATGCTGCACGTGAAGCGGACCATGCAGGAGTTGATCGCCCAGCACAGTGGACGAGATCTGGACGAGATCCAGCGCGACTGGGACCGGGACCGCTGGTTCACGGCCGTTCAGGCCCGCGAGTACGGCCTCATCGACCAGGTGCTCACCCGAGCCGATCAGCTGACGGCGCTCTGACCCGCGGTGGCGGCCGGCGTTGGTCCCGCCGGCCGCCACCGCGACCCGCAAATCCGCGCAGGTAACCCGCGCCGGTGCCGGACGCGGCCCCCTCGATCCGCGCCCAACAGATACAGACGACCCTATTCCCACGGGTGGGAATAGGGTCGTCATCGAACCGCAGCGCGTTTCTGCACAATCTCGTTACACGGACAGGCACGAATGCGAAAGACGCGGTCTGTCCGGCTGCCCTCCCCCGGATCACGACGCCGCAAGCTCCACACCCGGGAAAATCGGCTGGCACCGGCCCGTTAGGGTCACGTCTATGCGTCGACTGATCCCAGCCTTTTCGATTGCCCTCACCGCCGTCCTCGTGGCCGGCTGCGGCACGACCTCCAGCGACACCGGAGGTTCCGCGCCCTCCGCCGCGCCCGAGACGACCAAGGTCGAGCCCGTCGCCGCCATCCGACAGGCCATGGACCGCAGCCTCACCGGCACAGTCACCATGGACGCCTCCGTCAAGGCCGGCCCTCAGGCGATCACCCTCAGCGGAAAGATGGACCCCGTCGCCAAGGCGATCCAGGTCACCGGAAACGCCCCGGATCCGATCGAGGCCCGCCTGATCGGCGACATCGCCTACATCAAGTCGGATTCGCTCGACGGCGACAAGCCGTGGATGAAGATCGACCTCAACAAGCTCAAGCCGACCAGCTCGATGCGCCAGTCGTTCGACCTCAAGGCGCAGACCGGCATCATCGGCGGCGTCGTGACCGCCCAGGAGGTGAGCCCCGGCCGTTACACCGGCGTCGCCGACCTGGGCAAGGCGGCGGAAGCCGCCGGCGCCGACGGCGGAATGCGCGAGGGCCTCGAGTCAACCGCCAAGCTGGCGAAGGACCCGGCGGCGATCCCGTTCGAGGCGACCATCGACGCCGACGGCCGACTCACCGCGCTGTCGTACACCATCGCCACGAAGAGCGTCGGTGACCTCGTCACCGAGATGAAGATGAGCGGCTTCGGCGAGCCGGTCTCGGTGAAGGCCCCGCCCGCCGGCGACACCGAGGCGGCCTCCGAGGAGATGTACAAGTTCCTCTGACCAACCGGGACGACGGTGCCCTCCGGAGGAATCCGGAGGGCACCGTCGCGTCGCTGGGCCAGGCGTCTCCCGCGCCGACGATCACGCGCTCCGTTGCCCTGGTTTCGGCGCGAGCCGGCTGTTGGGCATGTGCACGACCCGGAGGAACGCGGGCAGCCGCCACGGCCTCGGCCCGCCGATGACGACGTCGCGGCGCAGCACCGCGTGCGCGATGCTGATCCGGCCGAACATCATCAGGTTGAACCGGGCGGGACGGAACGTCACGCGCGCGTCGATCGGGCCGTCGGGCGGCGCGATCCACACCCTGCGATCACCCAGGGTCAGCGTCGTGGTCGCCGTGTAAGGCGATCGGAACTGCACCGACACGGGCTGGCGGGGCATCGGCAGCTCGGTGTTGAGCAGCACCCCGTACGTGTCGCGCAGCATGTCGAACATGAACAGGTCCCAGTAGAGCGCGGCGTGGTCGTCCGGCATCGGCCACGGCCGGCGCAGCGCCCGTGCGATGTCCCAACCGTGCACGAGCAGCTCGTTGGTCAGATGGGCGAACAGACCGCCGACCGTCACCCGCGCGTTGCCCAGCCAGCTCACCGTCGATCGTTGATCCGCCGTTGTGGCCAGCAGGCTGTCGACAGCGGTGTTCAGCTGCGACAGCAGGACCCCCAGGTCGCGCTCGGTGAAGTGTGCGAGCACATGGGTGTTGACGTCGGCCACCGTGTCGACGTTCGTGACGGCCAGCATGTCCTCCAGGCCCGGCACGGGAATGGCGACCTCGGTGCCCTCCAGCCTCGACACGTACAGCATCGCGATCGACACCACGTGCGCGACGGTGTCGGCCACAGTCCAGTCGGCGGTCACCATGACCCGGGGCGACCGCGCGGCGGCCACCAGATCGGTGAACCGATCGGCAGCCGCCCGCAGTGCCGTGTTGGCCAAGCTCCAACGATCTGGATCCGCCACGTCAGTCACATCGAACAGCATCGAGCATCTGCCCCGCCGCGACTTCTTCGCACGTGCACTCTTTCGCGCGGATGTCAGTTGTAGAACATGGTCGGGAACCAGCCGAAGCCGAAGATGGCGGGCACCCGGACATCCCAGTACACGACGGTGAACACGCCCAGTGCGATGAGCAGCGCGCCGCTGAGCACCATGCTGCGCCGCACGTCGGCGGTGAGCCAGCCGATGAAACGGCCCCGGGTGAGCACGATCAGCAGCGCGAACAGCGCGGTGACCACGACGATGTTGCCGAGGGACTGCAGCACGAACGCGGCCGAACCGTACAGCGGGTTGCCGCTGTCGACCGCCCAGTGGAAGAGCTTGTTGAACAACGGATAGGGCCGACCGATGAGGAACCCGCCGATGAGCGCGCCGAGGGTCACCACCCGTGCGACAGGTCGGTCAGCGAACACGTCCGGCACCGCCCGGATCGCGGCCAGCCCCAGATAGATGAGGGCCAGCCCGATGAGGCCGAACACCACCGACGACTGGATGATGCGTACCGGCACCCCACCGGCGGTCTCGGTCGACAACTGCGGCAGCCGGTCACCCAGCAGAACCCCGACGAACCCGTACACCGCCGCGACGACGACCATTCCCAGGGTGAGGTAGCCGACCGGCCGCAGCAGCAACCGGAGCCGGTCACCGCTGCCGCTGCCGGCCGCGCCGAGCGGCCCGATGGACGCGAGCATCGCGATGTTGCACGCGGTGAACGTGCCGGCGAGGCCCGACACGAACGCGAACACCAGGCCCGCGGCGGTACCGGAGATCGCCGTCGCCTTCGCGTCGTGACCCAGGAGCCCGCTGGCGACACTGTCACCGATGACCGAGTCGACGAACTCGTACGACCACAGCACCGCCAGCAGAACCCCGGCCGCCGCGCTGGCCGCGATGATGACACCGTTGCGCTGTGGTGGTGGCCCTTCGGTGGGAACGCTCACGAGGTTTCGGGTGGCTGTGGTTGGCGTATCCGTCATCAATCTCTCCCCAGACCGATTGGCGTCCGATGACTGTGCGCGGCGAGGATGTCACTCAGAGCACCAGGGGTGCATCTCCGAACGTGCGCAATCGGTGGCAGGGAGTCACGGCTTCGGTCTCATGTGGTCTGGGGCAACCTCGCTCGACTTGTCCACGGAGGCCGCCATGGCCCGACCACGGGCCTCCCCTGATCGCCCGCGCCACTGCCGAGCGGTAGGCACCGGCCACCACCGCGAGCAGCACAACATTGCCGGCAACCGGCTTGTCCCGTCACGGGACATGCTTGACACCCGCGTCCCACCGGACGCTTGACAACGTCATTGCCGGCAGTTGCGCTGTGTTCACTCCGCAGTCAGCGGAACCGGCTGCCCTTGCCGCGCTTCAAGGACTACCCGCTGGCCCAGCGGTTGAGCCAGATTCAGAGTGGCTGTCCGCGCGTAGCCCGCAAGCGTGCAAACCTCGTTGGTGGCGTGGGGCTGCGCGATGACGATGACGACGACCGCGTTAGCCGATTCGACGGCCTCGGCGTGGTAGTCCGCACCGCAACGTTCGGTTGCCGGTCCCGGAGTGCCAGTGAAGGTGACAGCCAATCGAGTACCAGCCCTGGTGCCGGTCGCTGATTCGATAGAGATGCCAGGTGGTGAATCCCATGGCGGCGGTGTCACGCTGACGGTGGCTGAACCACCAGCACTGATGACAGCCTGGTCATAGCGGGCCAGGGCCTCGCCCGCCTGCTGGCGCATCTCGCCCAAGCTTTCTCCCTTGGGTAGTGCGCCCTCGTGCGGGTTGTTCACCTCCGAGCTGCAACCAGCGAGCAGGGCCACTGCCGCAGCCCAGAGCACCCACCGCCGTCGAGCCATTACCAGTTACCTCCGCAGCTCATGTCGAAGGTCGTTCGCCTGAACGACACATCGGGCGACTCCGTCGGTCGGCGGGGAGGGGCTGAGCCGCCATCGGCGGCCACCAGAACTCAATGGTCACCAACAGTATCGATCGCGGGCTGGATGTCTAGACCAGCCGCGCAGCATCTGCTGGGACGGAAGTGTCAAGCATGTGGTGGGACTAGACACGCCGGCAGCCGCCTGTCCGGTCTCGGGACCTGCGTGACAGATCGGTATCAGGACGCTGGAACTGCTGATCGCTGTTACCTACGTCGGCCAGCGGGGACGAAAGGCGAAACGTGGTGAGCGCCTGGTCGCGTTCTTCGCCTGCCTGCACTTTGCGCACCTGTTCGAATCGAGCAGCGCGCGTATTGCCAGCTCAGATGGCGTTTCGGCTGTGTATCGAGGTGCCCCCGGCAGGATTCGAACCTGCGACACACGGTTTAGGAAACCGATGCTCTATCCCCTGAGCTACGGGGGCGCGAGGGCCCAGTCTAGCGACCTGGGCGTTCACCTGGGGTGGCAGGGAGTGGCCCACGTTCACCCACGTCACCCGGACCCGTGTTCGCCCAGCCCAGGAGCACACCCGGAGCACACGAACCCCGGTTTGCGACCGGGGTTCGCCGCGGTGACCCGCGTTGGCACCGGTTCACCCCGGTTGGCATCCGCTGGAGGAGTCTCTACGCGAGTTCGCACAGCGCCAATTCTGCCGAACTTGGTTGTTTGGTCTGGTAGGGGGTCTTGGCGCGAATGCAGGCCCAGAGGACGTTGAGGCGTTGTCTGGACAGGGCGGCGATGGCTTGGCGGTGAGTCTTTCCTTCGACTCTCTTCTTGTCGTAGTAGGCGCGTGATCGTGGGCAGTGGGACAGGGCGGCGAAGCTGGACATGCTGAACACCCGGCGTAGGCCGCGGTTGCGCATTGACCCGAGGTTTGGTTGCTGCTTCGCGGTGTGGGGGGTACCAGCAGGGACCCTCAGCCGGTGGGCGAGGTGCCTACGCTGGGATTATGGATAACCGGGCGGAAGCCAGCGCTTTCCTCAAGTCGCGCCGAGACAAGATCACGCCGGAGCAGGCGGGCGTGCAGTCCTACGGCGAGCGGCGGGTACCGGGGCTGCGTCGCAGCGAGGTCGCCCAGCTGGCCGGGGTGAGCGCCGAGTACTACACCCGGCTTGAGCGTGGCAACTTGGGCGGTGTCTCCGAGAGCGTCCTGGACTCGCTGGCCCGGGCGCTGCAACTGGACGAGATCGAACAGGCCCACCTGCATCATTTGGCGCGTACAGCGGCTACCCCGCGATCCCGGGCGAGCAAGCGAGCCGTGGCCCCGGCGGTGCGGCCGTCGGTGGCGCGGATGATCGAGGGCATGCCCAGCATGCCGGCGTACGTGAATAACAATCGTCTTGATGTGCTGGCGGCCAACTCGCTCGGCCGCAGCCTGTTGACCGACCTGTACGCCGACCCCGCTTGCGACGAGAACATGGCCCGGTTCGCGTTCCTGAACCCGGCTGCCCGGCACTTCTTCGTCGACTACGACCGCATCGCCCGTAGCACCGTCGGGCACTTCCGGGCCGAGGTGGCCAAGTTTCCGTACGACCGCCAGCTGTCGAATTTGATCGGTGAGTTGTCGACCCGTAGCGACACGTTCCGGGTGTTGTGGGGCTCGCACGACGTGTACGCCTTCCGCGACGGCAGCAAACGCTTCCGGCACCCGGTCGTCGGCGAGCTCACCCTCGACTTCGAAGCGCTGCCCCTACCGGACGACAGCGGCCTGCAGCTGTCGGTCTACAACGCCGAGCCAGGCAGCGCCGCCGCTGATGCTCTGACGTTGCTGGCCAGCTGGGCCGCGACCGTCACCGGCACGGCGGACGGCTCCCTGGCCGAAAGCTGACCGGGGGTCCCTGCCGGTACCTCCCATGTCAGGGACTCTCACCCGAGCCGGATCCCGGGCTTTCCTAGAAGGGCAGGAACGACCACGACAGATCACGAGGAGCACGATCATGAGCAAGGTCCCCACCATCACCCTGAACAACGGCGTCGAGATGCCTCTGCTCGGCTTCGGCGTCTTCCAGATTCCGCCG
This sequence comes from Micromonospora sp. NPDC047467, assembly GCF_040643095.1. NCBI lineage: Bacteria > Bacillati > Actinomycetota > Actinomycetes > Micromonosporales > Micromonosporaceae > Micromonospora > Micromonospora sp. NPDC047467. The sequence continues at coordinate 695,032 of NZ_JBEYTO010000002.1, read as the reverse complement.
GAGGACACCGAGCGAGCTGCCCTCGAAGCGCTCGAGGCCGGCTACCGCTCGATCGACACCGCGGCGGCCTACCAGAACGAAGAAGCCGTGGGGCGCGCGATCGCCGCCAGTGGCATCCCGCGCGACGAGCTGTTCATCACGACCAAGATCTGGATCCAGGACGCCGGCGACGAACCCGCCAAGCGCGCGTTCGAAACGTCGCTGCGCAAGCTCGGCCTCGACCAGCTCGACCTGTGCCTGATCCACACGCCCTACGGCGACTACTACGGCACCTGGCGCGCGCTGGAAACCGCCTATCACCAGGGCACGGTACGCGCCATCGGCGTCTCCAACTTTCACCCCGACCGGCTAACCGACCTCATCGCGCACAACGAGATCCTCCCGGCCATCGACCAGGTCGAGACGCACCCGTACTCCCAGCGCATCGCTGACGAGCAGGCCATGCGCAAGCGCACCGTGCAGATCGAAGCCTGGGGTCCGCTGGCGCAGGGGCAGCACCACCTGCTCCAGGACCCGGTGCTCACCGAACTGGCCAGCGCGCACGACAAGTCCGCAGCTCAGATCGTGCTCCGCTGGCTGATGCAGCGCCAGGTGCCGGCGGTCGTGAAGTCCACCAAGCCCCAGCGCATCCGCGAGAATCTCGCCGTCTTCGACTTCGAACTCACCGACGCCGACATGGCGCGTATCGCGACCCTCGACGGCAGGACCGGACCGGCCTTCGACCACCGCGACGCCGACACCGTCGACTCCATCAACAACATGAAGCTCACCTGATCGCAGCTACGGGGGTAGCCCGTCAGAGGCCTCACGTCGAGCACCTCCTGCTGGCCGTGCTCAACGGCAGCGGCCAGCCCTCCGCACGGCGTTCGAACGCAGGTTCGCGTTGCCGCGGTACCCGGACAGCTTCCGCGCTATAGATGCGCCCGAGGCACGCAAGGCTTCCCTTCCGGCCGTGACGGGGCCGCGCCCACGGAGCAATTGTCGTCGTGGGCCCGGATCACGCCAAAGCGAGTCGTGGCACTCCGCTCCCGGCACACCCGCGGGGACTTGGCGTGACGCAGGGTTCCCGATCAGGGACTTCGGGTTGGCCGTCGCGGCCGTCGTCCTGGCCGCCCTACGGTGACGTCCGCTCGCCCGTCATTCTGCCGCCGGCCGGTCCGGCCCGTACCGCAGAACGGGCCCGGCGCGAGGAGTGGTCCTCGCGCCGGGCCGCGGTATCTGGTGGGGTCAGCCGGCCGCGCAGGTGGCCGTCGCGCCGGTGCCGGTGCCGGTGCCCTGGAAGCCGAAGTTGGTCGTCTGCCCGGCGCCGACCTGTCCGTTGTAGCTCACGTTGGTGAACCGGACGGTCCCACTGGTGCCGCTTGCCTGGGCGTTCCAGGTGCTGGTGACCGCGGCACCGCCGGGCAGCACGATGGTCACGGTCCAGCCGTTGATGCTCGCAGAGCCGGCGGTGACGTTCACGCTCGCGGTGAAGCCGCCGGACCACTGGTTGAGCGCCACCGACGCGGAGCAGCCGTTACCCGTCGGCGGCGGCGTGGTGGGGGGTGCCGTGGTCGGCGGGGCGGTCGTCGGCGGGGCCGTGGTGGGGGGAGCCGTGGTGGGGGGCGCCGTGGTCGGCGGCGCGGTCGTCGGGGGCGGGTTGGGCGCGCCGTTGGCCAGGCTGAAGGCCAGGTCGGGCTGGAACGAACCGGCCGTGTAGCGGCAGCCGTCGGCCTCCCCCGGCGGCTTTACCCAGAGGTACGCGTCGATGTTGCTGTCGCCGGTGTTGGTCGTCGGATACTGCCCGATGCGCCGGTCGGTGTTGTCGTCGCCGCACCAGTCCCCGCTGGCACCCCCGTTGCGGCTGGTGTCGATGACCTGGCGCTTGCCCGAGATGCCCATGCCGTTGAGGGCGGAGATGACCGCCCGGCCGAAGTTCGCCTCGCCGGAGGTGGAGTTGTAGTTCGACACGTTGGTGAAGAAGCCGTCGGCGTACTGCACGCCGGCCGCGCGGAGCCGGTTGGCCGTCTCACCCGCGCTGTTCCAGGTGGAGTGGCCGCCGTCGAGGTACACCTTGGCGTTGGGGTTGCCCGACTTGATGGTCCGGGTGGCCGTCGAGATCGCCTGGTTGCGCGCGTTGATCTCAGCGCTGCTCAGGCAGGTCAGCAGGGCGAGCGAGTCGGTCTCCAGGATGATGATGACCGTCTGGTTGCCCAGTCCGCGGGAGAAGTTGGTCACCCACGTCTGGTACTGGTTGAGGTCCGGCGCCCCACCGGCGCTCGCCCCGCCGCAGTCCCGGTTGGTGATCTCGTACACCGCCAGCACCGGGATCTGCTGCGCCGCGTTGGCGGCACCGATGAACCCGGAGACCTCGGACTGCACAGTCGACGGGTTGAAGTTGGCGAACCAGCGGGCCTGCGGCTGACTCGCGATCTTGTCTCGGATGACGGCGGTACGGGAGTCGCCGGGGTTGGCGGCGACCCAGCGGACGACAGCCGAATTCGGGTCGCGGTAGAGCGATCCGGACAGCGTGCCGGCGGAGGCGCTGCCGACGGTGAGGCCGATGCCGACGGCGGCGACGCCCGCGACGGCAGCCACGCTGGCGGCCACCGATCTGCGGCGTAGCGAGGACAGGGTAGCCACGACGTGTTTCCTCCTGATCACATTGATGTATCCAAGTTCATGGGAGCGTTTCCATGGACGGTAGCGGAGGCGCGCCCCGCTGCCAAGGTGTGCGGTTACGTCGACGCGGAAGCGACGGTCGTTGATGTCATGGCTCGCGCCGAGCGCGACGTGGCGCTCGCGCCGGGGCCGGCGGATTGCCGTCCGGCAGCCGGCTCACCTGCCTCTGTCGCGGCCCACGATGGTGCCGTTGAGCACGGTGGCGAAGAGGGGCCATGCGGCATACGGGGCCAGTGCGGCACCGGCCCAGGCGGTCCGCACGCGCGGCGCGGCCGAGCAACACCAGGTTGGACTTCGACGTCCTCCACGACCCGATCGCCAGCTGGAACGCCCGTGGTTACCCGGTGATCTGGACCGGTGACACCAACCGCGACCCGATGCCGAAGCTCTTCCCGGCGAAGGAGACGCGCGCCTTCGCCACCGGCATCGACCAGATCGGCTGGCTCCAGGGCACCAACGGGGTGCAGATCCAGCTCCGCAAACGCAAGGTCATCCCCATGCACGTCGACGGCCATGACGCCCGCGTGGCGGTGCTCCAGGTCCGCCGGGCCTGATCGACAGTTCGCGGACACGCACGTGCCCGGCGTCCCACGGGACGCCGGGCACAGCGGGTAGGGCGACGATCGCCGACCTGCGCCGTCGATCAGGGCTGTTAGTTTCCTGGACCATGGACGACACCTCTCGCTGGTACCGCCCGAAACCCAATGTGCTGCTCCTGATCGGCACCGCTACCGCACTGTTCGGCTACCTGTCCCCGTGGTTCCGTGGCAGCCGCCGCCGTCAGTGGTGGTACTCGGGCTGGGCCTACCTGGAGACGGAGGGCAGCTGGACCTGGTGGGTCGTGGTGCTCCTCGTGATCGCCATCGGTGCCAGCCTCTGGGCCGGCCGGTCGGTGGGGCTCGCCCTGTTCGCGGCCGGCGCGACGGTGGCCGGGATGTTCCTCGCCGGTGCCGTGGTCGCGGTGAGCCTGGGCATGCTGCCGGAGCGCACCGGCATCGACTGGGTCGGTGAGCTGCCCTTCGGGTTGGGGATGCCACTGATGGCCATCGGATTCGGAACCGCGATCGCCGGAGCGCTGGCTGCCGTTCGCCGTGACGGTGAGTCGTTATGATCGTCCGCGTCAGCGACTGTTGGGCGCCGCGCCGACGTCACGGTACGACTATCGTTCTGGCATGGTGATCGATTCGTCCGCTGCCATCGCCGCCGCCTTCCTCGCGGACGGGCCTGCCGAAGGCGTCGACCTCAGCCTGTTCGGGTAGTTCGCCGGGTCCTGGTTGTTGGACTGCACCGAGTACGACCCCGAGTGCGCCTCGACCGTTCGTCGAGGCGAGTGGCACTTCGGGTATGCGTTGGGCGGGTCGGCAACCACCGATGTCTGGATCCTGCCCGGCGTCGAGCACGGCGTCAGCCTGCGATTCCCGGACCCCACAGCCGGTGCGGGGATCTGGCGCTCGACCTGGGTGGGGCCGGGCCGACGTCGGACGCACACTTTCCTGGCCTCCCGCGTCGCCGACGAGATCGTGCTCGACGGTGACGATCTGCGCTGGACCTTCTCCGACATCGAGGCCGACGAGTTCCGCTGGCGCAACGAGGCTCGTCAGCCCGACGGAGCGTGGCGGCTTCAGCAGACGTTCCGAGTTTGGCGGCAGCGCTGACGTGACAGTGCACTACCACCGGCGCGGGACAGACCTTTGGAGTCCAGGCCCGCGATGACGAGAGGTCGTCCGAGCCCGGGAGTCCACCGGACAGCCGGTCGCGGCAGAAGTCCCGGAACGACCGGGGCGGGCGGTCGGTCACGTCCGCGACGGTGGTGGTCCGGTCCTCCGCGTCGGCCGCGACCACCGTGTCCAGCAGGCGCGATGCGGACGAGCGGTCCGGCGGCGAGCGAGACCCAGGTGACCCGACTCACCTACCGATCGGTACAGAACCTGCTATGATTTGACTTGCGACCGAGCGGTACAAAACATGGACGGGTCTGCTCCAGCCGCACCGCCGATAAGCACCGCTGAGAAATCCTGTGTGGAGGCACCTGTGACAACAATTGCGATCGTCGGCGCCGGCGAGGTGGGCAGTCAGATTGCGCGTGCGGCGATAGCGAGCGCGTATGAGGTTGTCATCGCCAACTCGCGTGGGCCTGGGACATTGAAAGGTCTTGTTGCCGAGCTCGGCCCGGCGGCCCGTGCCGCGCATGCGTCGGAGGCTGCGGCAGCGGGCGATTTCACGATCCTCGCCTTTCCGTACAAGACCGTCGTTGACCTACCTGTCGAGGAGCTCGCGGGCAAGATCGTGCTGGACACCAACAACTACATGATCTGGCGCGACGGACATATTCCAGTGATCGACTCCGGCGGGAAGACCGTTCACGAGCTACGCCAGGAGCAACTCCCGAGGTCTAAGATCGCCAAGGCATTCACTCACATTCAGGCTCCCAGCCTGCTCAGGATGGGACGACCCGCAGGCGCTCCCGACCGGATTGCGCTGGCGGTCTCAAGCGACCACCCCGAAGCGGTTGAACTTGTCACGCGGTTGTACGACCAGTTCGGATTCGACACCGTCGACAACAGTCCGTTGAGCGAATCGTGGCGCTCCGCTCCCAGCACACCCATGTGGAACCGTTCCGTGCCCGGGCAGAGCCGCGAGGAGTTGGTCCTCAACCTGAAGAGAGCGAAGCCGGTAATCATGAGGTGACCTTTCCCATCCAACCGGGCCACACCCATTGCCGTGGCGGTGGTGCCGCTCCCCCGGCCGCCACCGCCACGGCGGCCACCACGGCGAAGGCCGACGACGCACGTTCACGCGCGGCGGACCGCCACGGACGCGCTCAGGAGCCGACGGCGATCCGGATCGCGAGGATGATCAGGATCACGCCGGTCAGCCGCTCGATCACCTTGAGCACTGACGGGCGGGTCAACCAGGGGTGCAGCCGGTCGATGAGCAGGATGTAGCAGGCCCACCAGAGCACCGCGAGGCCGATGAACGTCGCGGCCAGTACTGCCGTGCGGGCTGCCGCCCCGTCACCGGGCTTGACGAACTGCGGCACGAACGACACGTAGAAGATGACCACCTTGACGTTCAGCAGTTGGCTGGTGATCCCCATGATGAACGACCGCCGCGCCACGTGCGGTTCCTCGTCCGCAGGGGGCTCCACGACTGTCGTACTCGTGCCGTTGCCGCCCGACCCCGCGCCGACCGTGACCGGTTGCTCGGCCGGGACCACCCGCCGTGGCCGGGTGGCCCAGAGGATTGTGCCGCCCAGGTAGACCAGGTAGAGGGCGCCGGCGATGCGCAGCACCGTGTAGAGCACCGGCGAGGAGAGCAGCAAGGCGGACAGACCGGCCGTGGCGAGCGAGGCGTGCACCAGGGCTGCCACGACGAGCCCGGCCAGCACCACGAAACCCGCCTGCCGGCCATACCGGACGGTCTGCCTGGTGACAAGCGCGAAGTCCACCCCCGGGACGATGATGATCAGGAGGCTGGCGGCGACGAAGGCGACGATCTGGATGTCAGACATGCTGCGGGTTCTTTCTCTGAGCGGCGAAGGCTGGTGCGACCTCCTCGATGACGGACACGCCGCTGTCCGGCCGTGGGCCGTGTCGGCGCCACTCCTCGCGCAGCCGGATCCGTCCGTCCGGCAGCCGCTCGGGACGGGAGACACACTCGCCGACCACGATGGCACCGTCGGTGAGCACCTCCATGTACGCGAACCGCACCACGCCCTCGGCGTCGCAGGTCCCGGCCAGCGAGCCGCGTCGCACGGCGCCGCCGGTGATCTCCGCCCACACGAGGTCGCCCCGCTGGTGGTAGTGCCCGCTCAGCGGTGCGGCATCGGGATCGCAGTGGTCCACGGAAACGAAGATCTTGTCGTCGTAGTCGAATGTGGTCATCGCGCTCACGCCCACTGGGTGCTGAGGTAGTCGTCGCGGAACGGGCAGACGACGCGGCCGGCGATCGAGTTGAGGATCATCGCGCTGCGGATCGGCAGGATGCTCAGGTTGGAGTCGACCAGCCCTTGCACGTACCGCCCCCGGTTCAGCACGAAGATCTTGTGGTCGTCGGCGTGCTTCCACCGGATCGAGTAGTCCGACTCGATGATCGGTTCGCCGCGCTCGTCGACGTCGACCAACGCCGACAACTCCGGGTCGAAGGGGAGCGGTGCGAGCCGTCGTCCCGCCGCGACGATCAGGTTCGTCGCCCGGTGCCGCTCCTCGCCGCTACCAGCCGTGAGGCACTCCAGCTCGACTTCCCCGTCCAACTGTCGGGCACCGATCACGGTACGGCTCGGCATGATCGTGACCGGGAACCGCCCAGCCCGCAGCCGCTCCTCGTAGTTGTGCTGGTAGATGCCGCGCAACGTGCCGGGCGAGATGCCGTCGCTGGTGAGGATCTGACCGGAGACAAGGCGTTCGCGTACGTCCCGGGAGAGGTTGAGAAACGCCTCCTGGTAGGCGGGCCGGTACAGATCGTTGGCGGACGGGGAGTCCTCCAACGGCGCGAACCACGACCGGCGGCCGATCCACTTGATGTTGCGGCACCCCCGGCTGAGCAGCGCCGCGACGCACTCGGCGCTGGTCTGGCCGCTGCCGATCACGATCCAGGGCTGGTCCGGCTCGTCGGGCACGGTGGCGAGGCGCTGGTGCAGCTCGTCGGCGATGAAGAGGTGCCGCGGAGCGAGGGCACCCAGGAACTCCGGCACGTAGGCCGTGGTCCCGGTGCCCACCACCAGGTGCTGGGAGCGGGCGACGGCCTCCCCGCCGCTGCGGCTCACCAGCGAGCCGTCGAACTCGACGCGGTCGACCCGGGTGCCGTAGGTGATGTGCGGCAACCGGCTCGCAGCCCACACCAGGTACTGCTGGTACTCCACCCGTGGGATCGTGTCGAAGCCCGCACCCAGCAGGGCGTAGACCCGGCCCGTGGTGACCAGGTAGTTGAGGAACGACAGCGGATGGGTCGGGTCGTACAGCGAGACCAGGTCCTTGACCCAGCCGGTCTGCATCCGTACGCCGCCGTGCAGCATCCCGTCGTGCCACCCCGGCTGGTCACGCGCCTCGAACAGGGCGATCTGGTGTGGCGCGAGGACGTCGTACATGGCCGCGAGGCTCAGGTTGGCTGGCCCGGCGCCAATACCCACTGCGTGATATGTCTGCGTCATCTTCTGCCTCTGTCTAACCCGTTGGGACATTGACGGCGGAACGGTTGTTGAGCAGGGCGGTGGCGGCGAGGCGGCTGGCGGCCAACGCGGTCTTGGCGGCGCCTCCACTTCCGCCGGTGAAGGTGAAGGTGTGCGCGGTTCCGGCGACGGCTCGCAGCGCCAGACCAGCGGGCTCGCTGTAGCAGTCGACGGCGCTGACCGGTGGGGCCAGCGGTCGCGGGTCCAGTCCCGGTAACCGCAGCAGGGCGGTCGCCAGGACCCGCTCCGCCAGCTCGGTGTCGGGCTCGGGGGTCGGCGGTTCGACGTCCCAGCGTCGACTGGGCAGACCGAGCAGCAGCCGTCCCGCCCCGGCTGGCCGGCCATAGAGGCCGCTGGTCTCGTCGACGAAACACGGCAGGTCGTTCCGGCCCACGGCGTAGTGGGCGTACTGGATGTGCTTGGTACGCAGGGTGGTGGCGAACCCGGCGGCACGCAGCAGGCCCGGGGTCCACGCGCCGGCGGCGACGACCACGAGGTCGCCGGTGAGCCGCCGGCCGTCGCGCAGCTCGACCGTGTCGTCGTCGAGCCGGGCCATCGGCGTGGCCTCGGTGTTGTCCAGACCACGTAGGACGGCTCGGCGCAGGCGGTCCGGGACGACGTACCCGGCGTGCCGTTCCCAGACAGCCACACTGCGCTCCGGCAGTCGGTCGAAGCCGAACCGGCGAGCGACCTGCTGACCGGCCAACACCTCGACCCCGGCGGCCTCCACGCCGGTCGGGACGCCCGGGTCGTCGGTGTCCAGCAGGTAGAGCGAGCCGGTCTCCCGCCAGCCGGCATGCCCGGCCAGCAGCGGATCGGCCAGCAGCTCGGCGAGGCTGGCGGTGGCCAGGGCCCGGGCGGCCGGGTCGGGCTCGAAGGCCCGCACCAGACCACCGGAGGCGGCGGTGGCGTCGCCGTACCCTCCCGACGGCCCGTCGGCGCCCGTGCCGATCAGCACCGCCTGTGCGCCGGCGTCCTGCAACCGTCGAGCCAGCAGAGCCCCGCTCAGACCTGCGCCGACGACGAGCACCCGTGGCTCAGCCACCGGACTCCGCCGGGAGGGTGCCCCCGACCAGACCCAACAGCCGGGCCGCCCGCTCGGGACGGCTGCGGTACGCGGTCAGTGCCGCGCGGACCGCCGCGGCGGGATCGAAGTGCTCCAGGCGCAGCGCCTGCTCACCACGTGTCAGCTCGATGTCCGCCAGCGCCGCGTCGAGGCCGGGGGCAGCGCCGTCGAGAGCCTCGGCGTATCGCGCCTTGAAAGCCTGGTACGCCTCCGGCCGGAAGTCGGACTCGTAACTGTCCGGCCGGTCCCAGCTGACGAACGCCCGCACCACGGCCGGGTCCTCGCTGGACAGGAACTCGTGGGCCCAGATGGCGTGCTCCCGGCTGGTGGAGAACTTCGCTCCGGTGAGCCGGTAGAACTCGTTGACCACCAGACCGGTCGGCCGAGCGGGCAACCCGGCGGCGAGATGCAGAGCCGGGATGAGGACGGCGTAGTAGAAGGCGTTGTCGACCCCCAGAAAGATCCACTGCTCGTCGATGCCCTGCCACGCGTCGAAGTACCCGGCCAGGGTGTCCGCGCCCGGACGCAGGTGGCGGGCGGGCAGAACAAGGTTGGCCAGGGCCATCTCGGCCCACACGTCGATTCGCAGACCGTCGTCCCACTCGACACCCCAGTCGGTCGGGTAGGCCAGTGGTACCTCCGGCAGCCCGCCATCGAGGTATGCCGCGACCAGCCGGCGCAGTCGAGGTGGCAGCACCGCCCGGGACCAGAACTCCGCCAGTCGCTCCCGGTGCTCTGCCAGGCGGAGCACCGGCACCGTGTGGGTGACCGGTTCGGGCTCGGCTGAGCAGCAGGTCGATCGCGCTCCGACCAGGGTCGCGGCGGTAAGGAAACTGCCGCAGCCCTCACACGTGCCGCCGGCCGCACCCGCCCCGCAGACCGGGCAGCTCCCGACGACCCGGACGTGGTGCAGGACCCGGTGACAGGCGGCGCACTCGCGCAACGACACCGGGGCGATCTCGACGACCTTCGCGTCGACCAGTTCGGTGAGCAGCCCGGCGACGGCGCTGCGGTAGCCCGCGTCGGCCAACGGGTCGGCCATGACGTCGTACCGGATGCGTGCCGCGTGCAGGGCCGCGCCGATCGACGCCTGGAAACGGGCGGCGGTGTCCGCGACGGCTTCCTCGTGCGCCTCGGCCCGCGCCAGCACGTAGTTCTGGTGGGCGTCCAGGCCGCACTGGGTCAGCACCCGGCGGCCACCGGCGCGTAGCGCGCGGGCCGCGATGTCCCCGGCGACGTACGGGCCGGAGAGGTGGCCGACGTGCAGCGGCCCGTTCGGTGTCGGTGGTGGGGTCACCACGAGCACCGCGCCCTCAGTCACGGCCCGCACCGTCGGGTTCGGCGCTGTCGACCTGGGGCATCCAGTAGATGCTCAGAATCGTCAGCGACTGTTCCGGGGAGGGATTGTGGATGACGTGACGCTGTTCGGGATCGAGCAGGATGACGCCGCCGGTAGGCACCTCGACCTTCTCGCCGCCCGCCTCGTAGACGGCCGTGCCGCGGGTCACCACGGCGAACTCCACCTCCGGGTGCACGTCCTCGGCGCTACTTCCGCCGGGCGGGATCACGCACCACATCGCGTCGAACGGCAACGCCCCCAGGTCCCGATACTGCTTCCACCGGCCGATCTGAATGCCGTACTCCTCGGTAAGTTCCGCGACGTCGCTGACGTATCTACGCATGCCCATCCTTCCTGCTCGGTTGGACCCTGAAATTCCGCGGAGCAATGATTGACACCGATATCAGACGTTGATCAAACGGGGTCTGATGTACGGCGAGTCACCGGCTGAGAACACCGCCATCCCGGTTCGGCAACTTCCACGGCGACAGATGGCGGTAAGGCCACTGTGGACATAAAGTGACCACGCCAACAGGAATCGAACCGGCAGATCACCGGCAATGTCTCCACTGGCTCCCAGCCAGTGACTCGAATCCGGCTGTGTCGCCGGCACGATTCGGCCAAATTCGTACGGGGCCGACGAATGGGGAAGGCGCTGTGGTCGGCTTCATCGACACTCTGAGTGACGAGATAATCGCGGCGCGACAACGTGCGAATCTCACCCAGGAGGAGCTGGCCGCCAGAACCGGGCTGAGCGTCCGGAGCATCCGCAACCTGGAGTCCGCGCGGGTAACCCAGCCGCGACCGGCGACCGTCCGGCTGCTCCGCGACGCGCTCGACCTCCCTGTCCGTCCGGCACCATCGGCGCGGATCCGTCCCATGCAGCTGCCGCTGGAGACTCCCGGTTTCGTCGGCCGATCAACGCAGCTCGCCCAGCTCGACCGCCTGCTCGACGGCGGACCACGGCGGATGTCAGCCGTGGTGATCTGCGCCCTCACCGGGCACAACGGAATCGGCAAGACGGCGTTGGCCCTGCACTGGGCACACCGGGTCGCTGCTCGCTTCGCCGACGGCGTACTCCACCTCGACCTGCGAGGTAGCCGCTCTGGGGAGCAGGCGGTGGCGGCGTCCGACGCGCTCGGCAGCCTCATCCAGGCTCTCGACGTACCCGGCGAGATTCCGTGCGATCTGGCCGCGCGGGCCGGGCTGTACCGAAGCGCCCTGGCCGGGCGGCGGATGCTCATCGTGCTCGACGACGCGCGGGACGCCAATCAGGTGCGCCCACTGCTGCCCGGCGTCGCGGGGTGCATGGTCGTGGTGACCAGCCGGGACCGCCTGAGCTGCCTGGTCGCGGGAGAGGCCGCGCGGCCCGTCGTGGTCGACGAACTGGCCCCCGCAGAGGCGTGGGAGCTGCTCCGGTCCCGTCTCGGCGAGCGCCGCCTCGCGGGAGAACGCGAGGCGGTCCAGAGGATCATCGCCCACTGCGCGGGCGTCCCCCGGGCGCTGACAGTAGTGGCCGCCGCTGCGGCCACCCACCCCCGGCTGTCCCTTGAGGAGCTGGCCTCGCAACTGGGATAGGACGCCACCGTCAGCCCGGTGGGACACCGGCTCGCTGACGGTGGCACCACCGGACAACCGGCGCGATCCCGCCCTGCCGCCGCCGATCAGGGCCGATCGACGCGGGCTCCGACGCGGGCGGCCACGTGCGCCGGCACCGGTACGGTCGCGGGCAGAACAGGGTCGGTCAGCGGTTGCTGCCACCGCGCGACCAGGGGCAACTCCCCCGCCCAGTGGCCACGCGCGGCGTCCGGGCCGTCGCCGTCGTCCGGCGGGCCGCTGCGCGTCTTGACCGACGCCTCGGTGAGCGGAAGCGCCAGCAGGACGGTGGCCGCCAACTCCTTGCGGTTCGGCTGGCGCACGTAGTCCCACTGGCCGGGGGCGACATGCTCGGTGAGCGTCCGCAGGCCATGCAGCTTCTCATCGAGGTCGGTCACCCAACGCGGCAAGCCGTAGACCATCGCACTGCGGTAGTTCACCCCGTGTTCGAACACCGAGCGTGCCAGGACCAGACCGTCGACGACCGTCACCGTGGCACAGACCTCCACCCCGGTGGTGAGGCTCCGACTGGCCACCGACCCGTGCAGGTAGAGGTGCTCATCGTCGAACCCGTAGACGGTCGGAACCACCATCGGGCAGCCGTCCACGAGCGCACCGAGATGGCAGACGAAACTGGCCCGGAGGACGTCGAAGAGGGCGCTCCGGTCGCTGTGCCCCTTCTCCTTCATGCGGCGCAACGCGGTTCGGGGCGTCGCGGACAACGGCAGGTCGGCGTCGGTCATCAGTCGTCTCCCGTCAGTCTCCGTGGCTCGGCGGCCCGGACCAGTCGGGGCGTGGTCAGGGCTAGGTGTGTCCGAGGCTGGAGTGTAGGAGCGTTGCGGCGCGTCTCCTAGATGCAGCAGTATCCGTTGCGCTGTGAACCGGGCGCCGTCGTCGAGCTCGGCGACCGGCTGGGATCGGTCCGCTGCTGTGTGTGCTGTGGTGGCCGGCTACCGCTCGTACGCCCGATCGCCGAGTAGGTCGCCGACGTCCCGGCCAGATCATCGCCGTCGGCGGTAAGGCCCTGCGCGGCTCCCGCACCAAAGACACCCGGTCCGCCACGTGATGACCGCCGGTCCCGCAAGGTGCCCGTTGCGCACACCCCGTAGGGATTTGCGAACAGCCGGACGGCTTGGCTCTAGTCCGGCAATTGCGGTACCAGAGCTTCTCAACCATCGAACGAGGGACCTATGAGGCTTCGAGATAGAGTTTCCACGATTCGGCGTCGAACGCCCGATAGTAAACTCCACGCAGTGATTGGGCTCGTCATGGTCCCCGCCACCGACCTGGAGATGGTTCTGGTCGGCGTCCGGAGCACAGAGGGCAACACTCGCCATCCGGGGGTGGTCAGTGTGCCCACCATGCGCGTACCGCTCGACTGGGCAACTCAGCAGACAGGAGTTGTCAGAAATGGTGAGTCGAGGCCTCTGGCAGCGAGTACGGGGACCTTCGGTCGGCCGGGCTCCTCGTCCATGGAGGTCGGCTACGCGCTCGAAGCCCTCCTCGCGAAGAAGATTGTCGACGGCACACTGCTCGACAAAGGCGCCGTCAGTGGACGATGCGCCTTCCGGCTTGCCATGCGCGGTCAGGTCGATGATCCGTCAGGGGCCGACGGCGAAATCGAAGATACTCTCATGCTGACAATTCTCGCGATTTGCGACTCTGGCATGGACGCGCTGCCGGGGCGTACTCACAGTTACTCCCAGCTTGAATGGGTCAGATCCTCGGATCTACTGAAGGCTTGGCGGCAACGAGACGGCCAACTGCTATTCCCTGACTCCAACCCGTTGGAAGTATGTATCCGTGGGCTCTGTGTCGAGTCAGCGGTGCACCTACTCGGCACGGCAAAGGCTGTCAGCCTGTAGACCACGGCCGGCCCGGCCTGGATCGTGCGGCTCGGCACCAACGCCGGGACGCCAGGCCCCGCGCGGGGCCTGGCGTCCGTCGGGGCGATCAGCTGGTTGCGGCCTGCCGGGCGAGCGTGCGGGCGTCCTCCGCCTGCCGGCGGCGCCAGCCGCGCCACAGGTTGCGGCCCCACATCGCCAGACCTCCGCCGTTGAGCAACGCGGCCAGCACCGCGACCGTGGCGAAGTCGGCCGACGAGAATCGCGTCGGCTCGCCCACCGCCAGCAGCACGAACTGCTCCACGTAGACCCACAGCACCGGCAGGATCGTGAACACCAGGGCGAACAGCGAGAAGATGCGGCCGAATACCCACGCCGCCGCGTACACCCGCACCTTGCGCATTTCGCCACGCGGGATGCCCGCCTGCGAGACCACCTTGTCCCGGCGGAAGGTCAGCCGCTTGATTCCGTTGGACAGGAACCGCTCGGTGTCCGACATCAGGTTGCGGCAGTTCAGGGCGGTCGCGATCACGTAGTAGACGTCGGTCCGCAGGTAGAAGAAGAACTGGAATCCGATGCGAACCAGGAAGGTGAGCAGGGCCGCGCTGGCCAGCAGGGACATCCAGTTGGGCACGTCGAAGACGTTGCGCCGGATGGCGAACAGGAACGCGACCAGCAGGGAGGCGGCGAACGCGTCGACGAAGAATCCGGCGAGGAATGCCTTGAACCGCGCACGCTTGGAGGCCATCCAGATGCCGCTGATGTCCGTCTGGGCGACCAGGATGTACATGAGGTTGCTGATGCCGAGCGTCGCCGACACACCCACCGAGCGAGCCGCCAGGGCGTGCGCGAGCTCGTGCAGCGACAGCCCGAGCATCGCCAGGGTGACGCTGATGATGGTGAGGATGGCGAAGTTCCCGCCCTCGAACAGCAGCGCCCGGGGGCCGGGCACCAGGCCCGGATCGCTGATCGCCATCGCCACGCCGGCGAGGATGACCGCGAGGCCCGGAACGATCACGGCAGCACCGGTGAGTCGGCGCGCGGTGGCCGGGGAGATCCAGTCGAAGCTCCAGCGCTTGATCGTCCGATGCGCGTGTTCGGGGGCCGGTTCGGTGGCGGCGCTGGACTCGCCGCCGCGGGTGACGAAGCCCTCGTCGGCCAGCACGGCGACGAAATCCTCGACGTCCACGCTCTCGCCGTGCTTGCGCTCGTAGATCCGGGCGGTTTCGGCGATGGTGCGGCCCTCGGCGAGCGCCTGCAGAATGTCCAGCCCCTCGGCCGGAATGGCGAGATAGACCTTGCGGTCGGTGTCGCCGATGATGACGTCCGCGCCGTCAGTGGTCGAGACGAAGGGACGGACGGTGACGACGGACTCAGCCGTGTTGACGGCCATGGGGCGATTCCTTCCACTTCCGCAGTACAGACGGCGCTCGGCGGGAACCGGAGCGATCACTCACGCCGGTCCCCGCCGATCATGAACCCTTTGTCACAGTGCCGCAGGCACGCAGTCCGCGTTGGCGCTGGTCTTGATCGGCTCGAGCTTGCGAACGACAAGCTTCTTCATGTGACCTCCTTGGGAGTGGGTACTTGGGGAGCATCTTCTACCGCTGACCGCCCGGTGGTCTGCTCACTAATGAGCAGTCATTGCGTTGCGGTGGAAATCCACGAGGAAAGCCGCTCCTCGTGCACGGTCAGATGCGACCGAGGCGTGAAATTGACTATTTCCAGTTCACGGAATCGCTTGAGGAACTGGCCGATGCGGGTCCGCGTGGTGCCGACCATCTCGGACAGATCCTCCTGGGTGAAGGCGATGTCGACCCGGGTGCCACCCGGGCCGCGCCGGCCGAAGCGCTCGGCCAGATCGAGCAGGCGCACCGCGAGGCGCAGTTCGCTGGGCAACGTCACCATGTCCGCCACCACCTGCTGCTGGTGGCGCAGGCGGATGCTGAGGTGACGCGCGAGCACGTCACCGGAGCCTTCGGCGGCCAGCACGGCGGCGGCCCGCGCTGCCGGGACACGCAGCAGGACGGTCCGGGTCAACGCGATAGCGGTCTCCAGCCGCTCCAGACCAAGCAGGGTGCTCTCGCCGAACAGGTCACCCACGACGTACACCGAAAGTAGGCAGCGTTTGCCGCTCGCGGCCACCATCTGTGTCTTTACCTGGCCACGCTCCACGACGTAGACGTGGTCGTCGCGTATTCCGCTGCGGTAGACGTGGTTGTTGCGGGAAATTTCGATCAGCGAGGTCCCGGAGACTCGCCGCGCCAGCGCCCGGAAATCCGAGATGTCGTGCCTCGGCAGGGACTTGGCTTGTGTCACGTCGGCCCACCTTCCGCCCGGCACAGCACACATAGAGGAAACCACATCCTCGCCGCAGACACTAGACAAGACCCATGCATAGTCGTAAAGACGAGCATGAGCCCTCCTGACCTCGTGGACGCGTCCCAGCACCCGTAACAGGTCGGAAACCTCCTGTGGGCTGGACGATCCCCACCTTGTGGAGAACCTTCGAGATGACGTAAGAAGACTTGCACATACGAACACATACGACCTCGGGAGTGTCGCCGATGCGGCTGGGCATGCCTCTGAACTACCGCGCCGGCATCACCGACGTCGCCGACGAGCTGGTCGACTTCGAGCAGGCAGGCCTGGACCTGGTCCTGGTGGCCGAGCTGTACACGTTCGACGCCGTCAGCCAGCTGGGATTCATCGCCGGGCGAACCCGGCGGCTGGGGATCGCCTCCGGGGTGATGCAGCTGTACACGCGTACCCCAACTCTGATCGCCACCACGGCGGCCGGACTCGACCACGTCTCATCGGGCCGCTTCACCCTCGGCCTGGGCACCTCCGGCCCGCAGGTCATCGAGGGGTTCCACGGCGTGCCGTTCGACGCGCCCGTCGCCCGTACGCGGGAGGTGATCGACGTCTGCCGGCGGGTCTGGCGCCGGGAGAAGCTGGTCCACCAGGGCACCCACTACCGCATCCCGCTCCCCGCCGAGCAGGGCACCGGTCTGGGCCGGCCGCTCAAGCTGATCAACAAACTGGTCCGGGAACGCATCCCGATCACGCTCGCCGCCATCGGGCCGCGCAACGTCGAACTGGCCGCGGAGTTGGCGGAGGGCTGGCAACCGGCCTTCTTCTACCCCGAGCGGTCCGCCGCGGTGTGGGGCGAGAGCCTGGCCCGTGGCGCCCAGCGGCGGGACGCCTCACTCGGGCCGCTCGACGTGAGCGTCAACGCCCTGCTGGCGATCGGTGACGACGTCACCCACCTGCGCCGGCTCGCCCGGCAGGAGCTGGCGCTCTACCTCGGTGGCATGGGCGCGGTGGGCGCGAACTTCTACAACACCCTCGCCGAGCGGTACGGGTTCGGCGAGGCGGCCCGCACGGTGCAGGAGCTGTACCTGGCCGGGCGACGGGACGCTGCGGCCGCGGCGGTGCCGGAGGAACTGGTGGAGGGCACCTGCCTGATCGGTCCCGCCTCCTGGGTGGCCGAGCGGCTGGTCGCGTACCGGGAGGCGGGGGCGACCACCCTCAACGTGACCCCGCTGGCCCGCACACACCGCGACCGGGTGCGTCTGATCGAGCGGCTGCGCGACCTGCTCGCCGCGCCGTAGTCCCCCGCCGGCCAGGCGCCGCGAGTGGCCGCCCGCCGTCCGCTGCCGGACGTCAGGCGTCCGGTCCGAAGTAGCGCTGCCGCAGCGTCTCGCCCTTGCGGTAGGCGGTGCGGAACATGCCGCGTCGTTGCAACTCCGGGATGAGCAGGTCGCAGATGTCGCCGAGACCGTCCGAAGGGCTGCACGGGATCAGGTTGAAACCGTCGACGTCGGCGACCTCCAACCACTGCTCCATGCGGTCGGCGATCTCCTCGGCCGTGCCGAACAGGGTCATCGGCGCGTCCCGGCGGGCCCGCCGGGGGCGGGAGACCAGGTACCGCACGTCGCCGATGGTCCACGACCGCTCCGGGCTCAGCCCGCGCAGGAAGCCCAGGAAGGACTGGCTGCCCTGGTTCTTCACCTCGTCGACCGGCGTCTCGTCCGGGTACGCGGCCAGATCGATGTCCATCCAGCCACACCACTTCGCCAGCTGCCCCTCCGGGCTCCACAGCTCGTGGTACTGGGCGGCCTTGCGCTTCGCGTCGGCGCGGTCGGCGCCGACCATCACCATGGTGCCCTGAAGGGCGCGTACGCCCCGTGGGTCGCGTCCCGCCTCGGCCACCCGCTGGCGCAGCCGCCGGACCGTCTCGGCCCCGCTCGACGGGTCGGCCATGGTCAGGAAGATCACCTCCGCGTGCCGGGCGGCGAACGCCATGCCGCGCCCCGACGCGCCCGCCTGGTACAGCACCGGTGTGCGCTGCGGCGACGGTTCGCACTGGTGCGGGCCGCGCACGGTGAACCAGCGGCCCCGATGGTCGATCGCGTGCACCCGGGACGGGTCGGTGAAGACGTCGGCGTCGGTGTCGCGGACCACCGCGCCGTCGTCCCAGCTGCGCTCCCAGAGCGCGCGGGTCACCTCGAGGTATTCGTCAGCCCGGTCGTAGCGCAGGTCGTGGTCCAGATAGTCGCCGAGCCCGTTGTCGGTGGCCGAGCGCAGGTACGAGGTGACGATGTTCCAACCGATCCGGCCCCGGGTGAGGTGGTCGAGCGTGGAGAACAGTCGGGCGCACTCGTACGGCTGGTGGTAGGTGGTGGAGTAGGTGACCGCGAAGCCGAGGTCGGTGGTCGCCATCGCCGCCGCGGCGACGACCGGCACCGGGTCGATCGAGGGAATCTGCACGGCGTGCCGGACCGCGCTCGCCCACGACCCCTGGTAGACGTCGTAGGTCCCGTGGATGTCGGCGAAGAACAGCGCGTCGACGCAGGCCGCCTCCAGCCGCCGGGCGACCGCGGCCCAGTAGTCCAACGACCGGTAGCCGGTGCCGGTGGCGTCGCCGGGCGCCCGCCACATTCCGACGAACTGGGGCGACGGCGAGCATTCGGTGAACACGTTCAGGTGCATCTTTCCCCCTTCCCGAGGGTCGCGCCGCCACCCGGCTCTGGGTGGCGACGCGACCGGTGACGCTGGTCAGGACCGGGCCGAGCGATCCGGGCCCAGGCGTTCGATGGCGGCGAGCAGGTCGGCCGGCTCGGTTCGCTCCCAGTGGCGCGCGTACGCCGAGGCGAAGCGGAGGACGCCATCGGTGTCGGCGAGGAACACCCCGGGCATCGTCATGCGGTTGCTGTCGTCACCGTTGATCTGCGAGAAGTTCATGCCGAAGCTGCCCCACACGTCGAGCAGGTCCTGGTTCATCGTGTAGGTCAGGTTGAACCGCGCGGCGTAGGCGTTGCCCCGGTCGCTGAGGATCCGGTACGAGAGTTTGTTGCGGCGGATGGCCGCCCGCAGGTTGGGCATGGTCACGGGCGACACGGCCACCAGGTCGGCTCCGAGTTCCCTGATCCGTGGGTAGACCTTCTCCAGCGCCTCCAGCTCGAAGTTGCAGTAGTCACACCAGGCGCCGCGGTAGAAGACGACCGCGAGCGGCCCCCGGGACAGCAGGTCGGCGGAGGAGACGACGTCGCCGAACTCATCGGGCATCTCGAAGGACGGGAACGGCGCTCCCGCTTTCAGCACCCGGTCCTCGGCGCCCGAGGCGGCCAGGGCGTGCGCCTCCCGGTAGATCACCTCAAGGTGGGCCGGCGTGATCGGTGGCACCTCGCCTGACTCCTGACGGGTCTTGTACTCCCGCAGCCGTTCGTTGAGGGACATCGATCTCCTTTCCAGCGGCCTGGCCCCGGTCTCAGGTCCAGCCCACAGGCATCGACTTGATGCCATTGACGAAGTTGGACTCCAGTCGGACGACCGGGCCCGTGGTGGCAAGTCGGGGAAGGTGCGGGGCGACGGCGTCGAGCAACGCGGCCATCTCCATCCGCGCCAGGTGGGCGCCCAGGCAGAAGTGCGGGCCCACGCCGAAGCTGAGGTGCGGGTTGTGCGCCCGCTCCAGGTCCACCCGATGGGGGTCGGCGAAGACCGCGGCGTCCCGGTTGGCGGAGACGTAGAACATGACGACCTTGTCGCCCTCGGCGATCCTCGTACCGGCCAGGGTCGTGTCCTGGGTGGCGGTCCGGCGGAACTGCATGATCGGGGTGACCACCCGGAGGAACTCGTCGACGGCGGTGGCGGTGGGCAGCGGCGTGCCGAGCCAGCGCCTACGTAGCGCTTCGTCGTGCAGCAGCAGGTGCAGGGCGCCGGAGATCAGGTGACGGGTCGTCTCGTTGCCGGCGACCACCAGCAGCAGCCAGAACTGGCAGAACTCCCGGTCGGTCATCCGCCGTCCGTCGACCTCCGCGGTGGCGAGCAGGCTGATCAGGTCGTCGCGGGGCGCGGCCCGCCGCCGTACGGCCACGGCCAGCGCGTACTGGAACGCTTCCGCGAACGTCTGCCGGTAGACCTCGACGTCACCGCCGCCGTACTCCGGGTCGTCGAAACCGACCAGGTTGTTGCTCCAGCGGTACAGCAGGTGCCGGTCGCCGCGGGGCAGGCCCAGCAGGTCGGCGAGCACGAGCAGGGGCAGTTCCGCCGCCAGGTCGGTGACCGCGTCGAACGTGTCCCGCTGACGCACCGCCTCGACGAGTTCCTGAGCGTGCCGGGTGACGGTGTCGCCGAGCGAGCGCACGGCGCGGGGGGTGAACACCGAGCTGACGATGCGGCGGATCCGCACGTGCTGCGGTGCGTCCATGTTCACCAGCAACTGACGCATGAAGTCCAGGTCCGCCGGGGTGCGCGGGTCGTGCAGGAACGCCCCGCGCAGGGCGGAGGAGAACACCTCCGGCTGCCGGGACGCCTCCACGACCGCCTCGTGGGTCGTCGCCGCCCAGAACCCGGAGCCCTGCTGCTGCATCCGGCCGGCCGAGCTGTGCCGCCACAGCGCCGGCTCCGGCACCCACCCGACCGGCTCCTCGCGGCGACGCCTGTCGAACTCGGCGTGCGGCACGCCGCGGGCGTAGGTCGCCGGGTGGGCGATGTCCACGTGGGACGTCGATCGCGTCGCTGGCATCCCGCTCATCGTTCCCATCGGTCGTCTCCGCAGAGCGTGCGCAACTGGTCGAGGCGGACCTTGCCGGTCGGCTCGCGGGGGACGACGTCGACCGATCGCCAGCGGCGAGGCACCTTGAATCCGGCGAGATGGTGCCGGCAGTGGGCGTCGAGCGCCGACCAGGACCGCTGTCCGACGCCGGGCTCCCACTCGACGACAGCGGCCACCCGCTCGCCGTACTCGTCGTCAGGGACGCCGAGCGCGACGGCGTCGCGCACGTCCGGGTGGCGCAGCAGCACCTGCTCGATCTCGGCGGGGTAGACGTTCACGCCCCCGGAAACGATCATGTTCTGGGCGCGGCCGGTGAGGTACAGGTAGCCGTCGTCGTCGAGGTGGCCCACCTCGCCGTACGTGAAGACGCCGGGCGCGAGGTGCGCGGCGCGGGTCTTCTCCGCGGCGTTGTGGTAGCGGAAGCCGCGGCCGGGCCGACGGATGTAGATCCGGCCCTGCTGGTGGGGGTCGAGCTCACGGCCGTCGTCGTCGACGACGAGGATCTGGTTCGGCGGTACGGCCCGCCCCACGCTGCCGGGGTGGGCGAGCCAGTCGGGCGAGTCGATGAGGGTGACCACTCCCCCCTCCGTGGCCGCGTAGTACTCGACCAGCACCGGGCCCCACCACTCGATCATGCGGTGCTTGACGTCCGGCGGGCAGGCGCCGCCGCCGTGCCAGATCCGGCGCAGGCTGGTTCCCGAGAACGCGGCTCGGACGGCCGGGTCGAGGCGGAGCAGGCGGACGAACTGGGTCGGCACGAGGTGGCACTCGGTGATCCGCTCCGCGTCGATGGTCGCCAGCGTGTCGGCGGGGTCGAACCGCTCCCGGACAACCAGTGTCGCGCCGTTGAGCAGGGGCAGAAGCGCGAAGAACAGTTGAGCGGAGTGGTACCACGGCCCGACCAGCAGCACCCGCCCGTCGGCGGGCACGCCGAGCGTCCCGCTGGCGTACTCGAGCAGCCGGGTGGCGCGGGAGAACGGCGCTCCGGTGACGAACAGGCCGTTGAGTACGCCCTTGGGCCGCCCCGTCGTGCCCGACGTGTAGATCATCATCTGCCCGCACTCCTGGTCGGAGGGGGAGGTGTGCGGGTCGGTCGCGGCGAGCAGCGGCTCCGCCGGCGGGAGGGCGTGTACGGCACGGTCGCCGGTGACCATCGCCCGGACCGTGCCCGCCTCGGCCGCCGCCTTGGCGCCCACCAGCGCACGCGGTGGATCGACGACGAGCAGCCGGACATCGGCGTCGGCCAGCAGGTAGGCGACCTCCGGCGCGGTGAGGTGCCAGTTCACCGGCACCGCGGTGACGCCGGCGTGCAGGCAGGCCAGCAACGCTTCCAGCGCCTCCCTGCGGTTGCCGAGCATCAGCGCCACCGCGTCGCCGGAGGTGACGCCGACGTCGGCGAGCAGCCCCCGCCACCGGTGCACCCGCTCCCCCAGTTGCGCCCAGGTGAGGACACCGCCCTCGTCGGCGAGCGCCGGCGCGTCGGGGGTCGCGGTGAGCTGGGCGGCGAGCAGAACGGGCGGGTCCTGAGGACGGGGCATCATCAGTCCAGCAGGTCCGGGTGGCGGCGCAGGACACCCTCGTAGAGCGGCTTGAAGTTGAACCGGCCGATGCCGGGCGAGCCGATCACGTCGCGGGTCCGTTCGGCGTCCTCGTGGTCGATGAGCACCGGCCTGCCGGCCGCCTCGGCGGTGAGCTGCACCTGGCAGGACCGCTCCATGGCGACGAACCACCAGGCCGCCTCCTCCACCGACCCGCCGACGGTCAACAGGCCGTGGTTGCGGAGGATGGCGGCCTTGCCGGAGCCCAGCGCGGAGGCGATCCGCTTGCCCTCGTCATCGTCGAGCACCACGCCGGTGTAGTCGTCGAAGACGGCATGGTCGCCGTAGAACGCGCAGGCGTCCTGCGTGATCGGGTCGAGGAGCCGGCCCAGTGTGGAGAACGCCCGCCCGTACAGGGAGTGGGTGTGCACGGCGCAGATGACGTCGGGTCGGGCGGCGTGCACCGCCGAGTGGATGACGAAGCCGGCGGGGTTGATCCGGCCCTTGCCGCCCAGCACCTTCCCGTCGGCGCCGACCAGCAGCAGGTCGCTGACCCTGACATGGCCGAAGTACATGCCGAACGGGTTGATCCAGAAGCAGTCGGGCCGCTCGGGGTCACGGACGGTGATGTGCCCGCCCGCGCCCTCGTCGTAGCCGAGTTCCGCGAACAACCGCAGCGTGGCGGCCAGTCGCTGCATGCGCCGCTGCCGGAGCGCCGGTGTGTCAGGAGAGAACATCATCCGCATCCACCCGTCGTGTCGGTGTCGTAACCACCGGAGGCCACGATTGCCTCCGCCCGGTCGGGGAGCCGCACCGTGGCCGGGGCGGCAGCCAGGACGGGGACTGTGACGCCAGCCGCGTCCGGCCGCCACAGGCTGAGAAAGCCGTCGAGCCGGTCCAGCCCCCAGAACCGGTGCCGCCCCCACTTGAGGTACGGGATCCCGAAGATGTCGTCGAGGTAGGCGCGTTCGAGGCAGTCCGCCCCCTCCGCCCGCAGCTGCGGGTCGTCGACCGCGCCGGTGACCAGGGCCGGATCCAGGCCGGCCCGCTCAGCGCAGCCGGCCACCACCTCGGGGTCGCAGATGTTCTCCCCCCGTTCCCAGCGGGCGGCGACCACCTCGTCGTAGAACGGCTCCGCACGGCCGGCGCGGCGGGCGGCCAGCCAGCCCAGGTGCGGCACCTCCCAGTGCGGGTCGACGTCGATCGGCCACGCCATCGGCACGCCTTCGCGCTGCACCAGTCGTTTGGTGTCCATCAGCAGGTAGAGGTGCTTGGCCCGGCTCATCTGCACGTAGTGGAACTCCGCGCCGCGCGCGGTGAGCGCCTCAGAGGTCTGCGCGTCCGGATCCCAGTAGGGGAACCAGTCCAGCTCCGCGAACGCCGTCGGCACCGCGGCGCGCAGCCGCCGGATCGTCAGCCAGCTGTACGGGCTGCGGAAGGAGAAGAACAGCCGGGGGCGGGCGGGCGCGCGGGTCACTGCCGACTCCCGGTGAGGATCGCGCACACCTCGGGATCGAGCCGGGCGAGCTGACCGGCGTCCGGTCCCCGGCTGATCGCGTACCCGTGCAGGATGGTCGCCGTGGCGACCAGCGTCAGCCGGTCGCCCCGGTTGACCCAGCAGTCCATCCGGCCGCTGAACATCACGTCCCGCAGCACGTCGTCGACGTGAAAGACGGTGTGCACCGTCTCCTCCATGTGGGCCGGCTCGGCGAGGCGTACCCGGGCTCGGGAGACCACCGGGATCCACGCGCGTTCGGCCAGCATGCGTCCCACGGAGATGCCCCGGTCGTCGAGGAACCGGTCGACGACCTCCTCCAGGGCGCGCACGAAGCCGGAGTGCTGCACCCGGTCGGAGTAGTGGCAGTAGAAGTACGGCGCCCGCCAGGACCACAGGTAGGCCGCCGAGCCGGGTGGCGTCAACACGGAGGCGGGGTCCGCGCCGGCCGGCAGCGCAAGCTCCCCGCGCAGGCCGGTCGCCGCGTCGAGCCCGGGTGTCTCCCAGGTCGAGAGGGCGGCCGGCGCGGGCCGGTGCACCGGCGCGTCGGTCTCGGGCACCAGGGCGACCGTGACGTGTCCCCGCAACACCACGACGTCCTGGCCGCCACGGTTGACCGACAACTGCACCCGCAGCCGCTTGCCGGTGCCGGCAACGACCTCCGCGCGGACCTCGTCGTCCACCTCCAGCACGGCCGGCAACTGCACCGAGCAGTCGATGATCTCGGTGCCGAGGCCGTACTCGTGGAAGAGCTCGCGGGCCCCGTGGCCCTGGTCGCGCAACCACTGGAGGACCGCCTCCTCCACCAGGTACATGAAGTGCTTGAACCCGATCCAGGTACGGATGTTGGCGCCTTCGTAGCGCGGTCGGCTGACCAGGACGCTCGGGGTCGGAGCGTGGGGAGCGAGGGTGGTCACGTGGCTACTCCTTCGGGATGACCGGTGACGATGGGAGCCACGTCGACGAAGGCCCGCAGGCGGGCCGCGACATCCTCCGGCTGGCGGGCGTAGCAGAAGTGGTCGTAGCTGTCGCCGACCGACAGCACCGCGTGCGGCATGCCGTCGGCGAGGGTCCGTGCGGCCTCCGGGGACAGGGTCGGATCGGACCCTCCGGCGAGCACCAGCACCCGGGCGGTCACCTGGTCCAGCCGCAGTGACGCGCTGGCGCAGAACTGGTCGAACACGGTCAGGAATCCGGAGGGGCCGACCCGGTCGACCGCCTTGGCGATCATCCGCTCCACCACGTCCGCGTCCATGGCCCGCAACCGCCCGCCGAGCCGGCTGCGCAGCGAGTCGTGGATGTGCTGTTCGAAGGAGCGCCGCGCGCGTTCGAACACCCGCCAGGTCACGGCGACGTCCGGCGGCCGGTACAGCGGGCAGATCAGCATGACGGTGTCCGGCACCCGCTGGTCGCGGGCGCAGAGCAGTTCGAGCAGGGCGTTGCCGCCGAAGGAGTGGGCCACGAGGAGGTCGGGGCGCCGGCCCAACCGGTCGAGGCCGTCGGCCAGCCACCGCGGTGAGGGGCGGCGACGCCACTGGTAGTCGTTGCCGGGCCGCCATGGCAGGTCGAGAGCGACCGGGGACCACCCGGGCGGCAGCACGTTGCCCAACGGCAGCCAACTCTCCCAGGAGTCCTCCAGCCCGTGGACGAAGACCGCGAGCGGTCCGCCCGGCGTGGGCGGGCGCAACTCCCGTACGGTCGGCGCCGTCACGGCTGCCTCCCGCTGGTGGCGGGGGTGAGCAGGGCGGTACGCCAGCCGTCGTCGTCGCCGCCGCAGAGCACCGCGACGCCGTCCGCGCCCTCGGCGACGAGCCGCGCCGCCAGCGCCGTCTGGAGCACCCCCTGGGCGCCGTAGCAGTCGCCCCAGGCCGACGCGGGGTCGAGGTGGCCGGGGCCGACCACGATCCGGGCCGGCCACGGGGGTACGTCCTCGCGTCGGCGCACGGTCGGCCCGACCGTCAGGGTGGCCAGCGGGGCGGCGGCCCGGGTGACGGGTTCCAGGACCACGCAGGCGGCCCCGGCGCGCAGGGGCGGGGCCACGGCGTCGGCGGCGGGGCCACGGCGCACGGCGACCGCGGTCTCGTCGTCGGCTTCCGCGCCGACGACCAGCACCCGGTCGGCCCGGTGGGCGCGCAGCAGCAGGACGCCCAGAGCGAGCGCGTCCAGGCCGGCGGTCTCGCCGGAGCAGACCATCAGGTTCGGGCCGCCGAACCGGAACCACAACGCGATGCTGCTGGCGATGACGTTGCTTGACGCGTTCGGCGCCGCCATCGGGCTGACCCCCCGGCTGCCCTCGCGGGCGACGGTGCGGGTCACGTCGACGACCGTGGCGACGTTGCCGAGGTTGCTGGCGGCCACGACCGCGGTACCGGGATCGAGGGTGGCATCGGGGCGGACGCCGTCGGACAGGCCCAGGGCGCGGTGCACGGCGCACAGCGCGAGCCGGGTGGCTGGTTCCTTGTACAGCAGTCCCTTGCGGCCGAGCAGCGTGTTGGCGCGGTCGGAAGGGCAGCCGGGGTCGACCGTCGGCAGGCCGGCGACGGTCGTGCCGAAGCGGTCGTCCGCGGGCAGGTGGACGCTGTAGGAGGTGACTGCGACGGCGGTGGCCGGGGTGGACCCCGGTGTGCCGGTCACAGCGACTCCACCAGGGTCACCGCGTTCACGCCGCCGAAGCCGAAGGCGTTGACCTGCGCCAGGGCGACGTCCCGGCGGGCGTGGACGTCCCGGACGAAGGTGAGGCCCTCGCCCTCCGGCAGGGGGTTCACCAGCCCGACGACCGGCGGCACCGTGCCGCTCGCCAGGCACCGCAGCGCCACGTCGAGGTTGGCCAGGGCGGCGGCGCCCGACAGGTGGCCGACAGCGCCCTTGACGGCGGTGATCAGGGGCGCTCCGGGCCGCGGCAGGCACCGCAGCAACGCGGCGCACTCCGTGGAGTCGTTCAGGGCCGTGCCGGTGCCGTGGGCCACCACCAGGTCCACCTCTTCCGGGCTCCGGCCGGCCCGCGTCCAGGCGTCGCGCATCGCCCGGCAGATGCCGTCCACATCGGGGGCGGTCTCGTGCACGGCATCGCAGGACAGCCCGGTGGCGAGCAGCCGGCCGACGGCCGGCCCGGTCCAGTCCTCGCCGACCACGACGAGCGCGGCGGCGCCCTCGCCGAGCAGCACTCCGGTGCGGTCACGGTCGAACGGGCGGATCTGGTCGGTGGGCTCCGGTGCGACCTTGCCGATCATCGCGAGCATGGAAGCGGTCATCGTGTCGGCGGCGCCGACGACCACCGCGTCGGCCTCGCCGGTGTCGATCAGGTCCTGGGCGAGCGCGAGGGCGTGCCCGCCCGCGCTGCACGCGTTGGCGATGGTCACCACCTCGGCCAGGCCGGGCACGGCGTCCCGGACGGCGGGCCCGAAGTGCAGGCGGGACGGGGTGGTGGTGGTGCCGGTGAGCGCCAGGTCCTCGACCGCCGCGAGTTCCCGCAGACCGGTGCCGACGAGCACCACGACCCGGCTCCGCAGGGGGTCGATGGCGGCCCGCACCAGCGCCTCGGCGACGCACTCCCGCAGCCAGGTGCCGGCCCGCAGGGCGACCCCCGGGGCCGGCTCGTCGATCTGGTAGCCGGCCGTCACGTTGAGCCGGCCGGTCAGCGGGTGTCGCAGCTCGCGCACCCCGGTACGTCCCTCCAGCAGCGCGGCGAAGGTGTCCGCGCCGTCGCCGAAACACGTGCGCAGGCTGCTCGCCGCGATCAGCGTCGCCATGGGCTACCGCCGGACCAGGGCGGCGCCGACGCCGCCGTCGGTGCCGTGGGCCGTGAGCAGGGTCAGGCCGGACGGAGGCCGGTCGCCGTCATCGGGCAGGCCCAGCGCGGCTACCAGGGCGAGGGCGGGGGTGGCAGCCCCACAGTCCCCGGCCGCCCGGCTGACGACGAGTTCGGCCGGTCGGTGTCCGCGAAGCGCCCGCAGGGCGGCGGCGCGCTGCGGGCGGCGGCCGGAGGTGATGGTTTCGCTGGTGGCCAGGAGCGTGACGTCGGTCGGGGCGACTCCGGCGACGTGCAGGGCCCGGGCGACGCAGTCGGTGAGAGCCTGCTCCGCCGTGCCGTCGGGGCCGTACCCGGTGGTCACGGCACAGACCGCGGCGCGCCCGGCGGGGTCGGTGTGGCCACCGATCACGAACACCGCGGCACCCTCGCCCGGGAGAACCTCGCCGCCTGCCGGACCCAGCGCGGATGCCCAGGCCCGGTGCGCCGAGAACTCCTCGACCGCGCCGACGAGCATGGTGTCGACGTAGCCGCGGCGGATGGCGTTGCTGGCGTACCGCAGCGCGTGGAAGAAGGCCAGGGGTCCACCGGTGACCGTGGCGTTGATTCCCTTGAGCCCGTGCCGGATGGCCGCCTGGCCGGCGGCGCAGTTCATCACGGTGTTGGGAAACAGCATCGGGTTGACCAGGTACGGCTTCTCCTGGACGAGCGTCTCGCGGCTGTAGTCGCTTGTGGACTTCAGGCTGCCGACGGTGGTGCCCAACACCATGCCGATCCGGGCCCGGTTGGTGTCGTCCACTGTCAGTCCGCTGTCGCTGAGGGCCTCGCCGCAGGCCACCACGGCCAGGGCGGTGGCCCGGTCGTAGAAGCTCGTGCCGCGCCGCCCGAGCCGGGCGCGCACGTCGAAGTCTCTGACGGTGTGACCCTCGGCGCGCGGCAGCGGCTCGGTGACGAGGCCACCGACGGGTGCGCCTGGATGACACTCCCCGGCGAGGGCGGCGACCCGTCGGGCGAGCGCCTCCGGCCGGTCACCGGCGGCGCTCAGCGCCGCGAAGCCGTTGATGGTCAGTGGCGTCATTGGGCGGCTCCGAGCAGGACGATCGCGTTGTTTCCGCCGAAGGCGAACCCGTTGTTCTGCACGAGCCGGACGGTTGCCGACCTGGCCTCGTTCGGCACGGGATCGATGGCGGCCAGCTGCGGGTCCGGGTGCGACCAGTTGACGGTGGGTGGCAGGAAGCCCTGTTCGATCGCCAGGGTGGAGGCGATCGCGCCGAACCCGCTGGCGGCGCCCATGGTGTGCCCGATCATCGACTTGATCGAGCTGATGGGCGGCGGTTTCGGCCCGAACACCTCCAGCACGGCCTGCGCCTCGACCAGGTCGTTGGCCGGGGTGCCGGTGCCGTGGGCGCAGATGTAGTCGACCTGGTCCGGTGTGACGCCAGCGTTGCGGTGGGCGATGCGGATGCACTCGGCGATGCTGTCCCGGTCCGGGGCCACCGGATGGTTGGCGTCGCAGTTGAGGCCGTAGCCGAGCACCTCCGCATAGATGTACGCGCCGCGCGCCTCGGCGTGCTCCCGGGTCTCCAACGCCAGCACCGCGCCGCCCTCCCCGGTGAGGATGCCGGAGCGGTCCCGGTCGAACGGCGTGCAGGCGGTCTCGGTGAGGGCGCCCAGCCGGTAGAACCCCGCGTGCGCCCAGCGGCAGACCGAGTCGGCGCCGCCGGCGAACACCACGTCTGATTCGCCGGTGACGAGCAGGTCGTAGGCGTACCCGATGGCGTAGTTGCTGGCCGAGCACGCGGTGGCGAGGGTCAGCGATTCGCCGCGCAGGCCCAGCTCCTCGCTTACCGCGTGCGCCAGCCGCCCCGCGGGCAGTTGCTCGATCAGGCGCGGCGGCACCGCGTCGAAGCCCGCTTCGACCAGATGCGCCGTGAGCGCCTCCAGGACGACGGACTCGCCGCTGGTCGTGCCGATCACGGCATGCGCCCGCGAACGGTCCACCGTGTCGAGGTCCAGTTTGGCGTCGTCCGCCGCGAGCCGTGCGGCGGCGGCCGCGAACTGGCTGGACCGGCCCCACCGTTCCGGCGGTAGCCGGCGCAGCCAGGCGGCGGGGTCGAAGTCGCGGACCTCACCGCCGTTGCGGTACGGGAACCCGGACGGGTCGAAGCTGGTGATCTGGGAGATGCCGGAGCGGCCCGCCCGCAGGGCCGCACCGAACGCCGTCACCCCCGTTCCGATGCTCGACACCGGGCCGAGGCCGGTCACGACCACACGCCGCACGGTGTCAGTCCTGCCAGCCGGCGTGCCGGGTGACGGCCTCGTAGGTGGCCTTGAGGTTGCGCAGCTCGGGCAGCTCCGACTGCGGGATCTCCACCTTGAACGCCTTGTCGATGCGGGCCAGGATCTCGATGGCGCGCAGTGAATCCGCCTGGTATTCCTCGGCGAAGTCCCCGGTGTCGGTCAGCTCGTCGGTCTCGATCTCCAACACCTCGGCGATGATCTCCCGGAGCTGCTCGTACCGCTCGTTTTCACCGGACATGTTGGCCTCCTTGGGCACTGGTGTTAGCGGGGATGGTGCGGTCGACGCCGGTCGGGCCGGCCGCGGGTTCGGCGACTGCGGCGCGGGGGCGGCGGGCGGCCATGAGCGAGCCGACGGTGGCGATGCACCGCTCACCGACCCAGCTCTCGCCGGTGGCGAACGCGGTGTCGGCGACGACGCGTTCCAGGCGTACGACGTGCCGGACGACGTCGCCCGGGTAGGCCCGGCCCTCGACGGTGTACTCCCGTGCGCCCACGAAGAGCAGCAGGGCGTCGTCGGTGAGCCGGTGCGACGGTGCGGAGCCGGCCAGCCACAGCAGGGCGGCGCTCTGGCCGAACGACTCGATGAGCAGCGATGCCGGGTAGGCGTAGTCCTCGGCGGTGGCGTCGTCGCCGAGGTGGGCGTAGCACGGCTCGGTGGCGGTGATCGCCTTGACCGTCTCGATGACCGCACCGGGTTCCAGGCTTGTCACGCGGTCGACCAGCAGCAGCGGGTAGCGCTGCGGCAGAACGGCGCGAATCTCGGCGGCGTTCACGCGCCGGCCCCAGTGTCGAAGACGGCGCGCAGTCGCGCGGTGACCGTGCCGTCATTGCGCCGGCCGGTGCCGCGGACCGCCCAACCGGACGGTGCCGGGGCACCGGGGTCCGCCGGATCCACATCGAGGGTGAGTTCCATCTCGTCGCCGCCGAGCAGCGCCGCGAGGAACCGGATCGAGGTGACGGCGCGCAGCCGGGGGGCACCGGGCACGGCCTGGGCCATCGCCTGGCACAGGGTCTCGACCACGAACACACCCGGGTAGATCGGCTGGCCGGGGAAATGGCCGGCGAGGTTCGGGGATCCGGGATCGACCGCGACCCGGGCGGTGATCGTCCAGCCGCCGTCGCGGGGGGCCACCCGGAGTCGGTCGACCGCCGGCAGCGGGGCGGCGTAGGAGACGGGGACCGCGGGTCGCCAGTCGGGCGCGACCGTCGCCGCGGTCACAGGGTCATCCCTCCGTCCACCTGGAACACCTGGCCGGTGACGTAGGCGGCCTGGTCGGAGAGGAGGAAGTCCACCATCGCCGCGACGTCCTCGGGGCGGCCGAACCGGCGTAGGCCGATCATGCCCAGTGCCCGGTCCCGGGCCTTCGCGTCCAGCGCGTCGGTCATGTCGGTCTCGATGAACCCGGGCGCGACCACGTTGACCCGTACGCCGTAGGGGGCGAGTTCCTTGGCCAGCGAACGGCTCAGCCCGATGATGCCCGCCTTACTTGCCGCGTACGCGGTCTGGCCCACGTTGCCGTGGATGCCGGCGATCGAGGAGAGGTTGACGATGGCCCCGGCGCGGCGCTTCATGAATCGGAAGGCCATGGCTCGGCAGAAGTTCCAGGTGCCGCCGAGGTTGACGTCGAGGACCGCCTCCCAGTCGGGGCGGCGGGCCAGCACCAGCGGGCTGTCCCGGGTGATGCCGGCGTTGTTGACCAGCTGGCCGATCGGGCCCAGCCGCCGCTCGGCTTCGGCGATGAACGCGTCCACCGCCGCGTCGTCGGCGACGTCGCAGGGGGCAAAGTAGCTCGGCACCCCGGCCGCGGCGACCTGCGCCTCGGTCTTCTCGGCGGCCTCACTCGGCTTGCTGTAGCAGCAGGCGAGCCCGTACCCCTGCTCGGCGAGCCGGACGGCCACCGCACGGCCGATGCCCCGTGAGGCGCCGGTCACCAGTGCCAGCGGTCGCTCGGTCACAGACGCCTCCTTAGCCCGTCGCACCCACACCGGGTGCCCCCGATCGGCGACCGGAACTCGTATCTTGCACTCCTATGTTGAAGCATCTTCGGCCTGACATCAATAGAAGCAGCAGGACACACGTAAAGCGCACGCAGATACTATGCAGACGCTGGCCGGACCCTACGGCTCGTCGGGGCGCGGGGCGGCGTCCCCCAGCACGTCAGAGCTGTCCGCGCCGGCGGCCGACGCGCCCCGGCGGATCCGCGTCGGTGTGCGGGAGAACTTCACCGCCGGACCGGTGAGTGGCGCGGTGGCGCCGTTGTGCAGCACCGTCGGCTGAAGCATGTCCCGCTCCGACACCTGTGGGTCGGCCGCGACCTCGGTCAGCGTGCGTACCCGCTCGGCCACCAGGCGCGCGGCGCGGAACGCCGCCATGACCTCGCCGACCGTGCGGGTTCGGCACCAGTCGGTCACCAGGCCGTCGACCGCGACACGGTTCTGCCGGCGCTGCGCGCCCCGCCCGTAGCCTGGCGCGCGGGCCAGATCCGGGCGGCCGATCGTCTCGGCCAGCGCCCGCCAGTGCTTGTCCAGGGCGACGGACAGGTAGACCTCGCCGTCCAGGCAGGGGTAGACGTTCGACGGGACCGCGAAGTCGGTCTGGTTGCCCCAACGCTCCGGCGGCGCGCCGGTCGCGGCAAGCGTCAACAGGCCACAGCTGCTGGCGAGCAGGCTGTCGAGCATCGCCACGTCGACGTGCTGACCCTCGCCGGTGCGGTCGCGGTGCGCCAGGGCGGCCAGCGCGCCGACGGCCGCGTGCAGGCCGGCCAGTTCGTCGGCGAGGAACGTCGGCGCCCGCACCGGGCGGCCCGCCGGGTCTCCGTTGAGCGACATCCAACCGCTCGCGGCCTGCACCACCGGGTCGTACGCCGGCCGGTCGATGTCCGGGCCGTACTGCCCCCAGCCGGTGATGGATACGAACACGATGTCCGGCCGGACACGGCGGCAGTCGGCGTAACCGACACCCCAGCCGTCCAGCGTGCCGGGCTTGTAGTTCTCCACCACGAGATCCGCCTCGCGCACCAGCCCCAGGAACGCCTCCCGACCGGCGGGCTGCCGCAGGTCCAGCCCCACGCTGCGCTTGTTCCGGTTCACCGTCTCGCGGAACCACGACAGGCCCGTGCCGGGGATCTCCGGCGGCACCTCGCCGTCGCGGCCGTACGGCAGCTCGACCCGGACCACGTCCGCGCCCATGTCGCCGAGCAGGCTCGTGGTCAGCGGGCCGGACCACACCTTGGTCACGTCCAGGACGGACAGGCCGTGCAGGGGGCCGTCCCGGTCGTCGCGGGCCTCCCGATAGAACTCCTCGCGCCGCACGTCACACCCGCGCCAGGATCGTCGCGGTGCCCAGTGACCCCCCGCAGCACATCGTGACAAGCGCCGTCTGCGCGTCCCGGCGCTCCAACTCGTGCAGCGCGGTGACGAGCAGCCGGGTGCCACTGGAGCCGAGGGGGTGACCCAACGCGATCGCCCCGCCGTTGACGTTGACCCGCTCCAGGTCGGTGTCGTGCTGCTGCGCCCAGTTGAGCACCACGCCCGCGAACGCCTCGTTGACCTCGACCAGGTCGAGGTCGGCAAGCGTCATACCGGCGCGCTCCAGCGCCCGGCCGGTCGCCGCCACCGGCCCGTCCAGCAGGTAGTACGGATCCGCTCCGGTGACCACCTGGGCGACCATCCTCGCCCGGGGCCGCAGCCCCAGCGCCCGGGCCCGGCCGCGGGACATCCACAGAATCGCCGACGCGCCGTCGGAGACCTGCGAGGTGGTACCGGCGGTGTGCACCCCGTCGGGCACGTTCGGCGTGAGCTTGGCCAGACCCTCCAGTGTGGTCTCGCGCAGCCCCTCGTCCCGGTCGATCCGGCGACGCCCGGCGTGGTCGTCGTCGCCCGGCACGTCGAGGCCGACCACCTCACGGTCGAAGTGCCCGGCCGCCCAGGCCGCCGCGGCACGCTCCTGGGACAGCACCCCGTACGCGTCGACGTCGGCGCGAGTGTGGCCCTGTCGGGCGGCGATCCGCTCGGCCCCGCCGAACTGCGCCCGCGGCGGGTCGTCCCACGGGTAGTCCGCGGTCTTGTAGTGACCCGGCCCGTTGTAGAGATTGACACCGATCGGGACCCGGCTCATGGACTCCACCCCGCAGGCGATGCCCACGCTGATCGCGCCGCTGCCGATCAGCGCGGCGACGAGGTGGTTGGCCTGCTGGGCGGAGCCGCACGAGGCGTCCACCGTCGTGCAGCCGACCGCGGGGTCCCATCCGGTGCTGAGCCACGCGTTGCGGGTGACGTTCAGACTCTGCTCGCCCGCCTGGGTGACGCACCCGCCCACCACCTGCTCCACGGCATCGGGCCGGACGCCCGCGGCGTCGACGACCGCACCCAGCACGTGCCGAAGCAACTCGACACCCTTCAGGCCGGCCAGCGCACCGCCCCGCTTGCCGATGGGGGTGCGGACCGCCGCGACGACGACCGGCTCGCGGTCGTCCGCCGTCACTGGTCCTCCAGCGTGATGGCGAGCTTCGGACAGGCGTTGGCGGCCTGCGTCGTCTCGGGCCACACCTCCTGCGGCGGGTTCTCCTGAAGCACGTAGAGGTAGTCGTCGTCCCGCACCTCGAAGACCGTCGGCGCGGCGAGCGCACAGAGGCCGTTGCTGTCGCACCTGTCAAAGTCCACGCGTACCCGCATCGCGGCCGTCCTCTCTCGGTCCCGGCACTCGTGTTCCACGGTAGTGGAGTACTCGTATCTGCGAAATACAAGCATCGTCTTTGCACAGACCCTTGTGTGTCTTCTGAGCCGTCGATACCGTGCGTACGGATATCCCATGGCCGGCTCCAGCCGGTGATCGGCGTACGGGAGGCCCCGTGGCTGTTCGTGAAGGCTTCACCCCCTGGCCGGCGGAGCTCGCCGCCCGATACCGCAAGGCCGGTTACTGGCGCGGCGAGGTGCTCGGCGACCTGCTCCGCCCCTGGGCCGACTGGGACGCCGAGGCCCGCGACCCCGGGCGCACCGCCGTCGTCACCCGGCACGGCCGGCACACGTACGGCGAGCTCGACGCACACGCCGACGAGCTGGCCGCGGGCCTGGTCGAGCTGGGCGTACGCCCCGGCGACGGCGTGGTCGTCCAACTGCCCAACACCGTCGAGTTCCTGGTCACCTGCGTGGCGCTGTTCCGCGTGGGCGCGTTGCCGGTGCTGGCCCTTCCGGCCCACCGGCGGGCCGAGCTGACCTACCTGACCCAGTACGTCGGGGCCGTCGCCCTGGTGACCAGCGACCGGGCGCCCGGAGTGGACAACCGCGCGGTGGCGCAGGAGGTACGCGACGCCTGCCCCACGCTGCGGCACGTCCTGGTGGTCGGTGACCCTGGGCCGTTCCTGGCCTGGTCGGACGTGCGCGCCCCGGCCCGGGAGTTGGCCCGACCTGACCCGCAGGACGTGGCGTTCTTCCTGCTCTCCGGCGGAACGACCGGGCTGCCGAAGCTGATCCCCCGCACCCACGACGACTACGCCTTCCAACTGCGCGCCACCGCCGAGGCGATGTCGTTCGACCACCGGCACGCCTACCTCGCCGCGGTGCCGGTCGCGCACAACGCCGCCCTCGGTTGCCCCGGTGTTCTCGGGGCGCTGCGGGTCGGCGGCCGGGCGGTGCTGTCGTCCAGCCCCAGCCCGGACGAGGTGTTCCCGCTGATGGTCCAGGAGCGGGTCACCCTCACCACCGTCATGCCGGCGGTGCTGTCGCTGTGGGCGGAGACCTCCGCCATGTTCGACGTGGACCTGTCCGAGCTGGTCATCGAGGTCGGCGGGGCCGTGCTGCACCCCGACCTCGCCCGCGCGGTCCGCCCGGCCCTGGGCGCCACGCTCACCCACTGGTTCGGCATGGCCGAGGGCGTGCTCTGCTTCACCCGCCCCGGTGATGGGGACGAGGCCGCGGCGACCACCCAGGGCACCCCGATGTGCGTCGACGACGAACTGCTCATCGTCGACGAGGCGGGCGAGCCCGTCGCGCCCGGCGAGGTCGGTGAGCTGCTGGCGCGCGGGCCGTGCGTGCTGCGCGGCTACTACGCCGTACCCGAGCACAACCGGACCGTCTTCACCCCCGACGGCTTCCTGCGTACCGGCGACCTGGCCCGGTTCGACCCCGAGGGCCGCCTGGTCATCTCCGGGCGGATCAAGGACGTGATCAACCGGGGTGGGGAGAAGGTGATGGCCGACGAGGTCGAGGGGCACCTGCTGACCCACGAGCGGGTCCGGGCGGCGGCGGTGGTCCCGTTCCCCGATCGGCGGCTCGGCGAGAAGACGTGCGCGGTCGTCGTCGCCGACGGCCCGGCGCCCAGCCTGGTGGAGCTTCGCAAGCTGCTGCGGGACCGGGGCCTGGCCGACTACAAGCTGCCGGACCGGCTCGAGGTCGTCGAGGCGCTGCCGTTGACCAACGTCGGCAAGGTCGACAAGCGGACCCTGGCCGCGGCGGTCCTCGGCGACCTGACCGCCACCGTCAGCCGGTAGCGGCAGCGCGGCATGACGGCCTCCCCCGACCGGCCCCGGCGACCGGCGAGCCTGTGGCTGGACACGCTGCCCGCGTTCCTGCGGGCTCGGCGGCCGGCCCTGTCCGGCGACGTGCAGACCGACGTGGTGGTGATCGGCGCAGGATTCAGCGGCCTGTGGACCGCCTACTACCTGACGGAGTTGGCACCGCAGACCTCCGTGCTGGTGGTCGAGGCAGAGCACGTGGCGTACGGGGCCAGCGGACGCAACGGCGGCTGGTGCACCACCGAGATGCCCGCTCTGCTGGCCAACCTCGTGCAGCGCTACGGCCCGATGGACGCCATGCGCTTCTACCGGGCGGGCCAACGCACTCTCGACGAGATCGAGCGGGTCCTCGCCGCCGAGGACATCGACTGCGGGTGGCGGCGCGACGGCTCGCTCTACGTCGCCCGTACCCCGCCGCAGGTCGCGCGGCTGCACGCCTGGCAGGACATGCGCCTCAAGCTCGGCATCACCGACATGACGCTGCTGTCGGCCACCGAAACCACCGAGCGGGTCGGCATCGAAGGGGCGCTGCTGAGCGGCTTCACGCCACAGTGCGCGGCGGTGCAGCCCGCGGTCATCGCCGCCGGGCTGGCGCAGGCCGTGGAGCGGCGCGGAGTGACAGTCGTCGAGGGCACCCGCGTGGTCGGGCTGCGGCCCGGCGTCGTCGTCACCGACCGGGGCACGATCCGTGCCCGCAGCGTGCTGTGCACCACGGAGGCGTACACGGCGGGCCTTTCCGGGCACGCCCGCCGGGTGCTGCCGGTGATCTCCCGGGTGCTGGCCACCGAGCCGTTGTCGGAGCGGCGCTGGCGAGAGGCCGGCTGGCGGGACCGGATCACCGTCGCCGACTCCCGCTACCAGTTCGCCTACTTCCAGCGCACCGCCGACGACCGACTGCTGGTGGGCGGTCGGGGGGCCGGCTACCACGCCGGTTCCCGGCCGGACCCGGCCGCTCGCTCCGGCGACCGGGTCTTCGCCCGGCTGCGGGCGTCCCTGGCCGAGAGCTTCCCCGCCCTGGCCGACGCAACCGTGAGCCACCGCTGGAGCGGGGCGTACGGGATGCACCGCGACGGCGAGCCGGCCGTGGTGTACGACCGCGACAGCGGTCTCGGTCACGCCGGCGGCTACGGCGGCGAGGGCATCGCGCTGAGCAACCTCGCCGGCCGCACGCTGGCCGCGCTGGTGGCCGGGGTGAAGAGGCCCGAGACCCGGCTGTTCTGGACCGGGCACCGGTCTCGCCGCTGGGAGCCGGAACCGTTGCGGACCATCGGTGTCCGCACGGTCAGCGCGCTGGCCACCGCCGCGGACCGCTACGAGGACCGGCTCCGGCGTACGGCGCCCCTGGCGGGAGCCGTCATGCGCACCGTTCTGTGACCGTCTTCTGCGAGAGGAACTCCGTGGCCAACGACTCCGCACCCCCGCTCAACGGCGGCACCCACATCAACCTGACGGTCCGGGACCTCGACCGCAGCACCGAGTGGTACTGCCGCGCGCTGGGCTTCACCGTCGTCCGCGACGCCCGGCCGGCCGAGTCGGGGTTCACCTTCCGGACGCTGCTGCACTCCCGAGCCCTGACCTCCATCGTCCTCGGACAGGCCGACCAGCCGGTCGAGGAGCCGTTCGACGAGCACCGGGTGGGGCTGCACCATCTGGCGTTCCACGTCCCCGAGCGGGAGGACCTGCACACCTGGGTGGCCCACCTGGACTCGGTGGGCGTCGACCACGGCGGGGTGCAGGAGTTGTTCCTGGAGGCCGGGCACGGCGTGTGGCTGCGCGATCCGGACAACATCTGGCTGGAGCTGTACTGGCTCAACGCCGACTACTTCATGCGGCGGATGCGGGAGCACCACCGGGCGCGACGGGCCGAGCGCGTCGGCGGGCAGCGGTGACGCTTCCCGACGCCGTCGCGCGGCCCCGGATCGCCGCGGTCGACCTGGCCTGCTCCGACGACCCCTACCCGGAGTACGAGCGGCTGCGCGCGCAGGGCCCGGTCGTGCGGGGCGAGTTCGGGCAGTGGCTGGTGGTCGACCACGCCACGGCCAACGCTCTGCTCCGCGACGGCCGGCTGGCCAGCCACTTCCCCCGGGAGTTCATCCGGCTGACCCTGGGCGACGGAGCCGCCGCCGAGTTCCCCTCCCGCATCGTGCTCACCCAGGACCCGCCGGTGCACACCCACGCCCGCCGGTTCCTCGGGCAGGCGTTCGGCACGCCCCGGGTCCGGGCGATGACCCCGGCGGTGGCCGCGCTGGTCGAGGAACTGCTCGCCCCGGCCCGCGACACCGGCCGCCTCGATCTCGTCGCGGAGCTGGCAGTGCCGCTGCCGGTCACGGTGATCTGCCGGCTGATCGGCATTCCCGACGCCGACCGGGAGACGGTGCTGCCCCGGGTGATCGAGCTGGCCCAGGTCTTCGACGCGGCGAACCTCCAGCCCGACGAGCGGGACGGCGTGGACGCCGCCGTCGCCTGGCTACGCGAGTACGTCACCGCCCTGCTGCGGGACGCGCCCGCCGGCGACTCGACCCTGGCCGGCATGTTCGCGGCGGCCCCGCCCGAGGACCGTGGCGACATCGCCACGATCGTCGACAATCTGCTGTTCCTGTTCCATGCCGGGTTCGAGACGACCATGGGGCTTGTCTCCAACGGTTGCATGGCGCTGCTGAAGCACCCTGACCAGCTGGACCGGCTACGTCGGGACCCGACCCTGGTCCGGTCGGCGGTCGACGAGTTCCTCCGGTTCGACTCGCCGATCCAGAACGCGATCCGGGTGGCCCGGGAGCCGGTCGAGATCGGCGGTCACAAGATCAGGACGGGCCGGTCGGTGATGCTGCTGCTCGGCGCGGCCAACCGCGACCCGTCGGTCTTCGACCGGCCGGCGGAGCTGGACCTGTCCCGTACCCCGAACCCGCATCTGGGCTTCGGCGGCGGCCTGCACCACTGCCTGGGCACCGCGCTGGCCCGGC
Organism: Micromonospora sp. NPDC047467; assembly: GCF_040643095.1. Lineage (NCBI taxonomy): Bacteria > Bacillati > Actinomycetota > Actinomycetes > Micromonosporales > Micromonosporaceae > Micromonospora > Micromonospora sp. NPDC047467. Next base: position 655,745 of record NZ_JBEYTO010000002.1, on the reverse strand, counting down.
TGATGGGCGAACTGACGTTCACCGCGCTCGCCAGCGGGTTCCGTGACCTCGCGGCCGACGGTGACGCTCTGCGCCGCCACCACGGGAGCCTGCGCTCCTTCGAGCGTCTCCCGCTGGCCGTCCGCGCCGCGTGATGCCGACACCTGCCACCCCCGCGACAGCCCGTTAAGGAGAGACCCGCATGGCGCAGTTGTCCACAGAGATGTACTGGCACTCCACAGAACCGACCGACATCGGCCCGCCGCTGGACGGCGACGCCTCCTGCGACGTGTGCGTCATCGGCGCGGGCTACACCGGGCTGTGGGCGGCGCACTTCCTCAAGCAGGCCGAACCGGGCATGTCGGTGCGGGTGGTGGAGGCGAAGTTCGCCGGCGACGGCGCGTCCGGAATGAACGCCGGGTTCGTGCAGATGACCGCCGGCAAGGTGCTACGCCGGATGCTCTGGTACTACGGGGCGGAGAAGGCGGGTGGGGTGTACCGCGCGGTCGCCCGGTCGATCCTGGAGATCGGTCGGTTCTGCCGGCAGAACGGCATCGACGCCCAGTACGAGAACACCGGCATCCTCCAGGTGGCCACCGACACCAAGCAGCTCGCGCGGCTGGAGTTGCAGATCAAGCGTGCCCAGCGGGCCGGTGTGACGGGGTTCCGCCTGCTCGACCGGGAGCAGGCGCAGGAGCGGATCGGTTCGCCGACCGTCCTCGGGGCGCTGAAGGTCAGTGGCGCGCTGCTCAACCCGTACCGGCTGGTGCGCGGGCTGGCTCGGGTGGTGCAGGAGCAGGGCGTGGTGCTGCACGAGCAGACCCCGGCGCAGACGGTCGAGAAGGTCGACGGGAAGTGGCGGATCACCACCCCGCACGGCACGATCACCGCCGACCAGGTGATTGTGGCGACCGAGGCCATGCAGGGCGCGTTCCCCGAACTCCAGCCGCGCCAGATGCCGGTGTGGAACTACCTGCTGGTCACGGAGCCGCTGACGGATGAGCAGTTGGGCCGGGTCACCTGGCCGGGGCGGGAAGGCGTGGCGAACTCGCTGTCGTTCTCCACCGCGGCCCGGCTGACGGCCGACAACCGGGTGCTCTGGGCGGGCGGCCTGTGGTACATGTTCGGCAACCGGGACACCGATCCCCGCCACCGCCGCAACGACGAGGCGTTCGACAAGCTGGGCGAGTCGTTCCGCGAGTTCTTCCCGCAGTGGCGGGACGTGCGGTTCAGCCACGGCAACGGCGGGCTCATCAGTTGGAGCCACAGCTTCATCCCGCAGTTCGGCCGGACCGACTCGGGCATGGTCTACGGCCACGGGTACACCGGCAGCGGGATCGCGGCGAGCCACACCGGCGGGAAGATCCTGCGCGACCTCGTGCTGCGTCGCAAGACGGAGTTCACCGAGCTGGCGTTCGTGACGGTCAACCAGCCCAAGTTCCTGCCCGCCCCGTTCGGCGACAAGGGCGGCGAGTTCTTCATCTGGCGGCAGCGGGTGGGCGACCAACTGCCGCTGCTGCTGCCGTACCGGGCGGCGCTGGCACCGAAGCGGTTCTTCGCGCGCCGTACGGCGTCTCCCGGCCAAGCCACCCCGGGCCGCGGCAGCGACTGATCCGCTAACAGGCCGCCAGCCGCGCCCGACGGCAACGCCGGGCGCGGCTGGGCCGTCGGCACCGGTCAGTCGGCGGCCGGCGCGGTCACCGCCCGACGCAGCACACGGCTCTCCCCCACCGCCAGGTCCCACAGGTCCTCGGTGGCTCGCCCGCTGGCCTGCCACGCCTTGCGGGCCTGCTCCAGCGGCTCCAACGGCGCCTCGGCGGAGAGCGCGAAGGCACCCCAGTGCATGGTGGCCATCCGCTGGGCACCCAGGTCGCCGCAGGCGCGTACGGCCTCGGACGGGTTCATGTGCAGCGGCTTCATGAACCAGCGGGGCAGGTAGGCGCCGACCGGCATCAGGGCGAGGTCCACCGGGCCGCAGCGGTTCCCGATCTCGGCGAAGTACGACCCGTAGGCGGAGTCCCCGGCGAAGAAGACCCGTTGCGGCGGGGCGCCCACGGCGGGGTCGGCGTCGGCCTCCAGCATCCACCCGCCCCACAGGCTCTGACAGCCGTCGAAGAGGGTCCGGCGGCTCCAGTGGTGCACCGGCACGAACGTGAACTCCACCGCGCCGAGGCGGGCGCTCTCCCACCAGTCCAACTCCGTGACGGCCGTGAACCCCAGCCGGCGGAACCACCAGCCCAGCCCGCCCGGCACGAGCATCAGGACGTGCCGCGGCAGCCGGCGGATGGTGGGCGCGTCGAGGTGGTCGAAGTGGTTGTGGCTGATGACCACGGCGTCCACCGGGGGCAGGGCCTCCCAGCGCAGACCGGGCGGGGTGAAGCGGGGTCGCACCCCGGGGATGCGCCGTGACCACACCGGGTCGGTGAGCACCACGAGCCCGCCGATCTGGAGCACGAACGAGGCGTGACCGACCCAGGTCGCCACCACCTCGCCCACGCCGGCGGGCGGCAGGGAGTCGGCGGCAGGGTGGACGGGAATCTGGTCGACCCGGCTGAGGTCGGGCCGCATGCCACCCTCGGTGATCAACTTGCGGACCGCCCGGGAGCCGGGGACCGGATGGGTCAGCCGGTCGGCAAAGCTGGTAGGCCAACTGCGCCCACCACGCTTTTTGGAAAGCATCCTGTCAAAGACGCGATAAACACTCCGCGGATATCTCATCCCGTACCCCGATACTCTCGCCGGAAAGCCCGACTCTGGCTGCCTTTTTGCGCCGGTAGCTAGGCCCGATCGAGGGTATGCCGAGCCTGGTATTTGCGCTAGCGTCTCGTGCATGTCGGCGACCACACACACCGACAGGCTATCTTTGTCCTGTCTGGACGATTTGCCTCGAGAGCTGTTCATCGGAGGCAAGTGGTCGCCCGCGAACGACCGCCGGGAATTGGCGTCTCTGCGTCCGTCCACGGGGGAGACACTTGCGACTGTGGCGCACGCCGACGCCACCGATGTCGCCAGGGCTGTCGCCGCGGCGAGCGCCGCCGGCCGACCCGGATCCCGATGGCACCGGATGTCTCCGGCCACCCGGTCCCGACTGTTGCACCGGGTCGGCGACCTGATCCTCGCGCATGCCGACCGGCTGGCTCTGCTCGACTGCCTCGACAACGGCAAGCCGCTGCGGGTGGCCCGGGCGGGTGACGTTCCGGCCGCCGCGGCGGTCTTCCACTACATGGCGGGTTGGCCCGGCCGGTTGAACGGCGAGAACGTCTCGATCTTCACCGGCAACCCGGAGCGGCACATCGCCATGACCGTGCCCGAGCCGGTGGGCGTGGTGGCGGCCATCATCCCGTGGAACTTTCCGCTCTACATGGCCGCGGCGAAGGTGGCGCCCGCACTGGCGGCGGGCTGCACCGTGGTGCTGAAGCCCGCCGAGCAGACACCGCTGTCCGCGCTGCTGCTCGCACAGCTGGTGCAGGAGGCCGGCCTGCCGGCGGGCGTGCTGAACGTCGTCACCGGCGACGCCGCCACCGGTGCGGCGCTCGCCGCGCAACCGGGCGTCGACAAGGTCACCTTCACCGGGTCGACGGAGGTCGGGCGCAGCATCGTCCGGGCCGCGGCCGTCGACTTCCGCCGGGTGACCCTGGAGCTGGGCGGCAAGTCACCGAGCATCGTGTTCAGCGACGCCGACCTGCCGCAGGCGATGGACGGCGCGGCCCACGCGATCTTCTACAACCAGGGCGAGACCTGCGTGGCCGGGTCCCGTCTGTACGTGCAGCGACAGGTCTTCGACGAGGTCGTCGCGGGGATCCGGGAGCGAGCCGCGGCGATCAGGCTCGGCGACGGTCTGGACCGGGACACGGACATGGGGCCACTGATCTCCGCGGAGCATCGGGAGCGGGTGTTGTCCTACCTGCACTCGGCCCGGGACGGCGGCGCACGGGTCACCGGCGGTCACGCATCGGACTCGCCGGGCTTCTTCTGCACTCCGGCCGTGGTGACCGGGGCCGACCCCCAGGCGCCGGTGGTCCGCGAGGAGGTCTTCGGCCCGGTGCTGGTGGCGCAGCCCTTCGACACGGCGGAGGAGGCGGTGGCACTGGCCAACGACAGCCCGTACGGGCTCGCCGCCGGCGTCTTCACCCGTGACCTGGGCCTGGCGCAGCAGGTTGGCCGCCGGCTGCGCGCCGGCACCGTGTGGGTCAACAGTTGGCACGTGCTCGATCCGGCGCTGCCCTTCGGCGGAATGCGGAGCTCCGGTTGGGGACGGGAGATGGGCAGGGCGGGCGTCGACGCCTTTCTCGAGACCAAAACACTGGTCAATGACCTGGGCATCCGCCCGTGGGGGTCGGTACCTGCTTCGAGGTGAGCACCGGCCCGCGTTCAGCGACGGGCACGTCGTGGGGAGGCATCGTGACAAGCGAACAGCAGATGCTCGACATCTGGAAGAACATATTCGGTCGCCAGGTGGAGCCGGACACCGACTTCTTCGACGACCTCGAGGGTGACTCGATGGCGGCAGCGGCCATCGTGCACTGGGTGAACATCGTCTTCGGCGTGCACCTGCCGATGATCGAGGTCTTCGACCGGCCCACCCCGGCAGAACTGACCGGGGCGGTGAACGAACTGCGGGCCGCCGCACGGTAGAGGCCGTACGGCCCCAGCACTCTCGGCCCGATCGCCAGAAAGCACTCGTCGATCGCATCTCGAGAGACCGTCCGGAGCGCACCTCCGGCAGGGTATTCGTACCACTTTGTTCACAACCCGCCATCCCGAGGGAACGTCATGGACATAGTGAGATCGGAGCACCACTCATCGTCAGCCAACGCCCCCCAGGCCCCGCCGCCGGCACCGTGCCGAGCGGACGCCTCGGGTGCCCACTCGGCGCCGTTGAGCGACCTGCAGTACGCATACCTGCTCGGCGAGCTGGGCGACTTCCAGCTGGGCGGTCCGGCCCTCTTCTTCGAGGAGTACGCCTGCCAGGAGCTGGACGTCCGTGCGTTCAGCGCGGCCCTGCACCAGCTCATGTCCCGGCACGAGATGCTCCGGGCGTCGTTCGACGAGACGGGCCTGCTGCACGTCCAGGACGAGCTGCCCGTGCCGTTGACCTACCGGTCGCTTCGCGGCCAGCCGGAACATACCTGCCGGCGGCTTCTCACCCGCAATCGGGAGCGATGTTACGACGAGGGGCCATCGCGCGACGGGCACGCTCCGTTCGAGGTCTTCGTGTTCGCCCTCGACACCCACATCGTGGTGCAGGTGTGCGCGCGGCTGCTGGCCATCGACGGGTTCTCGGGTGAGATCTTCGCCCAGGAGCTGCGGGCCCTGCTGAACGGTGAGTCGCTGCCCCCGCTGCGGTACACCTTCCGGGAGTACCGCAACGAGTTCGAGCGACGCAAGGACAGCGACGAGCACGAGCGGGCCCGCCGCTACTGGCTCAACCGGCTGGACAGCCTGCCCGCGGCGCCGGAGCTGCCCCGCCGCCGGATGAGCGGCGATCCCAGCCCCCGCCTCGTGCGCCGGGTCTTCAAGCTCACCCCCGAGCAGTGGACCAGCCTGGCGGCGCGCATCAGGAAGAGTCGGCTCACCGGCACGATGGTGCTCGGCGCGGCGTTCTGCGAGGTGTTGCGGCACTGGTCGAAGAACGCCGACTTCACCATCAACATCATGTACGGCGACCGGATGCCGTTCCACCCGGAGGCCGACAAGATCATCGGCAACTTCAGCAGCACCCTGCTCATGGAGTGCCGCCAGGGTGGCCCGGGCGACACCTTCCTCGACCGGGCCCGCGCCTGGCGCCGGCAACTGCTTCAGGACATGGAACACAGCTCGTTCGGCGGAGTCTCCGTCATCCGGCAGCTCAACCAACGGACGGGCAACGCCCGTAACGCGCTGATGCCGGTGGTGTTCACCAGCATGCTCGGCGTCGGGGAGCCGGACTCCGGTGTCTTCCTGGAGCACCTCGGCTGGCAGCGGCTGGAGGGCAAGGTCCGTACGCCGCAGGTCGCGTTGGACCACCAGGCGTTCGTGGCCGGCAACGCCCTGGTCACCACCTGGGACAGCGCGGACGACCTCTACCCGGCGGGCATGATCGACGACATGTTCGCCGCCTACCGGTCGCTGCTGATCCGGCTGGCCACCGGGGACGAGGCGTGGGGGATGGAATCGTTCGACCTCACCCCGGCGGCCCAGCTCAAGGTCCGCGAGCAGGTCAACGACACCGCCGCACCGGCCCGGGTGGCCACCATGCACCACCTCTTCGAGGAGCAGGCCGCGCGGCAGCCGGACCGGCTCGCGGTGATCGCCGACGGCCGGGAGCTCACCTACGCCCAGCTGCGCGACCAGGCCAACGCGCTCGCGGCGGATCTCGTCGCGGCCGGGGTACGGCCGGGCGAGGTGGTCGGCGTGCAGGCGCTGCGCGGGGCGCACCAGATCATCGCGTTGCTCGGGGTGCTGATGGCCGGGGCCGCGTACGTGCCGGTCTCGCCGCAGTGGCCGCGCCGCCGGCGCGAGCAGGTGGCCGAGATCTGTCGACTGCGGGTCCTGCTGGCCGACCGCAGCATCCAGGGCGAGGAGCCGTACGCGGATGCGCGGACCATCGACATCGCCACCGCCATCGCCCGGCAGGACGGCGCGGCGGGGCCGGCGGTGGACGTCAGCCCGGAGTCGCTGGCGTACGTCATCTTCACCTCCGGCACCTCCGGCACGCCGAAGGGGGTGATGATCTCGCACAGCAGCGTCGTCAACACGCTTGTCGACATCAACGAGCGGTTCGGCCTGAGCCCTCGCGACCGGGTCCTCGCCGTCTCCGACTACACGTTCGACCTGTCGGTGTGGGACGTGTTCGGGATGCTCGCCTCCGGCGGGGCGGTGGTCGTGCCGACCGCCGGGCAGGAGCGGGAGGTCACCCACCTCTACGAGCTGTGCCAGGCCACCGGGGTCACGGTGTGGAACAGCGTCCCGGCCTACCTGGCGATGTTCGTGGAGTTCGTGCGTACGAGCGGCCGGCACCCGCTCACCGAGCTGCGGCTGGCCATGGTCAGCGGCGACTGGGTGCCGATCAACCTCGGCGCGGAGCTGGCGGAAATCGCGCCGCACGCCGCATGCGTGAGCCTCGGGGGCGCGACGGAGGCGTCCATCTGGTCCAACTACCACCCGGTGCCCGCGCGGGTGCCCGCACAATGGATCTCGATCCCGTACGGTCACCCGCTCCGCAACCAGCGCTTCCAGGTCCTCGACGCCCGTTTGATGGACCGCCCCGACTGGGTGCCGGGCGAGTTGTTCATCGGCGGACGCGGCCTCGCCCTGGGCTACCTGGGCGACAGGGAGCTGACCGCCGCGTCGTTCCTCGTGCATCCGCAGCGGCAGGAACGGATCTACCGCACGGGCGACTGGGCCCGATACTGGCCCGACGGGACGCTGGAGTTCCTCGGCCGGGAGGACCCACAGGTCAAGGTCAACGGCTTTCGGGTGGAACTCGGCGAGATCGAGGCAGCGCTGCTGGCCCACCCGGAGGTCACCGACGCCGCCGTCGTCACCCGCACCGACGGAAGGGCCGTGTCGCTTGTCGCCTTCGTGGCCTCGCAGACCCCGGCCGAGCAGTTGGCCACGCAGTTGAAGGACCACCTCGCGGCCCGGTTGCCGGAGTACATGGTGCCGCGCAGCATCGACGTACGGCAGCGGCTGCCGCTGACCGCCAACGGCAAGGTCGACCGGCGGCAACTGGCCGAGCGGGCGGCCGGCGTGCGGGCCGCCCGGCATGTCGGCGATGACGCGCCCCGACCCGGCACCGAACGGGACCTGGCCACGCTGTGGCAGGAACTGTTGGAGGTGCCGGAGGTCGGCCGCTCCGTCGACTTCTTCGCCTACGGTGGCAGTTCGCTCCTGGCGGCGCGCCTGATGAACCGCATCGAGCAACAGTTCGGACGGCGGCTGCCGCTGGCCACGCTCTACACCTCGGGCACCGTCGCGGCGATCGCCGCCATGCTCGACACCGCCGGCGGCACCGAACCGGCGCGCAGCCTGGTCGCGTTGTCCGACAACGGGCACCGCCCGCTGGTCCTGGTGCACCCGGTCGGCGGCGACCTGCTCTGTTACCGCCCGCTGGTGGCGGAGTTGGGCGAGCGGCACCGGGTGCTCGGCTTCGCTGCGCCGTCCCCGGCCCGGTCAGTCGTGTCCATCGAGGATCTGGCCGCCCGCTACCTGGCGGAACTCGCGCCGATCCTGACGAATGAGCCGCCGGACCGGGTGGTCCGGCTGGCCGGCTGGTCGCTGGGCGGCGTGGTGGCGTACGAGATGGCCCGGCAACTGCGGCGGCAGGGCCGGGAGTGCGCGGTGCTGCTCATCGACCCGTGGATCGGCTGCGGCAGCAACCCGACGGTCGACGACGCCTCCCTCGTCAAGGCGTTCCTGCACAACCTCGCGGGCGCTCCGGTGGAGGTGTCGAGCGACCCGTGCACCCCGAACGCCGCCCAGGAGACGCTGCGCCGCACGTGGGCGGCGCCGCCCCCGCAGCTCAAGGACCTGAAGTCGGTGACGTACGCCGAGTTGCAGGAGATGTACGGGGTCTTCGAGGCCAACACCCGGGCGCTGCTGCGGTACTCGTTCGTCGCCGAACAGGGCCTGGAGGTGGACGTGGTGGAGGCGTCACGAGGGTTGGTCGGCCCGGCGGCGGGCTACCTGTCGCCGCTGCGGCACGCCGCGGCCGTGCTACAGGCCCGCTTCCACATGCTGGAGGGCGACCACTTCACCGTGGTCGACCACGCACAGGCGCAGGCCGTGGCTCGGCTGATCGACGGGATGCGGTAGGGCAGGGGCCCCGCGACGCCGGTCCTACGCGTCGCGGGGCCCCTGCCGGTGCGGTGCCCGGTGGCGCCGCCCGGGGCGTCAGGCGACGTCGGTGGTGGTGGTGAACGCGGTGTGCAGGGCGTCGCGGATGCCCGGGCGGGAGCCGAAGACCAGCAGGAACGTCGCCTCCCGCACCAGGCGCTGGGCGTGCTGGTCGAGCAGGACCGCGCGGCTGCCGGAGGCCACGGCGAGGTTCGCGCTGGCCCGCAGCGCCAGCTCCGAGGCGGCGGCGCGGGCGGCGGGCATGACCTCCGGGTCGGCGGTGTCGAGGCGGTCACGGACGGCGTCGAGCTGCGGGCGCAGCCGCGGCTCGTCAGCCAACTCGATCGCCCGGTCAGCCACCCCGAGCGCGAGGGAACCGTTGAAGCGCAGCGTCGCCGGGTCCCGCTGCCGCCACGCCTGCAGCGGCATCTGGTTGGCCACCCGGTCGGCAGACACGAAGTGGTTGTCGAAGGTGACAGTCACCGTGCTGCTGGCGTTGACCGCCGACATCCGCAGGGGCTCGACGGTCAGCGTGCCACTCGTCGCGGCGTCGACCAGGGCGAAGACCAGCGTGTCGTCGGGCAACCGGGCGGCAACGTAGATCGTGTCGACCAGGCCCCAGCCGCTGACCCACGGCGCGGCGCCGGAGAACCGGAACCCGCCGTCGGCCGGCGTCGCCGACAGCGCCGCCGGACCGGGCCGCACCGCCGCGCCGATCGCCAGCCCCGCCCGACGCTGCCCCGTGGCCAGCGGCTCCAGCCAGGCCGCCCGTAGCTCGGTGTTACTGGTGTTGGCCGCCGCCATCACCGCGTTGTGGTGCTGGGCCCAGAGGAACGTGGTGGTGAGGCAGCCGCTGGCGAGGGTCTCGATGACCCGGCACACCGCGGGGAAGCTCGGCAGGTCGAGGCTGTTGAACTCCGAGGGCGCGGCCAGTCCGTAGAAGCCCCGCTCGGCGAGCAGGTCCAGGTGGGAGATGGGGACGCGGTCGGCGCCGTCGACCGCCAGCGCGGCGGGGAAGAACACCTCGTCGGCGATCTCGCGCGCCTGCCGCAGGCTCGTGGACTCGTCGATGGAGACAGTCACAGCAGTGCCCTCCGTTCGCAGGGCCCCGGGGGGCCGGTGGTGCGGGCCATGGCCTGGTGGCCGCGTCGGCTGCCACGGTGGCTGGCCCGCCAACCACCGGAACTCGTCTTTACTAGCATCCTTGCGTGTCTGCGGAAGACGAGACAATGCCCGTTATGATGCTAGGACATCTCCCCTGACAGATCACGCACCGGAGGGCGCCGTGGCAGGAGAACCTTCGTTCATCGAGTTTGCAGTTCCGGTTCCCGAACGCACCCGGGACTTCTACGAGGCGCTGTTCGGCTGGAAGTTCACGATGCTCACCCACGGGTCGTACATCGAGATGCCGGGCGCGGCCCCGGGCCTGGAGGCCGGCTCCCACCCGGACACCGACCCTCCGCACATCATCGTCTACTTCGCGGTGGACGACCTGGCCGCGGCCGTCGAGCGGGTGAAGGAGCTCGGCGGCGAGGTGGGCCCGTTGCGGCCGCCGAGCCCGCAGTACGGCGCGTTCGCGGAGTGCCGCGACAGCCAGGGTGTGGCCTTCGGCCTGCGGGAGCTGCCCAAGGCCGGGTGACCGACCGTCCGGACACGACGGTGGCGGTCGGCGGCTCCCCGCCGGCCGCCTGTCGTTTTCGCGCGTGGCGCGGGCCGTACGGACACGTGGCACCGCCGACGCGCGTCTCAGGATGGCGTGCCCGGCAGCCGCTGCGGGTCGGTCACCACCGCCGCGGCCAACGCCACGTAGTCCTTGACGAACTGCCGTGCCCAGTCCGGGGTGAACCGGTCACGGTCACACATGAGGACGGCGGTGAGCGCGTCGCCCTGCGGTACGACGACGAACTCCAGCGCGAACCGACTGCGCTCCAGTTGCGCCTCAAGGTCGTCGAGCTCGTCGCCGCTCATGTCGGCCCTCGGCACGAACGACCCGAGCAGCTGGAACATGACGTCGTCGGTGCGGCCCTCCCCCGTGACCGACCCGGGCGGCAGCAGCTGCGCCGGTAGCTCCTGGTGGCGCAGGCCCTCCATCACCTGGTTGCGCACCTGCCGCAGCAGGTCGGTGAACGGTTCGGCGGCGACCACCCGGCCCCGCAGCAGCACCATGGACACGAAGAAGCCCACCGTGTCGCGGACCTCCGGCCGGCTGCGGTTGGCGAACAGCGACGCCACCGTCAGGTCCGACTGGCCGGTGGCCCGGTGCAGCACCAGGTAGAACAGCGAGAGCATCACCGGGAAGAGGGTGGTGCGTTGCCGGCGGGCGAGCTGGTGCAGCCCGTGCGCGACGTGCGGGTCGATGGTCAGCTCCACCGACACCCAGGCCTGCTCGTCGGGGCCCCGGGGGACCTCGGCGCGCTCGGGCAGGCGCACCAGCCGCGCCCCGTCGAGCTGCCGGCGCCAGTGGTCGGCCAGCACACCCGAATCCGGCCCGGAGATCCGCTCCCGCTGCCATGCCGCCCACGTGGCGTACTGCCATCCGACCTCCGGCAGCTCCTCGCCCTGGTAGAGCGCGCGGATGTCGCGTGACAGCAGCGCGTTGGACCAGTCGTCGCTGACGTAGTGGTGCATGGTCAGCACGAAGACGTGGTGCTCGGGGCCAACGGTGATCAGCGTGGGCCGGGTGGACCACACGCCGAAGTCCACGGCGGTGGTCAGCTCGGTTGCGACGTGTTCACGGGCGGCCCGTCGGGGATCGGCGTGCCCGGACACGTCCACGCGAAGCAGTTCGACCGGGCGCGGCGGATTGATCACCTGAACGAGCTGACGCCGCCGGGCGACGAACGTCGTCCGCAGCGACTCGTGCCGCTCGTGCAACAGGTCCACGGCACGGCGCAGGGCGGCGACGTCGCAGTCCCCGCGCAGGTGCCACACCACCTGCTCGTTGAGTGAGTGCTGCTGCCCTCGATAGTGGTCCATCAGCCACAGGAGCCGTTGACCCACCGATGCCGGTTCCTCTCGCATGCCGGCGACGCTACCGCAGCAAGCGCGTGGTTACGAGTGTCCTGAAGATACTTCGACAGTCTCCGCAGACACTCCTTGACACGAGTTTCGGAGAGCCCGAATAATCGGCGGCGGACGCGGGGCGTGCACGCCGTACCGGTCCGTCGGGAGGCCCCTATGACAGCCGTTCGCGCGCCACGGGTCACCTTCGACGTCTCGGACCCGCAACTGCTGGCCGACCCCTTTCCCACATACGAGCGACTGCGCCGTACCGGCGCCGTGCTGAGCAACGGGCCGGGGCAGTGGGTGGTCCCCGGCTACCGCGAGGTCGCCGCCCTGCTCAAGGACCAGCGGCTGACCAAGACCCTGCCGGAGCAGTACTACCGCTTCACCGTCGGGGACCCGGAGCTGAGCGGCTTCCTGTCCGGGCAGAACCTCGGCCAGCGCAACCGGCTCGCCAGCCGGGTCCTGGTCAGCTCGTTCAGCCCCGGCCTGGTCCGGCGGCTCGACGAACGCATGACCTCCCTCGTGGACGACCTGCTCGAACCCGTTCTGGCGACCGGCCGGATGGACCTGGTCGCCGACCTCGCGCTGCCCTTCCCCCTGATGGTCATCTGCGACCTGCTCGGGGTGCCGGCCGCCGACCGGTCCCTGCTGTGGCCGCACGCGGCACAGTTGGTCAGGGCCTTCAGCGACGTGGCCTTCCACGACGACCGCGACATCGGCGAGGCGGTCCGCTCGCTGCGCTGGCTGCGCGCGTACCTCGGCGATCTCGTCACGGACGGCCCCGGCGGCGATAACCTGCTGACCCGGATGGCCACCACCGAGTCGGACGGGCAGCGGCTGCGCCGCGAAGAGATCGTCGACAACGCCATCACGGTCTTCTACGCCGGCTTCGAGACGTCGATGGGCATGATCTCCAACGGCATGGTCGAGCTGCTGAAGCACCGCGACCAGCTTGCCCGGCTCCGGGCGGGCACGGCCGACACCGCCACCGCCGTCGAGGAGATGCTGCGCTACGAGGCGCCGATCCAGGTGACCATGCGCAGCCCGCTGGAGCCGGTGGAGGTCGCCGGCCGGGTCATCCGCCCTGGTCGCGTCCTCTATCTGCTGGTTGGGTCGGCCAACCGGGACCCGGAGCAGTTCGACGAGCCGGACCGCTTCGACGTCGGCCGCCGGCCCAACCCGCACCTCAGCTTCGGGGCCGGCGTGTACCACTGCCTGGGCGCCGCCCTGGCCCGCGCCGAAGGGGTCGCCGTGTTCGACCGGCTGCTGCGGCGCACCAGCGCCATCGAGTTCGACGGCGAGCCGGTACGCCGGCCGCGCTTCAACTTCCGCACGTACGACCAGGTGCCGCTCGCGGTGCGTCCGGCGTGACGGTGACCAGCACGAGGCGCCCGGACCCGGCCGCCAGGAAGCGAGGACGGCGTTGAACCTGCACGACGACCCGGCCGAGGCCGCGTTCCGCGCCGGGCTGCGCGAGTGGCTCCGGGCCCGCCTGCCCGACGACGACCCGTCCCGTACGTGGAGCACCACGCAGTTGCGCGAGTGGAGTCGCGACCTGTCCGAGGCCGGCTACGCCGGCATCACCTGGCCGACGGAGTACGGCGGTCGCGGGCTGACCGCCGCCTACCAGGCGATCTTCGTCGAGGAGACCGCCCGCGCCGGAGCACCGGACCACATCAACATCATCGGAATGAACATGGTGGGCCCGACGCTCATCGCACGCGGCACGGACGAGCAGAAGGCGCGCTACCTGCCCGGCATCCTGTCCGGTCGTACCCTGTTCTGCCAGGGGTTCTCGGAGCCGGAGGCCGGCTCGGACCTGGCGGCGGTACGCACCTCGGCCCGGCGGGCGGAGCCGGACGGCTACCTGCTGGACGGCGAGAAGGTCTGGTCCTCCTACGCCCACCTGGCCGACCACTGCCTGCTGCTGGCCCGCACCGGCCCCAGCGAGCCGAAGCACCAGGGGCTGACTTGCTTCCTGCTGGACATGCGTGCGCCCGGGGTGAAGGTGTCGCCCCTGCGGCAGCTCAACGGCGACACCGACTTCAACCAGATCATCCTCACCGAGGCGCCGGTCGGCGACGCGGACGTCGTGGGCGAGGTCGGCAAGGGCTGGTCGGTGGCGCTGTCCACGTTGGCCCACGAGCGCGGAACGTTCGGGATCACCCTCACCGCCCGGTTGGTCGCCCAGTTCGACCGGCTGCTGCGGCTGGTACGCGAGGTCGGCGCCGAGGGCGACCCGACCGTCCGTCGCGAGCTGGCCGTGTTGCACGCACGGTTGCAGGGGCTGCGGTACACGGGCTACCGGTCGCTGGCCGCGCTGCGCCGCTCCGGCGAACCCGGCGCGGAGGCGTCCATCCTCAAGCTCGAATGGTCGCTGCTGCACCAGCGGGTCTGCGCGCTCGCGCTGCGCGTGCAGGGCCCCACTGCGCTGCTCGACGGCGGCGACGCCACCTGGCAGGGGTACTGGCAGCGGCAACTGCTGCGCAGCCGGGCGAACACGATCGAGGGCGGCACCTCCGAGATCCTTCGCGGGATCGTCGCCGAGCGCGTGCTGGGCCTGCCCAGATCCCGCCAGTGACCACCGGCCCGCGACGACACGGAGAAGACCATGGACTTTGCCCTCACCGATGAGCAACGGGAGATCCGCCGGGCTGCCCGTGACCACCTGGAGCGGCACTATCCGGCGACGCGGGTGTGCGCCCTGGCGGAGGGCCCCGGCGGGAGCGAGGCGGGTGCCTGGCCCGAGCTGATCCGGCAGGGCTGGCTGGACGATGACCTCGGCATGGTCGAGCTGACGCTGTTGGCCGAGGAGAGCGGGCGGTGCCTGCACCCGACGCCGTGGTGGACGACTGTCGCCCTGGCCGCACCGTACGCGTCGGCCGCCGGCGAGCCCCTGACCGTGCCGGCGACACTCGCCGACGGCGCCGCGTCCCCCGGCGCCGGGACGGTGCGGGCCACCCGCTCGCCGCAGGGCTGGACCCTCACCGGGCAGGTGCCGGCAGTGCCGCAGGCGGGCGCGGTGCGCTGCGTCGTGGTACGCGCCCACACCGAGGAGGGCCCGGCCGTGTTCGCCTGCGACACCGGGTCCCCCGGGCTGGTCGTGGAGGAGCTGTCGACACTGGACACGCTGCGCCGGATGGCCCGGGTCCGGTGGGACGGCACGCCGGCGCGGCTGCTCGTCGAGCCGGCCCGCACGCCGGGGGCCGTGCGGCGGGCCCAGCTGCGCGGCGGCGTGCTGTTGGCAGCCGAGGCGGTCGGGGCCGCGGCGGGCGCGCTGGACATGGCCGTCGCCTACGCCCGCCAGCGGGAGCAGTTCGGGCGGCCGATCGGCAGCTTCCAGGCCGTGGCGCACCAGCTGACCGAGGCGTACGTCGACACCGAGCTGGCCCGGTCGCTGGCGTACCGGGCCGCGTGGCTGGTGCAGAACGATCCCGCGGGGTCACCGGCGTGCGCGCAGGCGGTGGACGAGGCGGTGCTGGTGGCGCGCGGCGCGGCGGTGCGGACCTGCGAGACCGCGATCCAGATCACGGGTGGCATGGGGGTGACGTGGGAGTACCCGCTGCACCGGTGGCTGCGCCGGGCGCTCTGGCTGGAGGCCTTCCCGGGGTTCGGCGACGACCCGCACGGTCGCGTGGCCGAGCAGTTGCTGCGGCCGGGTGACACGGGCGGGATCAATCCGAGCACGCCCGACGGGCGTTAGCGTGACGCGATCCGTCGACAACCGAGGAGGCCGCAGTGGTCAGCCCCGAAACCGTCAGCAGCATCGCCCTGGCACTTCCCGGAGCGCGCCAGTCGGCGCACTTCGACGTCACCGACTTCCGGGTCGGCAACAAGATCTTCTGCACCCTTCCCAGGCCCGGTGTGATGGGGATGCGGATCGACGTCGCCGAGCAGGCGGCGCTCATCAGCGAGGACCCGGCGACCTTCTCGGCGCCGAACAACAGGTACGGGCAGAGCGGGTGGACGTTCGTCGAACTGGCGACGGTCGACCCGACGCAGCTGCGAGAGCTGATCACCGATGCGTGGCGCCGGCTCGCGTCCAGGAAATTGCAGGCCGAGTTGGACGAGGCCGGTTCCTGACACCCCGCCACGCGACTCCGGTGGCCAGGGGCCGCCGGAGCCTCACGCGAAGGGACGGAGACACCCGTGGGCACCAGGCGCACCATCGACGCCGATTCGATCTTCAAGCTCCTTGAACTCGGCGACTACCTCCTGCCGTACACCATCCGGGCAGCATGCCTGCTCGGCGTGGCCGACCACCTGGTGGACGGGCCGGTGCCGATGTCCCGGCTGGCCCGGGCGACCGGGACCCACGAGCCCACCCTCCGCAAGACGCTGGAGTACCTGGCGACCCGGGACGTGTTCGAGCTGGTGGAGCCGGACAGCGTGGCGCTGACCCCGCTGTCGGACCTGCTGCGCGAGGGGCATCCGTACTCGGCGCGCGACATCTTCCTCTCCCCGGTGGCCTGCACCCGGGCGATGGAGGGGCTCGCCGAATCGATCCGTACCGGCGGACCTGCGTTCGACGTGGTGCACGGCCGGTCCATGTGGGAGCACCTGAGCGCCCAGCCCGAGGACGGGGAGGCGTTTGACAGGGTGATGAGCGGGGTCACCGGGATGGAGCTGCTGGCGGTGCTTCGGGCCTGCGACTGGCGGCGCTTCGCCAGCATCGTGGACGTCGGCGGCGGCAACGGCGGCTTCCTGGCCAGCCTGCTGCGCCGGCTCCGGGGTGTCCAGGGGGTGCTGTTCGACCTGCCGGGCGTCGTGGCCAACGCCCCCGAGGTCCTGGCCGCCGCGGGGGTCGCCGACCGGGTGGAGGTGGTGCCCGGCAGCTTCCTGGAGGGGCCGATCCCGCCCGGCGGCGACGCGTACGTGCTCAAGCGCATCCTCTACAGCTGGAGCGACGACGAGGTGGTGGGCATTCTCGGCCGCGTCCGCGCCGCCATGAAGCCGCACAGCCGGCTGTTCATCATGGAGGCCGGGCGGCAGGAGGCCGAGGTGCCGGCCCTGGCGCGGCGCATGGACCTGCTCATGCACACCCTCACCGCAGGCGGCGCGCGGACCCTCGAACAGCAGGGCGAGCTGCTGGACCGGGCCGGGCTACGGCTGGTCCGCAGCGTCTCCACCCCCATGTTCCCGATCATCGAGGCAGCGCCCGCGTGACCGGCCCGCTCGGTTGGCTGGACCGCCCCGACGAGCGGCGCGGCATCCGGTTCGCCGAGCCCGACGGGTCGTGGCGGCTGTGGTCGTACACCGAGTTGGCGGACCTGGTGCGCCGGTACGCGGGGGCGCTGCGCGGTGCCGGGGTGGGCGCGGGCGATGTGGTGTCGATCGTGGAGACCACCGGCCCACGGTTCGTGGGGCTGCTGTTCGGCACCATGCTGGCCGGCGCCGCCGCCTCGCCGGTGGCGCCACCGCCGCCCTTCGGGGACCGGGCGCGCTGGGCCGAGCACCTGCGCGGAGTGCTGCGGGCCAGCGCGCCGCGGCTGGTCGTGCACGATCCCGCGTTGGCCCTGGTAGCCGAGGTGTGCGCCGGGGCGGGCGTACCGGCGTACGACAGTGTGGGGTTGCTCGCCGACGCGGCCGACGGCCGCCGGGCGTCGACGCCCGGGCCGGACGGACTGGCGCTTGTGCAGTTCACCTCGGGCAGCAGCGGCCGGGTGCGCGGGGTGCGCGTGCCCCACGCCGCGCTGGCGGCCACCGTCGCCGGCATCCAGCGGTGGCTGCGGATGACGCCCGACGACCCGACCGCCTCCTGGCTGCCCGTGCACCACGACATGGGCCTGGTGGGCTGCCTGCTGGCACCGGTCGCCACCGGGTCGGACCTGTGGCTGATGTCGCCGGGCGACTTCGTCCGTCGGCCGCTGCGCTACCTGGAGTGCTTCGGCCGGCGGGGCGCCCGGCTGACCGCGATGCCGGCCTTCGGGCTGGACCACATCGTCCGGCGGGTGCCCCCCGAGGCGCTGGTCGGGATGGACTTCTCGGCGTGGCGGGCGGTGATCGTCGGCGCGGAGCGGATCCGGCCGGCGCTGCTGGCGGAGTTCGCCCGCTTCGCCGCACCGCACGGGCTACGCCGCGAGGCGCTGCTGCCCGCGTACGGGCTGGCAGAGGCGACCCTGTCGGTGACCGGCGTGCCGCTGGACACCGGATGGCGCACCGCCACCGTCGAGCAGGGCGAGGTGGTGGGCTGCGGACGGCCGCTCGCCGGTGCGCGGGTGACGGTGGTGGACGACGACGGCCGGGCCGTTCCCGACGGGATGGTCGGCGAGATCGTGGTGCGCGGCCCGTCCGTGGCTGCGGACTACCTGCCGGCGGCCGGGGACGACACCGCCAGCGGCACCCGGCTGGTCGACGGTGAGGTGCACACCGGTGACGCGGGCTTCGTCGCCGACGGGGAACTGTTCGTGCTGGGCCGCCTCGGCGACG
Source organism: Micromonospora sp. NPDC047467 (assembly GCF_040643095.1). Lineage (NCBI taxonomy): Bacteria > Bacillati > Actinomycetota > Actinomycetes > Micromonosporales > Micromonosporaceae > Micromonospora > Micromonospora sp. NPDC047467. The sequence continues at coordinate 637,514 of NZ_JBEYTO010000002.1, read as the reverse complement.
GGGTCAAGGTACGCGGCCGGATGCTGCTCGCCGAGGACGTCGAGGCGGCGGCGGTTTCGGCCTGCGGTGCACCGGTCGGACGGATCACCGCCCTGCTCGGGCAGGTCGGCGACGAACCCCGGGTGGTGCTGCTGCTGGCCCGGCCCGAGCCGGGCTGGCTGCCGGCGGCGTGCGCCGCGGCCGAGGTCGCGGCGGAGGGGGTGCCGGTGGAGGCGGTGGTCGTGCCGGTGGGCGCGGTGGCGCGTACCAGCAGCGGCAAGCCCCGCCGCCGGCTCATGTGGCAGGACTACCTCGCCGGCCGGCTCGGCCTCACCGAGCCGGCACCGGACGGGCCGGCGGGGGTGCTCGCGGCGAGTTGACCGGTCAGCGGGGCTGGTCGGCGGGCAGCCCGAGCGCCTCGCGGAGGTGATCGAGCACCTCGGCCTGCTGGTCGATCAGGTAGAAGTGGTGCCCGGGGAGCACCCGGAGCTGGAAGTCCCCGGTGGTGCAACGCCGCCAGTCGGCCACCTCGGGCACGTGCGCCTCCGGGTCGTCGTCGCCGGTGATCGCGGTGACCGGCATCGACAGTGGCGCACCGAAGGTGGGCCGGTACGTCTCGACGAGGCGGTAGTCGGCCCGCAGCGTGGGCAGCAGCGCGGCCCGCAACTCCGGGTGCACCAGCGCCTCGTCGGTGGTGCCGCCGAGGCGCCGCACCTCGTCCCACAACTCGTCGTCGCTGCCGAGGTGCTTGACACCCGGCCGCTGGTGCTGCGGGGCCGGGCGGCCGGAGACGACCAGCCGGCGCGGCGTGACACCGAGGCCGTGCTGGAGCCGATGCGCCACCTCGTACGCGACGGAGGCGCCCATGCTGTGGCCGAACAGGGCGAAGTCGGTGTGCAGCAGCGGTTGTAGCGCCGCGACGATCCCGTCGACCATCGTGGCCATGTCCCGTACGCACGGCTCGTGGATCCGGTCCAGCCGGCCGGGATACTGCACCGCCACGACCTCGACCTCGGCGGGCAGCCGTACGGCCCACTGTCGGTAGAAGGTCGCGTTGCCGCTGGCGTACGGGAAGCAGACCAGGCGCAGGGTCGCGGCCGGACGCGGCCGGTAGAGGCGCAGCCAGGACGCGGCCTCCACGGTCGCCCTCACGGCCGCGCCGCCTCGTCACCGGCGGCGGCGATGGCCTTGAGGTCGTCGTCGGTCAGTGGCTGGGGCGGGGTGGAGGACAGCAGCTCCGGCGGCCCGAGCCGCAGTGTCAGGTCCTGCCACAGCTTGCACAGCGACAGGTAGTACTGGCCGCGACGCAGCGGATCCTGCCCCTCCTGGGCCGCCTGGTGCAGCTCGGTGAGGGCGTGCGCGATGCCGGCCGGCCACAGGCTGCGAAAGATGTGCCGGTACGACGGCACGGTGCCCGGTCCGAGCACGACGGCGCTGGGCGCCTGCGCGTCGTCCGGCATGGTGGCGTAGTGGGGGTCGGCGTTCGGGTCGGCGACCTCGCGGGGGAAGTCGGGGCGGGCGGACCAGACGACCGGCCCGTGGGTGTTGACCAGGGTGAGGTTCCCGGCCTCCGTGCCGATGCTGATGCGGTGCATCAGGTGGGCGTAGTTGTCCGGGTCGGCGGGGTCCATCTGGTTCTGCACGCGCAGGGTGGCGGGCACCCCGGCCAGCACCCCGTCGAGGCTGCTGAACGGGATGTCCAGGGTGGTCGCGGCGCGCACCGGTGGGGCCTGCTCGGGCAGGTCGCCGAAGGCGAACGGGCGTACCCCGCCGAGAGCCTGCCCGAGGATGTCCAGCAGGGAGTAGGCGAGCTGGAACCCGGCCGCCGCGTCGATGTAGAGCGGGCGCTGCCGCCGCGTCAACTCCTGCGCCGCCGCGACGAACCGGCGTACCGGGGCGACGTGGGTGTAGAACGGGTTCAGGTGGTAGACGACGCCGTGCCGGCGGGCGGCGCGCAGGTTCTCCGCCAGCTCGTCGTGGTGCAGGGGGTGCTCCTGGAGCACGTGGATGCCACGGGCCATGAGCGCGCGGGCCAGCTCCGAGCCCCGGCCGCCCAGCAGGCCGCCGCGGATCACCACGCACGCCATGTCGATGTCGTCGGGCAGCTGCTCCGGGTCCGTGTACAGCGGCGCGTCGTAGCGGCGGGCGCAGGCGCGGGAGCGTTCGCTGCCGGCGGCCAGCACACCGGCCAACTCGAAGGGCAGATCCGGGTTGCGGAACGCCTCCAGGTAGACCTGACCGAATCGGGCGCCACAGACGACGACCCGGGGACGTTGCGTCACAGTGCCTCCTCCACGTGGCCGCCGACGTGGGCGGCTTCACCGTCGAACACCGTCAGGTCGCTCACCGCGGCCGAGCCGGCGAGCAGGTCCACCGCGACCCGCGGGTCGAGCGCCTCCCCCGCGTGGTGCAGACCGGCGGCCAGGGTCCCCTCGGTGAGCGCCGCAACGGCGACGCCCGCGAACGCGCCGGTGAGCGAGCTGGCGTTGTCGCCACGCAACACGAGGGTCTGGGCGTCACCGGCGACGGTGGTCAGCTCGACGATGATCAGCTGGTAGGTCGCGTGCCCGAAGGCGTCCAGTTCGGCGGCGCGGCGCAGCGCCTCGGGGGCGTCCGCACCGGCCGGTGGCTGCCGCAGCACCTGCGCGACGTGCGGGCCGGCGAAGACGGAGTGCCAGGTGGCGTCGGTGACCCCCAGGGACCGGGCTACCCGTTCCAGTTCGGTGCTCAGGTACGGCACGGTCGTGGCCGGCTCCGGGAAGAACGGCAACTCGGCGTCGGTGCGGGTGGGCAGCGGCTGCCGCGCTCGTACGCCCCCGGTCAACGCCGCCCCGGCCTGACCGAATCCCTCTCCCACACGGAGGTAGTCGGCCGCGGCGGTGGCGGTGAACCGGTCACGACCGCCGAGGTAGCCGAGCAGCCCGCGCGGCCGGTCCGACAGGGTGGCGGCGAGATAGCGGGGCAGCAGTGCGCTCAGGCCCGGCATCATGCCGGCGGAGATCACGGCGGTCCGCCCCGGCGCCCGCGCCAACAGGGCTCCCACCTGCTCCCCCAGGACGTCGTCGCCAGCGGCGTCGACGTAGTCAGCGCCGCTGGCGAGCGCCGCCCGCGCCACCCGGTCCTCGACGAGGTAGGCCGGGCCGGCGCAGTTGAGCACGACGTCGCAGCCGGCGCAGTAGCGGCGCAGCGCGTCGGTGTCGCTGATGTCGAGGACCTCGACGGTGGGCGGGGAACCGCCGGTGGCGGCGAGCCCGTGGCACAGCGCGTCGAGAGGGGCGCGGCGGCGGCCGGCGAGGCGCAGCACGTGCCGGCCCCGGCGGTGCAGCTCCGCCACGGCGGCGGCACCGACGGCACCGGCCGCGCCGACAACACCCACCACGGTCACCGGGGACCTCCCCGGCCGTGCCCGCCGTCGGACGAGGGTCGGTTCATCACGCCGGTCCGAGCGCGGCGGCCAGCGCGGCGGGCTCCGCGGACCAGCGCAGTTGCTCCGCCGGCAGAGCCGTGTCGACCACGTCGAGGTTGCCGAGGCAGAGGTCCTCCCAGAACTCGATCTCGGCGTCCCGCGCCGGCTGCACCAGGGTGATGTCCCCGGCGTAGATGGATGGCTCGTGGCGCGCGAGGGCGTCGCGCACTCCGGCGGCGGGGTCGTCCACGCTGCCCGGGCCGGGTCGGTGGCCGGCGAACAGGCGCAGCCCTTCGACGAGCACACCGCGTTCGGTCAGGTTGCGGGCCACCTCGACGGCGAGGACCGCCATCGGTCCGTGGGCGAGCAACTCCACCTGGGGCAGGTCGGCGTCGACGACCGCCTGGGCGTACGCGGCGGCGGCATTGTCCACCGAGGGCAGCAGCTCCAGCCCCGCGCCGGTGAACACCCAGGCGGGGGCGGCGGGGAGCAGCGCCGCGGCGAGCGGCCCGACCCCGTCGGCCGATCCCGCCTCGTCGGGCAGGAAGATCCGGGGTACGCCGGTGCCCTCGGCGTGCACGGCGACGAGCAGTTCCGTAGACCGTTGCTGGCCGGCCTCCTGCGGCTGCTCCCCGGCCTCGGCGGCGGTGGTCAGCCACTGCGCGAGCCGAGCGACGGTGGCCAGTTCGAGCAGGTTGCGCAGCACCTCGTCGAAGAACAGCGCGCGGGCCGGCGGCAGTTCCTCGATGATGCGCCCGGCCAGTTGGGCGGCGACCAGCGAGTCCCCACCGAGCTCGAACAGGTTGCCGTCGCGCCCGACCGGCGTACCGAGGGCCTCGCTCCACATCGCGACCAGGTCCCGTTCCAGCTCGGTCTCGGGTGCCGCGCCGGCCAGTCCGGCCCGCGCCCCGCCGTGCCGGCGACCCAGCCGCCCCGCGAGGGACCGGCGATCGATCTTGCCGTTGTCGGTGACCGGCAGCTCGTCGAGGATCTCCACGGTGCCGGGCACCATGTACTCGGGCAGCCGGGCACGCAGGTGGTCGGTGAGCGCCCGTGGGTGCACGGGTGCGCGGTCGGCCTTGAACCGGGCGGCGAGCACGCACATGCCCATCCGTCCGACGAAGGTGTCCTCCGCCGGCAGGCAGACGCTGGTGTCGGCGCCCGCCCGGTCGAGGATGTCCCGCCACCGGTCGCGGGCGAGGAAGACCGTCCCGGTCCCGGCGCGGTCGTCGGTGAAGTCGCCGGTGGCGTCATCGAGCCGGACCAGCAGCTCCAGCGACGTCATGATCTGGTAGTGGTCCCGGGTCATCTCCAGGGCCACCAGCCATCCGCCGGGGGCGAGCAGCCCGCGCAGCCGGTCCAGGACCCGGTCGACGTCGGCGGTGGCGTGCAGCACGTCCCCGGCGACGACGAGGTCGAAGGAGTTGGGCGCGAGGCCCTGCTCGGTGGGGTCGGCGTCCAGGTCGTACAGGCCGAACCGGACGCCGGGCACCTCCGCGAAGCGGGCCTGCGACTGCCCCGCGAAGTAGGGCGACAGGTCGGTGCACAGGTAGTCGATGTCGTGCCCGGCGAGCGCGTCGAGCACCGCGGCGGTGGTGCCGCCGCCACCCGCGCCGACCTCCAGCACGCGCAGCGGCCCGGTGTGCCGACGGTGACTGCCCAACTCCGCCACGACGGCACCGGCGGCCCGGTTGGCCCAACGGTTGAACACCGCCTCCTCGTAGAGCTGCTGGGAGACGTCGAGCTTGCCCTCGGGAAAGAGCAGCCGAAGCGGGTCCTCGTCGCCACGGAGCAGGGCTGGCAGGTGGCGGATGCTGGCCCGGAAGTAGTCGAGCAGGCGCTCCTCGCCCGGCAGCGCCGCCGCGTCGACCGCCGCCCACGCGACGTCGAGCGCGTCGGATGCGACGACGCCGGCCAGCCGGTAGTGGTCGCCGTCGACTGCCAGCAGACCCTCGGTGACCAGGGCGGCGAGCCAGCGGCGCAGCAACCGGTGGTGTCGGGGCGCGGCGTCGGTGGCGGCCACGATCTCGGCGGCGGTGTGGCGGTCGTCGGGCGTGGCGAACATTCCCGCGCGGCGGAAGGTGTCCAGCATGGCGGGCAGGGCCACCTGGTCGAGCCGGTGTGCGTACTCCAGGTAGCGGTCCGGGTCGACGCCGTCGAGCGCGGCGTCACCGGCCCGCGCCGCGACCGCGTCCAGGTCGGCCACGTCCTCGGCCGGCGGCGTCGCGGCGGCGGGCTGCGCGAAGGCGACGAGGGTACGCTCCAGCGGCTGGTCGCCCGTGACCAGCACCGCCGCCCCGGCGACGTCGGGGTGGCTCTGCAGGGCCGTCTCGATCTCGGCCAGCTCGATCCGGTGACCACGGATCTTGACCTGGTGGTCCTCCCGGCCGAGGAACTCGATGTCGCCGTCGGGCAGGTACCGGCCCAGGTCGCCCGTTCGGTACAGGCGCTCGCCCGTGACGGGGTGCACGATGAACCGTTCCGCCGTGCGCTCGGGGTCGTGCAGGTAGCCGAGCGCGAGGCCGACGCCGCCGATGAACAGCTCTCCGGTCACCCAGTCGGGGCAGGGCCGCAGCAGCGGGTCGAGGACGTGGAAGGTCTGGTTGGCCAGCGGCCGGCCGTACGGGATGCTGGCCCAGTCCTCGCCGACCACGCCGACGGGGTAGTGGATCGACCAGATGGACGCCTCGGTCGCCCCACCGAGGCTCACCACGTCGAGGCCGGGCACCTGGGCGCGGATCTGGTCGGGCAGGGCCACCGGGATCCAGTCGCCGGAGAGCATCGCCAGCCGCAGGGTGGGCAGCGCGGTGCCGGCCACCCCGAGGTATCCGGAGAGCATCTGGAGCTGGGCGGGAACGGAGTTCCACACCGTCACCCCGTGGGCGGCCACCAGGTCAGCCCAGTGCGACGGGTCCGCGCGCCGCTCGGCGTCGGGGACGACCAGCGCCCCGCCGACGGAGAGCGGGCCGAAGATGTCGTAGACCGACAGGTCGAAGCCGAGCTGGGACAGGGCGAGCACACGGTCCCGCTCGCCGACGCCGAACCGGGCGTTGATGTCGAGGACGGTGTTCAGCGCCGCCTCGTGGGTGATCATGACCCCCTTCGGCGTCCCGGTCGAGCCCGAGGTGTGGATGACGTACGCCAGGTCGTCGGGCCGCGACCCACCCGGCTCGCTGGGCGGGTCGGCCGGCGGCACCTCGTCCAGCGCCACGACGACGACCCCGGACGGCCAGGAGCCGGCGGCCAGGTCGCGGGAGGTCAGCACGTGCCGTACGCCCGCACCGGTGAGGATCGTGTCGCGCCGGGCCACGGGCTGCGCGGTGTCCACCGGCACGTACACCGCGCCGGCGAGCAGCGCGCCGAGGACGGCCACGACCTGCCCCGGGCCGCGTTCCAGGGTCACCCCGACGAGGCCGCCGGGTACGCAGCCCGACTCGACGAGCCGGGCGGCGATGCCGGTGGCGTGGGCGGCCAGGTCGGCGTAGCTGAGCGTGGCCGTACCGTGGATGACCGCCGGGGCGTCCGGGGTACGACGGGCCTGGGCAAGAACCGCGTCGTGCAGACGGGCACGGGTCAGCGGGGCGGCGGTGGCGTTGATCTCCTCGCGGCGGCGTCGCTGCCGTTGCGGCAGCAGGCTCGACGGGACCCGCTGCCACGCCTGGTCGTCGGTGGCGAGCTGACGCAGCAGCTGCTCGAAGGCGGCGAACATGTCGTCGACGACGCCCTCGGGCAACACACCCTCGCGTACGTCCCAGTTGGTCGACAGCCCGCCATCCCGCTCGGAGTTCTGGCAGTCGATGACGACCTGCGGGGTCTGGCTGATCCCGTACCCCATCTGTCCGTGCGACACCGATGCCGTGGCCCCGGCCTCGCCCAGGCCGATCGCGCTGGTGAAGACGACGGGGAACAGCGCCGCGTCGGCGCCGCGTCGGCGGGTGATCTCCCGCATCACCTCGATGCCGGAGAACGCCCGGTGGTCCATGTCCTGCCAGAGCTGGGCCTGCACGGCCCGAGCCCAGCGGTCGAAGGTGTCCGCCTCGTTCTGGTCGACCGCGAGCAACTCCACGCCGGTGAAGTCGCCGACGACGGCGGGCACCTGTGGATGCAGCGGCAGCCGGTTGAGCATCGTGACATTCAGCGTGAACGTGGGACGCCGGCTCCACACGGCGATGACGTGCGCGTACGCGGCGAGCACCGCGCCGGAGGGGCTCACGTCGTGCTGGCCCGCGTACTTGCGCAGCCCCTCCCACAGCTCGGGTTCCAGGGTGGCGGCCAGCCGGCGGAACCGGCCCTCGGTCTGTCGGGCGCGGCTGGTCAGCGGCAGCTCCGGGCCGGGCGGCAGGTCGTCCACCCGGCGCAGCCAGTAGTCGCGGTCGGTCTCCCGGTGGCTCGCCGTCCAGCTCCGCTCGGCCAGCAGGTAGTCCCGGAAGCCGATCTCCAGCTCGGGCAGCGGTCCGGCGTCGTGGTAGAGGTGGTGCAGCTCGTCGAGGATGATCTGAATGCTGACGAAGTCGGCGATGAGGAAGTCCACCGAGACGTGCAGCACCGCCTCGTCGTCGCCTCGGGTCACGCGCGCCTCGAACAGGGGCCAGACGTCGGGCCGGAACACCCGGTGGTCCATCTCGGCCCGTACCTCGGTCACCCCGCGGTCGAACTCGTCGCGGTCGCGCCCGCGCAGGTCGCGTACGGCGATGTGGTAGTCGTCGACCTGCGGCAGCACCCGCTGGGAACCGTCGATGTCGATCACCGCGCGGAGCATGTCGTGCCGGGCGATGAGCGCCCGCCAGGCGCGGGTCATCCGCTCCGGATCCAGATCCGGATAGTGCAGCTCGCCGTAGCCGTGGCAGGCGACGCCGCCGTAGGCGAAGGTGGAGCCTCGGCCCAGCAGGTACGCCGACTGCACCTCGGTGACCGGGAACGGGTCGTGGCGGTGCTCCGTGTCCGGCACCACTCGCGGCATCCGGCCGTTGGCCAGGTGGGCGAGGATCTCGTCGCGGCGGGCCCGCAGCAGCGTGCGCCGCTCGTCGGTCATGAAGCCGGCGGGCGCGCGGAACTTCAGCGCGCCGTCCTCGGCCCACAGCCGCAGTCCGGCCCGTTCGAGGTCGGTGACCAGCCGCTCGACGGGGATGCGGGGGTCGTTGCTCATATGACACCTTCCTCGACGTCGTCGTGAGCCGACGCACGGAGCTGCTCGTCGACAGCGGCCGCGAGCTGGGCGAGCACGGGTACGGCGAACAGTTGTCGCAATGTCATGTCCACGCCGAGCCGCTGGCGCAGCGCCTCCAGCAGGCGGGTGGCAAGCATGCTGTCCCCGCCCAGGGCGAAGAAGCTGTGCCGGCGGTCGTCGACCGGCTGGTCGAGCAGCTGCGACCAGAGCGCGGCGAGAAGTTCCTCGGTGTGCCCCTTGGGCGGCTCGGCCGTGTCGTCGAGCGGGTCGGCGCGCAGTAGCGTCCCGAGCCGCTGGCGGTCGACCTTGCCGTTGGCGGTCAGCGGCAGCTGCTCCGCCGTCACGACGTACTCGGGCACCATGTACGCGGGCAGCCGCTCGGCCAGCCAACCGGCCAGGTCCGGCTCCGTACCCCCGGTGGTGGGTACGACAGCGAGGCCGATGTGCTGCGTCGGCGCCTGACCGACGACCATCGCCACCGCCCGCCCGACGAGCGGGTGGGCCTCGGCGGCGGCCTCGATCTCGCCCAGCTCGATGCGGTGCCCGCGCACCTTGACCTGGAAGTCGACCCGGCCGAGGAACTCCAGCGTCCCGTCCGGCCAGTACCGGCCGAGGTCGCCGGTGCGGTACCAGCGGCGGCCCTCGTCGTCGACGCCGAACTGCCGGGCGGTCAACTCGGGGGCGTTGCGGTAGCCCAGCGCCACCCCGGTGCCGCCGATGCGCAGTTCCCCGGGCACCCAGTCCGGGCAGTCCCGGTCACGCGAGTCGGTCACCCGGTAGCGCTGGTTGCGCAGCGGGCGGCCGTACGGGATGGAGCGCCAGTGCTCCGGCACCACCGCGACCTCGCAGGCGTTGGACCAGATCGCCGCCTCGGTGGCACCGCCGAGGGCAACGAACCGGGCGTGCGGGGCGACCCGCGCCAGCCGGTCCGGCAGGTCCAGGCCGATCCAGTCACCGGAGACCAGGGCCAGCCGCAGGCCGGACGGCGGGTGGTCGCCAGCCGCCACGAGCAGCATGTCCAGCAGCGCGGGCACCGAGTTCCAGACGGTCACACCCCACCGGTGGGCCAGCCAGGCCCAGCGGCGCGCCTCCCGGCGGTCCTCGTCGGCCAGCACGACCAGCGCGCCGCCGGCTGCCAAGAGCCCGAACACGTCGTAGACGGACAGGTCGAAATCCAGCGCGGAGACCGCCAGCACCCGGTCCTGGGGTCCGACGCCGTACCGGGAGTTGATGTCGGTCACCGTGTTGACGGCGGCCCGGTGGGTGATCTCCACCCCCTTGGGCTCCCCGGTGGAGCCGGAGGTGAAGATCGTGTACGCCAACGCGTCCGCGTCGACCGTCACCGGCCCGCGCAGCGGCGGCCCGTCCACGTCGGCGGCCACGGTGGGCAGATGATGCCCGTCGTGACGGCCCACCACGGCGGTCACCTGCGCCTTGGCGTGGATCCGATCGCGGCGGGCGGCAGGCTGGTCGACGCTGACGGGCACGTACGACGCGCCGGCGGCCAGCACGCCGAGAACGGCGGCGACCTGGTCCGGCCCGCGAGGCACGGTTACGGCGACCGCGTCGCCCGGTTCCACCCCGGCGCGCAGCAGCGCCCCGGCGATCCGCAGCGCGCGGGTGGCCAGCTCGCCATAGCTGATCGACGTCTCGCCGTACGCGACCGCGAGCCGGTCGGGGTCGCGGGCCGCGTGCGCGAAGAACGGCCCGTGCAGGGTGTGCCCGGGCGCCGGGGCGTCGGTGGCGTTGACGGCGGCCCGGACCGCGCGCTGCCCCGGCGGCAGCATGTCCGGCAGCGGCCGGTCCCAGTCGCCGTCGGCGAGCCAGCACAGCAGCCGGTGGTAGGCGTCGAACATGGCGTCGAGCAGCCCGTCGGGGAACAACTCGTCGACGCTGTCCCAGTTGAAGGTCAGCCCGCCGTCGCGTTCCATGACCTGGTTGTCCAGCCACACCTGCGGGGTCTGCGAGATGCCCCAGGTCAGCTCGCCGAACGGGAACCGCATGTTGACCAGGTCCGCGGCCACGCCGAGCGCGCTGGTGAACACGATCGGCATGCTGACCGTGCCGCTGTTGCGCCGGCGCGCCAGCTCCCGCAGCACCCACAGGGCGGAGACGTCGTTGTGCTCCAGCCCGGCCCACAGGTCCTGCTGGAACCGGTGGGTGGTCTCCCGCCACGGCTGCCCCGCTGCCCCTCGGTAGCCGACCAGGATCAGCGAGGTGAAGTCGCCGAGGATCGCGCCGATGTCGGGGTGCACGTCGTGGCGCTGGAACATGGTCAGGTTGAGCGTCAGCTCGTCCTGCCCGCTGTACGCGCTGAGCACCTCGGCGTACGCGGTGGCGAGGACCGCGGCCGGGGTGAGTCGGTGGTCCCGGGCACGCCGGTTGATCGCCGCCCACTGCTGCGGGGTGAGGCTGCGCTCGCGACGGACGAACCGCGGGGCGACAAGGGTTTCGGGGTCGACAGCCAGCGGCAGCGCGGGGGCCGGGGCGATGTCGTCCAGACGCCCGCGCCAGTACGCCCCCGCCCGCTCAACCGCCTCCGGCGGCGCCGCCGCGCCGAGCACGTAGTCGCGGAACGACACCCCCAGCGGGCGCAGCTCGACGTCGGGGTCGCGGTAGAGGGTGGACAGCTCGGAGAAGAAGACGACGATGCTCAACGCGTCGAGCACGATGTAGTCGAAGCTGAACGCGACGCGGGTGCCGCCGGGGTGACGCACGGCCTGGATGTCGATCAGCGGCCACCGGGACGGGTCCGGGACACGGTGAGACAGCTGCTCGCGCAGCGTCGCCAGGCGTTCCTGCCCCTCGTGCACAGTGATGGTGAACGGCGGCACCTCGGGCAGGATCCGCTGGTCGCCGTTGTCGTCGAAGACCGCGCGGAGCATCTCGTGCCGGGCGATGAGCGTGTCGACCGCCCGGCGCAGCCGGTCGAGGTCGACGTCCCCGCCGTCGAACTCCCAGTACCAGTGGGAGCCGACCCCGCCGAGCGCGAAGTCGGCGGTGCGCCCCATCCAGTAGGCGCGCTGCACGTCCGTGGGCGGGAACGGGTCGTGCCGGTGCGCCGGGTCGGCGGTCAGCGCACGCCGCTCGGCGGGTCCGCCAGCCGTACCCGTGGTGCGCAACCGCACCGCGAAGCCGGCCAGGTCGCGGGCGTGGAACAGGTGGTGCAGTTCGGCGCCGGCGATGCCGGTCTCGCGCAGCCGGGCCAGCAGCCGGGTGGCGACCAGGCTGTCGCCGCCGAGGGCGAAGAAGTTGTCCTCCCGGTGCACCTCGGGCACGTCGAGCAGCTCCGACCAGAGGGCGGCCACGGCCGTCTCGACCGCGCCCCGGGGCGCGGTGCCCGCGACCGCCGGTCGGGCGGCGACCAGCTCGGGCAGCCGGGCGCGGTCGATCTTGCCGTTGGCCGACAGCGGGAACGCGTCGAGGACCACCACGACGGCCGGCACCATGTACGGCGGCAGCTGTTCGGCGGCGCGCTGCCGGATCACCTGGGGGTCGGCGTCGGCCCGGGTGACGGTGACGGCGACGGCGAGGGTGGCCCCCTCGACAACCTGGGCCACCGCGCGGGAGACGTCCGGGTCGCGCTCCAGCGCGGCCTCGATCTCGCCCAGCTCGATCCGGTGGCCCCGGATCTTGACCTGGAAGTCGGTACGCCCGAGGAAGTCCACCGTGCCGTCGGGCCAGTACCGGGCCAGGTCGCCGGTGCGGTACCAGCGCTGCCCGGCATGTTCGACGAACCGGTCGGCGGTCCGTCGCGGGTCGCCCGCGTAGCCGGCCGCTACCGACCGGCCGCCGATCCACAGCTCGCCGGGCACCCAGTCCGGCCGGTCCCGGCCGTGCTCGTCGACGACCCGCATGAGCTGGTTACGCAACGGCACGCCGTAGGGCACCGACCGCCAGTGCGGCGGCGGGTCGACCGGGGCGGACTGCACGGTGGAGTGGATCGCCGTCTCGGTGGTGCCGCCCAAGCCGTACAGCCGGCTGCCCGGGGCCACCTCGGCCAGCCGACCGGCCAGGTCGAGGCCGACCCGGTCGCCGCCGAGCACGGCGAGCCGCAGCGGCAACGGCCTGGCTCCACCCGCCGCCCCGGTCTCGGCCTGGGTCAGCAGCAGGTCGAGCAGGGCCGGGACGGACTGCCAGACCGTCACCCGGTGCTCGTGGACCAGGCGCAGCCAGGCCGCCGGGTCACGGCGGGTGTCCTCGGTGACGGTGACGACGGCGCCACCCACGCCGAGCAGGGCGAACATGTCGAACACGGACAGGTCGAAGTCGAGGGCCGAGACCGCGAGGACGCGGTCGTCCGGGCCGATCGCGAACCGCCGGACAAGGTCGTCGAGGGTGTTGCGGGCCGCCCGGTGGGGCACCCGCACCCCCTTCGGCGCTCCGGTGGAGCCGGAGGTGAACAGCAGGTAGGCGTCCTGCTTGGGGTCGACAGGCGGCGCGTCGTCGCGCAACGGCACGCCGACGGTGGGGACGGTCAGTGTGGTCGAGGAGTCGACGGGCGACCCGTCCGCGGCCCCGGCGGCGGTGACGGTGAACCGGGCCGCCGCGGTGGCCCGGATCAGCTCGCGCCGGGCGTTGGGCTGGTCGACGCCGATCGGCACGTACACGCCGCCGGCCCGCAGCACGCCGAGCACCGCCACGATCTGGTCGGGGCCCTTCGGCAGTGTGACGGCGACGGCGTCACCGGGGGCCAGGCCACGGGTGGTCAGCTCGTCGGCCAGCGCCTGCGCCCGGCCCGCCATCTCGCCGTACGTGAGCACGCCCGCCCGGCCCGGCCCGGCCAGCACCGCCGGCCGGTCGGGCTCACGGGCCGCCCAGGCGAACACCTCGCGGTGCAGCGGCCCGTCCGCGGTAGGGCCGGCGGTGTCGTTGGCCGACGCCCGGGCGGCAAGAGTGTGAGCGGGCAGCGCGATCGGGGCGCGCCCGGACCAGTCCGTGGCCGGGTCGAGCAGCCAGTCGACGATCCCCAGGTAAGCGGCGAACATGTCGTCGACGAACCCCTCGGGGAACAGTTCGTCCACGACGTCCCAGTTGAGGTAGAGGCCGTCCTCGCGCTCGGTGATCTGGTAGTCGAGCCAGACCTGCGGGGTCTGGGACATGGTCCAGCCGGGCAGGCCGAAGCAGTCCCGCACCTCGGCGTCGAACAGCTCGCCGAGGCTCAACGCGCTGGTGAAGACGACTGGCGCACCGACGGGTTGGCCGGTCCGGGCGCGGGACAGGTCGCGCAGTACGTCGATCCCGCTGTACGTCGAGTGGGCGGCGTCGCTGCGCAGTCGGTCCTGATGCCGGCGGACGAGGTCGACGAAGCCGGCCGGTCCGGTCGTGTCGATCTCCAGCAGAACCAGGTTGGTGAAGTCACCGACGACCGCGCCGACGTCGGGGTGGACGGGGCGTCGGTCGTACATCGGCAGGTTCAACACGAATCGGCCGCTGCTGCTCCACGCGGCCAGCACCTCGGCGAAGGCCGCGAGGAACACCATCGACAGGGTGACTCCCGCCGTCGCCGCGCGCCGTTCCAGTTCCGCCTGCTGCTGCGGGGTCAGCCAGTGGTAGCGGCGGACCACCCGGTGGCCCTCCACGGTGGCCGGGTCCACGGCGGTCGGCAGCTGGGGCGGGCCGGGCAGGGTGTCCAGCCGCTCGCGCCAGTACTCGCGGGCCCTGTCCCGGGCCTCGTCGGGACGGGCGGCGACGGTGGCGAGGTAGGCGGGATAACTGAGGCTCACGGGAGGCACCTGCCGGTCCGGGTCCCGGTAGAAGGCCGCCAGGTCCGACAGGATGAGCCGGAAGCTGTGGGCGTCGGCGACAAGCATCTCGACGTGTACGTGCACCCGCGTGGCACCGCCGGGCAGCAGCGACAGTTGGATGTCGAAGGTCTCCGACTCCTCCACCCGCAGCCGCCGGTGGGACAACCGGTGGCGCAGCCGCGCCAACTCCTCCTCGCACCGATTCGGCGGCAGCTCACGCAGGTCGTGCACGGTCAGGCCCGGCCACGGGCTCTCCGGCCGGATCCGCTGGGTGCCGTCGGTGTGGAACTCGGCCCGCAGCATGCCGTGCCGACGCAGCACCGTGCGGACGGCGGCGTCGAGCCGGTCCGGGTCGACACCGGCACCGTCGAACTCGTTGTAGAAGTGGGCGCCCACGCCACCGAGGGGCTGCCCGTCCGCCCGGCCGACCCAGTACGCGTGCTGCATCGTGGCCAGGCCGAACGGCGCGGACTCATCCACGACCACCGGCGGCAGCTGCGCCGGGCGGGCCTCGGCGTCGCGCTCCTCGACCAGGCGCCACCACTGTGCGAGGGTGCGCCACTCGATGAGCTCACTGAAGGTGACCGGGACGCCCTGACTGTGCCAGCGGCTGGCCAGCCGCATGAGCGCGATCGAATCGAGGCCGAGCATCAGCAGATCGTCGTCGTCCCCCACCAGTGACGGCGGGCAGCCGAGGGCCTCCGCGACGTCCTCCCGAATCCGGTCGAGGGTCAGGGTCGGATCGGTGTCGACGGCAACGTCCAATGTCGCGTCTCCTCAGTAAGCCTCTACCACGTCTCCGCTCGGCTGGCGCTAAGCTATCAGCGGATCGCGACTCGGGTCTAGAGATAGTCGGTAAAGCTCGTAAAGGCTCGCCACGAAGGCGAGGGGAAAGACGCCGGCGGACGGGGGAACGGCGTGGGCGAGGGGCTCGGCAGCGGCGAGTGCCTGGTCTGGCGGTGCCGCGCCGGGCCGGTCCCCGAGCGGCTGCACGCCCTGCTCGACGACGCCGAGCAGGCGCGGGCGCGGCGGTTGCGCCACGACGCGGCCCACACCCGCTTCGTGACGGGCCGTGTCGCGGCGCGGCTACTGGCCGCCCGGTACGCCAACACCACGCCGCGCGAGGTCGTCTTCTCCTCGACGTGCCGACACTGCGCCGGCCCGCACGGCCGGCTGGAGGTGCGGACCGACGCGGGTGTGCTGCACGTGTCGGTGTCGCACTCGGCAGAACGGATCCTGGTGGCGATCGCCCGCGACACGGTCTGCGGCGTGGACATCGAGCGGGTGGCGCTACGTGGTCGCCGGATTCCCGTCTCGGCACTCTCCCCTGTCGAGCGTCGGGTGCTGGCCGACCTGCCACAGCCACGGCGACTCGCCGCGTTCATCCGGTACTGGACCCGCAAGGAGGCCATCCTCAAGGCGACCGGGGACGGCCTCGTGCCGTCGCCGGCCGACCTCACCGTCAGCGCCCCGGATGCCCCCGCCCAGCTTCTGAGCTGGGCGAACCGGCCGCCGCCGCAGGTCAGCGTGCACCTGCTCGACCTGGCCGTCGGCGACGACTACCGGGGCGCGCTGGCCACTCTCGGCCGGCCACTGTCGATTGTCGAGCGTGATGTTGACCCTCGTACAGAGGCGAGTCACCTATGATGAACCGCACCGCACAGATCGATCAATACGCGAGAAGAGGCTTCATGTCGGAACGTTCGTTCTCTCCGGTCATCCCCTTCCTCCGCTACCAGGACCCGACGGCTGCCGTCGACTGGCTCGTCAACGCGTTCGGCCTGGAGCGCTTCGACGTCACCGAGGTGGACGGCAAGGTGGTGCACGCCGAGTTGAGCTGGGGCAACGCCACCATTCAGCTCGGCGGCGGCGGCCCGCACGACACGCTGGGCATGGTCAGCCCGCGCGAACTGCCCGCCACCAGCGGGGGGATCTACATCTGCGTCGGCGACGCGGCGGACGTCGACAAGCACCACGAGCGGTCGGTGCAGGCCGGCGCCAAGCTGGTCTACGAGCTGCACGACACCTCGTACGGCTCTCGCGACTACGGGGTCTACGACCTTGAGGGCCACGTCTGGAGCTTCGGCAGCTACCTGCCTCGTGAAGCGTCGGCGTAGGGTTCTCGACAAACACGCGTAAACACTTGCCCGGGTGGTGGGTTCGGGCCAAGACTGGCAGGCATGGTTGCCTCTGGTCTGCCGCCCAGGTTCGACGCGCTCGACCCCGCCGTCCGGGAAGACCCCTATCCGACCTACGCCCAGCTGCGCGAGGCCGGGCCGCTGTGCCGGATCGGCCCCGGCAGTTGGGGCGTCACCCGGCACGCCGACGTCGTGGCGTTGCAGCGTGACCCCCGCCTCGGCAGCGAGTTCCCCGAGCCGTACCACCACCTGTCGGTGGGCGAGGGGCCGGCCAGCCACTTCTTCCAGCGCATCATGCTCTACCGCGACCCGCCGGACCACGTCCGGCTCCGGCGGCTGATGAGCGGCGCCTTCACTCCGGCCGTGGTGCGGCGGATGCGCGGCTACATCGAGCAGACCGTGGACCAGCTCCTGACCCCGGCGCTGGAGACCGGCACCTGCGACGTGGTGCGCGACCTGGCGTACCCGCTGCCGGTGCTGGTGGTGTCCACGTTGATGGGCATCCCGCCCGAGGCCCACGACGACGTCCGGCAGCACGCCATGAGTCTCGGGCGGGCGTTCAGCGCCATCGTTCCCGAGGACTCCCGGGGTGCGGCACACGAGTCCGTCCAGTGGCTGCGCAAGTACATCGGTGGCCTGCTCGACGAGCGCCGCGCGGCGCCCGGGGACGACCTGCTGTCGGCGCTGTTGCAGGCCGAGGACGACGGGGACCGGCTGAGCCACGACGAGATCGTGGACAACACCGTCTTCTCGTTCTTCGCCGGTTTCGAAACCACCGTCCACCTCATCACCAACGGGTTCGCCGCGCTGCTGCGGGCGCCGGACCAGTTCGCCCTCCTGCGCGCCGACCCCGGCCTGGTGCCCGGCGCGGTGGAGGAGTTCCTCCGCTTCGAGGCGCCCATCCAGGGCACCGCCCGGCTGGTGCGGGAGCCGGTGCGGATCGGGGAGCGCACCGTACGGGCCGGGCGGGTGCTGGTGCTGATGCTCGGCTCGGCGAACCACGACGAGGCGGTCTTCCGGTCCCCCGGCACGCTGGACGTCACCCGAAACCCGAACCCGCACGTCACCTTCGGCGGCGGCGGACACCTGTGCCTGGGCGCGTTCCTGGCCCGCACGGAGGCGCAGGTCGTCTTCGACTGGGTGCTGCGGCGCACCCGCTCGGTGGAGCAGGCCGGCGAGCTGGTCCGGGAGGCCGACACGCCGTTCCGCGCCTTCGCCCACGTGCCGCTGGCCGTCCGGCCCGCCTGACGCTGCCGGCGTCCCCCGCCCGGCGCTGCCGGCCTCCCCCCGCCCGGCGGGGCCGGATCAGGCCGGCGTGGCGGCCAGGATGGTCAGTGTGGCCGTCGGCCGGACGGTGTCCAGTCGCAGCCCGGCACGGTCGAGCAGGGCCGCGGTCTCCTCGGCCGTGCGGTGGGTGCCGCCGGTGAGCACCAGCGTGTGCACGTCGTACAGCTTCGCCACGTCGAAGGTGTCCCCGGACGGCAGGACGGCCTCCAGCAGCAGCAGGCGGCTGTCCTGTCGCATCGCCTCCCGGACCCGGCGGAGCACCGCCACCACCTGGTCGTCGCCGAACCCGGGCAGCACCGTCTTGAGCAGGTACGCGTCCGCGCCGGCGGGCAGCGCGTCGAAGAAGCTGCCGGGGACGATCTCGCACCGGTCGCGTACCCCGGCCTCGGTCAGGACCCGCTCCGCCGCCGCGACGACGTGCGGCAGGTCCACCAGCGTGCCGCGCATCGCGGGGTACCGCGCGAGCAGGCCACCGAGGAACCCGCCGTCACCTCCGCCGACGTCGACCACGTGGGACAGCTCTCCCCACGGGTGACAGGGCAGCACGGTACGCAGGTGCAGCCGGGTGATCGCGTGCATCCAGCGGTCCACCCGCCGGCTCTCGTCCGGGTTCTCGGCCAGGTGGCTCCAGTAGTCCGTGCCGTGCGCCCGGTCGAAGGCGGCCTCGCCGGTGCGCAGGCTGTGCGGCAGCATCGCCCACGCCTGCACGTCGGAGGCGAGCAGCGTGTAGACGGCGCGCATCGACATCGGGTGGTCGCTGC
Source organism: Micromonospora sp. NPDC047467 (assembly GCF_040643095.1). Lineage (NCBI taxonomy): Bacteria > Bacillati > Actinomycetota > Actinomycetes > Micromonosporales > Micromonosporaceae > Micromonospora > Micromonospora sp. NPDC047467. The sequence continues at coordinate 619,029 of NZ_JBEYTO010000002.1, read as the reverse complement.
GCAGCGGCTGGGCCAGGGGGGTCAGGGCGAAGACCTCCGGCTCCGGTTCGGTGAAGATGCCCTTGGCCGCCAGCGCCCGCAGCGCCCGGCACAGCGACCGCCCGTGCACACCGACCTCGGCGGCGAGCTCATCGACGGGCCGGGGCCCGTCGATGAGCAGGTCGGCGATGCCCAGGTCACTGACCGCCCGCACCGTCATCGGCACGATGACATCGGTCAGCTCCGCCAGCCGCATCAGCGACGCCAGGTCCATCGGCGGCCGTTGCCGGACGCCCGCTCGCTCAACCACCGCGCCTGCCCTCCACGAATTGGATCAGATCCAGCCGGACGAGCCCGTCCCGCACGCGAGGGGTCATCAGTCCGATCTGGTCAAGTGCCCGGCCCACCCGGGAGAAGATGGCCTGCCGGTAGGCGACCATCAGCTCGTTGCGGGCGGCGAAGTCGAGTCCCTCGGCCATCGGGACCTCCATGCGTTCCCAGATGTCGCTGAGCAGGAACCGGCGGCGGATCAGGGCCGCGGACTCCAGCACCAGTTCCTCCCGCTCGGTCCGCTCGCGAGTGGTCATCTCGTCGTACAGGCCGCGCAGCGACAGCACGCCGAACGACACGTGCCGGGCTTCGTCCCGCGCCACGAGGCCGGTGATCTGCTTGATCAGCGGGTCGTGGAAGGTGCTGTGGGCCAGCCGGAACGCGGCCATCGCCAGCGCCTCGACCATGATCTGCATGCCCAGCGAGATGACGTCCCAGCGGTTGTCTTCGAGGATGTCGGTCAGCAGCAGCTCCAGCGGCTCGGAGATCGGGTACGGCCGCTGGATTTTCTCCCCCAGGTAGCGGGAGAAGACCTCCACGTGACGCGCCTCGTCCACCGCCTGGGTCGCGGCGTACAGCTTGCTGTCCAGTCCTGAGACGATCTCCACCAGCCGGGCGGCGACCACCATGGCCGCCTGCTCACCGTGCAGGAACTGGCTGACCATCCACGCCTGGAGTTCCCAGCGGAACTCGTCCCAGGCGGGCCGGCCCCGCGCGGCAAGCGGGGAGGCGGCGAACCCGGCCATGGCGAAGGCGGAATCGTCGGGCAGTGGCGCCCCGAAGGGTACGTCGAGGTGCCAGTCGATCTCGTCGACGCTCCACTGCGCCTGTTTGGCACGCTGGTAGAGCGAGCCGGTGCGGGTGTCGGAGGACTCGTAGTTCCAGTTGAGCCGGGCGTCCTGGGTGGAACGCACTACCAACTCACTCATAGCAGCAAAGACTAGTTTGCGAGGCACGCAAAGCCAACGACAAAAGCTATCCTGCTGTTTGTGGAAGCACGCGACACACCAGCCTCGGTCTCCCAGCGACTGTTGTGGATGATCAAGCACTACCGCGCGGACTTCGGCGCGCTGAACTGCCCGGTCGTCTGCCGCATCGTGGGAAACCTGGACGAGCGGGCGTTGCAGGCGGCTGTCGACCAGCTCGTGGTCCGACACGAGGCGCTGCGGACGACCTTCCACGGCCGCGGCGCGCGTCTCGTGCAGCGCGTGCACGCCCCGCGCCCGCAGCCGCTGGCCTGGGCCGATGCGGTGGCGGGCGAGGCGCCGGACGCGGCGCTGGCCCGGGAACTCCAGACGCCGATCGACGCCGGGGAGTGGCCGGCGCGGGCCAGCGTGTGGCGGGTCGGCCCACGGGAGCACCTGTTCTGCCTCAACCTGCACCACCTCGTCACCGACGCGTGGTCCACCGGCATCCTGCTGCGCGACCTGGTCGCCTGCTACGACGCCGCCTGCGGCGGGGCCACCGTCGGCACACCCGCGGGTTGGCAGATGTCCCGCTTCGCGCAGGCGCAGCAGGAGCTGCTGGCCTCGGACCGGCTCGCCCGGTACCAGCGGTACTGGCGACGCCAGTTGGAGGGCAGCCAGATCCCCCGGCTCGACGCGCTCTATCCGGCCCCGGACGCCACCGACGCGGCCGCCGGGGCGACCCGGTCCGTCGCGGCGGAGCTTCCGGCCGCGACGGTGGCCGGGCTGCGCGAGCTGGCCAGGCGGGAGAAGACGACCATGTTCACGGTGCTGCTGGCGGCCTTCCACGCCCAGCTGCACCGCCTGACCGGTCAGCCCGACCTGGCGGTCGCGTCGATGTTCGCCAACCGGTCCCGGCCCGAGGTACGCGACACCGTCGGCCTGCTTGCCGGCATGGTGCTGCTGCGCGCCCAGGTCGCCCGTCAACACCGCTTCACCGACCTGGTACGCCACGTGCACGGTGCGGTGATCAGCGCGTTCGCGTACCAGGATCTGCCCTTTCACCTGCTGCCGACCGGCATCGTCGACACCGGCGGCGGGCGGGCCGACGACGTGATGTTCAACGTGATGTCACCGCTGCGACATGACCTGACCGGCGGCGGGGCGCGCTTCGAGCTGGTGGTTCCCACGGAGATCGGCAGCCGCTTCCCGTTCGAGCTGGCCCTGGCTCCGGTGGGCGAGCACCGGGTGCAGGCAGTGCTGTTCCGCGCCGGAGGTTGGGCGGACCCGGCGCTCGGGCAGGACTTCCTGGCCGGCTACCTGGACGTGGCGGCAGCGGCGGCGCGGCGTCCGGACGTCGCGCTGCCGTCGCCCGGGCGGTGACGGGTCACGGCCACGGGTATTGACAGCGTTGTGGGCATCCTGAGAACCTTCCAGCACATACTCGTAAATGCACGTGGATAGCAGGAAAGACAAGTGCGCACGGGGATGGCAGGTCAATCCGGGGCCGGTCGGCCGGCCCGAGGCGGAAGGGACCGTTGATGACAATGCGACTGCACTGGTTCCTGCCATTGCACGGCGACGGCCGGGAGGTCTCCAAGAGCGCGGACGGTGCGGACGGGACCAGGAACATCCGCCGGGAGCCGGGGCTGAACTACCTCAGCCAGGTCGCCCAGGCCGTCGACGGGCTCGGCTTCGCCGGCGCGTTGGTGCCGACCGGCCTGTTCTGTGAGGATCCCTGGCTGGTGTCGGCAGCGCTGTCGCAGCAGACCCACACCATGCACTTCATGATCGCCTGCCGACCCAACGCGCAGCCGCCGATGGTGTGCGCCCAGTCGGCCGCGACGTTCCAGCGGCTCTCCGGCAGCCGGCTGATGCTCAACATCGTCACCGGCGGGGACGCCGACGAGCAGCGACGCTACGGCGACTGGCTCGACCACGACGAGCGCTACGCCCGCACCGAGGAGTTCCTCGACGTCTTCCACCGTGCCTGGCGCGGTGAGCCGTTCGACTTCCACGGCAAGCACTACCAGGTCAAGGCCGGGATGCTGAGCCGTCCCCACCACACCCGACCGACGATCCTGCTGGGTGGCTCGTCCGCTGAGGCGCAGCGAGTCGCCGCCACGCACGCCGACGTCTACCTGGCCTGGGGCGAGCGTCCGGACGGGCTGGCCACCCTCACCAGCCGCGTCGCCGAACTGGCCGCCGCCCAGGGCCGCACTGTCGAGTTCGGCACCCGGTTCCACGTCATCAGCCGGGACACCGCGCAGGAGGCGTGGGCGGTGACCCGTCGGCTGCTCGACGGCATGGACGCAAGCCGGATCGCCGACGCACAGCGGCGGTTCCGCCGCACCGACTCGGAGGGGCAGCGCCGGATGGCCGCCCTGCACGGCGGCCAGGTCGACGACCTGGAGGTGTACCCGAACGTGTGGGCCGGTTACGGCCTGGTCCGCCCTGGCGCCGGTGCCGCGCTCGTCGGCAGCCACGAGCAGGTGGCCGAGCGGATAGCGGAGTACCACGCGTTGGGCATGACCCATCTCATCCTCTCCGGGCAGCCCCACCTCGAGGAGGCGTACAACTTCGCCGAGGGCGTGCTGCCGCTGCTGCGGCGCCAGGGGTTGCTCGGGCGGGAGGCCTCGTGACGGACCGGAGCGCGCTGGTGGAGACGACGCTGCTGCTGGGCAGCCCCCGTGCGGGTTCCCGTACCAGCGGCATCGCCATCCGGCTGGTGGAGGAGCTGTCACTCGCCCTCGCCGCGGAGGGCGTCGAACTCGCCGGGCCGGACATCGTCGACCTCGCCGACATCGGCGCCGCGCTGCCGCTGCGCGCCAGCCGCAGCGTGCCACTGGGGCCGGAGATAGAGCGGGCCCTGGGCCTGGTCCGCCGCGCCGGCCTGCTGGTGGTGGTCAGCCCGACGTTCAAGGGCACCTACACCGGCCTGCTGAAGCTGTTCCTGGACATGCTTCCGATGGACGGGCTGACCGACTGCGTCACCGTCGGCGCGATGACCGCGGGCTGGGCCAAGCACCGCGGCGCGGGGGACCAGTACCTGCGTCCGCTGCTGACGGAACTCGGCGCGACCGCGCCGGTGCCCTGCCTGTCGGTCCTCGAAGACGAGTTCGAGGACGTGCCAGAGGTCGTCGCGGCGTGGTCGCGCCGTTGGGCGCCCGCGCTCGGGGCGGTGGTGCGCCACCAGCGCCACAGCTTCTCCGCCCCTCGTGTCCACCCGCTGACGGGCGCTCGGGCCTCCTGAGCGACCCATTCAACCGTCATGCCAGCAGCACAGAGGAGATCGACCATGACCGAGCAGACCGCTCCCGCCCGCCGTACCGAGGAGGAGATCCGCGCTGCCGTGGCGGCGGTCATCTCCGACATGGCGCCGAAGGACGGCGTGGAGGTGACGACGGAATCCCACCTCATCAAGGACCTGGGCTACCACTCCCTGGCCCTGATGGAGGTGGCGTTCGCCATCGAGGACGAGTTCGACCTCGATCCGATCGACGAGGACACCGCACGCAAGATCACCACTGTCGGGGCAGTGCAGGATCTGGTGGTCCAGCGGCTCGAGGAGCGCGACGGGGCCTGAGCACGGGTCGGGTAGGGTCCGGGCCGCCCGGACCCCTCCCGAACCACGGGCGCGGGTCAGCCCTTCAGTCGGTAGAGCCGGTGGAAGCGGTCGTTGACCGCCAGGATCGTCATCCCCGAGAAGCCGGCCCGCAACGCCATCTCGCGCACCATCCCGGGGCGCAACACCGTGCCGGTGCCCGTCGAGTCCTCCCCGGTGCGGCTCGCCGGCAGGCAGTGCAGCACGCTCGTGCCGTACTGGAACCGCTCCACGTCGTCGCCGGGGGCGGTGAAGGCCGGCGCGACCTTGGCATCCATCACGAGCACGGCGCCGTCGGCGGCACGCAACTGCCGGCACGCCTGAAGCACGGCGACCGGCTGGGACACCTCGTGCAGCGCGTCGAAGAGGCACACCAGGTCGTACTCGCCCGCCAACTGCGGGTCGGCGGCGTCGCGACAGGCGAAGCGGACCCGGTCGGCGACACCCGCCTCGGCGGCGTTCCGCTCGGCCTGCCGCAGGGCGGCTCCGTCCAGGTCCAGGCCGGTCACCTCGGCACGCGGGTACGCGCGGGCCAGCGCGATGCTCGACCAGCCGGTCCCGCAGGCGACGTCGGCGATGCGTTTCCCGGGCGCGTCGAGGCGGGCGTGCACGTCGGGCATCTGCTCGACGATCCAGCCGGCGAGCTGGTGGGCGAACAGGGCCCGGTTCGCGCCGGAGTGGCCGTCGCGCCAGTCCACACCGAACACGTCGTCGGGCACACCCGCGCCGCTGCGGTAGGCCGCCACGAGGTCCGGCAGGGCGGCGGCGATGCCGCCGAGCGGCAGCACGGCGAGGGAAGCCAGGGACATCGGGTCGTCCGAGACCGTCAGGACGGCGGCGTGCCCGGCGGGGAGCCGGTACGCGCGACGTTCGGCCGGTAGCCGTACATCGTCGGTCTCGACGATGCCGCAGACGGCCTGCTGCTCCAGCCACTCCCGGGCGTACCGGGGGGCGATGTCGGCGGCACGGGCCAACTCGTCCGGGCGCAACGGCCCCGGCGCGGCGGCCAGCGCCTCGTACAACCCGAGCTTGACCCCCAGGTACGCCGACAGCAGCTCCTGCGTGGCGAGAAGAGACTTCCACATTCTCATCGCGAACACGTGTGTCTGCGCGTCAGACGCCGTCATGAGACACCTCCCCGGGCAGCACAGCTGCGCTTGTGGAGTGTCTACACACAACACTCCTATGTCTGTTGCACGATACATGCAGACAGTAGGATGGTCATCGGTCGTTCCGAGCCGCCCGCGGTGGCCGGAGCAGGCGCGGCCCGGCACTCGGACCGACACGTCAGACCGGAGGGCGAGGCTCGGCATGACGACTCTGCAACTGGTCCGTGATCTCCTTCCGGAGATCGCCAAACACGCCGACGAGGTCGAGCGGGGCCGGGGTCTCCCGGACCATCTGCTCGACGGGCTGCGCGCGGCGGGCTGCCTGCGCATGCTCGCGCCCGTGGAGCACGGTGGCGCCGGCCTGAGCGTGCCGGACACGCTACGGGTCGTCGAGACGTTGGGCACGGCGGACGCGTCGGTGGCCTGGCTGGTCGGCCAGGTCGCCCTGTCCCAGCTCATCATCGGCTGTGCGCCGGCGGCGACCGTCGCGGCTATCTTCGCCGACGGCCCGGACGTCTACGCCGCCGGCGCGGTGGCGCCCAAGGGCCGGGCCACCGAGGTCGACGGAGGGTGGCGGATCTCCGGCCAGTGGCCGTTCGTCACCGGCTGCGAACGCGCCGCCTGGGTCTACCTCAACTGTGTCCTGGTACGGGGGCGCGCGGTGGCGCTGAACGACGGCCGGCCCGCCACCCGGATCATGCTGCTGCCCGCCGCCGACGTCACAGTGGTCGACACCTGGCACACCCTGGGCCTACGCGGCACAGGTAGCCACGACCTCGCCGTCTCCGGCGGCTACTGCCCCGCGGAGCGAGCCGTGGAGTTGGTGCCCGGTTCGGCGAGCGCGGCGCGGGCGTCGATGAGCATCGCGCAGTCCAGCCTCATCATCGCGGCGGCGGCGCTGGGCATCGCCGAGGCGGCCCTGCGGAACGTCGTCGAGCTGGCGGCGGGCGGCAAGCGGCCGGCGCTGAGCGCGACGCGGCTGGCGTCCTCGGCCGCCTTCCAGGAGCGGCTGGGCGAGGCTCGGATGGTGGTACAGGCGGGTCGGGCGCTGCTCTACGACCAGGCCGGTGACGAGTGGGGCGGGTTCGCGGGCCCGGATGCGGCGCTGCGGCGAGCGCAGGTCCGGGCTGCGGCCGCGCAAGCGACCGCTCTGGCGGTCCGGGCGACCGACGCGGCCTTCGAGCTGGCCGGCGGGACAGCGGTGTACGACTCGTCGCCCCTGTCCCGGAGGCTGCGGGACGTCAACACCGCTCGGCAGCACTTCGTGGCCAGCCGCAACTCCTACACGGCCCTCGGCGCGCACCTGGTCGGTGAGGGCGGTGACGGCGGCCCGCTGTGACCGGCGGGCCTCGGGGTTCACTTCACGCTGGGGATGACACCCTTGCGGCGCAGCCGGGTGATCCACCCCTGGGCGGTGTGGGTGGGCACGCCGTAGTGTTTGGCGACACCGGTGACGGTGCGGTTCTTCAGATAGATGTTCTTGAGCTCGCTCGGGTCCGGCATGCGACGGTAGGCGCGGTCCGACTTCGCCGTCCGGCTCGGCGTGGAGACGCGGTAGGGCCTGGTGGCCTCCGAGCTCTCGGCCGACACGGCGGCGGTTGCCGCTGCTGCGGGACGCTTCGCGGCGAACGCCTGCATCAACAGGTCCAGGTCGACCTGGAGCAGGTCGGCAGCGCCGAGCTTGACGTCATCCGCGACGCGGACGGTCAACTCTTTGATGTAGACCTGGCCGTCCTCGGCGAACACGCGCATCGTGGTGCGGGAGGACTCCTCTCCCGCGTCTTTCGCACCAAGCACCGGAGTGATCGTGACGATGTACTGAGCCATTGCCTCTGCCCTTCTTCCCTACCAACATCCGGTGCCCGCGAGACGCTAGGCCACAGTCTCATACGTTGCGTAGATTTAGTTGGCCCCTCCGGACGTACACGGCAAACCCTCCGCACCCAAAGTCACTCCAGCATAACGGAAAGCGACTCTCAGACCCACCATCGACACCGGTGGTTGTCGAAGGATCACTTCACGTGTGAACAGCGCGAAAAGCACGTTCCGAAGCTTCCTAGTGTCACCAAGATTACTCGGTCGTTACGAGCGTTCAGACTGGCATCCACACGTTCTTCGGCCGGAGAAACTCGCGCAGGCCGGCGAGGCCGCCGATACGCGCGGAACCACTCTGTTTCACCCCGCCGAACGGCGCCGACGGCATCAGGCCCGGTGCGCCGTTCACCCATACGCTGCCGGCCGCGACGGCCCGGCTTACCCGGTGGGCGCGGCGCAGGTCGTTCGTGTGCAGGTACGCCCCCAGGCCGTATCGGGTGGCGTTGGCCAGCCCCACCGCCTCCTCCTCGGTGTCGAAGCTCGACACCGCCAGCACCGGCCCGAACACCTCCTCCTGAACGAGTTCGGTGTCGTGGTCGGCGTCGACGAAGACCGTCGGTTCCACGAAGAAACCGTCGGCGAGTTCCCCGCCGCAGCGCCCGCCACCCGCCAGCAACCGCGCGCCCGACGCACGGGCCCGGTCGACCACACCGAGGATCCGGTCGCACGCCTGCCCGGAGACCACAGGACCCATCACGGTGGCCTCGTCGGCCGGGTCGCCCACCCGGACGCGACGCAGCCGCGAGGTCAGTGTCTGCAGCACCTGCTCGCGGACGGCCGAGTGCACCAGCAACCGGGTGCCGTTCGCACACCCCTGCCCCGACAGGGCCACCACGCCGCTCATCGCGTACCGCGCCGCCGACCGCAGGTCGGCGTCGTCGAAGATGACGTGGGGGGACTTGCCGCCCAACTCCAACGCCACCGGCGTCAGGTTCCGGGCCGCCTCGGCGAGCACCTGCCGGCCGGTCGCCGCGCTGCCGGTGAAGTGCACCTTGTCGACGCCGGGGTGCCCCGCCAGGGCCGCCCCGGCCGGCGGCCCGCCGGGCACGACCACCACCACCCCCCGCGGCACCCCTGCCTCCACCGCCAGCTCGGCGAACCGCTGGCCGACGAAGGGCGCCAGCTCCGACGGCTTGACCACGACGGCGTTGCCGGCAGCGAGCGCCGGACCGAGCAGTTGCGCCATCGACATCAGCGAGCCGTTCCACGGGATGATGCCGGCCACCACGCCGTACGGCTCGTCGAGGGTGTAATCCAGGCTGCGCCCGGGCCAGGTGGGCACCACCTCGCCGCCGATTTTGTCGCACCACCCGGCGTAGTACCGCAGGTGGTCGGCCGCCAGCGCCGGCAGCCGCCGCGCGAGTTGCGTCGGCAGGCCGATCTCCAGGCTCTGCACCGCGGCGAGGGAATCGGCGTGGACGAGCAGCAGGTCAGCCAGCCTCAGCAACGTGTCGCGTCGGACCGCTGCCGAGCTGTCCCTCCACAGGGGCAGACTCGCCCTCGCCAGCGCCACGGCCTGGTCGATCTCGGCCGGTCCGGCGAGGACGACCTCGGTCGTCGGCTTCCCGGTCGCGGCGTAGACGTGTTCCGCCCGCCCGCCGGAGGACTCCACCACCCGCTCCTCGCCGATCCACAGCGCCGGCTCGGGCAACAGGTGCGTGGGTGGTTCGCTCATTCCCATCGCGCGCTCCTCACGTCGAGGCGGGTTACCGGTCGTACGGTGCTTTCAGAATCCCATCAAAGCCTCGTAAGAAACCAGAGGCATCTTTGATAGACACTCTCACACACCGTAGATAGCCTGTCTCCAGCAACCGAACCGGCAGCAGTATCCGTGCTGGTCGCACCGCCTTCCCAGCCGGCAAAGACGCGTAAAAACGATCATGGAAGGTACGCGAATGACACCATCGAGGACGCGACCGTCCCCCAGTCCTGCGGAGACCCCTCCGAAGCCGGCTCCGATCGCCGGTCGGGCGCGGTCCATCGCGCTCTTCGCCGTTCTGGTCGGCCTGCTGCTCGACCTGCTCGACATCGTGATCGTCAACGTCGCCCTGCCGACCATTCAGGAGGACATCGGCGCCACCAGCTCGAACATGCAGTGGATGGTGGGCGGGTACACCCTCGCCTTCGCCACCATGCTGGTGACCGGTGGCCGGCTCGGCGACATCTACGGCCGCAAGCGCGTCTTCATCATCGGCATGGTCGGGTTCGCCGCCGCCTCGCTCGTCGCGGGGCTCGCGGCAAACCCGGAACAGCTGATCGTGGCCCGCTTCATCCAGGGCGGCATGGGTGCGCTCATGGTCCCGCAGGTGCTGTCGATCCTCCAGGTCATGTACCCGCCCAACGAGCGGGCACGCGCCTTCTCCGCCCTGAGCGTCGTCTTCGCCGTCGGCACGGTGGCCGGCCCCATCGTGGGCGCCCTGCTCACCGCCGTCAACGTCGGTGGCCTCACCTGGCGCACGATCTTCCTGGTGAACCTCCCCATCGCCGCGGTATGTCTCCTGGTCACCGCGAAGCTGGTTCCCGAGTCCAAGGGTGCGTCGGCCCAGCGGCTGGACGTGAAGGGCGCCATCCTGGTGGGTCTCGGCATGCTGCTGCTGGTGTTCCCCCTCATCCAGGGTCCGCAGCAGGGCTGGCCGGCGTGGACCCTCGTCAGCCTGGCCGCCTCGATGCTGGCCTTCGCCGCGCTGGTGGCGGTGCAGCGCCGCCGAACGGAATCGCCGCTCATCCCGGTGTCGCTGTTCTCCCACCGCTCCTTCCGCGGCGGCCTCGCCGTCTCCCTGTTGTTCATGAGCGGCGTCATGCCGTTCTTCCTCGTCAACACCCTCTACCTACAGTTCGGGCAGGGGTTCTCGGTGATCAAGGCCGGCCTGATCGGCGTGCTGTGGGGCTTCGCCGTCCCCCTGTTCACCGCCATCTCCGCCCGCCGCATCACCCCGAAGCTCGGCCGGCTCGGCCTGCAACTCGGGCTGGTCATGCTGATCGCGGCGATGGTCATCCTGATCACCGTGATCCACCAGTTCGACACCGTCACCCCCTGGGCGCTTGCCCCCGGGCTCATCCTCGGCGGCGCGGGCATGGGCATGACCTTCGCACCACTGCTCACCTACACGCTCAACGACGTGCCGCTGGACAGCGCGGGCGCAGCCTCCGGGGTGTTCAACACCGTGCAGCAGATGGGCGCCGCCATCGGCATCGCCCTGAGCAGCATGGTCTTCTTCATCGCCCTGGCTGTCCAGTCCCCCGCCGTCGGCGACGACCTCCGGAGCACTTTCAAGGACGAGCTGACGGCCCGGGGCCTGCCGGTGGCGACCGTCGACGCCGCCGCCGACAACGCCCGGGCCTGTTTCAAGGAGCGGATCGAGGCCGCCAACCCGGTCGCCGACCTGGAGCCGTGCCGCGCCGTGTCGTCCCAGTCCGGGGCCGGCGCGGACGTCGCAGACCGGCATGACGAGTTGCAGTTCACCGCGAACCGCACCGCCTACCAGCAGACCACCGAACGGGCGCTGGTCTACCAGATCGTCGTGTTCGCGCTGGCCATCGCCGCCAGCTTCCTGCTGCCCCGCCGCGTCGAGCACAAGGGCTGAGCCACGATACGCCGGTGCCCGGGTCGGGTCCGCCGTCAGCTCTGGCTGCGGACCCGGCTCGGGCACCGGCGTATCGTGTTCCAGTCGGGACAGTCAGCGGCGCGAGGTCGGGGCGCATCGGGTCGACCCGGAACGCCACCGCCGGCCGCGCGGCCTCACTCGGAGGCGACCCGGACAGCTGCCGCTTTCTCTTCCCCGGATTCCTGCGCGGCCGTCCGCTCCCTCGCCAGCCGGGCACCTGTGGCGCGACGGTGCACGGCGAGATCGCCGCGGCGTTCGACCGGCACGTGCGACGTACCCATCGCCAGGCCGGTGGGCGACGGCATGTAGTCGTAGACGGCCTCGTACTCGCCGGACCGGACGACGAACGTCTCGTGCCACACCCCGACGTCGCCGTTCTTCTTCATCCGCTTGAAGTAGCGTGCCCAGACCTCGGCGTGCGGCTGCTGCGGGTCGCTGGCGAACCGCTCCAACTGCTCGACGCTACGGAAGTAGCCGATCAGGATCGGCCCCCGCCGAGTCCAGGCGTGGTGGGCGGACATCGCGCCGTTCTCCGGATCGCTGAACAGCGCCATCAAGATCTTGCGCATGTCGCGGAAGTTCGGATACCACTGGTGGATCTTCCAGTAACGGTTGATCCGCATGCCGGTGATGAAGACGGCGAAGTCACCTTCGACCTCCGCGGTCATCCGCGGTCGCTGCTTCGGCTCCTCGCCCATGCCGATCGCCTCCCTCGTTCGGTGCCTGCACACGGCACTCGTATGTAGGATTTCAGCAGAGCAGTAGAGACTCGAAAATACAAGCTTTGACTGTCAAACACGTGAACATACACGTGTTGTCGAGGGGGTTGCCATGCTTGCGCCCGCACCGCGCTTCGCCCCGCCGGAGGACCGGCTCACCTACCACCACAGCGAGCGGTGGATCCGCGGCAGCATCGGCGAGGTCGTCGTCGTGGACAGCCGGAGACCACTGCTGGTCTGGGAACCCGGGTTCCCCGTGCCGTTCTACGCCTTCGCGCTGTCCGACGTCACCGGCGGGACGCTGCGGCCCGCCGCGCGGCCAACCGCGCCCGGTAGCCGGGCCGGCAGCAGTTTCCACGACCTGACCGTCAGCGGGCAGACCTTCCACAACGCCGCGTGGACCTACCCGGGAGACATCTTCGCCGAGACCGTGTGCCTCGCCTGGCGGGAGTGGTTCGGCCAGGGAATCGAGCGGTGGTACGAGGAAGACGCACGGTTTTTCGTGCATCCCGCCGATCCGTTCTCTCGCGTTGACGCGCTGCCGAGCTCAAGGCATGTGGTCGTCACACACGAGGGAGTCGTTCTCGCCGACACCCACCGCCCGGTGCTGCTCTTCGAGACCGGTCTGCCCACCCGCTACTACATCCCCGCCGACGACCTGGTCCGGGATCTGTTGCTGCCCTCCGACCACCACACCCGCTGCCCGTACAAGGGAGTCGCTTCGTACTGGTCGCTGGGCGACGCACCCGGCAGCGACGGGAGCAACATCGCGTGGTTCTACCCCGACCCCCTGCCCGGCGTGGCCAACATCGCCGGGATGACCGCGTTCTACCCGGACCGGGTAACGATCACGGTGGACGGCGAGTCGGTGAGTCCGACGCCAAGCGGTTCGGCTGCCGGTACGTAGATACGGCTGATGGGCCGGGCCTCGCGGCCCGGCCCATCAGTGCGTCAGGTCGACGCGGTTACCGTTCGATCAGCGCAGCTGCTGGGCGAGACCGGTGGTGGCGCCGCCCCGCTCGTACGAGACGAGCACCGACGAGCCGGCCGGAAGAGCACCGCTGAGCGGCAGGACCAGGGTGCGGTCCTTGCTCAGGTTGGCCGTGGTCTGCGCCACGACCCGCTCGCCGTCCCAGATGAAGACCCGGGCGGTGCCCGACTGCTTCACCTTGAGCTCCACCGAGACCTTCGAGTTGGTCTTGGTGACCTTCTTGATCTTCACGGTGTTGTCCGCCAACTTGGCGTAACCACCCGGTGCCACCCCGTCCCAGGAGGACTGGAGGATGGTCTGCGGCGAGTCGACGCTCTGCACCGCGGTGTCGGGCATGATCGGAGCCTTGGGCGCCGACGGCCGCGCCGTCAGACCCGGCAGGACCGCGTTGCCCCAGCGCCACGGGTCGGCCCGAACGCCGCTCCAGGTCGACCAACCGACCCGGGTCTGCGAGCTCAGGTCCTGCGTGTCCGAGTCGTTGACCAGGATGTTCAGACCCATCCGGGCCGGGTCGATGGCGTCCGGCAGCACGCTGAACGGGATCTTGACCTCGATCCGGTAACCCGTGTACGGGTTGCTGGTGACGACCGAGGCGATCTCGAGACCAGGTGCGGTCTCGGGGCCACCCTGGTAGTTGTCCCGCTCCCGGGCGAAGCACGGCGGGTTGCCGTTGGCCGGGTCGATGGTGGTCGGGAAGAGCGCCGCGTTGAACACCGTGGAGGTGTTCGCCGAGTTGCCCCGCGGGTCGATGCCGAGCTCGATGTTGTCGTTACGGCGCGGACGCTTGCAGTCCACGGCCGGCAGCACGGTACCGAGCACATCGTCGGTGATGTTGAAGACGCCGTACAGGGCGTCGTCGGTGTAGGTGAACTGGGCCGTGCCGGAGATGTCCGACGCCGGAGCGGCGGTGCCCTCCCAGCGCGTCGAGATGTCGATGACCTCGCCGGTGTACTCGTGGTCGTGGCCGTGGCCGTCGACGACAGGCGCGGTGGCGGCCCGCGGGATGGTGGTGGTCGGCACCAGGTTGAACGCGCCCGGCTCGATGGCGCTGCCACCGCTGAAGCTGGTCTCGATCCCCACCCGGTACGCGCCGTTGTCCGGCGCCCGGTTGGCGGTCGGCAGCGACGTGTCGGAGTTGGTGACCGTGAAGGTCACCGAGGTGCGGGCACCGGGCTGCAGCCCGCTGTACGCCAACTGCTGCTGCGCCACAGTGAAGCCGGCCGGGACGTTCAGCTTGACCGTTCCGGACTGGACCCGGGTGCCGTGGTTGGTCAGGTTGACCTTGACGCTACGGGTGCCACCACTGGGGATGTTCAGCAGGGACTCGATGAGCGCGTCGAGCTGCTGGGTCTTGTTGCGGACGGACCACTCGCGGAAGTCGGCGATCTCCTCCAGCGGCTCCAGGGTGCCGCGCACCGGAGCAGTGCCCTGCACGCGGGCGCTGCTGGTGCCGCTGCCGTCCTTCTTGCTGGTCAGCGTGGCGTTGATCAGGAACCGCTCGCCCACCGTGACCTGTGCCGGCGGGGTGACCGTGAAGCTCTTCACGACCTCCTTGCCCGGGGTCAGCGTGCCGACGTTGCCGTTGCCGGTGACCTTCCAGCCGGCCGGAACGTCCAGGGTGACCTTGGCGCCGGTGATGGCCTTCTTGGCGTAGAGAACCGTGTCGACGCGCAGGGGCTGCCCGGCGAGGGCCTCCCAGTTCTGCGGACGCACGTGGACCTCGGTGCCGAGCGGCAGGCCGCCGGGAGCGCGGAGGTTGGCGCCCTGGAGCGCACCGGTGCCGGCACCGACGTTCGGGGCCGGGTACGGGGTGCGGGTGTCGATCAGCGTCAGCCGGTTGCAGCCGATGTTGGCCGGGTTGGTGGTCGGGAAGGCGCTGTTGCCCCAGCCCTGAGTCACGTACTCGCGGCGGGCCCAGGTCTGGACCGTGTTCCACCGGTTGCCGTCGTGACGCGCCGACTCGTAGCCCTGCCAGGTGCCGAAGATGACGTTGCTGGCCTCAGCCGGCGTGAACGTGGTCTCGCAGGCGGGGCCGTTGGTGCCGGTCGTGCCACTGCCACCGGTCTGGAAGATGCGGGAGACCCGCCAGGGCTCGAGCCCTTCCTTCTTGATCTGCTCCGGGAACGCCTTGGGGTCGGCCGCAGCGTAGAAG
The DNA here is from genome assembly GCF_040643095.1 of Micromonospora sp. NPDC047467. NCBI lineage: Bacteria > Bacillati > Actinomycetota > Actinomycetes > Micromonosporales > Micromonosporaceae > Micromonospora > Micromonospora sp. NPDC047467. The sequence continues at coordinate 603,760 of NZ_JBEYTO010000002.1, read as the reverse complement.
GCCTCAACGGCCAGCATGGCCGCCTTCTGGTGGTTGCCGTGGTTGCCCTGGGTGGCCGAGGGGTTCATCGTGAGGATGACCTCGGGCTTGGTGGTCCGCAGCACCCGCACGATCCGGGAGAGAGTCTCCTGGTATCCCCAGACCTCTTCCGTCAGCGGAGCGCTGGCGGTGTACCAGAAGTCGAGAGCGTCCAGGTTGTAGATGTTCTCGATGCCGGCCCAGCCCACCGCCTTGCGCTCCTCATCCTCCCGGAGGAGGCCGAGCTCGGGGCCCTCTTCGAGGCCGGTGGCGTTGCCGCCGCCCTCGCCGCGGGTGGTGGTGATGACGCCGGCCTTCATGCCGTGATACTCGTTCCAGTATCCCAGCATCGCGAGCTGGCCGGCCTCGTCGTCCGGGTGCGCGCCGATGAACATGACGTCCAGGTCGACCGCCTTACCCGGCTTTGCCGGCGGCGGGGGCTTCGGAGACGAGTGCTTGGGGGATGAGTGCTTGGAGCCGGCCTGGACTGGACTGGCCAGGCCTAGCGACAGCAGACCGCACATGGCGATAGTCGCCGTGGTGCGCCATTTCATTGGCATACCTCTTCGTGTGGGGGTGAGTGCTGCGTGGGGGACGGTCTCGGGGCCCGGCAGAGCGCAACTGGCCGTTGGCTCCTGCCGGGCCCGAACGTGAACAGCTGTCCACTGGAGGCCGTGGAACGGCCTCCACTCGTGCGGGCAGCTCGACAGCGGGGGTGGTGCCGGCCCACCGCCCGCTAGCGAGCGGTTCGCACAGTGGTAGGGATGGATTCACCAGAAGGCCTTCGGCCGGTAACGCTAGGGATCTTGCGGCGAGCCAGTCAATAGTCCTGGACGACTTTATTTTTTCTTTGAAGAAACGATGTGCCTGTTCACGGGCCATGGGGCGTCGGTCCACTTTGGCGATAGGAGCCTTTTGCCCGGCTTTAGGGCGCTCGACTTCTACACTGAGGCCGCTTTCGTCCCGCCGGGGGCAGATCGCCTGACCACGGGCCCTCGTGGATCTATGTTTTCCCTAGCCAACGGCCGAGATGATCTCGTTACTTGACGCCATAGTTTTTTCTCAGTAGGAAATAACTGTGTCCGACAAAGCAACGACCAGCCCGGTCAGCCGTGAGCGGTCCCGAGAGATCAAGCGTCTCTCGGTGATCCTGGCTGCCCGGCAGGCGCGAATGCTGTCCCGAGTGGATCTGGCCGAGATGACGGGTCTGCCGGCGGCCACGGTGACCGTGCTCGTGCGGGAGCTCATCGCCGAGGGTTACCTCATCGAGCGAGGGCCGGGTGCCCCCACCACCGGCCGCCCTCGGGAGATGCTCGAGTTCAATCCGCGCGCCGAGCTCGTCGCCGCGGTTTCGCTCGAACCATCCCGGATCAGTTGCGAGATCGCCGACAGCGAGGGTGCGCTCATCGCGCACCGCACCGCGCGGTTCGGTGGCGACGTGGTCGAGACCGTCTGTGCGTTCGTCCTGGACCTGGTCGGCGACAACCTGCCGTCGCTGCGCGGCGTCGCCATCGCGGTGCCGGGTGTCTCCACCAACGGCGCGGTACGCCTCGCGCCATCGGTGGGGCTGGTCGAGGCGTGGCCGATCGGCGAGTCGGTTCAGCGGCGGCTCGGCGTGCCCGTCGTCGTCGACAACGACGTCAATCTGATGGCCGCCGGCGAGTGCGTCGCCGGCGCCGGGGCGGACGTCGCCAACCTGTTGCTGATCCACGTCGCGGACGGCATCGGCGCCGGGCTCGTCCTCGACGGCAAGGTCCGCCGGGGCGCCAGCGGCGCGGCCGGCGAGGTGGGTTTCCTGCCTCTGGACGGCGCCCCCAGACGCAGCAGCTACAGCGGCGTGGGTGAGTTCGAGGCCCGCTGGTCGGTGAACGCCATCGCCGAGCGGGTGGTCGCCCTGCGCCCGGGGCGGCGACCCGAGTCTCCGGTCCGGGAGCTGATCGAGCTCGCCGCAACGTCGCGTCCGGCCCGCGACTACCTCGACGAGGTCCTCGACGCCTGGGCCCGGCTCATCCTCTCCTGCGTCTGCGTGATCGACCCGGGGATGGTGCTGCTCAGCGGTGCCGCCGCTGAGCTCGACGACGCCGCGCTCGAACAACTCCAGGGACTGCTCTCGGCCAAGACCCCGGCCCCCACTGAGGTACGCCGGGCCACCCTCGGCGACCAGGCCGTGCTGCACGGAGCGATCAGCTACGCGCTGTCGGCCGCGGTTCCACTTCCCTCCCTGCCCTGACCACCACCACCACCGACCCCCGACCCCGACCCCCCACCACCTCCGCCGCCTGCCACGGCGCCCTCGTCCGTACCCCGAACAACCGGACGCTGCGCGCCACGTCCCGCTCCGGCGGAACCCCCGAACCCCGCTCCGGGCACGACGCGATCTTCAACGTCGTGTCCCGGGCCGGCGAACCATCGTATTTCGGCAGAACCAATTCGATTTACGACTCTCGATCAGAACTCCCGTAGATCCCCCCTGAGTGGAGGCAACAATGAGACGTCCCTGGGTCATGGCGATCGCGCTCGGCGCGATGCTGGCAACCACCGCAGCCTGCGGCAGCAGCGACGACAACGACGCCGCCGACGGCGCGTCCCCGGCCGCGGCGGCCGAGAAGTTCGTCATCTACAGCGCCCGCGACAAGGCGGTCACCGACTTCGTCGTCGAGCAGTTCACCGCGAAGAACCCTGAGTACAAGGGCAAGGTCGAGGTGCTCAACATGGGCGCCCAGGAGGTGCTGGAGCGGGTCCGTGCCGAGAAGGCCAACCCGCAGGCCTCGGTGTGGTGGGGCGGCACCCAGCAGGGTCTCGCCTCCGGCGCCGCAGAGGACCTGCTGACCTCCTGGCAGCCCTCGTTCGCCACGAAGATGGACGCGCGGTACAAGGACGCGCAGGGCCGCTGGTTCGGCGAGATCCTGCTGCCCGAGGTCATCATGTACAACAACAAGGCGCTGACCCCGGAGCAGGCTCCGAAGGACTGGGACGAGCTGCTCGACCCGAAGTGGAAAGACAAGATCATCATCCGGGACGTGGCTGCCTCCGGCACCATGCGCTCGATCTACTCCTCGATGATCCAGCGCCTCACGCCCGACGGGTCCAACCCGCAGCCCGGCTACGACTGGCTGCGCAAGCTCGACGCCAACACCGTCGAGTACGCCGCCAACCCCGCCGACCTGTACCTGAAGATGTCGCGTGAGCAGGGCGTGGTCAGCGCCTGGAACCTGCAGGACGTCCTGCTGCAGGCCGACAAGAAGATGCCGTTCGGCTACGTCATGCCGACCTCGGGCGCCCCGGTGCTCGTCGACGGTGTCGCCGCGGTCAAGGGTGGCAACGACGCCGCCGCCAAGAAGTTCCTCGAGTTCATCTTCGACGACTCGCTGCGGGCCACCCTCGCGAAGGACTACTTCCAGATCCCCGCCGTGGAGATCTCGGAGAAGCCGGAGTGGCTCGGCCAGCTCAACCTCAAGCCGATGGAGGTCGACTGGGACGTCATCGGCAAGAACGAGACGGCCTGGATCACCCACTGGAACGCGGAGATCAAGGACAAGGGCTGAGTTGACAGGGACCGGGTCGTGCCACGGCACGACCCGGTCCCGTCCTGGAAGGACCCAGAACAATGATCGATGTCCGGCTGACGACCGTCAGCAAGCGTTTCGACAAGTCAAGCGACTCAGCGGCGGTCGACAACGTCAGCATCACCATCGGAGCCGGTGAGTTCTTCACCCTCCTCGGACCGAGCGGCTGCGGCAAGACCACGACCCTGCGGATGGTGGCGGGGTTCTATTTTCCGACCTCGGGGAACATCCACTTCGGCGACGACGACGTGACCCGCTGGTCGCCGAACAAGCGCGACACCGGCATGGTGTTCCAGAACTACGCGCTCTTCCCGCACATGTCGGTGGCGCAGAACGTCGCGTACGGGCTGAAGGTCCGTCGGGTCTCCCGCGCGGAGCGGGCCCGCCGGGTCGAGGAGGCACTCGCCCAGGTGCACCTCGACGGGTACGGCGACCGGCGCATCGACGCGCTCTCCGGTGGTCAGCAGCAGCGGGTCGCGTTGGCCCGGGCACTGGTCATCCGGCCGCGCACCCTGCTGCTCGACGAGCCACTGTCCAATCTCGACGCCAAGCTCCGCGAGGAGACGCGCACCGAGATTCGGCGGATCCAGCGCGACAGCGGCCTCACCAGCCTCTACGTGACGCACGACCAGGCCGAGGCGATGTCGATGTCGGACCGGATCGCCGTCATGCAGTCCGGCCGGGTCCAGCAGGTCGGCGCTCCGCACGAGATCTACTACCGGCCCACGAACGCGTTCGTGGCCCGCTTCATCGGACGCAGCAACGTCCTGCGCCTGCCCGTGGTCGGCGCGGGAGAGACCCAGGTGACGGTACGCCTTCCCGGCGGCGCGACGCTCGACGTCGGTGCCACCGCGGGGCACGGCCTCACCGAGGGGGACACCGCGCTGGTGTCGGCCCGGCCGGAGCACATCACGCTCGCCGGCCCGGACGAGGAGTCGGCGCTGCGCGGCCGGATCAGCCACATCGAGTTCACCGGTATGGCCACTCACATCAGTGTCGACGTCGACGGCACCGAGGTGATGGCGGCAGTGATCGACCCACCGACCGGCATCAAGATCGACGACGTCGTGAGCCTGTATCTCGTACCCGAACGGCTCTGGGTGGTCCAGCCGTGACCGTTCGTTCCCAACCCACAGCCGGCTGGCGGGCGGGGCTCAGCAAGCGCCTGTCCGGCGGCACCAATTCACGGTGGTTCCCCTACCTGCTCGTGTTTCCCCTCGTCCTGGTGCTCTGGGGCTACGTCGTACAACCGATGTTCGCCACCTTCGCCGAGAGTGTCAGCGCCGACGGTACGACGAACTACCTCCAGTTCTTCACCTCCTCCGGGGTGGCACGGGAGTCGCTGCTCACCTCGCTGTTCATCTCGGCGGCGAGCGTGCTGCTCTGCGGCATCGTCGGCGTCTCGATGGCCTTCCTGCTCAAGCGGTTCACCTTCCGTGGCCGTCGGCTCCTCGAGGCGTTCATCCTGGTGCCGGCGGCGCTGCCGCCACTGATCGGCGCCGTGTCGTTCCAACTGCTCTACAGCAACATCGGCATCCTGCCGCGTGGGCTGCAGTCGCTCTTCGGCACCGAGCAGCCGGTCCTCGCCTTCGACGGCATCGCCGGCGTGCTCGTGGTGCACACGTTCACCATGTACCCGTTCTTCTACCTGGCCGCCGCCGCGGCGCTGGCCGGAATGGACCCCTCGGTCGAGGAGGCGGCGTACAACCTCGGCGCCAGCCGGGTGCGGGTCTGGCGGACCGTCATGCTGCCGATGCTCACCCCGGCGCTGGTCTCGGCGTCGCTGCTGGTCTTCATGACCTCGCTGGCGTCGTACACCGCGCCACTGCTGTTCAACGTCAGCCAGACCATGACGATGCAGATCTACATCAACCGGACCAACGGCGACCTGCCGATGGCCTCGGCGTACGCCTCCGTGCTGGGCATCGTCTCCATCATCTTCCTGCTGTCGATGCGGTGGTACGAGGGCCGGCGCAGCTACCAGTCGCAGTCGAAGGGGATCTCGGCCAACCGGCGGGAGATCAACAATCCGATCGGTCGCTGGTTGGCGCCGATCGCCTCGGTGCTGGCCACGATGATCCTGCTCGCACCGGTCGCCACGATCGCGCTGGTGGCCTTCTCCGAGAACCGCACGTGGACCACCTCGGTGCTGCCGACGACGTACACGCTCGACAACTTCGTCACGATCTTCTCCGACCCCAAGGCGTTCCAGCCGATCCTCAACTCGGTGCAGATGAGCCTGATCGCGGTCGTCGGCTGCGTGGTGATCGGCGTGCTGATCGCGTACGCGGTGCGACGGCTGCGCTTCGTCGGGCGGGGTCTGCTCGACGTGGCGGTGATGATCGCGTGGGCGCTGCCCGGAACGGTCGTCGCGATCAACCTGATCTCGGCGTTCAGCACCGGCAACGCGTTCAGCCTCGGGCAGGTCCTGGTCGGAAGCTTCTGGATCCTGCCGCTGGCCTACTTCGTGCGATTCCTGCCGATCGTGTTCCGGTCCAGCTCGGCGGCGCTCGCGCTGATCGACCCGTCGTTGGAGGAGGCCGCCCGCAACCTCGGCGCCTCCTGGCTGCGGGCCTTCTACACGATCACGGTACGGCTGATGCTGCCCGGCGTGCTCGCCGGCGCGCTGCTGGCGTTCGTGAACGGTGTCGGCGAGTTCGTCGCCTCGGTGCTGATCTACACCTCGTCGACGGTGCCGATCTCGGTGGCGATCAACAACCGGATGTACTCGTTCGAACTCGGCACCGCAGCGGCGTACGGAATGCTCCAGGTGCTGCTCATCTTCGTGGTGATGTGGTTCTCCGGCCGGCTGGACAGCAGCCGCACCGCGAGCAGAAAGGCCGTCCAGTGGACGAACTGATCGAACGGTGGCGCCGCGAGGGCGGGCTGCTCCCGGTCACTCGGGTCCCCGGCCACGCGTTCGCCGCCGTGGCCGAGGCGGCGGACCTCGCGGTGCTGCCGGTCGGCGCCGTCGAGTGGCACGGCCCGCACCTGCCGCTCGGCACCGACCTGCTCCTGGCCGAGGGGTTCGCCGGGGAACTGGCGGCCGGTTCCGCCCGAGCCGTGCTCTTCCCGGCCGCGCCGTACGCCGCCTGCCCCGGCCAGACGCGACCCTGGCCGGGCACGGTGGCGCTGCGGCCCGAGATCGCCGTCGGGTACCTCAGCGACGTGATCGCCGGCATCGTCGAGGCGGGTTTCCCCCGGCTCCTCGTGGTCAACGGTCACGACGCCAACCTCTCCACGGTTCGTGCCGCAATGGAGTGGGTCTCCGGCCGGCACCTGGCGAGCCTGCTGCTCGCGAACTGGTTCCAGCTGGTCAGCCCGGACGAGACGGGCGAGATCTTCGGCGCCCTGCCGGCCCGGGGGCACGGCGGAGCGTACGAGACCTCCGCCGTGCTCGGCTTCGACCCCGCGACGGTGCACCTGGCCGCCACGCCGGACCTGCCGCCGAAGCCGAAGCTGCCCACCCCGTACCCGTACGTGCTGGTGGAGTCGCGGCCCGATCCGTGGCAGGGCTGGTCGGGTCACGTCTCGCTGGCCAACGAGGCGGCCGGGCAACAGATCCGCCAGTTGGCCGGCGCGCGGCTCCGCGAGGTGATCGAGGCGTGGCTGGCCGCGCCGCTACCCGGCCCACCCGGGGCGGACCGGCCCGCCTCGTCCGATAGGACCGCCTGGTCCGACCGGCCTGGCGGGACCGGTCGGTCGGACCAGGCCATCGGATGACCCCGCTCGCCACCCGAACGACAACGCACCGCATTGGGAGACCACGATGACCCCCTCACTGACCATCTACCAGCAGCATCACCTCCGCGTCGTGTTCGAGCACCACGCCGCCCACCTGTACCCCGCGATGGTCAAGGCGAGCCAGGCCCACGTGGTCATGCTCGCCGAGCAGCGGCTGATCCCCGACGACTCCGCCGCGATGATGCTGCGCGGGCTGCTCGTGCTCACCGAGGACCGGCCCGAGGAGTTCGACTACGACGGCAGCGTCGAGGACGTCTACTACACACTGGAGAAGCGCCTCGCCGCCGCCTGCGGGGTCGACGTGTCCCAGCTCAGCGTGCAGCTCGCCCGCAGCCGTAACGACCTCGACGCCGGGGTCTTCCGGATGGTGCTGCGCGACCAGCTCCTTCAGGTGCTCGACGCGGTGCTGGCCGCCGGCCGGATCATCCTGGACCGCGCCGACCGGCACGCCGACGTGGTGATCACCGGTTACACCCACCGGCGCCCGGCCCAGCCGACGACCATCGGGCATGTCTACGCCGGCTACGCCGAGGCGCTGGCCGGCGAGGGTGCCGCCTACGCCGACCTGCTGGACGAGATGAACCGCTCGCCCCTGGGCTCCTGCGCCTTCGCCGGCACCGACCTGGACATCTCGCCCCGCCGCCTGGCTGACCTGCTCGGCTTCGAGCGGCTCATCGTCAACTCGTACGAGGCGGTGGCCGGTGCCGACCACCTCGTCCGGGTCGCCACCCTCAACGCGCAGACGCTCGCCACGGGCGCCCGGCTGGCCCGCACCCTGATGGACTGGCTGAGCTGGGGCTGGGTCGTCACACCCCCCGAGTTCACCCAGGGCAGCAGCATCATGCCGCAGAAGCGCAATCCGGTCGTGCTGGAACACCTCGTCTCGATGGCCGGCGCCGCAGCGGCCGATGCCGTCAGCGTGCTCAACAACGTCGGCGCCGCCTGGTGGGAGGACTCCAACAACGCCACCACCGACGTGCAGGCCCGACTCTGGGACGGCGACGACCGGGCGTACCGGTTCTTCTCCCTGCTCGGCGGGCTGATCGCGGAGCTGGACCCGCTGCGTCCGCCGGCCGGTGAGGAGATCGTCGCCTCGGGTGCCACCACGACGGCCGCCGCCGACGCGCTGGCCCGGCACGGCGTGCCATTCCGCGGTGCCCACTCGCTGCTCGGCCGCCTGGTGCGGACCGGCCCGCCCGCCACCTGGACCGAACAGGACGTCCGGTCGACCGCCGCTGACCTCGGTCTGGCCGAGCTCGACGAGGCCGCGATCCGGGACCTGCTGGCCGCCGCGGTCCGCCCGGAACTCGTGCTCCGCCGGGCCCAGGCCGACGGCCCGGGAGAGGCAGCCGTACGGGATCAGGTCGCGCAGTTGCGGACCGTCATGGCCGAGGTGGCGACGCGGGTCGATGCGTTCCGGGACCGGTTGGTCCGTGCCGACGAGGCGCTCTCCGAGGCGGTCGCGGCGAGGGTGGGCCGGTGACGGGACAACAGACACGGCACCGCGTGAACGATGATGTTGTGTCGCCGCGATCGCGGCACGACGTGGACCGACGGCCCGAAGGGCGATCTGACATCACCATGGAACAATCGGCAAACCCGCGGCTGCTCGGCATCGATTTCGGCGGCACGAAGATGGCCATCGGTGTGGGTGACGTCGACGGTCGGCTGCTCGTCTCCGAGCGACTGCCCACCAACGCCGAGCAGGGTGCGCAGCAGGCCCTCGTCCGGGCTCTCGACCGGGCGCGGGAGCTCGCGGACCGGACCGGCGGCACGCTCGTGGCGGCCGGCATCGCCTCACCCGGCGTCGTCCACGACGACAACATCGAACTGGCGCCGAACGTGCCCGGCTGGGAGCAGTTGCGGTTGGCCGACGCCGTCCGCGCCCACCTCGGGTTGACCTCCGTACGGGTGTCGAACGACCTCAACGCGGCCGCGTACGCCGAACTGCGCTTCGGGGCGCTGCGCGGCGTCGATCCGGGCCTGGTGCTCGGGCTCGGGACCGGGGTGGCCGCGGCGGTGACGGTCGGCGGCGAGGTGATGCCCGGTTACCACGGCGCGGCCGGCGAGATCGCCTACGGTCTGACCGACCACAGCTGGCCGTCGGGCCTGGAGCCGATGCTGGAGGCGACCTTCTCCGGTCGAGCCCTGGACGAGCTGGCGCGGCGGCTGGGGCTGACCGGCCAGGCCGCCGCGCTCTGCGCCGCCGCGGCGCAGCCCGGCCTGGCCCGTGAGGAGTTGCGGCAGCGCGTCGACGAGTTGGCCCGCCAGCTCGTCACCTGCTGTCTCCTGCTCGACCCGCAGCGGATCGTGCTGGTCGGCAGCGTCGCGGGCAACGAGGTGGTGCGGCAGTTGCTCATCGAGCGGCTCGCCCACGCGCTGCCGTACCGGCCGGACATCGTCCTGTCGGCCTTCGCCCAGGACGCCGCGCTGCTCGGTGCGCTCGCGATGGCCATGTCGGTCCTGCCCGCACCGGTCTGAGCGACGCCGACCGTCCCGGATCTCCCCGTGGCCGGTCCGGTAGGTGACCGCGTTTCAGCGTCGAAGCTCCGGTCGATGGCGAGGGCGGTGTCCGTCGATCGTCGGACACCCGCCCTCGACCGACCGGCCGTCACGGTGGTCGCGTCTCGTAGGCTCCGAGGGTGGAACGCACCGAGGGGCAGATCATGAGCCACGTGTTGCAGGCGGCGGAGAACGCCTCGCCGGTCGACGCGGTCGAGGCCGTCACCCGGGAGATCGGTACGGGGCTGGGGGCACGCAGCGTCGCGTTCCTGATCGCGGATCTCAGCGGCCGGGCACTGGTCCGGTTGGCCCACTCGCCGCTCGAAGGCTCCGGTGCGGGGCGCCGGGACGGCTCCGAGGTCGCCACCGTGATGCCGTTCGACGGCGGCCCCGCCGAGCGGGCGTTGCGCACCCAGACGGTGCAGGTTGTCACACAGGCCGACGGGTGGATGGTGTTGGCGCCGGTGACCGACCGCGGTGAGGCGATCGGGCTGCTCGAAATGATCCTGCCGAACGAGCCGGGTCCACGGGACCTGAAGGAGATCAGCCGCACGGCGCACCTGTTGGCGTTCGTGGTGATCGCCAACCGCCGGCACACCGACCTGTTCGAGTGGGGCCAACGCACGACCCCGTTCACCCTGTCCGCGGAGATTCAGCGTCGCCTGCTGCCCGCCGCGTTCACGTGTGAAGGCAGCGCGTTCACCCTGTCCGGCTGGCTCGAACCCGCCGCCAGCATCGGCGGCGACACCTTCGACTACAGCCTCGCCCGTGACGTGCTGCATTTCAGCGTCACCGACGCGATGGGCCACGGGGTGGCCAGCGCCCTGACCGCGACCCTCGGTGTGGGTAGCCTGCGCAACACGCGCCGCCGCGCGGTCGGGCTGGTGGAGCAGGCCCAGGCCGCCAATGCCGCCGTGGCCGAAAACCCGCCGGTCCCGGGCAGTTTCGTCACCGCGTTGCTCGGCCGTCTCGACCTGCGCACCGGGGTGTGCGCGCTGCTCAACGCCGGGCACGTGCCGCCGATGCTGGTCCGCGACGGAGACACGCAGACAATTTCGCTACCGGGCAACTTCCCGCTGGGAATGTTCGCGGCGTCCGACTACCACGCGGGCGAGGTCGCGCTGCGGCCCGGGGACCGTCTGGTGGTGATCACCGATGGCGTGCGGGAGCGCAACGCCGCCAGCCTGGACCTACCGGCCATCCTGCGGTCGATCGTCGGTCTGCACCCACGCGAGGCTGCCCGCGCCTTGGCCGACGCCGTACTTGAGGTCAGCGGGCCGACCCTGGCCGATGACGCCACCCTGCTCATCCTCGACTGGCACGGAGGGCACAGCGAGCAACGGCGTACCAGCGCCGGCGCCGACCAGGAGCGCGCCAGCACCGCGCTGCCCGAATGACTACCGGCCTGTCGCGTCGGTGGGTGCCACCTCGGCTTCGGCAGCCTGCACACTGTCATAGACATCGATGGCCTGGTCCAAGGACGTGACCGTCAGGACGCTGTGCACGGCGGGCTGCACCGAGGCGAGGGACAACTGACCGCCGATGTCCCGCAACGCCTTGAACATCACCACCAGCGCGCCCAACGCGCTGGAGTCCATGAATCCCACGCCGGCCAGATCCACCACCACCCGGCGATCACCGGCGTCGATCAACTGTTGCAGACCGTCGCTCAACTGGGGGGACGTCGCCATGTCCAGTTCGCCGTGCACTTCGAGCACCGTGCAACCCCGGCCCGGTCGGGCCGACAACAGCAGATCCACAACGACCTCCCCACGCCGGTGATGCCGTTTACCCTATTCGGCCGAACGGCGAACCACCCTCGGCCGACGCACGTCGAGCCGGCACGGGGTCGTTTCACCTCAGCCGCTGCGGGTAGTGCTGATCACGACCACAGCGCCCGACTCGGGTATGAAACAGTAGTCCGGCCGCCGACGTCGGGGCCGGGGAGGAGCTGCGCGATGCGGGTGAGCATGACCCTGTCGCTACCGCGCCAGCCGTCCTCGGTGACCCGCGCCCGCCATGTGCTCAACACCCTGCTGGGCCTCACCGACGCCGCCGAGGACTCCCGTGGTCAGCTCGCCGTGCTGATCAGCGAGGCCTGCGCCAACGCGGTGATGCACGCCGATCCCGACAGCGCGGTCGACATCACCATCGTCATCGACGACGACGTGTGCCTGCTCGAGGTCGGCAACCGAGGCAGCACCCCCGGCGGAGCCGGGCTCGACGCCGAACTTCCCGCCCCGCTCACCGTCGGCGGCCGTGGGCTGCCCCTGATCGCGGCACTCGCCGACTCGGCTGCCTTCGTCGCCGGGCCACCGGACCACGTGCTGCTCCGCATCACCAAACACCTCGGCGGCGTACCCGCGGAGAAGGCGACGCCCCGCAGGCCGTCACCGGCCCGCGGGGCGTCACTGCACCAGTCGTGGCCCGAGGACTGATCAGCTCGACGTCACCAGGATGAAATACCAGACCTCGTCCGTCGTGCTGCCGTCGGCCTTGTGCCCCTTGACGACCAGGTAGAGGCCGGTGGCCTCGGTCGGCGTCCACGTGATCGACGCGCGACCCTGCGCGTCGGCGTCCACTGTGCCGGCGGTGCCACCGATCGTGTACTCGAACGACGTGATGCCGGGCGTGCCCCCGCTGAACTCGAAGCGGCCCTCGACGCCGACACCGCCGCCGGGAGTGTCCCGCGGGTACGCCTCGGAGAAGACGTGCGGCGCGGTGCCGACCTGGAACGGGTACTCGGTGACCGGCGAGAACCGGCCGTCCGCGGTGCGGCCCCGCACGGTGAGCGTGTTGGGCCCGTTGCGGTCGGGAACGACCGTGACCAGGGTGTTCCAGCTGTCCCCGATGGGTGCGGTCAGCTCGGGGCCGTCGTTGAGGCGGTAGCGGTACTCCACCACCTCGGGCGTCCACGACGTGCTGAAGGCGAAGTCACCGGGCACGCCGATGCCGCCCCTCGGGCTCCACTCGCTGTACTGGCTCCACACCGAGACCCGGGTGTCGCGGACCGGGACGGTCATCTCACGCTCTGGCGACGTCGTCCCGTCCTGGGCGACGCCGGTGACGCGGGCCGAGAACCAGCCGTCCCACTGGGGTGTGAACGGTACGGTCGCCGTGCCGTCCGGCCCCGCCGCGATGGTCTGGTATTCGCCGAAGTCCAGGGAGTAGCGGAACTCTCTGGTGTCGGGCAGCACCGAGCGGAACGTCAGTGTCATCGGCTGGGCGGCCGCACCGCCGTTCGGCGGGTCGGTGGTGACGACCGGCGCCTCGAACGGCTGCCAGGTGAAACTCTTCTCGGGCGACCGGGTGCCATCGGCCAGCAGCGCCTCGACGATCAGCGTGTTGTCACCGGTGTGCACCGGCGTGACACTGATCGACACGCTGCCGCCGTCGGAGGGCACGACGGTTTCCGGGCCGCCGTCGAACCGGTAGGCGAAGCCTGTCACGTTCGGCAGCTGGCTGAACAGATAGAACTCGACCGGCAGGCCGACGCCGTCGATCCGCGTCAGGTATTCCAGCGTCGGCGCGTACGCGGACGGCACCGGATCGAGGACGTTGAACTGGTGGTAGGTCTCCATCGACTTCGAGCCGTCCGCCTTCACCGACCGCACGGCCATGAAGTGCCACCCCGCGGTCGCCGTCCACGGAACCACTGCGGTGTCGTCCGCTGCCGCCGGTACGGTCTGCGTGGTGTCGTCCAGGACGTACTCGTACGAGACGACGTCGGCGTTGCGCGGCGTGAACGTGAACGAGCCGGTCTTGCCGGCGATCGGCTCGCTGTCGAAGTTGAACTCGGCCGACTCGACTCCGGGGGCGTCGGTGACATAGATCCGCAGGGTGTCCTGCCCGATCAGCTTGTTCTTCGCGTAGCTGCTGACGACGACCTCGACCTCGCCGACCTCGGCGAAGGTGAGCTGACCGGTGGCTTTGCCGTCGACGGCCGGCACCCGGGTCTGCGGGCCGCCCTTGAGCTGGTAGCCGAAGGCTGTCGTCTCGGGCTTGCGCGCGGTCAGGCTGATCGTGCTCGGCAGCCCGACCCCGCCCAGCTCGATCTGCGCGCTCGGCGCGGTGTCGGCGATCCGGAACCGGTACTCCCTCTCCGGCCCCCGGTTGCCGGCCGCGTCGATCGAATTGACGTAGAGGGTTTCGATCCAGTCCCGCTTCGGGGTGTATTCGAGAACCGCCGTACGGCCCGGCTTGCGGGCCTTCACGCTGCCGGAGTAACCGGTCGAGTCACGCCACGCGAAGGCGACCACGTCCTGGTCACCACCTGCGTCGATCCGGAACTTCCCGGTCAGGCCGGAGCCACCGCCCGGGGTGTCGCCCTCCGGGTAGAGCTTCGACGTGACGGCCGGCGGGTTCGCCGGTGCCGTCTTGTCCATGATCACGTAGCAGACCTTGCTCCACGGACCCGCGTCGTAGTAGTCACTGGCGCGGGCCTGCCAGGCGAGCAGCTGACCGTCGGCGTACTGGCTCAGGTCGGTGCCGAGGTTGTAGCTGTTGAACTCGCGGCGCTGGTCCGGGTGCTCCACCGGCCAGATCGCGTACAGGATCGTCGCGTAGTCGCCCTCGTCCGGATCGTTGGCGGTGGCCTTGAAGTAGGTCGTCGCCGCGGCCGGCGACGGTCTGGTGACCGTGCCACACGGCCGGTTTGGCCCCTCAAGCCGCGGGTCGGACACGGTCGGCGGATGGTTCGAGGTGGAGCTCAGCGTCGGCTGCTGAAACGTGCGGCCGGCGCGCGGGTCCGTCTCCTGGGAGGCGGTGATCCGATATTCGACCGTGATCGACTTCTCGTGCCGGCCGAGCGCGGCATTGAGCGTCTGCACCATGTCGAAGCCCAGGTAGCCGGGGCAGTAGAAGGAGCCCTGCCCCCGGTTGACGGAGATCAGCTTCTCCAACTCGGCGGGCGGGTTGTTCCAGGTCGTCCCGCTCTTGACCGGGGCCGTCCGCCACACCTCGATCGTCGCTGCCGTGGAGCAGTCGGTGACCGTGTCCTCGTACGTGTACAGGTATGAGTTGTGCACGACCGCGCCCTTGAGTTGGGTCAGGTCGTAGGTGAAGTAGGAGCGGTAGGTGTGCGCCCTGCCCGCGTCGTCGACCAGTGTGCCGACGGGCGGCGCGACCGCCGGGTTGACGAACTTGGTCCTGGGGCTCTGCGAGTCGAGGTAGGCCCAGCTCGACAGAGGAAGATTGACCGAGTCGGCGGCGAGGGCCGGCTGGCCGGTGGCCAGGACGACTGTGGCAACGCCGACAGCGGTTGCCAGAATCGCTGATCCGATGCGCTTCATATTGGACTTGTACCTCCACTTGACGGCGCATCGATCGACGCCGGCGGCGTCATCGTATCGACGGGCGCCACAAGTTTTTGGCCCCTGAATCCGTACGGATCATCCCCGCACCACCAGGCCCATCCGGGCTTGGCCGTGCCGACTGGCGGTCTAGCGGTGGGCTGGCTCGTCGGCCGGCTCGCGGTCTGGGGTTTCCGCCGCGAACGGGGTCCGCAAACGGGTCATCGAGTCGGCGCTGACGTCGGCGGCCGGACTGTGCTCGTCGTTGGTGACCCCGTCCCCCTCGACGCTGAAGGGATTCAGGGCGGACGTCATATCGGACACGAGGTGCTCCAAGGGAATGTGCACGGCAGCGCTCGACTCAGTCATCGGCAGCTGGGGAACCGTGGGGAGACAGCGGGGCGGGGCCGGCGATGGGCCATCGATATCCCGCCCCCACAGCCTACCGGTCTCCCGCCGCCCGAACCCATTCGAGCGGTCGCTGGGCGGGCGACCGGGGCGGCGCCGGAGTTTGCGCGGCTCAGGCTGCCGGGTACGACCAGCACCGCTACGGTCGAGAACGGCCCTCCGAACCGGGAGGGCCCCTGTGACACGGACGAACGGGGTAACGATGACGGTGCAGATCGATCTTTCTGGCAGGACCGCGCTGGTGACCGGCTCGACCCAGGGGATCGGCGCCGCCATCACCGTCGGGCTGGCCCGCGCCGGCGCCCGGGTGGCCGTGAACGGCCGTAGCGCCGCCGGGGTCGAGCGCGCGGCGGCGGCGTTGCGCAGCGCGGTCCCCGGTGCCGACGTTGTCGAGGTCGATGCCGACGTGTCGACCGACGAGGGCGCGGCCCGCACGCTCGACCTTCTGCCCAGCGTCGACATCCTGGTCAACAGTCTCGGCATCTTCGGCCCCAGCCCGGCGTTGGAGATCCCGGACGACGAGTGGCGTCGCTACTTCGAGGTGAACGTCCTGGCCGGCGTCCGGCTGACCCGCTCCTACCTGCCCGGAATGATGGACCGCGGCTGGGGCCGGGTGCAGTATGTCGCCAGCGACTCGGCGGTCGCCATCCCCGCCGAAATGATCCACTACGGCGTCTCCAAGACGGCGCTGCTCGGCGTCTCGCGCGGGTTCGCGAAAGCTGCCGCCGGCACCGGTGTGACGGTCAACTCGGTGCTCGCCGGCCCGACCCACACCGGGGGTGTCGAGGATTTCGTCGCCGATCTGATGGGCGACAGCCTGCCCTGGGAGCAGGCGCAGCGGGAGTTCATGCGCCTGCACCGGCCGCAGTCGCTCCTTCAGCGACTCATCGAACCCGAGGAGATCGCCAACATGGTCACCTACCTCGCGTCCCCGCTCGCCTCCGCGACGACCGGCGCGGCGGTCCGGGTCGACGGCGGGTACGTCGACGCGATCCTCCCGTGACTCGGGCTCAGAGCTGGATGACGTGGCCCGTCCGTGGCGGCGTACGACCCGCGAGGACGTCGAGCCACGCGTGCCGCAACGCCTCGGGGCCGTCGCCGACCCGCACGTCGAGCCACCCGCGCACCACCGGGGCGAAGCGCTGCCAGGCGACGGCGAACCGTTCGTCGAGCCCGTCCCGACCCCAGTCCTGGCTGCGTTTGCGCATCTGCACCGGCGCGAAGAAGACCTCCTCGGCGGCGTCGGCGTTGGGCGTCTGGTTGGTGAGCCCGACCGCGATGTCCCGCACGAGCCGGTCGCCGAGGTGGCCGCGTAGGGCGGCCCGGGTGGCCGGCGCGCCGGACAGGTCGAGGTAGGCGGTCTCGACGGTGTCGAGGGTGGCGATGTCGTCGTAGGAGACGACCTCGTCATAGCAGCCGAGCGACCGCGTGAACGCGAGGTTGCCGGGTGAGGTGAGCCCGACCAGGCGTGGGCCCCGGCCGTGCAGTTCGAAGGCGGCGGCGTACGCCGTCTTGCTCGACGCCGACGACAGCACGAGCGACCGCGCGCCGTAGAAGTCGTTGTCGACGACCTGGTCGGCCAGCATGAAGGAGGTGAAGAACAGCGGCCGGAACAGGATCAGCAGGTCCTCCTGCTCGGGCCGGTACGCGGGGTCACCGGTGGTCGACCGGTACGCGTTGTACGGCGAGGGCAGCCCGGCCCGGTGCGCGCTCGTGTCGCGGAACCCGGCCGCGTCCACCCGGTCCGGGCGCACCACCAGGTGACCCGCCGGAGGCAGGTAGCCGTAGACGCGCTGACCGGCCTCGACACCATCCACGGTGGACGCGACGACATCCGCGAAGCCCCACAGCGGCGGCAGCCCCCACTGGCGGTCGAGCCCTCGGGGTTCGGGCGGAAAGAACTGCCAGTAGCGCATCGCGTCGCCGAGCACCGCGTAGGTGACGTTGTTGGCGGTGAGGCCGACGCGGTCCACGCGCAGCAGCGCCTCACCGTCGGCGAGTGCGGGTGCCGCGCTGTCGACGAGCGTGGTCCGGCCAAGGTCGTCACGGGCCACGGCGAATGTCCACGAATCAGCCATGGTGTGACGCTAGACAGCCCCGGAATCGGAGACAAGTGCACTGGGAGTGCAAAATCCCACTCGTCTCACCCACCACCACCCCACCTCATACTTTCGGCTAGTAATTGCTCCGACTTTCGGGTAGCGTTCCCGCCATCACCTGAACGACATGACGGCGGCGGAGAGGCCCGTGGTTGTGGCCCATGCGACAGCGCGCCCCGCCCGCACGTGCGCTCCGGCATTAGCCGGCTCGGAGATCCTCCGGTCGACCTGATCGACGGGCACGCACGGGAAGGACCCACTCGTGGTCACTACCTTCGAGCCCACGACCAGCACCAGCATCGGCCGGCGGAGCACCGCCCGGGCGGACGAGCTGATGGCCGAGTTGGCCGCGACGCTGGCGGACGATCCCCGCCGGCCGGCGCTGCGGGACCGCACCATCGAGGCCTGGTTGCCGCTCACCCGCCATCTGGCACGCCGCTACGTGGGACGCGGCGCTCCGGAAGAGGATCTGACCCAGACCGCCGTGGTCGGCCTCATCAAGGCTGTCGACCACTTCGACGCCACCCGGGGCATCGACTTCAGCGGGTACGCCATCCCGACCATCGTCGGCGAGATCAAGCGATACTTCCGGGACCGCACCTGGGCGGTGCGGGTGCCCCGCCGCCTCCAGGAGCTCCGGCTCTCGATCAGCGCCGCGAACAGCGCTCTGACGCACACCCTGGGTCGCTCACCGACGGTCGCCGACGTCGCGTCCTACCTCGACGTCTCGGAGGAGACAGTTCTGGAAGGGCTGGAGGGTGCGCGAGCGTACCGGACCACCTCGCTGTCGACACCCATCGGCGCCGACGGCACGATGGAACTCAGCGACACCCTCGGTACGACCGACCACGAGTTCGACCTCGTCGAACTCCGCGTCGCCCTCGGCCCGGCCCTCGCCACGCTGCCGGAACGCGAACGCAGAATCCTGAGCCTGCGCTTCCACGGCAACCTGACCCAGGTCCAGATCGCCGAGCAGATCGGTGTCTCCCAGATGCACGTCTCACGGCTCATCACCCGAGCGCTGGGCAAGCTGCGCCACCAACTCGGCGAAGGCGACCTCACCTGATCCACGGCACCGTCCTTCCGGCCGCGCGTGGGCGGGTCAGGCCACCATCGCGGCGAGCAGAGCCGCCACCGGCACGGTCGCGAAGCCGACCCGGGCGTCGCTGGCCCCGTACGGCAGCCACAGCTCGCCGTCATGGACGAGCCCGCCACAGGAGTAGACGACGTTCGGCACGTAGCCGTCCCGGTCGGACTGTTCGGGTGACAGGAGCACGCCGGGAAGGTGCGCGACCACCTGCTCCGGTCGGTGCAGGTCGAGCAGAAGCGCGCCGATCGCGTACCGACGCATCGGGCCGACACCGTGGGTGAGCACGAGCCAGCCCGCCTCGGTTTCGATGGGAGACCCGCAGTTGCCGACCTGAATCAACTCCCAGCTGTCCCGGGGGGCGTGCAGCGGGACCGGGCGCTGCCAGCGGCTCTCGGCGTCCAGAACGGTCAGGCCGATGGTCTCGCCGTCGGCGCGGCAGAGAGCCAGGTGTCGGCCGCCGACGGTACGGGGAAACAGCGCGATCCCCTTGTTACGAGCCCCCGGCCCACGCATCGGGGTCATCTCGAAACGACGTAGGTCGGGGCTGACCAGTGCACGGGTGCCGACGTTCCGGCCGTCGTAGGCGGTGTAGGTGGCCCGATACACCGATCCTGACTCGTCGGTGAACCTGACGAACCGAGCGTCCTCCATGCCGTTGCTCTCCGCCGGAGTGGCCGGCCAGAGCACGCGTTCGTGCAGAGCCGTCTCGGCGGAGAAGGCCGTGGCGTAGCTGCCCGCGTTGGTACGCCGCAGGTGTTCCAGGGTGCTCAACCCGGTGCTGCGGGAGAGCAGATCCGGCGGCAGATCGCCGAGCACTCGCTCGAAGGTCGCCTCGTCGTACCGGTCGGGCAGTGCGTCCAACACCGTGGCGGTGACCTCGTTGTCGCAGTCCTCCTCGGCCAGGCCGGCCACCAGTAGATCCCGCCGGTGCCGTACGCCCGTCCGCTGTCCGACCGCCAGAAGGCCGGACCGGTCGGTGACGGTGAGCCCGCGCCCGGGTCCGAGGACGGCGGTGGCGAACCCGATCGACGACAGGTGACCCTCACCGATCTGGCGCAGGCTGACCGCGACACGCAACTGCCCGACGCCCAGCTGGGTCTGGTCGGGGTGGGCCACCATGGACGGGTTGCACAGGGCGGCGGCCTCGACCGCGTACTCGTGGCTGAAGTAGGCGCCGACGAGGAGCCGGCTGGCGGGAGAGAGATCCTCGGCCCGGGCGGCGCGGTGCCGCACGAGGTCGTAGTGATGCTGGAATGTTCCGGCCAGGTCGCGGTGCCGGGCACCGAAGCGGTCGAAGGTGTCCCGCAGCAGCCGGTCGATCTCGTCGTCGTCGAGGTGCGCGACACGGTCGATGAGAGCCCTCGCGCGGGTACGCACCACTGCGGCGTCCTCGCCCGGGACGAAGAGCTTGACGATGACCCGGCGTGGATCAGGGGTGAGGGTGACGTCCTGCCGAACGGCCAGTATTCCGGTCACGACCATCGCCGGGCGTGCTGCAGGGTGGAGATGAGCGCGAGGGTGGATTCGGCGCCCTGGTTGAGGTTGGGTCCGTGCGCGGTCAGTCCGTCGTAGCCGCCGCCGGTTTCCGGATCCCACATCGGCGTGCCGATGTCGTTGTCACCGAGGAACCACCCGATCGCCTGCCGTACACCGTCGTCCCAGACCGGATCGCCGGTGACCATGGCGGCCGTGGCACAGGCGTCGGCGAAGGCGGCGACCTCGATCGGCTGCTGGTCATGGTGGAGCCGTACGATTCCGCGCTGCCACCCTGCGGCGGGCACGACGGACAGCCGTCCGTCGCGGAGTTGGACGTCTCGCAGCCAGGTCAGCATCCGCAGGCCCTCGTCGAGGGGCGGGCCACCGTGGCGCAACTGGCTGGCGACGATGACCACCTCGGCGAGGGCCGCGTTGGCATAGGTCAACCGCTGCTGCGGCCAGGGCCACCGCGCATCGGAATCCGGTGCGCCGACGGTGGCTGCGGCCTCGGTCAACAATGCGGCCGCGGCGACGTGGCCCGGATGGCGACGCAGCACCTCGGCCGCTCCGAGCCCGGCGAAGGCCATCGCGTGCGGGGCAGCGGCACGGCGGGTCGCACCCCGGCTGAAGGCGACCAGCGCCTCCTCCCGTATCCAGGCGGCGGGACTGCGGGCAACGGCCGTGCCCAACCCCCACAGCGCCCGGCCCCACCAGTCGCCGAGCCCGGGCTCGTCGGTCCAGCGCCGGTCGTACCCGAGCCGGTTGTGGAAGGCGCCGCTGGCGTCCTGCGCGTGGGTCAGGAAGGCGAGGTAGCGCTCCGCGAGCCGTAGCAGCTCCTCGGTCGGCTCTGGCTCACGGCAGACAACGATCAGGCCACGGGCCACGTCGTCGGTGCAGTAGCCGTGCTCCCGGCGGACGATGGCGTGCCGCGCGTGCTCGAACAGACCGGTGTCGTCGCTCAGCCGGGTCAGGTGCGCGAAGCTCGGCGCGGGCGCGGTCGCCCACCGCCGACTGGTCGCTGTCCGGGGGCGGCCGGTGGTCGCGGTCACGCCGACGCCCCGCTGACGGCGGGCCTGCGGACCTCGGTGAGTCGCTCGGCGAGGGCGCCGTAGCGGGCCGCCACCGCGGGCCAGCGCAGATCCGCGGCCAACGGCCGGACCCGGCCGGCCAGCCGGGCGGCGAGGCCCGGCTCGGTCAGGATCCGCCGGATCGCCACGGCCAGCGCCGCCGGATTCTGGTGGGGTACGACCAGACCGGGTCCGCCGGTGAGCAGCTCGACGGCGTGCGGGAACGCCGTTGCCACGACAGGCACCCCGGCGGCCACCGCCTCGATGAGCACGCCGGAGGTGACCTGTTCGCGGGAGTCGTACGGCAGCACGACCACGTCGGCGGAGCGGATCAGGCGGCCAAGGGTCTCCTGGTCGTGATAGATGTCCTGGTAATCCACGCCGTGCGCGATGCCGAGTTGGGCGCCGAGCTGGTGCAACCCCGCCCGGTACGTCTCGCCGTGGTGCTCGATCACCTTCGGGTGGGTCCGACCCGCGACGGTGTAGGTGGGCGTCGGTTCCAGGTCCTGCAACCGGGCGAGGGCACGCAGCGACCACTCGATCCCCTTGCCGGGGCCGATCAGCCCCCAGGTCAGCAGGTGCGGTCGGGTACGCCGTTCGACGGGCACGCCGGCGAGTTCCGCGGCGCCGTGCGGGATGACCGTCACCTTGCTCGCCGTCACGGCGTAGCCGACGAGCAGGCGGTCGCGGGCGGTGTCGGTCATCGTGACGACCGCACCGGCCGTGGCGACGATCCGCTCCAGCAGGGACTTCTGCCGGGCGGAGGGCTGGCGCAGCACGGTGTGCAGGACCACGATGCTCGGCACGGTGAGCCGGCGCAGCAACGGCAGGACGTCCTCGCCGTCGGTGCCGGGGTAGATGCCGTACTCGTGTTGGACGATGGCCACGTCGAAGGAGTTCAGGGCGGCGGCGGCGTCGCGCAAACCGGCCGGCGTCCGCGCCGACCAGGTGTGCACCACCCCCGGTCCGGGCCGCTGGTCGTCGCCGTGGTCGGTGACCCGCACGATGCCACCGCGCGTGCCGTCAGCGGTGAGCTGCGCGGCGAGGGCGGAGTTGAAAGTGGCCAGTCCACACCGGGTTGGCGGGTGGGTGCTGAGGAATCCGTAGCTGGGCATGAACGTCTGGCCTTCCGGGTTGTCGGCGGCCACCTCCGTACGGGGGCGCACCTCACGCGGTGACGGCGCACGCCGGTCAGCGTGTGTGACCGGCGGAACGTGTTCGGGGACGGTCAGCTACGGCTGGGATCTGACACGGTCGTAGACGGCGAGGTAGTCGGTGACCATCCGCTCCGCGCTGAAGCGCTGTCGAGCCCGCGCCCGGCAGGCGACCCGGTCAAGGCCGACGACCCGGGTCACCGCGTCGACGGCCTGCTCGACGGTGTGGACGAGGCACCCCGTCACGCCTTCGTCGACGACCTCCGGCATGGACCCTCGCGCGTACGCGACGACCGGTGTGCCGCAGACCATCGACTCCACCACCGACAGGCCGAACGGTTCGTCGAAGGCGATCGGATGCAGCAGGGCAGCGCTGGCGCCCAGCACCTCGGCGCGTCGTCGGGGACCGACCGATCCGAGGTAGACGACCTGGTCGCCGTCGATGTGCGGGGCCACCTGCTCGGCGAAGTACCGTTCGTCCTGCACGATGCCGCAGATGGTCAGGGGTCGACCGGCGAGGCGGGCGATCTCGATCGCGGTGTGGGTGCCCTTGTCGGGGTGGATCCGGCCGAACGCGGCCAGCCCAGGGCCGGCATCACGGGTGAACGGCAGACCGGTGAGGTCGACGCCGTGCTGCACCGTGGCGACGTAGTCGAGTTCCGGCGACCGGTCGGCGTCGGAGATCGACACATACGACGATCGGGCTCGGGCGTAGGCCGGCAGGATCCCCGCTCCCGAGAATCCGTGCACGGTCGTGAGCAGTGGTGCTCGGCAGTGCTCCGCGAAGGCCAGCGGCAGCCAGTCGAGGTGGCTGTGCACCAGGTCGAACTCTGCAGAGCGGGCAAACGCGTGGGAGACGTGCATCGCCTCCCATACCCGGCCGTCCATGTCCGGGTCGTCGGCGTACCCCCGGGAACACACACCGTCGAGTCGGGCGGAGGTGACCGAGTCCAGCGTCGCGAAGAGGGTCACGTCCACGCCACGGGCGACCAGCCCTTCGGCGAGCAGGCCGGTCACCTGTTCCCAGGGGCCGTAGTGGTGCGGGGGCGTACGCCAGGCGACCGGTCCGAGCAGCGCAACCCTCACGGGGATGGAGCGTCGGCGAGGTCAGCCGGGTCGAGATGCAGGGTGGCGAGCAGGCCGGAGTGCTTGGCCGGGTCCACCCGCTCGGGCAGCTCGCGCTCGACCCAGTCGGCCCTGGCCTGCTGGCCGCGGTCACGAAGTGCGTTGACGATCCTGTGCTTGGCGATCCTCATCTGGTGCTCCCTGGTTGAGCCGTCCGGAATATTCCTGCGCGTGGACGGCGGTGCGAAAGCGCGGGTGGGATGCCGTGTCATCACCGCAAGCCCGATTGGGCCGTGGTCGGGCGACATACCTACCGTACGCCCCCAACCTGTACGGCTGCTTGCGCACCGACGGCGCGGCTCGTCGCAAGCCTTCTGCGCAGCCGGGTTGTTCACCCCAACCCGACTGCCGCCACCGTCAAGGCTGGTGCGGTCGGTTGCGGATCAGGGTGAGCGCGAGAACGGCGGTAGCGAGGAAGACGATGCCGGTGACCCACAACCCGGCCTGAACTCCGGAGGTCAGGGCCTCGGCGAGCGCCGCCCGTACCGGATCAGGCAGCGGTTGGTCGCCGGTGGCGCCGGTGGCCGCCGCCGCCTGTACGGCGGCCCGGGTGGGCGCGTCGACCTGGTGGGCGGCGAGCCGGTCGGGCAGGTCGGCCAGCATCGTGGTGGTGAGGAGCGTGCCCAGCAGGGACGAGCCGAGCACCGAGCCGACCTGACGGGCGGCGTTGACCGCGCCGGAGGCCATGCCCGCCTGGGCGGGTGCGACGCTCGCCAACGCCGCCGCGGCCGCCGGGGCGACTACCAGGGCGCTGGCCGCGCCGAACAGGGCGAGCAGCGGCCAACGGTGGGCGAACGGGGTGGTCGGGCCCTGGGCGGCCAGCCCGAAGCTGGCCAGGGCGCCGAGGACCAGACCGGCGGTGAGGGGCGCCTTGAACCCGGTACGCCGAATCAGTCGCCCCGCGCCGAAGGCCGTGACCGCGTACACGCCGAAGAGGACGAGCATCCGCCAGCCGGTGTCCAACGGGCTGAGCGCCTGGGCGCGTTCGTGGAACAGGACGAGCAGGATCGCCACGCCGGTGAAGCCGAACAGCGACACCGCGGCGACGACCATGACCGCGCTGAACGATGCGGACCGGAACAGGCGTACGTCGAGCATCGGCGCGCTGGCGCGCAGTTCGACAAGCACGAACGCGACAAGCGCGGCTGCCGAGGCGACCCAGGCCGACGCCACCACTGGGCTGGTGTAACCGTCCCGGCCACCCCGGATCATGGCGTAGACGGCGGCGGCGATGGCGACGGTGCCGAGCAGCAGGCCGGGTACGTCGATGCGGGCCGCGCTCGGCCGGGACTCGACCACTCCGATCGCGGCGACGACCAGGGTGACCACGCCCAGCACGATCGCGGAGATGTAGACGCTGTGCCACGAGTGGTGCCGCAGCAGCGCCCCGGCGATCAGCGGGCCGACCGCGAGACCGACGCCGGAGGCCGCCGACCAGGCGGTGATGACCTCGGTGCGGCGGTGCGGGTCGGTGAAGGCCGCGCCGAGGATCGCCAGGCTGTTCGGGAGGATCAGCGCACCGCCGAGCCCCGCGACCAACTGACCGATGATCACCCAGGTCACGGTGGGGGAAGCCGCCACCACGGCACTGCCGGCGATCATGGCGAGGATGCCCGCGCTGAAGATGCGCCGACGCCCGTACCGGTTGCCCAGGGTGGCGGCGGACAGCACCACGCTCGCCACGACCAGGGTGTACGCGCTGGGAATCCAGATCAGGGTGGTGGCGTCGACCCGGAGGTCGCGCTGGATGGTGGTCAGGGCAGAGACGGTCGCGGTGATCTGGAGGAACGTGATCATCGCGCCCAGGCACATGGCGATCAGCGTGACCGCGGGGGAACCGCGGAGCGCTGAACGGGCGGTGGTTGCCGATCCGGGTGCGGGCGGCGCGGTAGCGCTGGTCGTCATGGGCATCCCTCGGGACGAGTCGGACTGACTTGCGTTTGCTGAAGTCAGCAATCACCGAGTGAAGCACCTGACTTGCCCCGCTGCAAGTCAGGTAAGCTGGAACACATGGGGGACCTACGGGATGACCGCGACTCCTGGTCGAACGCGAACTGCTCGGTGGCCCGGGCGATAGACATCGTGGGCGCCAGGTCGACGGTCCTGATCATGCGCGACGCGCTGCTCGGCACGCGCCGATTCGACGACTTCGTCCGCCGCGTCGGGATCGGCGAGCCCGCCATCGCCGCCCGACTCAAGGAAATGGTCGCCGCCGGCCTGCTCGAACGGATCCCCTACCGGGAGCCAGGCCAGCGCACCCGCCACGAATACCAACTCACCCCCAAGGGCCGCGAACTGCTGCCCGTCATCACCGCGCTCCGCAACTGGGGCGACACCTGGGCCGCCGACGAGGCCGGCCCGCCCATCGTCGCGACCCACCACGACTGCGGCCAACCCGTGCGGGCGGTACTCCGCTGCGCGGGTGGTCACGACGTCGACAGCGGCGACATCGACATCACCGCCGGGCCAGGCGCGATCCGACGCGATTGACGACCCACGCCGCCGGGGCGCGATCCGACGCGGCTAGGCCCTCGCCACCCGGGCGGCGATCCAACGCGGCCGACAACCCACGCCGCCCAGGCGTCATCCGCCGCAACTGACGCCCCGCGCCGCCCAGGCGCGATCCACACGGCTGGGCCCGGCCGCCCCGGCACCATCCAGGCTGTGCCCGGTCGCCCGGCCGCCCGGCCGCCCGGCACGATCCGACGCGGCTCACCCTCGCCGCCCCGGCGCAGCTGGCCCCGCGTCCCCGCAACCAGCCAACGACCGCCACCAGCTAATCGATCATGGGCGATAAATTGTCGTACGCCTGTCCTAATCTCAGGGCATGGTCGAGGAGTTGGCGCAGGCGGACGACGCGGTCGCTGCCTGCGTCGATGCCACCGTCTGGCCCCTCACGGACCACGAGCTGATCGCCGCGCTCGACGCCGCGCACCGTCTCCAACAACGCCTCTCCGCCGTCACCCTGGCCCTGGTCCGCGAGCTGGACGGGCGCGGCACCCCCGTGACACAGGGTGCCTCCGGCACCACGGTCTGGCTGCGCGAACGACTCCACCTCACCATCCCCGCCGCCCGCCGACTCGTGGACCTCGCCACCGCCCTGGACAGCGGCAACCCCGGGATCAGACAGGCACTTGCCGACGGAGAGATCACCCTTGACCAGGCGCGGGTCATCGCCGACAGCGTCGACACCGTGCAGGCCACGGCGGGCACGGAGGCCGCCGACAAAGCCGTGGGTGTGCTCACCGAATGGGCCAGGCAGTTCGACCCCACCCTGCTGCGCAAACTCGGCACCCGCATCCTCGACCACGTCGCCCCCGACATCGCCGACGCCGCCGCAAAGACCGCGCTGGAAGCCGAAGCACGCCGGGCGGCCCGCGATCGCCACGTGACCCTCTCCGCGCTGTCCGACGGCCGACTCCGACTGACCGGCACCCTCGACGCCGAAACGGCCGACCTGTTCCGCGCCGCCATCGACCCGCTGACCGCCCTGTCCGGCCCGGACGACCGACGGTCCCCCGGGCAACGACGCCATGACGCCCTCGCCGACGTCTGCCGACTCAGCCTGCGCACCGGCGACCTACCAGAGCACGGCGGTGACTCGGCCCAGATCGTCGTCACCACCACCTACAACGGGCTCGTCGGACAACTCGGCGCGGGCACCCTCGACGCCGGCTTCCGACTCACCCCGGAGACGGTCCGCCGGCTCGCCTGCGATGCCGCCATCCTGCCCGCCGTGCTCGGTGCGGCCTCCCAACCACTCGACGTGGGGCGGCAACGGCGGCTCATCACCGGGCCACTACGACGCGCCCTGGTCCTCCGTGACCGCGGATGCGCTTTCCCCGGCTGCGACCGGCCACCCCGCTGGTGCGATGCCCACCACATCCGACACTGGGCCGACGACGGCCCCACCAGCCTCGCGAACGCCGTGCTGCTCTGCGCCCACCACCACCGCCACATCCACCACAGCGACTGGGCGGTGCGGCTGGGCGGCGACGGGCACCCGGAGTTCATCCCACCCGCATGGCTCGACCCCGACCAACTCCCTCGCCGCAACCAGTACCACCGACGAACATGAGCAGCCAGCACGCCTCAACGGCCCGTCGGCTTCCTCCACAGTGATCGCCCGTACGACGCGCTCGACGGCACGGCACGTGCACGGCCGCGAGTGTGCGGGGTACCCGGAACTGCGGGGCTAAATGACGCGCAAAGTGCCCGTTGTGTTACGAGCTTGTTTCCGAGATGACAGCCAGGTTACGAGTGCTTCTCGTTGATCGGTACCGCTCCTAGGTTTCGGCCACCGTCATCAGTCGTGGCGGCCGGCACCGAACGTGGAGGCAACGACGTGCCACAACCGAACGCACATCGGACCGGACGGGCCAGGCGCGGGGCCAGCATGCTGGCCGCCGTGGCGCTGACCGCGGCCGGCCTGACCAGCCTGCCAGCCAGCGCCACCGCCGCGCCGGCCAGCAGCGGACCGACCGCCCGCTACCTCGTCCAGCTTGATGAGGAGCCGCTGGCCACCTACACCGGCGGTGTTCCCGGGATCGCGGCGACCAAGCCGAGCGGCGGCGCCAAGCTGAACCGCACGTCGGGCAACGCCAACGCGTACCGGGATCACCTGCGCCAGCAGCGCAGGTCGGTGCTGGACCGCGTCGGCGTTCCGGCCGATCGCACCCGCGTCACCATGGAGACCGCGTTCAACGGCTTCGCCGCCGACCTGACCGGGCCGCAGGCCGCCCGGCTCCGCGCCACCCGTGGCGTGCGGGCGGTGTACGAGAGCCAGAAGGTGCACGCGACCACCTCGCACACCCCCGACTACCTGGGCCTGACCGGCAAGGGCGGGGTGTGGAAGAACGAGTTCGGAGGTGACTCCCGCGCGGGCGAGGGCGTCATCGTCGGGATCATCGACAGTGGCTACTGGCCGGAGAGCGCGAGCTTCGCACCGCTGCCCAGCCCCCGCCCCGACCAGGCGGTCATCGACGCCAAGTGGAAGGGCACCTGCGACGTCGGCATCGAGGCGCCGGTCACCTGCAACAACAAAGTGATCGGAGCCCGCTGGTACAACGACAGCGGGATCGCCGACGCGTTCCCGGACGACTACTCCTCGCCCCGCGACCGCAACGGCCACGGCACCCACACGGCCAGCACCGCGGCGGGCAACCACGGCGTACGGGCGACGTCGGGCACTCAGGACCTGGGCATGATCTCCGGCATGGCGCCGGCCGCGCGGCTGGCGATCTACAAGGCGTTGTACGACAACGGCGCGGGCGGGGCGACGGGTACCGACGTCGACATCGTGCACGCCATCGACGACGCGGTCGCCGACGGCGTCGACGTGATCAACTATTCGATCGGTGACGACACCGAGCGGTTCGGGGCGATCGACGCGACGTTCTTCAACGCCGCCGCCGCCGGGGTCTTCGTCGCTGCCGCCGCCGGTAACTCGGGGCCGTTCGCCAACACGGTCGACAACTCGACGCCGTGGCTGACCACCGTGGCCGCGAGCACCACCGACCGGCAGAACACCCGGAAGCTCACCCTCGGCAACGGCACCACCATCGCCGGTGTGGGGATGGGCGCGACAGGTGTCGGGCCGGCCCGACTCGTCTTCGCCAAGGACAGCCCGCTCGACCCGGACGGTGCCTACGGTGCCAGCTTCTGCGCCGACGACACGTTGGACCCGGCCAAGGTCAAGGGCGCGATCGTGCTCTGCCTGCGCGGCGAGGTCCCGCGTACCGACAAGAGCATCGAGGTGGCACGGGCCGGCGGCGTCGGCATGGTGCTGTACAACGACGAGCTGAACTCCCTCAACGCCGACGTGCAGACGGTGCCGACCGTGCACATCAACGAGGTCGACCTCGCCACCGTCACCGCGTACGTCGCGAAGGGCAACGCCAAGGCCACCATCTCGCCGAGCAAGCTGGAGATTGTCGAGGCGCCCTCGGTCGCCGCGTTCTCCTCGGCGGGCCCGTCGAACCTGAACGCCGGTGAGCTGCTCAAGCCGGACATCAGCGCGCCCGGTCAGGACATCGTTGCGGCGTTCTCCCCGTCCATCGGCGGGAACAAGTTCGCCCTGGAGTCGGGCACCTCGATGGCGGCGCCGCACATCGCCGGTATCGCCGCCCTGCTGCTGGCCAAGCACCCCAATTGGTCGCCGTCGGCGGTCCGCTCGGCGCTGATGACCAGCGCGGTGGACCGGACCGACAAGGGCAACCCAATCAAGATCGGCACGTACGACGCCACCCCGCTCAACTACGGCGCCGGCCAGGTCGAGCCCGGCAGCGCCTTCGACCCGGGCCTGGTCTACGACTCCAACCAGGAGGACTGGATCCAGTACCTGTGCGGGGTGTCCGCCGACCGTGGCGGCGAATACGGGCTCGCCGACCTGCCCGGCTGCGACACGATCGGCGCGATCGACACGGCCCAGCTCAACTACCCGTCGATCGCGCTGGGTCGGATGGTGGGCAAGCAGAAGGTCACCCGTACCGTCACCAACGTCAGCGACAAGACCAGCACCTACACGTCGTCGGTGCAGGCCCCGCCGGGCTACAAGGTCAAGGTCACCCCGGCCAAGATGCAGATCAAGCCCGGCCGGACCGCCAGCTTCACCGTGGAGGTCACCAACACCGACGCCCCGTTCGACGCCTGGGCCGACGGTTCGCTGACCTGGCGCGACCAGTTCAAGCACGAGGTGCGCAGCCCCGTGGTCGTGCACAACTCCGGGCTGGTCGCCCCCGACACCATCACCGGCGCGGGCACCTCCGGCAGCGTCCGGATCGCCGCCGAGGCCGGCTACAAGGGCAAGCTGATCTCCCAACTCTCCGGCCTGACCTCGGGCACCCGCACCGTTGTCACCCTGCACGGTGACGGGCCGAGCTGGGACTGGAGTTCGTCGAACAACCTGCCGGTGCCGCTGCCCGCGTCGATCAGCCGGACCACGCTGCACGTACCGGCCGGCACCCGCAGCCCGCTCATCCAGGTGACCTCGGAGCGGCCCACCTGCTCGCACATCGACTGGGATGACGAGGAGGGGGTGATGGAGTGCACGGAGTTCAGCCTCAACGTCTACGACAAGGCCGGGAAGTTCGTCACGGCCACCGCCAGCGGCCGGGACGGCGCCAAGGTGTCGCTGCCGGACGGTGCCGGGGACTACATCGTGGTCGTCGAGCAGGAGTTCACCGAGAACATGCCGACGGGCGCCAACGCGTACACCATCACCAGTTACCTGCCGGGCGCGGCGGGCACCGCCACGGGCCGGTTCACCATCGACCCGAAGCAGCGCAGCGTGCAGCCGGGCGCTACGGCGAACCTGACCCTGCGCTGGTCCGGCCTCGCCCCGGGGCTGCGTTACATCGGGCTGGTGGAGTTCCGCAACGGTGACGGTTCGCTGAAGACCGTGCCGGTCACCATCCAGTCCTGACCGCTCCCCCACCCGGCGGACCAGTGTGTGACCCAGGTCACCACCGGTCCGCCGGATGGCCGGCGGGAACCGCGGGGGTGATCTGCTCGGCCCCACGGTGATCGACGGCGGCGAGGACAAGACGCGGGGCGGCGGGGGCCCATCTCCCGTCCGCCCCGAACGTCTGCGCGGACCGGTCGAGTTCGTCGGACGAGCGGCAGAGCTGGCCCAGCTTCGCCGGCTCGTCGAAGCCCCGCCATGCCTGATCCTGCTGGAGGGCGAGCCCGGGATCGGTAAGAGCCGACTCGTCTCCGAGTTGCTCGCCGACCTCCCCGGGCGCCACCTGGTCGGCGAGTGCGACGACGTGCCGGAGCCCTTCCCGCTCGGCGTGCTGCTGGACGCGATCCGGGGCAGCGCCGACCGACTCGGCGCGCTCAGCCCGGTGGCTGGCGCCCTCGCACCGCTGCTGCCCGAACTGGCCGACGCGCTGCCCGACGCGCCGCCCCCGTTGACCGACCCGGCGGCCGAGCGGCACCGCCTGCTCCGGGCCGTCGCCGCAGTGCTGGCCGCATTGGCCCCCGCGACGCTGCTCCTTGAGGACCTGCACTGGGCCGACCCGGCGACCTGCGAGTTCCTCGGCTACCTCAGCACCCACCCGGTGGACGGGCTGGCGGTGGTGCTCACCGCCCGCACGCCGGCACCGGGAGGCAGTACGCCGATCCACGACGCGCTGGCGCGAACTCCACCATGGACCGTCACCCGTGTCACGCTCAGCCCGCTGGACGCCGACGACGTACGCCGGCTGGCCGCCCGGACCCTGCGGCTCGACGATCCGCCGCAGCAACTGACCGCCACCCTGCTCGATCGCACCGCCGGCATCCCGTTCGTGGTCGAGGAGGTGCTGCGTACGCTCGCCGAGCGGGGCGGCGACCCGTTGGCGGACGACAGCGTCCCGTTCGTCCTGCGGGACGTGCTGCTCTGGCGGCTGCGTCCGCTCGACGAGGCCACCCGAGAGGTGCTCGGTGCCGCCGCCGTGTTGGGGTTGGCACCGGACCAGCGGATCCTCTCCTCGGTGCTCAACCTGGACAGAGTGGCGGTCGGCGCGGCGTTGGGCGCGGCCCACCGGGCGGGCCTGTTGCACGACGCCGGGGACGGCCTGCGGTTCCGCCACGACCTGGCCCGGCAGGTGGTGTACGACCTGGTGCCCCGGGAGAGCCGCGAGTGGCTGCACCTGCGTGTCGCGCGGGTGCTGGAGCAGGAGCTGCCGAAGCCTGTCGCGCAACTCGCGCACCACTATCGCCGGGCCGGCAGCGGAGCCGACTTCGTCCGCAACGCCGAGGCCGCCGCCGACCTGGCCACCGAGCGGGGCGACGACGCGACCGCCGCCAGCTTCCTGCTCCAGACGATGGACGTCGCCGAGCTTCCCCGACCGGTACGCGTCCGGCTCGCCGCCAAGTTGGGCCGGTCGGCCATCGACGGGCTCAGCCAGGCGGAGGCGATCCCCGTGCTGGAACGACTGCTCGCCGACCGGCGGCTGCCACCCGGCGCCCGGGGCGAGCTGGGACTCGTGCTCGGGCGGATGCTGCGTCAGCAGGGCGAGGCACTGCGCGGGTACGCCGAAATCGAGCGTGCCGTGCCGTACCTGCGCGCCCCACGCCGCAAGGCCCCGGCCCTGGCGGTGCTGGCGGCCCCGGACACCGTAGTCGGCCGGCACGTCGACGACCACCTGGCCCGCTGCGCGGAGGCGGAGAGCGCCGCGACGGCCAGCGGGGACCCGGCGGCGCACCTCGCGGTCCGCATCGCCCGCGCCTCCCTGCTGCTGGAGCTGGGTGACCCGGGAGCCTGGACGATCATCACGGAGTTGCGCGCGTCCGCCGAGTTGGCCGACCGGCCCCGAGAGCATGCTCGGGCCTGCCTGAACTGGGCGCAGGGCGCGTTGCACGCCGGGCACCCGGAGCAGGCCGAGGCGCTTCTGGCGGCGGGCCGGGGGTTGGTCGACGAGACCGGCTACGAGCGGCTGACGACCCTGGTGGAGGTCACCGAGTTGTCGATGGACCGGGCTGCCGGACGGCTCGACGGGCTCGCCGAGCGGCTCACCCGGCTGGTCGCCACCTCGGAACGGATGCCGGTCACCCTGCTCGACGCGCGGGTCGAACTGGCGACGGTGCGGGCCCGTACCGCCGTCGACGCCGACGAGGTGGAGACGGCCGAACGGGCGCTGCGGGAGGTGGTGGCCGACGCCCGGCGGGTCGGCGCGATCTGGCCGCTGGTGCAGGCGCTCTCGGCGCTGGCCCGGCTGACCCTCGCCGAGCGACCGGACGAGGCGGTGCGGCACGCTACGGAGGCGCTGTCACTGGTGCGCGGCAAGGGCATCCTGGCGTGGGCCGCCGACGCGGTGCTGGTGCTGGCCGAAGCCGCCGACGCGGCGGGTGAGCCGGCGCGGGCCGCGGAAGCGGTGGCCGAACTGGAAGCCGGCATCGCGGGCCGCGACGCGCCGCTCGCCCTGGCCGCACTGCACCGATGCCGGGAACTCGTCCCCGCCTGAGCCGACCCACGCGCGAAGCCAGCTCCACCCTGGATGGTGCGGTGGCGGGCCGCCGGACGACGGCCCGCCACCCTCTGGATCAGAGGACGATCTGGTGCACCCGGTCGTCCACGCCGCGTACCGCCAGCCAGGCGCTGCCGTTGGCGCCGGCCGCCGCCCCCGGGGCGCCCCGGAAGGCGTCGGTGGCGAACTCACCACGGCGGAACCAGCCGCCCCAGGCGCCATCGGCCAGGTTGCGCTGCCAGAGCCGGTTGTCGGCGGCCAACGCGAACAGGTAGACCCGGCCGGACGTGGCGAGCAGGGTCGGGCTGCCGCTGGTGGTGCCGCCCAGGTTGGTCCAGGCCGACCAGGTGGTGCCGGTGCGGCTGCGCCACCACACCTCGTCGGTCCGGCTGCGAACGGCCACGTGCAGCACACCCGCGTCGTCGACGACCGCACTCGGCCGGCCGTAGATGGGCCGGTCGTCGGGAGCGCCGATGCCGGTCCAGCCGGTGCTCGGGGTCCGCGACCAGAGCTTGCCGTCGGCACCGCGGACGACAAGCGTCCACTGCGTCGGGCTGGTCCACGCCACGGTCGGCCCGTCGGTCAGCGTGCCACCGAGGCTGCGCCACGGCCCCCACTTCCCGGCGACGTAACTGCGCTGCCAGGCCGCGTTGTCGGTACCCCGCACGAAGACGTCGATCCGGCCGTCCGCCGAGCCGTACGCCGCCGGCTGGCCGAGGATCCGGCCGCCGACCGGGCCGCCGAGCGAGGTCCAACCGGTCCCCCACGTCGTACCGGAGCGGGTGTTCATCGCCAACGCGCCGCGCGCGTTGCGGACGAAGGCGGTGGCGTGCGTGTCGTCCACCCGGACCAGCGCGGGGCTGGCGCTGGCGGTGCCGCCGAGGTTGGCGCCGGCGACCTGGTCGGTGCCGGTCAGACCCAGCATGGCCACGCCGTGCGCCGGGACCTCGACGGTGTACGAGCCGGTGAACGGCTGGACACCAGCGGTGCCGGGTACGGCGTCGACGTCGGCACGCGTCCACAGGTCACGAACGCGGACCGAGCCGCCGAGCGCGACGTCGGCGAAGGTCACCGTGATCTGCTGCGCGGTGTCGTGCCGGTTGAGCAGCGCGACCGCCCGCCGGCCGGCGCCGGTCAGCACCTTGCTCCAGACCTGCGCGTCGGTGCCGGTGTCGGCGACCTTGATCCCCTGCCGGACCAGCGGGTCCTGGTCCACCGCGATGATCTCCGGGTTGGTCAACGCCGAGATCATCTCGTTCGGCAGGCCACGCGGGTCGGAGCCGATCACCAGCGGCGCGGCCATGATGGCCCACATGCCGAGCTGCGTCTTGGATTCCTCCAGGCTCAGCTCGTACCCGCCGCCGGGCAGCGGACGCATCGGCAGCAGGTAGTCCGGGTCGTTGTAGTGCCCCGGCCCGGTGGCCGCCGGGTGGTACGCGTTGACGTCCATGTTGCGCAGGACCCACGGGAACGCCCACTGCGGTGTCGGGTCGGTCAGACCCACGTCGGTGTACGTCCGCCAGGAGTCGGCGACGGTGGGCGCGTACGTGTAGCTCCAGGTGGAGAGCTGCTCCGGGGTGTACGGCCCGCCACCCCAGTCGGAGCTGACCGGGTTGCAGATGTTGAGCAGCATCGGCCGGGGCGACTGGCGTACCGCCTCGGCCAGTTCACGGAAGGTGGCCTCCGGGTCCAGGCCGGCGGCCCGGCCGCAGAGCCAGTCGGCCTTGAGGGCGTCGAAGCCCCAGCCGGCGAACTGGGCGACGTCGGCGGCGTAGTGGCCGTTGCTGCCGAGCCCGCACTGCCCCGGCAGGTACGGGCCGGCGTCGGTGTAGATGCCGGCCTTCATGCCCTTGCTGTGGATGTACGCGGCGAGCGCGGCCATCCCACCGGGGAACCGGGCCGGGTCGGCGACGAGCTGACCGGCTTCGTTACGCGGGGTGGGCGCGGCCCAGTTGCCGTCGATCCAGACGTAGGTGTAGCCGGCGTCGCGGAGGCCACTGTTGACCATGTGGTCGGTGACCGACCGTACTTCGGCCTCGGTGGGGTCGCCACCGAGGCCGAAGTAGGTGTTCCAGCCCTGGTAGGGCGTGGGGGCGAGCCCGCTGTTGTGAAACGTCGGCGCGCCCTGGTCTTCGGTGCCGGTCGCGGCCGGGGCGTGACCGGGTCTACCCGGCCCGCCCGGTCCGTGGCCGGCGGGCGGCGGGGGTGCCTGCGGTGGGCCGGCGTTGGCCGGCAGCGGGCCGACGACGCCCAGGCCGAGCACGGCCAGGGCGACGGTCAGCGGTCGGATCAGGCGCATGGTGGTACTCCTGTCCCTCGGGGGTGGGGTGGTGGTGCTCCGACCTCAGTCGCGGGTCAGCACGATGAGGTCGGCGTCGTGGGTCGGGCTCCACCGCACCGGTAGACCGACGGCACCGAGGTGGCTGCCGGAGTAGTGCCGGTCGCCGTGCCGGTAGCGCGCTGCGGGGTCGAGCCCGCGCAGCGGCAGCCGCACCGGGCGGGACGGGAGCAGGCCGGTGCCGTCGAGCCGGCCGGTGTGCCAGGCCAGCACGACCACCCGGCTCTCGTCCGGCGCCGTGTACTGCACCGCGCAGCGCGCCTGGTCGGGGCCGCCGATCAGGTGCACCTCGCCGTACGTGACGACGTCCCGGATCTCCTTGTACCGGGCGATCCAGCCGGCGGCCTCGGCCCGCTCGGCCGGGGTCCAGGCCCGGATGTCCGCGCCGATGCCGAGCACACCGGCCATCGCCAGGACGAACCGGAACGCCAGCGAGCGGGGACGCGGGTCGAACAGGCCGGGCGCGTCGGTGACCCAGGAGCTGAGCAGGTGCGGGGCGTTGGCGTGCAGGAAGCCGTACTGGATGGCCAGCCGGTCCAGTGGGCCGGTGTTGTCGCTGGGCCAGAACACGTCGGCGCGGGCGGCCATCGCCAGGTCGGTCCGCGCGCCACCGCCGGCGCACGCCTCGATCAGCACGCCGGGGTGGTCCCGGCGCAGCCGCTCGTAGATCCGGTGCAGGTTGGCGACGTGCGCGCCGTCCAGGTCGAGCGGGCCGACCCCGCCCGGCCGTCCCGGCTCGGTACGCGGGCGGTTGAAGTCCCACTTCAGGTAGTCGATGTCGTACCGGCGCAGCAGATCGTCCACTGTGGAGTAAACGAACTCGGCGACCTCCGGACGGCCCAGGTCGAGCAGGTACTGGTTGCGTACCGGGGTGAGCGGCCGGCCGTCGACGGCGTAGACCCACTCCGGGTGCTCGGCGTAGAGCGCGGACTTCGGGTTGACGCACTCCGGTTCGACCCAGAGCCCGAAGTTCAGCCCGAGCGCGCGGACGTCGGCGATGAACGCGTCGAACCCGGCCGGGAACTTCGCCGGGTCGGGCGTCCAGTCGCCCAGCCCGGCGGTGTCGTCGTTGCGGCCGACGAACCAGCCGTCGTCCACGACGAACGTCTCCACGCCCAGCTCGGCGGCGATTCTGGCCAGCGCCAACTGACTCTGCGCCTCGACCGCGAAGTAGGTGGCCTCCCAGGAGTTGTAGAGCACCGGGCGCGGGGTGAGCCGCTCGGCGGCGAGCAGCCGCTGGTGGGTGTGCCAGACCCGGGCCAGCCCGTCCAGGCCGTCCGGGCTGTATGCCCCGGTGGCCACCGGCAACGTCAGCCGCTCACCGGGGGCCAGGTCCAGCGGACCGTCGACGAGGTGACGGCCGGCCCGTACCCGGGTCAGGCCGCCGGTGTCCCGCTCGGCGCTGATCTCCCACGAGCCGGTCCAGGCCAACGCCACCGCCCACGCCGGACCAGCCGGCTCGGCGGTGTCCCGCACGGCCAGCCAGGGCACGTGCAGATGCCCGGGTACGCCCTGGGAGCTGCCGACGGTGAACGTGCCGTGGCCCAACTCGACATGGGAGAGCTGGAACTCCTGCGCCCACTGCCCCCACTGGTGGCTGAGCAGCGCGCCGTGCGGCGTCGGTACGCAGAACCCGGCCGACCCGGCCCGGACCACCCGCAGCGGCCCGGTGCCGGCGTTGGTCAGCTCGACCCAGCGCTGCACCACGTCGGTGCCGGCGGGCACCCGGTAGTGCACGGTGGCGCGCAGCCCGGTCACCGGGTCGGCGAAGTCGACCGCCAACTCCCGCCCGTCGGCGGCGGCCCGCACGTCGGTGTGCACGAAACCGACCCGGCGCTCCCCGGCAGGGGTTTCCACCACCAGGTCGGCGCCCGTGAACGGGCGGTCGGCGTCGGTGGCGTACTCGATGGGGGCGGCGTCCCCGGCGGTGAGGAACGGGACCGGGCCGTCGTAGGCGACCGGCGACGGCCCCTCCGAGACGCCGTGCGGACCCCACGCGACCAGTTCCAGCCAACGGCCGTGCGCCGGCACGGTCACCGTGTACTCGGTGTGCGCGCCGCGCAGCGTCCAGCGCTGCCCGGACGCGGCGGTCACTTGACCGCTCCGAGCGCCAGGCCGGAGACGAAGTGCCGCTGGAAGCGGAGGAAGACCGCGACGGTCGGGACGGCCGCGATGACCGTGCCGGCGGCGATGACGTTCCAGGACGAGACGAACTGGCCCTGGAGGGCGAGCAGTGCCGGGGTGACCGGCATGTTGTCGTCGGTGCGCAGCACGGTGATCGCCCAGAGCAGGTCGTTGAAGATCCAGGTGAAGGAGAGCGCGCCGAGGGCGGCCAGCGCGGGCCGGGTCAGCGGCAACATCACCCGGGTGAAGATCTGCGCCGTGCCGGCACCGTCGATCGTCGCCGCCTCCTGGATCTCGCCCGGCAGGTCCCGCATGAAGCCGTGCAGGACGAAGGTGTAGAAGCCGAGCCCGAAGCCGACCTGCACGGCGATCAGCGCCCAGAGCGTGTCGTACAGGCCGGTGAGCTCGCTGAACTTCGCCACCGGGATGAGCAGGATCTGCGGCGGCAGGAGGTTGCCGGCGAGCATCAGCAGCAGGATGGTCCGCCGGCCGGGGATCCGGAAGCGACTCAGCGCGAACGCGGCCATCGCGGCCAGCCCCAGGCTCAACGCCACCGACGGAATGGTGACCAGCATGCTGTTGATCAGGGCGCGCAGCTCACCGCCGTCGGTCCAGGCCTGCTGGTAGGTGTCGAGCGTGAACGACCGGGGCAGGCTGCCCACGCCGTGCGCGGCGATGTCGTCGAACGATCGGGTGGACATCACCACGACCCAGATCACCGGGCCCAGCCACAGCAGCGAGAGCAGGATCATGCCGGTGTGGAAGGCCCCGGTGCGGAGCTTGTTCATCACGCTTCCTCCCGGAACGCGCGGACCAGGTAACCGAGGATGACGGCCAGCGCGAGCACGAAGATCACCACGGCGATCGCGGAGGCGTAGCCCAGCCGCAGACTCTGGAACGCGGTCGAATACATGTAGGTGCTGAGCAGCTCCGACGAGTGGTACGGCCCGCCCTTGGTCAGCGACCAGACGATGTCGAACGACCGCAGCGAGTCGATCACGATGACCGACAGCACGACGGCGTTGACCCCCTTGAGCTGGGGAATCGTGACGTGCCGCAGGCGCTGCCAGGAGTTGGCGCCGTCCATCCGGGCCGCCTCGTGCAGCGCCGGGTCGATGGCCTTCAGCCCGGCCAGGAACAGCACCATCACGTAGCCGATCTGCCGCCACAGCGCGGGCAGGATCACCGCGTACAGCGCGGTCTGCGGGTCGGCGAGCCAGGGCCGGATCAGGTGCTCCAGGCCGACGGCCCGCAGCACCGTGTCGGCGATGCCGTCGGGCTGGTAGAAGACCCGCCAGACCAGCGCCGTCACCACCAGCGAGAAGACCACCGGGGTGAACAGCGCGGCCCGGTAGAAGCCGACTCCCCGCCGCTCCTTCTGCAGGACCAGCGCCATGCCGAAGCCGCCCAGCACGGAGAGGCCACCGAAGAGCACCAGCCAGAT
Source organism: Micromonospora sp. NPDC047467 (assembly GCF_040643095.1). Taxonomy (NCBI): domain Bacteria; kingdom Bacillati; phylum Actinomycetota; class Actinomycetes; order Micromonosporales; family Micromonosporaceae; genus Micromonospora; species Micromonospora sp. NPDC047467. The sequence continues at coordinate 564,364 of NZ_JBEYTO010000002.1, read as the reverse complement.
CACGGTGTTGACCAGCGCACCCCGGAAGGTGGCGTCGCTGGCCAACTCGACGTAGTTGTCCACCCCGACGAAGCTGGGCGCGGACATGCCGTCCCAGCGGGTGAGGGAGAACCAGAAGCCCTGGAGCGCCGGCCAGAACACCCAGATGCTCTCGACCGCGAACGGCACCAGGACGAACGCCACCAGCAGCGGCGACAGTCGAGCCGACCGTCGCCGCCGCCGAGTGGGGGTGACCGAAGTCGTGGAGATCGTTGCTGTCACGTCAGCCCTTGAAGACCTTCTCGGCGCTGGCCTGCCACTCCCGCAGGATCGCGTCGATCTGGTCCGGCTTGTCGATGAACTTGGTCAGCGCGGTGTCCGCGGTCGGCTGGAGCGCGTCGCTGGAGTCGCGGTTGAAGAACTGGGTCAGCTCCTTGGCCTCGTCGAGCATCGCCTTGCCCTTGACCACCAGCGGCGAGTCGGACGCCTTGGCCTTCGGGTTGGCCGGCAGCACGATGCCGGAGCTGGCCTTGACGTACGCCTCCTGGGCCTCGACTCCGCCGAGGTAGGTGAGCAGGGCCTTCGTGCCGGTCGGGTTGCCGGTCTTCGCGCTGGCGAAGAAGCCGTCCGTCGGGGCCTCCTCGGCCAGGGGCACCGCCGGGTCGATGATCGGGAACCGGAAGAAGTCCAGGTCACCGAGGGCGTCCTTGGGTGCCGCGTCGGCGAAGAACGTGCCGATCAGGAACATGCCGGACTTGCCGGCCAGCAGCGCGGTGGTCGCCTCCTGGAACGGGTACGCCTTGCCCTTGGGGTCAAAGTAGGGCAGGGCCTCGCGCCAGCGGGTGAAGACCGCCTTGACCTTGGGGTCGTCGAAGCGCTGCTTGCCGGCGAGCAGCTCGCGGTGGAACGGCGCGCCGTTGATCCGGATGTTCAGGTAGTCGAACCAGGCCGAGGCGATCCATGGGGTGTCGCCGAGGCCGATGCCGATCGGCGGGATGCCCTTGCTCTTCAGCGTCTCGCACAGGGCCAGGAACTCGGTCCAGGTCTTCGGCTCCTGCACGCCCCACTTGGCGAAGTTGGACTTGCGGTAGAAGAAGCCCCACCAGTAGTTGTTCATCGGCATGAAGACCTGCTTGCCGCTGGCGTCGGTGGAGAGCGTGCGCAGCGACTGGGGGTAGTCGCCCAGTGACTTCCAGACGTCGGAGACGTCCAACAGCAGGCCACGGCTGGCGTAGTCGTTGGCGACCGAGCCCGCGTACCAGGTGTAGAGGTCCGGCGGGTTGGCGGAGGTCAGGTAGGTCGGCAGCTGGGTCCGGAAGGTCTCCGAGGCGACCGTGTTGAGGCTCGCCGTGCCCTTGCCCTGCGCGTTGAAGGTCTCGATCAGCTTCTCCATCGCCACCTTGGCCTGCGGCGAGGAGAGGTTCGACTGGATGGTTACCGCGCCGGAGCCGTTGCTCGTCGTCGGCCCGCTGGCAGAGCTGGCGCACGCGCTGAGCAACGAGCCGGCACCGAGGGCGCCGAGGCCGGCAAGCCCGAGGTGGCCAAGGAATCGCCGGCGACCGGGGTCGAAGTCGCTCACGAGGGTGTCCTTCCTCTACGACACGCAGCGTCACGACGCAATGTGTCGGCCATGTGAATGTGTGTGACCAGAAGGTTGCATCGGCCCTCGCCGCCTGTCAAGATATCTTCGTAATTAATGATTATTCGAGATCAAGGCGAGGGTCAGGAGGATCAGCCTATGCGCCGGCTTGAAGGCAAGAACGCGCTGGTCACCGGAGCGATGGGCGGGATCGGCGCCGCAATCGCCCGGCGGCTCGCCGCCGAAGGAGCGGCAGTCGCGCTGCTCGACGTGACCGACTCCGGCCCGCTGGCCGACGAGCTGACCGCACGTGGCGACCGGGCACTGTCCGTAATCGGCGATGTCAGTGACGACGCCGACTGGACGGCCGCCGTGGCCGCCGTGCGGGCCGGGCTCGGCCCGGTCGACATCCTGGTCAGCACCGCCTACGCGGTGCAGGTCGCTCCGGCCCACGAAACCAGCCGGCAGTCATGGGACCACCAGCTCGGCGTCAGCCTCACCGGTTCCTTCCTCGGCGTCCGCGCCTGCCTGGACGACCTGCGGGCACGGTCTGGCGCGGTGGTGCTGATCTCGTCGGTGCACGCCCTGGTCGGGCTGCCCGGCCGTCCCGCGTACGCGGCGGCCAAGGGCGGCCTGGTCGCGCTCGGCCGCCAGCTCGCTGTGGAGTACGGCCCACGGGTGCGGGTCAACACCGTGCTGCCCGGGCCGATCTTCACCGCCGCCTGGGCCGACGTGTCCGAAGAGGACCGCCAGCGCAGCGTCGACGAGACCGTGGCCAAGCGGTTCGGCACACCGGACGAGGTGGCCGCGACCGTGGCGTTCCTCGCCTCACCGGACGCCGCCTACGTCACCGGCGCGAGCCTGGTGGTGGACGGTGGCTGGACAGCGGTGAAAACCTCGGCCTGAGCAGATCGATACCGACACCAGCGAGAAGGCCAGGAAACCATTGGCACAGTACGCAAGCCGCGGCGTCCACGGGCAGACCGTCGAGGCCATCGCCCGCCGCATCCTCACCGGTGAGATCGCCGCCGGGTCGACGTTGAACATCGCCGCTCTGCAGGAGGAGTTCGACGTCAGCCTGACGGCGCTGCGCGAGGCGCTGAAGGTCCTCTCGGCCAAGGGCATCGTCGACGCCCGGCAGAAGCGCGGCACGTTCGTCCGGCCACGGGCCGACTGGAACCTGCTCGACGGCGACGTGATCCGCTGGCAGTTCGCCGAGGGCCCCCACGAACGGCTGCTCGACCAACTGCACGAGGTCCGCGCCATCATCGAGCCGGCCGCCGCGCGGCTGGCCGCCCTCCGGTGCACCGACGACGACGTCGCCGCACTGGACCGGGCGCTGACCGAGATGGCCGAGGCCGACGGTGATCCCATCGCCGCCGTCGCCGCCGACCTCGCCTTCCACCGCGGGCTGCTCGCCGCCACCCACAACGAGCTGCTGGAGCGCATGGAGGTGGTGATGGAGACGGGCCTCGCCGAACGGGACCGGCTCGTGCACGGCGGCGCCGCCCACGACGACCCGGTGCCGAGTCACCGCGCGGTGGTCGACGCGCTGCGCGCCCGGGACGAGACAGCGGCCGAGACCGCCATGCGTGAGTTGCTGGACAAGGCCGTCCGCGACGTCGAAAAGGCACGGGGACGAAGGGGCAGTCAGTGAAGATCGAGCGGATCGAGACCTTCCTGGTCGCGCCACGGTGGTTGTTCTGCCGGGTGGAGACCGACGACGGGCTCGTCGGGTGGGGTGAGCCGGTGGTCGAGGGGCGCGCCGAGGTGGTGCGCAGCGCCGTCGAGGTGCTCTCCGAATATCTGATCGGCGAGGATCCACTGCGGATCGAGCAGCACTGGCAGGTGCTCACCAAGGGCGGCTTCTACCGCGGCGGCCCGATCCTCTCCAGCGCGGTCGCCGGCCTCGACCAGGCCCTCTGGGACATCGCCGGGCAGGCGTACGGTGCGCCGGTGCACGCGCTGCTCGGTGGGCCGGTACGGGACCGGGTGCGCGTCTACTCGTGGATCGGCGGGGACGAGCCCGGCGAGGTGGCCGACGCCGCCGCCGCACAGGTCGCCGCCGGTCTCACCGGCGTCAAGATGAACGCGAGCGGGCGACTGTCCCCCATCCCCACCTCCGCCGAGGTGGACGCGGTGATCGGCCGGGTCGCCGCCGCCCGGGAGGTGCTCGGCCCCGACCGGGACATCGCGCTGGACTTCCACGGCCGAGCCGGGCTGGCCGCGGTCCGGCGGATCCTGCCCGAGCTGGCCGGGCTGCGCCCGTTCTTCGTGGAGGAGCCGGTCCTGCCCGACCAGGCCCACCACCTGCGCGACATCGTCGCCAGCACCCCGATCCCGGTGGCCACCGGCGAACGCCTCTACGGCCGTTCCGAGTTCCTCGGCCCGCTACAGGCCGGGGTCACCGTGGTCCAGCCCGACCTGTCGCACGCCGGTGGCATCTCCGAGGTCCGCCGGATCGCCGCGCTGGCCGAGACGTACGGCGCGCTGCTCGCTCCGCACTGCCCGCTCGGGCCGATCTCGCTGGCGGCAAGCCTCCAGGTGGCCTTCGCGACACCGAACTTCCTGATCCAGGAGCAGAGCATCGGCATCCACTACAACGTGGGTTCCGAGCTGCTCGACTACGTGGTCGACCGGGAGCCGTTCCGGTTCGTGGACGGGCACATCGCCCGCTTCGACCGGCCCGGCCTGGGCATCACCGTGGACGAGGCGGCGGTCCGCGAGGCCGCGCGTACCCCGCACGCCTGGCGCAACCCGGTCTGGCAGCACCGCGACGGGTCGTTCGCCGAATGGTGACCGGGCTCGCGCCGGTCCCGCTGCGCGCGGCGTACGACGCGGCGCACGGCGGTCGGTGGACCAGCCTGCGCGGCGGCGGCCGGGAGTGGCTGTGGCAGGGCCCGGAGCCCGGCCGACACGAGGTACGCCCCGGCGACGCGTTCGTCGACGCCGGCGGGCTGGAGGAGTGCCTGCCCACCGTGCGCGGCGAGCCCGACCACGGCGAGGTGTGGCCGCGCCCGTGGCGAACCGCCGGTCCCGACAGCGCCGGTCCCGACGCCGCCGGTCCCGACACCGCCGGCCCCGACGCCGCCGGCCCCGACGCGGCCGGGCCGGACAGCGTGGTCATCGAGCGGCCGACGTTCACCCTGACCCGCCGGATCAGCGAATCCGGCGGCGTGGTGGTGGCCGACTACCGACTGGCCGCCGACCCCGGTTACCGGTTCGTCTGGGCCGCGCACGCCCTGCTCGACCTCTCCCCCGATGCCCGCCTCGACGCACCCGCCGGCACCCCCACCCGACTGCACCCGGAGGCCGCGGCCCTGCTGCCGCCGGGCACCTGGCCCGGTGACGACCCCTGGCTGACCGGGCCGTGGCCGGCTCCGGCCGGGCTGCCGCTGGACACGTTCGGCCCGGCCGACGGCACCGCGCTCGGCGCGGTGCTGCTCGACTGCCCGGTGGTCCGGGTGACCGACGGCCCCGACCGGCTGACCCTGGCGCTGGAGTGCGACGGGCAGCCCCGCAGCACCGCGCTCTGGCGCAACCTGGGCGGCTGGCCGGCAACCGCCCCCTACCGCAGCCTCGGCGTCGAGCCGATGCTCGGCGCCGCCTTCGACCTGGCCGACGCCGGCCCGGCCGACGCGGCGATCGTTCCACCCACCGGTGAGGTCGCCTGGCGGCTCACCATCTCCGCCCACCGCATCCACTGAGGACATCCGCGATGAACCTGATCGACGAGCTGCGTACCCACCGGTTGCTGGCCATCGTGCGCGGCCCGGACCCGGCGGCCGCGCTGGCCTCGGTGCTCACCCTGGCCGAGAGCGGCGTCGCGCTTGTCGAGGTCTCGCTGACCAGCGCCGACGCGCTCGGCATCATCCGGAGCGCCCGGGTCGCGCTCGGGCCCGACTTCGCCCTGGGCGCGGGCACCGTGCTCACCGTCGAGGACGCCCGGGCGGCGGCCGACGCGGGCGCCGGCTTCCTGGTCACCCCGGCGCTGGCGCCGAGTGTCACCGAGGCCGGCCGGCTCGGCCTGCCGGTGCTCGCCGGTGCCCTCACCCCCACCGAGGTCGTGCAGGCCGCCAGTGCGGGGGCCACCGCGGTCAAGCTGTTCCCGGCCTCCCTCGGCGGGCCCGGCTACCTGGGCGCGCTGCGTGACCCGTTCCCCGACACCGCGTTCGTGCCGGTCGGTGGGGTCGACGCGGACAGCGTCCGGGGCTATCTGGACCGGGGGGCGGTCGCGGTCGGCGTCGGCTCCCCGCTCCTCGGCGACGCCGTCCGCGGCGGCGACCTGGCGGCGCTGCGCGAGCGGGCGGCCACCTTCCTCGCGGTGGTCCGCTCGTGACCGACCTGCTCACCCTCGGCGAGACCATGGCGGCCTTCCGCACCACCGGCCCGCTGCGACTGGGCGGCACCGCCGGGATCTCCGTCGCCGGGTCCGAGTCGACTGTGGCGATCGGGCTGGCCCGGCTCGGCCATCGGGCGGCCTGGGTCGGGGTCACCGGTGCCGACGAGCCCGGCGAACTGATCCGCCGCACGCTGCGCGCCGAGGGCGTCGACCTGACCTGGGCCCGGGTCGATCCGGCGGCCCCCACCGGGCTGATCCTCTTCGAGGCCCGGGTCGCCGACATCAACCGGGTCACCTACCACCGCGCCGGGTCCGCCGGCTCGCGGCTGCGCCAGGCCGACGTCACGCCCGCGTTCGACCCTTCGGGCCGGCCACCCCGGCTGCTGCACGTCACAGGCATCACCTGCGCGCTCGGCGTCGAGCCGTACGACGCGGTGGTCACAGCGGTGCGGCTCGCCCGCGCGGCGGGCAGCACCGTCTGCCTGGACGTCAACCACCGCAACCGCCTCTGGTCGGTCGACGAGGCAGCGGCCGCGCTGCGACCGCTGCTGCCCTCGATCGATCTCGTGGTCGCCTCCGACGACGAGCTGGCCGTCCTGACCGACGCCGCCGACCCGGTCGCCGCGCTGCGCGAGGCCGGCGTGACCGAGGTTGTCGTGAAGCACGGTGCCGGCGGGGCCACCAGCCACAGCGCGGCCGGCACCGTGCACCGGCCGGCCCGGCAGGTGCCGGTGGTGGACACCGTGGGCGCCGGCGACGCCTTCGTGGCCGGTCTGCTCTCCGGCTGGCTGGACGACGCCGACGTGCCGGCCCGGCTGGACCGGGCGGTCACCACCGGCGCGTTCGCCGTCGCCACCCGGGGTGACTGGGAGGGCCTGCCCGACCGGACGGAGCTGGGGCTGCTCGACCACGGCCCCGGCGGTACGGTCCGCTGACCGGTGCGGCGGCCGGCCTCGGCCGCCCGAGATCGTTGGAGGAGCACGATGGAGCTGACCGAGCCGACCGTCTGGAGCACCGACCGGTTGGAGCTGGGTGAGGGGCTGCGCTGGGTCGACAACCGGCTGGTCCTGGTCGACCTGCTCGCCGGCCGGCTGTTGGAGACCGACGGCGGCGCGCCGGCCCCGCTGCGGGAGCTGCGCCGCCTCGACGTGCCACTCGGCGCGATCGCCCCGGTGGCCGACCGACCCGGTGAGTGGTTGGCCGCCGCCGGCACCGGCGTCACCCTGCTGCCCACCACCGGTGACCCTCGGCCGGTCGCCGACCTGGTCGGCGACGCGTCCGAGCCGACCCGGATGAACGACGCGGTCGCCGACCCGCACGGCCGCTTCTGGGCCGGCAGCATGACGTACGCCGGGCTGCCCGGCAGGGGCACGCTGTACCGGCTTGCCCCGGGCGCGACGCCGGTGCCTGCGGTGACCGGAATGACCATCCCGAACGGGCCGGCGTTCGACACCACCGGCACCACCATGTACCTGGCCGACTCCCCGCGCGGCGAGGTCGACCGGTTCACCGTCGACCCGGCCACCGGCGACCTGCACGGGCGGGAGCCGTTCCTTCGACTGGACGACTCCGACGGCAGCCCGGACGGGATGACCGTCGACGCGGCCGGGCACCTCTGGGTCGCGCTGTGGGGCGGCTCGGCCGTACGCCGCTACCGGCCCGACGGGACGCTGGACCGCCAGATCCGTCTCCCCGCCCGCCAGCCGGCCGGCATCTGCCTGGGCGGCCCCGACCTGCGGCGGCTCTTCATCGGGACCGCCCGGCTCGGGCTCGCGGAGGCGAGCGCGGTCGACGGTGCGCTGCTCGCGATCGACGTCGAGGTCCCCGGCCTGCCCACCGCGACCGCAGCCGCACCCGCCGCGAGCTGAGCCGACCACGGTCGGCCCGCCGTGCTCGCCGTCGAGCAGCGCGGTGGGCCGACCGATCCCCGGCCCACCCGTCCTGCTCCCGGCGTTTCCGGTGGTGGGCAGGCATGGCTGGTCGGCCGGCGGGTAGCCGGTCAGGTGGCCGACTGGGGCAAGGTGTTCATCCCGGACACCCCGCTGTTGGAGATCGTGATCCGGGGCAGCGTCATGTACCTCGCCCTGTTCACGCTCCTTCGGGTCATCCTCAAGCGGGAGAGCGGCACCACCGGCGTCACCGACCTGCTGGTGATCGTGCTGCTCGCGGACGCCGCACAGAACGGCATGTCCGGCGGCTACAACTCGATCACCGACGGGCTGCTGCTGGTCGGGGTGATCATCGGCTGGTCGTACCTGTTGAACGCCGTCGCGTACCGCTGGCAGGCCGCCGCCCGGCTGATCCGGCCCAGCTCGCTGGTGCTGGTGCGGGACGGGCAGGTCATGCGGGAGAACATGCGCCGCGAGCTGATCACCAACGAGGAGTTGCACACCCTGCTGCGGCAGCAGGGCGTCACCGAACTCGCGGACGTCCGCGAGGTGCGGATGGAGCCCGACGGCCGGTTCAGCGTCACCACCCGTACGCCCGGCCGGCACCGCAACGGTCGCAGCGCGAGCGGCTTCGGCTGACGGTCGAACGATTCGGGAGCAGAGGCAGCGTCAGCCGGTCGGCAGGTTCCGGTCCAACAGGTCGAACAGGGCGACCCAGTGCCGTTCGGTGGCCTGCTCGTCGTACGCCGGCGTGTCGGCCATGGTGTAGCCGTGGTGGGCGCCCGCGTACACCTCTGAGCCGTACCGGACACCGGCGGCGTCGAGCGCCTTCTCCAGCGTCGCGATCTGCTCGGGCGTCATCGACTGGTCCGCGTCCGCGTGCCCGAAGTACACCTCGCCGGTGATCGAGCCGACGCCCAGGTGTGGGCTGTCCGGTGCGTCGGTGACGATCCGCCCGCCGTGGAAGCTGGCCGCCGCGGCGATCCGGTCCGGGTGCGCCTCGATGGCCAGCAGCGCGTTCGTGCCACCCATGCAGTAGCCGGTGATCGCGACCGGGCCGGGTCGGACGTCGTCGCGGGCCGCCAGGAAGTCGAGGTACGCGGCGGTGTCCCGGTTGATCACGTCGGCGGTCAACGCGCGGATCAGCGGCATGACCTTCTCGATGATCGCGCCGCGCTGGGCGGGGTCGCCGAGGCGGGACAGGTCGGCAAGTGGCGCCCGGCCCGCCCGGTAGAGCAGGTGGGGCGTCAGCACCAGGTAACCCCGGGCGGCGATCCGCTCGGCCATCTCCACCAGGCGCGGGCGCGGCCCGAAGGCGTCCATGAAGAGGAGCACCGCCGGGAACGGTCCGTCCCCGTCCGGCCGGGTCAGACACGCGTCCGCCACTCCGTCGCTGGTCGGGATGTCCACCGTCGTCGTCTGCACCGGGCCTCCTCGTACGCGATCTTGGTCCGTCCCGAACGTTACCCGCCAGGTCGGCGGGCCCGCCGAGCGCCCGCGTGAACAGGCCGTCAAGAATTCGCGGCGACCCGTCAGAACGACGTATCGGCGGGCGCTGGGCCGCCGCCGGGTGGTGACGATGGGGCCATGAGTCCTTGGCGGATGACGCGCTGGGAACGTGGCAACCTGACACCCGGCGCCGACGACGAACTCCCCGCCCGCGATGGCGGAACCGGCCCGGCGCGACCTCCCGCGTTCGGGACGGACGAGCCGGCCCGCCGGCACGAGGCGCTGGTCAGCGTCCGGCTCGGCCCGTCCGCGCCCGGCAGTCACCTGGTCGAGTACCTGCGGCACGAGCCGTGCGCCGTCGCCGCGTGGTGGATCGCCGCCGACGTCGACGCCGTGGTGCGGCTCTCGGCCGACAGCATGACCGTGCTGCACCGCGCCGTGGCCGACCTGCGCCGCCGCGCCGGGGTGGAGGTGGTGGTCGCGCACTCGATCCTCCGCGCGCTCGACCTGACCACGCCGGCGGACCCGCGGACCCCGCAGGATGCCCCGGCCTGGGTGGTGTCCGCCGCATGAGCCGCCCAGACGTTGCCCGCCGGATCGTGGTGGGCGTCGACCGGTCGTTCGCCGGGATGCAGGCGCTGCGCCGCGCTGTCCAGTTGGCCCGCCGCGACGGCGCGCACCTGGACGCCGTACGCGCGTGGGTCTTCGCGCCGACCTGGCGGCCCGGCACGCTGACCTGGCGCTGGCAGGACGAGTGCGACAGGGCTGCCCTGGTCTACCTGCGCGGTGTCTTCGACGCGGCGCTGGGTGGCATGCCCCGGGACGTGGCCGTACGGCTGGTGGCGACCCAGGGGTACGCCGGGCAGGTGCTGGTCGACCACGCACACCGGGAGTCCGACCTGCTCGTCGTCGGCAGCCCCGAGCGCGGCCGGTTCGGCCGGTCGCCCGGCCACGTCACCCGGTACTGCGTGGAACGGGCCACCGTGCCGGTCGTCGCGGTCCCCGCGCCGTCCTGGGCGCGGGCCGCGACGATCCGCCGCTTCGCCCGTGACCTCGAACGTTTCAGCCGATGACCGCCGCACGTGCGGCACGAATGGAAAGGACCAACCCGACCATGGACGAGGCCCCGATAATTTACGCCGTTCCGGTGCGCGATCTGCCGGGACGGATGGTGCGGACGGTGCGGACCGGCCGGTCACCGCAGGGCCAGCGGGTGGGGATCGCCTTCACCCGGGTCGAGCTGCTGGCCGCTGCCATGGGCGCGGACCAACCGTGGGAGGAACTCTGCGAGTCCGCGCTGCGCGGCATGTTGCGCCCGCTCGGCATCGACCGGATCCAGGTCGACCCGCTGCTGGTGGCGCCACCGCTCGGGGAGGGCGTCGGCGACCGGACGGCACCGACCGCGCCGGGCCGGATTCCTCCCGTACCCGCCCTGGCGGCCGTCGGAGGCGACCGGGTCAGGGGCGGTAGCGGTATCCCATCCCCGGCTCGGTGATGAGGTGGCGGGGGCGGGCCGGGTCGTCCTCAAGCTTGCGCCGTAGCTGGGCGAGGTACTGCCGCAGGTAGTTTGTCTCGTTCTGGTATTCCGGCCCCCACACCTCCTGGAGGAGCTGCCGTTGGCTGACCAGCTTGCCGGGATGCCGGAGCAGCTTCTCCAGCACGCTCCACTGGGTGGGCGTCAGCTTGACCTCGGTGCCGTCGTCCCGCCGTACGCTGTGGTCGGCCAGATCAACGGTGTGCTGGCCGATGCGCAGCGCGGGCACCGCCTCGCTCGACGTGCCGAGCCGCCGGGTCACCGCGCGGATGCGGGCCAGCAGCTCCTCCACCCCGAAGGGCTTGGTGACGTAGTCGTCGGCCCCGGCGTCGAGCGCCGCCACCTTGTCCTCGCTGCCGGCCCGGCCGGAGAGCACGATGATCGGCACGGCCGTCCATCCTCGTAGGCCACGGATCACCTCCACCCCGTCGATGTCGGGCAGGCCGAGGTCCAGCACCACCAGGTCGGGCGGGTGGGTGGCGGCGGCCTTCAGGGCGGCGGCACCGGTGCCGGCGACGTCCACGTCGTACCGGCGGGCACGCAGGTTGATCCGCAGGGCACGCAGGATCTGCGGTTCGTCGTCGACGACCAGGATGCGGGTCATTCCTGCGGCCCCTCCGAGCTGGTCTGCGCGGCGGGCAGCCGCAGCACAAGGGTGAGCCCACCACCGGGGGTGGTCTCGGGGGTGATGCTGCCACCCATCGCCTCGACCAACCCCCGGGACAGGGCAAGACCGAGACCGACACCGGTCTGGTTGTCCCGGTCGCCGAGGCGTTGGAACGGCAGGAAGACGTTCTCCCACTGGTCCTCCGGGATGCCCGGCCCCCGGTCGATCACCCGCAGCTCGACCTGCCCGGCGTGCGCGCTGGCGGTGATCGTGGGTGGCTCGTCGGGCGGGCTGTAGCGCAGCGCGTTGGCGACGATGTTGACCAGCACCCGTTCCAGCAGGCCCGGGTCGGCGGTGGCGGCCGGCAGGTCGGCCGGGATGTCCGTCCCGACGGTCGCGGCCGCCGGGCCAAGTTCGTCCAGCGCCAGGGGTACGGCGTCCTCCAGGCCGATCGCGGTCGCCGTGATGCCGAGGACGCCGGCCTGGAGGCGGCTCATGTCCAGGAGGTTGGCGACGAGCCGGGCGAGACGGTCCAGCGACTCCTCGGCGGTCTCCAGCAACTCCTCCCGGTCCTGCTCGTCGAACTCGATGTCCTGGCTGCGCAGACTGGTCACGGCCGCCTTCGCCGACGCCAGTGGCGTACGCAGATCATGGCTGACCGCGGCGAGCAGCGCGGTGCGCATGCGGTCGGCCGCGGCGAGGGGTTTGGCGGTGGCGGCCTCCTCGGCGAGTCGCTCCTGACGCAGCGCCACGGCGGCCTGGGCGGCGAACGCCTCGACGATCCGCCGGTCGGCGGCCTCCAGTCGTCGGCCGCTGAGCACCACGGTGATCCGCTCGTCGACCGGTACCGCCGTCTCACCACTGTCGGGCGTGCAGGCCGGCTGCTCGCCGACGCTGGCCACGACGCACCAGGCGTGCTCCTCACGGGCGCGCTCGGGGCGCCCACTGGCCTCCTCGGCCAGCTCCAGCACGCTCACCGCCCGCAGCCCAAAGGTCTCCCGGAGCTGGTCCAGCAGGGCGGGCAGGGGACGTTCGCCGCGCAGCACGCCACCGGCGACGGCGGCGAGGGTCTGCGCGTCGGCGGCGGCGCGGGCGGCCTCCCGGGTACGTCGGGCGGCCACGTCGACGACCCAGCTCACCGCCAACGCCACGCCGACGAAGACGGCCAGGGCGAGCAAATTGTCCGCCTCGGCGATGGTCAGCGTGCGAAACGGCGGGGTGAAGAACCAGTTGAGCAGCAGCGATCCGCCGAGCGCGGCGACCAGGGCGGGCCACACCCCGCCGACCAGGGCGACCCCGACGACCCCGGCGAGGAACAGCAGGATGTCGTTGGTCAGCGTCAGATCGGGCAGGGTCCTCAGCAGCAGGGTGAGCAGCGGCATCCCCAGCACGGCCAGGGCGAACCCGAGCAGCCGCCGACGCCGCGACAGCGCCGCCGGCACCGCCGCTGCCCGGCGGCCCTTGCCGGCCTGCTTGTGGGTGACCAGGTGCACGTCGATCGACCCTGAGAGCGCGGTGGTGGTCATCCCGACACCCCGGGCGAAGAACTGCGCGAAGCGGCCCCGTCGGCTGGCACCGAGCACCAGTTGGGTGGCGTTCACGCCACGGGCGAAGTCCAGCAGCGCGGCCGGCACGTCGGTGCCGAGCACCTGGTGGTAGGTGCCACCGAGGCTCTCCACCAGCACCCGCTGGCGGGCGAGCTGGGCCGGGTCCGCGCCGGCCAGGCCGTCGCTGCGCGAGACGTGCACGGCGAGCAGGTCGGCGCCCTTGCTGCGGGCCGCGACGCGGGCCGCGCGACGGATCAGTGTCTCGCCCTCCGGGCCGCCGGTCAGGGCCACCACGACCCGCTCCCGGGCCTCCCAGGTGGCGGCGATGCCCTGCTGGCTGCGGTACCGGTCGAGCTGCTCGTCGACCTTGTCGGCCAGCCAGAGCAGCGCCAGCTCGCGCAGCGCGGTGAGGTTGCCGACCCGGAAATAGTTGCCCAGCGCGGCGTCGATCTTGTCGGGGCGGTAGATGTTGCCGTGTGCCATCCGGCGGCGCAGCGCCTCGGGGGTCATGTCGACCAGCTCGACCTGCTCGGCGGCGCGGACGATCTCGTCCGGCACGGTCTCCCGCTGGGTGGTGCCGGTGATCTGCGCGACGACGTCGTTGACGGACTCCAGGTGCTGCACGTTGACCGTGGACAGCACGTCGATGCCCGCGTCGAGCAACTCCTGGACGTCCTGCCAGCGCTTGTCGTGCCGCGAGCCGGGCACGTTGGTGTGTGCCAGTTCGTCGACCACCGCGATCTCCGGCCGGCGGGCCAGCACCGCGTCCAGGTCCATCTCGGTGAACTCGGCGCCCCGGTAGGTCATCGCGCGGCGGGGCACCTGCTCCAGGTCGCCGAGCATGGCGGCGGTGTGCGGACGGCCGTGGGTCTCCACGAAACCGATGACCACGTCGGTGCCGCGCGCGGCACGCCGCTGGGCCTCCTCCAACATGGCGTACGTCTTGCCGACGCCGGGGGCGGCTCCGAGGTAGATGCGCAGTTCTCCGCGTGGCACGGGAACATCCTTCCTGGTGGGGATCGCCGATGCGGGAGACCGGGCGAGGCCGTCCCCGTGGAACGGCCTCGCCCGGTGTCGTGCTCAGAGCCTGCTCAGCGTGCCGGGAACTGCTTGTCCAGCGCGATGTTCAGCTCCAGCACGTTCACGCCCGGCTCGCCCATGAAGCCGAGCCCTCGTCCGCCGGTGTGCTCGTCCACCAGCTTGCGGACCGCTGCCGGGTCCGCGCCGCGCTCCCGCGCGACGCGGTTGACCTGCAACTCGGCGTACGCCGGGCTGATCTGGGGGTCGAGGCCGCTGCCGCTGGCGGTGACCGCGTCGGCGGGCACAGCCGGGTCGGCGGGGGCGTTGCCGCGGATCGGGGTGACCAGCCCGCCGGCGGCCACGTAGTCCTCGCCGGGTTGGGCCAGCTCCACCGGCACCCCCTCGTACGAGGACACGAACGGGGTGGCCGGGGCGGTCTGGTTGACGCTGACCACGCGGGTGACCGGCCCGGTCAGACCGTCGGCGCGGAAGACCGCGAGCACGGCACCCACCCCGTCGTCGGTGCAGAAGGGGCGACGGCCGTCGACGCCGTCCAGCTCGCCGACGGACTTGCTGCGCCCGCACACCTGGGTGAGCAGGCTCTCGCTGGACTCCTCCGGGTCGGTGGCGATGGTGTCGACCACGCTCTCCGGGCCGAGGTTGCTGGCCGAGGTGGAGGTCGGGTCGTAGCCGTCACCGGCGGCCGAGGGGCGGGACTGGAAGTAGCGCGGGACGGGGTTGCCGTCGGCGTCGGTGAAGGACTGGCCGATCAACGAGCTGCCGATCGTCGTCCCGCCCGAGGTGATCAGCGAGCCGTCGGCCTTGTGGTTGAGGCCGGGCAGCTGACCAACCGCTACCAGGGCCAGCGGGTAGACCAGGCCGAGCAGCACCGTGAAGACGAGTACGGCGCGCAGGGCGGCGAGGTGTTGGGCGATCCAGGTGGGTAGGCGCATCACGAAATCCCCGGGATGAACTGGATGAGCAGGTCGATGAGCTTGATCCCGATGAACGGCACGATGATGCCGCCCAGTCCGTACACCAGCAGGTTGCGGCTGAGCAGCTTCGACGCGGCGGCCGGCCGGTACCGCACACCCCGCAGGGCGAGCGGGATCAGCGCGATGATCACCAGGGCGTTGAAGATGACCGCGGACAGGATCGCCGACTCCGGGCTGGACAGCCGCATGATGTTCAGCGCGTCCAGGCTCGGGTAGAGGCCGGCGAACATGGCCGGGATGATCGCGAAGTACTTCGCGATGTCGTTGGAGATGCTGAACGTGGTCAGCGCACCCCGGGTGATCAGCAACTGCTTGCCGATCTCCACGATCTCGATCAGCTTGGTCGGGTCGGAGTCGAGGTCGACCATGTTGCCGGCCTCCTTGGCGGCCGACGTGCCGGTGTTCATGGCCACGCCGACGTCGGCCTGCGCGAGCGCCGGGGCGTCGTTGGTGCCGTCACCGGTCATCGCGACCAGCCGGCCGCCCTCCTGCTCCCGCTTGATCAGCGCGAGCTTGTCCTCCGGCGTCGCCTCGGCCAGGAAGTCGTCCACCCCGGCCTCGTCGGCGATGGCCTTCGCGGTACGCGGGTTGTCGCCGGTGATCATCACGGTACGGATGCCCATCCGGCGCATCTCGTCGAACCGCTCCCGCATGCCGGACTTGACGACGTCCTTGAGGTGGATGACGCCCAACGCGCGGGCGGGCTCACCGTCGATGTGCTCGGCGACGACCAGCGGGGTGCCGCCGGTGCCGCTGATCGCGTCGACGATCTCGCCGACCTCCTCGGTCGGGTGACCGCCGTTCTCCCGTACCCACTTCATGACCGCCGCGGCGGCGCCCTTGCGGACCCTCCGCGCCGTCTCGACCGCCCCGCCGTCGACGCTGGCGTCCGGCGTCAGGTCGACGCCGCTCATCCGGGTCTGCGCGGTGAACGGTACGAAGGTGGCGTGCGGCATGACGCCGGGCTCGCGCTCGCGCAGCCCGAACTCGTTCTTGGCCAGCACCACCACCGAGCGCCCCTCCGGGGTCTCGTCGGCCAGGCTGGAGAGCTGTGCGGCGTCGGCCAGGGTCGCGGCGGTGACCCCTTCGACGGGTACGAACTCGGCGGCCTGCCGGTTGCCCAGCGTGATGGTTCCGGTCTTGTCCAGCAGCAGGGTGTTGACGTCGCCGGCAGCCTCGACGGCCCGGCCGCTCATGGCCAGCACGTTGCGCTGCACCAGCCGGTCCATTCCGGCGATGCCGATGGCGGAGAGCAGCGCGCCGATGGTGGTGGGGATCAGGCAGACGAGCAGCGAGATCAGCACCACCCCGGTGACACCGGAGTCGGTGATCGCCCCGCTGTCCGGCGCTGCCGCCTGGTACGCCTTGGAGAAGATGGCCAGCGGCTGAAGGGTGACCACGGCCAGCAGGAAGATGATCGTGAGCGCGGCGAGCAGGATGTTCAGCGCGATCTCGTTCGGCGTCTTCTGCCGGTTGGCGCCCTCGACCAGGGCGATCATCCGGTCGATGAAGCTCTCCCCCGGCTTCTGGGTGATCTTCACGATGATCTGGTCGGAGAGCACCTTCGTGCCACCGGTGACCGCGCTGCGGTCGCCGCCGGACTCGCGGATGACCGGGGCCGACTCGCCGGTGATGGCCGACTCGTCGACGCTGGCGATGCCCTCGACGATGTCACCGTCGCCGGGGATGATGCCGCCCGCCTCGACCAGCACGATGTCGCCCTGGCGCAGTTGCGGCGCGGGCACCGCCTCGTCGCGGTAGGTGTTGGCGCGAGCACCGGGCTTCCAGTCGAGCAGCCGGGTGGCGATGGTGTCCTGCTTGGCCTGCCGCAACGCGGCGGCCTGGGCCTTGCCCCGGCCTTCGGCGACCGCCTCGGCCAGGTTGGCGAAGAGCACGGTCAGCCAGAGCCAGACGGTGATCGCCCAGGCGAACACCGACGGGTCGGTCACCGCCAGGACGGTGGTGAAGGCCGCGCCGACTTCGACGATGAGCATCACCGGGTTGCGCCACATGGTGGCCGGGTTGAGCTTGCGTACGGCGTCCGGCAGGGACCGGACCATCTGCTGGGGGTCGAGCAGGCCCCCACCGACCCGGTTGCCCTG
This sequence comes from Micromonospora sp. NPDC047467, assembly GCF_040643095.1. Classification (NCBI taxonomy): domain Bacteria; kingdom Bacillati; phylum Actinomycetota; class Actinomycetes; order Micromonosporales; family Micromonosporaceae; genus Micromonospora; species Micromonospora sp. NPDC047467. Next base: position 547,321 of record NZ_JBEYTO010000002.1, on the reverse strand, counting down.
TCTGGCAGGGGTGCCGGGGAGTTGCTCTGTTGGCGCGGACGTGACGGACATGTCCTCGTTCCTCATGATGGTCAGAGCCCTTCCGCCAGCGGGCCGAGCGCGAGCGCGGGCAGGAAGGTCAGCGCGACGAGGACCACGGTGACGCCGACGACCATTCCGATGAACAGCGGACGGTGGGTCGGCAGGGTGCCCTCGGACGCGGGGGTGGGTGCCTGGCGGGCCAGCGAGCCGGCCAGCGCGAGCACGAAGATGATCGGGAGGAAGCGGCCCAGCAGCATGCACAACCCGAGCGCGGTGTCCCACCAGGTGGTGTTCACCGTGATGCCGCCGAAGGCGGAGCCGTTGTTGTTGCTGGCCGAGGTGAACGCGTAGAGCACCTCGGAAAGGCCGTGCGGCCCGACGTTGAGCGCGGTGGAGTTGTTGCCGGTGGCGAACGCCGCCGCCGTGCCGACCAGCACCAGGATCGGCGTGATCAGGAAGTACAGCGAGGCGAACTTGATCTCCCGCGAGCCGATCTTCTTGCCCAGGTACTCCGGGGTGCGGCCCACCATCAGGCCGGCCACGAAGACGGTGATCACCGCGAGGATGAGCAGGCCGTACATGCCGGAGCCGGTGCCACCGGGGGCGACCTCGCCGAGCATCATGTTGAACATCGGCATCATGCCGCCGAGCGGAGTGAACGAGTCGTGGAACGAGTTCACCGCACCGGTCGAGGTCAGCGTGGTGGCGGCGGCGAAGGTGGCCGAGTTCGACACGTCGAACCGGACCTCCTTGCCCTCCAGCGCGGCGCCGACCGCCTGCGGCACCGTGCCGTGGCCGGCCAACTCGAAGACGTTGGTGATGACCACGCTGGCGAACGCCAGGATGCCCATCACCGCGGCGATCGCGTAGCCCTGCCGGTTCTGCCCGACCATCCGGCCGAAGACCCGGGGCAGGCTGAACGGGATCAGCAGGATCAGGAAGATCTGCAACCAGTTCGTCCAGGTGGTGGGGTTCTCGAACGGGTGGGCGCTGTTGGCGTTGTAGAAGCCGCCGCCGTTGGTGCCCAGCAGCTTGATCACTTCCTGGCTGGCGACCGGACCACCGGTGATGGTCTGGGTGCCGCCGGTCAGGGTGGTCACGTCGGTGCCGGCCGAGAGGTTCTGCACCGCGCCGCCGATCATGAACGCGATGGCGCCGAGCACCGCGACCGGCAGCAGGATCCGCAGCGTGATCCGGGTCAGGTCGACCCAGAAGTTGCCGAGCTGCCCGGTGCGGCTGCGGGCGAAACCGCGCACCAGCGCGACCGCCACCGCGATGCCGACCGCCGCCGAGACGAAGTTCTGCACCGCCAGGCCGGCCATCTGCACCAGGTGGCCCATCGTCGACTCACCCGAGTACGACTGCCAGTTGGTGTTGGCCACGAACGACACGGCCGTGTTCCACGCGCCGTGCGGCACCACCGGGTCGAAGCCCAGCGACAGCCACAGGTGGTTCTGCACCCGCTGGAGCAGGTACAGGAACAGCAGCGAGATGGCCGAGAACGCCAGCACGCTGCGGGCGTACACGCCCCAGGTCTGCTCGGCGGCCGGGTTGACCCCGACCAGTCGGTAGATCCCCCGCTCAACCCGGGACTGCCGGGTGCCGGAGACCACCCGGAACATGTAGTCACCGAACGGCTTGTAGACGGCGACCAGGGCCGCCACCAGCGTCAGCACGAAGATGACGCCCGCTGTTGTCATGGTCATCAGAAGCGCTCCGGAAACAACAGGGCGAACACCAGGAACGCGCCCAGGACGATCGCGAGCACCAGGCCGACGGCATTGACCGCGTTCACAGCTTCTCCACCGCCCGGACCACCAGGGCGAGCGCTGCGAACAGCGCCACCGTCAGGACCACGAACACCACGTCAGACACGCTGACTCCTCAGACCGGAAAGGTTCGTCGCGACCGCCTCCCGGTCGCGCCGGGCAATCAAAGCCCCGCCACACGCCGAACGGCAGGGGTCATGACGCGACCATGACGGAGGCGAACCGTTTCTTGACGCGGTTTTCACGCCAGCCCATCAAATGGGTGGAAAACGACACAAAGCACCCACGGAGCCGGGCGCGGGAGATTCGGTGCGAAGCGGGCGGTCAGCCCGGGCGTGCGGGGGGGCGGGGTGTTGCGGCGGGCCGGTCAGGCCGGGCGGCGGGCCACCAGCACGTCACGCATGATCGACTGGTCCACCCGGTGCCGCAGCGCGCGGTAGGGCTCCGCGTCGACCACGCTCAGGCCGGCGTCGGCAAGCGCCGCCGCCGCGTCGTCCCGGCTCGCGACGTGGGTGTTCCAGGAGATGCCGAGCGCCCCGCCGGGGCGCAGCAGCCGCGCCCAGACCGGCGCGGCGTCCGCGAGCAGCGCCAGCGGATCGCGCGAGAGACCCTGATCGGCGGTACGACTGCCGTGCTGTACGCCGTACGGCGCGTCCGCCACGATCAGGTCGACGGTCTCCGGGCGGAAGAACTCCGCCGACCGGGCGGTGTCGGCGTTGACCACGTCCAGCAGTTGCGTCCGGCCCGCCTTGTGCTCCTCGCGGGTCGGTGCCAGCTCGATCCGCACCCGTCGGCCGACGACCCTGCGCTCCCGCCGCACCGGCCCCGATTCCAGCACCCGGTGCTTGACCCGCTTCTGCTTCAGCCAGGTGGTGATGAACGCCCGGTACGCCTCGACGTCCTTCTGGTCGCGCTCCACCCCGGCGGCGTCGAAGCCGTACATCAGGGCCTGGTTGAGGGTGGTGCCGCGACCGCACAGCGGGTCTAGCACCCGGAACCGCCGGCTGGTCAGCTCGCCGGCCCAGTCCGAGGCGAGCAGGGTGACGTTGAGCAGCAGCTTGGTGAACTGCTCGTTGGTCTTGCCCGGGTACTTCTGGATGGTGAGCAGGTCGTCGTCGTAGCGGTCCAGCCGGCTCCACTCGATCGGGCGCAACAGCTCGCCGACGATCTCGAACAGCGCGTACCCGGCGGAGAGATTGCCCAGCGCGGCCAGATCCCGGTCGGTCAACCCGTCACCGGTGAAGGTGACGTAGTTCGCCCCGCCGACGATCGTGGTGTCCAGTTCACCGATCTTGCCGTCGAGCGCCGACCGGCCGAAGATCTCCAGCTCGGCCCGGGTGAGGTCGATGGCGGAACGGGCGTACACCCGGTTGGTGGCGGGCAGGATCAGCAGGCCGTAGCGCGTCATGGTCCGGCGAGTATTCCACAACCGGCCCTGGTCGCCGGGAACCGGAGCGGCGGCCGGACCGACTATCCGTACATGGGGTGTGAGCAGTGGCGGGAGGTTCTGTCCGCGCAGTTGGACGGCGAGGAGACCGCCGCCGAACGGACGGCGGCGCAGGGGCACCTCGACGGGTGCGCCGAGTGCCAGGTCTGGTTCACGGCGGTGGCCGCGGTGACGCGCCGGGTGCGTACCCGGTTGGTCACCGACGTGCCCGACCGGACCGAGGCGATCCTGGCCGCCGCCGTGGCGCCGGCCCGCCAGCCGTGGTGGCGGCGCATGGTGGGACGCGGCCGACTGGTCGCCGGGCTGCGCGCGGCGCTCGGGCTGCTCGGCGCGGTGCAGTTGGTGCTCGGCCTGGCCCAGGTGGGCCGGGGCGCGGCCGCCGACCACCTGCACCCCACCGGCCAGCACCTGTGGCACGAGTCGGCCGCCTGGAACGTGGCGGTGGGTGCCGGCTTCCTCTTCGTGGCGGTACGCCGCAGCCCGCCGGCCGGCCTGCTGCCGATGCTCAGCGCGTTCGTCGGCACCCTGCTGCTGCTCTCGGTCAACGACCTGGCCACCGGCTCGGTGGGTGGGGAGCGGCTGGTCAGCCACGGCTTCCTGGTGGTCGGCTACCTGATCACCGTGCTGCTGTCCCGGCCCGGCCTGCGCCCCGGTGGGCCCGCGCCGCAGCGGCAACCGGCGCCGTCACGCTGGCGGTTCCGCGCCGACGAGGTGGATCAGCCGCTGCGGGTGGTCCGCTCCGAGCCGCACCCGGGGCAGGCCGCCAACCGATTCGCCGCACCGGCGGCGCGCACCGGTCGGGCCGCCCCGGCGGCGCGCACCGGTCGCGGCGGCGACCGGCGCGCGGCCTGAGCGGGGCCCTCAGCCCGGCGGTCGAGCCGGCCCGTCGATGACCTGCGGGATGACCTGTTCGACGATGGTCAGCAGCGTGGTGGTGAGCAGCAGGTGCACCTGCTCGCGGGTGAGCGCGCCGCGCTGGAGCCACTCCCGGGCGGTCGACGTGGCCAGACCGCAGTACGCCCGGACCATCCCGCGCAGCTCCTCGTGGTGCTCCGCCTCGCCGGCCAGCCCGACGGCGACGAGCATCCGGTCCGCGGCGACCTCCTCGGCCTCGGCGAGCACCCGCTCCACGTCGGCGTCGCCGCCCATCCCCCGGGCGGTGACGGCGGCCAGCCAGGAGGTGCTGTGCCGGGACACCACGTCGAGGAACCAGGTGACGCTGGCGTCGACCCGGGTCCGCAGGTCACCCTTGGGCAGCCGCTCCAGGGCCACCTCGGGGATGGTCACCATGACCCGGACGACCTCCAGGTAGAGGTCCTTCTTCGCACCGAAGTAGTGGTTGACCAGGCCCCGGGCGACGCCTGCCTCGCGGGCGACGTCGGTGGTCGACACGTCCGCGTACGGGCGCTCGCCGAACAGCCGGACCGCGCAGGCCAGGATCTGCCCGCGCCGGGCGTCCGGCTCCAGACGGCGGCGGCGCGGAGCCGTCTCGACACTCATCTGCCCGACCTTATCGGCAGCTCACGGCGTCGACACGCGACGCGAACCATCGCCGTACCTTGATCGACTCGCCGTCCCTGAAATCGGGGTGTCCCCATGCCGCTGATAGCCCGATATCAGGGAAGCCGAGTGGATCAAGAGTTGTTGACATGCTGCCAACAGCGCGCGAGGGTGATGGACATGCCGACGCCCGACGGTCCCCCCTCGCCCTGGCGGCAGCCGGAGCACGACGACCTGGCCGACCTGGCCCGCACCTTCTTCACCAAGGAGGTGCTGCCGCACACCGAGCGCCTGCTGGCCCAGGGCCACCCGGACCGCGAGCACTACCGGCGCGCCGGGGCGCTGGGGCTGCTCGGCCTGTCCGTCCCGGAGGAGTACGGCGGCGGGGGCGGCGGCTTCACGCACGAGGCGGTGCTGCTGCACGAGCAGGCGTACACCGGGGAGAGCACCCTCGGGCTGGCCGTCCACAGTGGCATCGTCACCGGTTACCTGGTGGCGTACGGCAGCGAGGAGCAGAAGCGCCGCTGGCTGCCCGGCCTGTGCAGCGGTGAGCTGGTCGGCGCGATCGCCATGACCGAGCCGGACGGCGGCTCCGACCTCCAGGCAATGCGTACCCGGGCGGTGCGCGACGGCGACGACTACCTGGTCACCGGCGCGAAGACGTTCATCACCAACGGCGGCCTGGCCGACCTGATCATCATGGCCGTGAAGACCGACCCCGACCAGCGGGCCTCCGGCATCTCGCTGCTGGTCTGCGAGGTCGGCGGCGACCCGGAGGGCTTCCGCCGGGGACGGCTGCTGTCCAAGATCGGGCTGCACGGCAACGACACCGCCGAGTTGTTCTTCGACGACTTCCGGGTGCCGGCGGCCAACCTGCTCGGCGGTGCCGAAGGGCTGGGCTTCATCCAGATGATGCAGCAGCTTCCGCAGGAGCGGCTGGTCATCGGCGTCGGCGCGGTCGCCGCCATGGAGCGCGCGGTCGAGCTGACCGTCGCGTACGCCAAGGAACGCACCGCCTTCGGCAAGCCGCTGATGGGGCACCAGAACACCCGGATGGTGCTCGCCGAGTGCGCCACCCGCGCCCGGGTCAGCCGGGTTTTCCTGGACGACTGCATCGTCCGGCACAACCGTGGTGACCTGGACGTGGCGACCGCCGCCATGGCGAAGTCGTGGCTCACCGACGGCCAGTGCGAGGTCATCGACCGGTGCCTGCAGATCTTCGGCGGCTACGGCTACACCACGGAGTACCCGATCGCCCGGATGTACGCCGACGCCCGCGTCCAGAAGATCTACGGCGGCACCAACGAGATCATGAAGGAGCTGATCGCCCGTGTCCTCTGAGGCGCATGGCGGGCCGGGCGCTTCGGGGCGCGGGCCGCTCGCCGGGGTGCGGGTTGTCGAGCTGGCGAGTCTCGCTCCCGCGCCGTTCGGTTGCATGGTGCTGGCCGACCTGGGCGCGGACGTCGTGCGGGTGGACCGGCCGGGTGGCCCCGGCGCGGGGCGGCTGGCGGCGTTGACCGGCGGCCCGTTGCAGCGCGGCCGGCGGGTCACCGCACTGGACCTGAAGTCTCCGGCCGGCGTGGCGGACCTGCTGCGCCTGGTGGACTGCGCGGACGTGCTCGTCGAGGGGTACCGGCCGGGCGTGGCCGAGCGGCTGGGTTTCGGGCCGGAGGTCTGCCAGGCCCGCAACCCCCGACTGGTGTACGCGCGGATGACCGGCTGGGGCCAGGACGGCCCACTGGCGTCCCGGGCCGGTCACGACATCGACTACATCGCGGTGGCCGGGGCGCTGGAGCCGCTGGGTCGGGCCGGCGAGCGCCCCCACGCGCCGATGAACCTGCTCGGTGACTTCGGCGGCGGCGGCATGCTGCTCGCGGTGGGCGTGCTCGCCGCGCTGCTGGAACGGGAACGCTCCGGTGTCGGCCAGGTGGTCGACGCGGCGATGGTCGACGGGTCGGCGCTGCTCACCTCGTTCCTGCACGGGATGCTCAACGCCGGCACGTGGTCCGCCCCGCGCGGACGCAACATCTTCGACGGCGGCGCGCCGTTCTACGACACGTACGCCACCGCCGACGGCGGGTTCATGGCCGTCGGCGCGGTGGAGCCGGCCTTCTACGCCGTGCTGCTGACGGCCCTCGGCCTCGCCGACGAGCCGGACCTGCCCGCCCAGTACGACCCGAGCGGCTGGGACGAGCTGCGCGGGCGGTTCACCGAGCGGTTCGCCGAGCGGACCCGGGACGAGTGGACGGCGGTCTTCGCCGACCTGGACGCCTGCGTCGCTCCGGTGCTCGCACCCGGTGAGGCGTACCGGCATCCGCACAACGCGGCCCGGGGCACATTCGTGGAGGTGGGCGGCGAAGTCCAGCCGGCCCCGGCGCCGCGCTTCGGTCGGACGCCGCTCGGTCGGCCCGCTCCGGCACCGGACCCGGAGCGCGACACCCTGCCCGTCGACACGATCCTCGCCGACTGGCGGTGACTCCCGCAGCTCGGTCATCCACAGGGGACATTCGCAGCCTCGCGAGCGCGATGACCACGTTGGTACTGTCGCTCCCCGGGGAAGGACTGCGAGTCGCAGGGGGACGAGCATGGCGAGTGGGATCGATCCGTCCGGCCTGAGCCGGTCGCTCGAAGAGGCGATGCGTCTGCTGAGCCAGGCCACGGCCGCCACGTCGGCGCAGCCGGACGCCGACGACGACCGGGCCACACCGACCGCCGAGCAGATGGTCGGTCGGGGCGTCGGCGGCAACGGTCTCGTCCAGGCCGAGGTCTCCGCGTTCGGTGGCCTGCGGAGCCTCGTAATCGACCCCGGCCTGTCCCGCGCCGGCACCAGCGCGATCGCCGAGTACGTCCTGGAGGCGGTCCAGGCGGCCCAGGCCGACGAGCGCGCCCGCCGAGCCGAGCTGACGGCGGCGGCGAGCGCCGACGGCGCGGCCCTGTCCCAGCAGCTCGAACGGGTCTCGGAGGACGCGTTCCGCGGGTTCCAGCAGATGATCGGCGACCTCGACGCGGTGACCCGCCGGACGGATCGACGCTGAACCGATGGCGGACGGGATTGAGGTCGACCTCGAGGCTCTCCGCAGCGCGGCGGATGCGCTCGCCGCCACCGGCCAGCAACTGGGCGCGGAGGCCAGCGGGCTTGAGTCCACGGTGAACGGTGCGGGTAATCCGTGGGGCGCCGACGAAGCGGGGTCCCTCTTCGGCGCCGTGTACGTCGAGGTGCTGACGCACGCGCTGGACGTGTTCCGGTCGATGGGCGACCAGTTGCTGGAGGCCGCCGCCAACCTCGACCAGGGTGCCGACGCGCACGAGGCGACCGAGACCGCCAACGCCGAACTGTTCACCAGGATGGAGCTGCCCCGTGGGTATGCAGCTACCTCCTGAGCTCGCCGAGGCTCTGGGCTGGGTCGGTTTCACCTGGCCGACTGGCCGACGAGGAGCTGCTGTTCGAGGCGTCGCAGCTGTGGTTCGCGTTCGCCGGTCGGCTGCGTACGGCGACGGGTGAGGCGGAGGCGGGTGCCGCGACGGTTGTGGCGACCAACCCGGGCGCCGATGTCCGCGCGTTCGAGCAGGCCTGGCACGGTGAGGAGGGCGCCCCGCGTCCCGATCCTGGCCAGATCTTCTAGGGGAGCAGATCGAGCATGGGTACGGACAGTTGGAAGGGCCACGTCAACGGGATCCTCTACGGGATCCAGTTCGACCGGACGCTCGACGATTCGGTGGTGTCCCGGGTCGCCGACGGGGTGGTCGGCGGGCTCTACCCGGGCGACCGGGCCGAGACGGTGGAAGCGCTCGACCAGGCGCTGCGCTACTCGGGCCCCCTCAACGACCAGGCCGAGACGCACCACAGCGAGGAGAGCATCCGCGCCTTCCTGACCCGGCTCTCCACCGCCCTGTCGGCCCGCGCTTCGAGTTGATCGGGAAGTTCGCGCGCCAGGGACGCGCGCCTCTTGATCGGCCGGCGGGGAACGTCGGTCGTGCCAAGGTCAACACGAGGTCGGCGACATCGCGGTATCCGGCTCGTGGGATACCGCAACTTCGGGGAACTGGTGTTGATCACGTCCCGCGAGTCCGGGCGGGCGGGCGGGCGGGCGGCAACATCCCCCGTTTCGTGCCTTCGGCACCGCTCGCGGCATGATCATGGAGCTGGGGCGGGCCGGAAAGCCCCGTCGGCAGCGGACCCAGAAAAGGAGGTGCCCGTGCCGGACGCGGACGAACTCGTCGCCAACGCGCTCGCGGCGGTGCGCGGCACCGACGTACGACAGGCCGAACGGCAGCTGGACCAACTGATGGTCGGCACCGGCGCGGCGGACGGCACCACGGCGGTGGATGCCGCCCTGCTGCGTCGCCTGCTCCGTGGCCTGGGGCGACTCTGGCCGCGTGGCTGGCAGCCGGTCGACCTGGACCGGATCACCACCCGGCGGCTCGACGCCCGGGCGGCCCGGCTGCTCCGTGACGCGATGGCCGCGCAGCGGCGCGAGCAGGCCGAGCCGGTCCCGGCCTGGTGGGACGAGCAACTGAGCGAGCTGACCGCCGGGGCCGACGACCGGGGCGTGCTGGCCGGCTGGTCAGCGCGGGAAGGGCTGGACCGGGCCGACGCGCTCCGCACGGCCGTGGACACCCTGGCGCTGGTGGAGAGCCTGCCGCCGATCGCGGTGCTGCGCCCGCCACCCGGGTCGGCCGGCGCGGCGACCGCCCGGCCGGCGGGTACGGCCCGGAGCGGGTCACCGATGCTGGACCGGGTACGGGCGCTGCTGGCCAAGGCCGAGTCGACGACCTTCCCGGCGGAGGCGGAGGCGCTGACCGGCAAGGCGCAGGAGTTGATCGCCCGGCACAGCATCGACGAGGCGCTGCTGGCCGCCGGTGCGGAGCGCGGCGACCTGCCCGGTGGGGTACGCCTGGGCACCGACACCCCGTACGCGGGAGCGAAGGCTCTGCTGGTGCAGGAGGTGGCGGCGGCGAACCGGTGCGAGGCGGTCTGGTCCGATGATCTCGGGTTCACCACCGTGCTGGGCTGGCCGGCAGACCTGGTGGCGGTGGAGTTGCTCTACACCTCGCTGCTGGTCCAGGCCACCGCCGCGATGCTGCGCGGGCGCGCCGAGCGCCGGCCGGGGTCGGGGCGACGCACGAAGGTGTGGGACGAGTCGTTCCTCAACGCGTTCGCGCTGCGGATCGGTGAGCGGCTGCGTACGGCCACCGAGGCGGCCGATCAGGCGGCGGCCGAGGCGACCGGGCCGGAGCGGTTGCTGCCGGTGCTGGCCGCGCGGAGCGAGGCGGTCCAGGAACGGCTGGACACCCTTTTCCCCGGCGTAACCCGGCACCGGCTCAGCGTCCGCGACGCCGAGGGCTGGTCGTCCGGCACCTCGGCCGCCGACCGCGCGTCACTGGACGTCGGCGGTGCCCGCAAACCCCGCCAGGTGCCCGGCCGACCCGACCCGCGCTGACCTCACCCGGCGTGGGACCGCCACCGGCGGGACTTTCTGCGATTTTCTTCGGTACGCGGTAGGGAACGGAGCGACGGCTCCGACCCTCCGGTGAGCCGCACCCCGATCGGGGTGCGACCAGGACGCGAGGAGCATCGCCGTGAAGTACATGCTGCTGATCTGGAACCGCCCCGGCTTCACCGAGGAGCTTTCCGAGCAGGACCGCACCGCCCTGTTCGGCGAGGTCGACGAGATCATGAAGGAGCTGGCCGAGACCGGCGAGTGGGTCGCCGGCCAGGCGCTGGCGGACCCGTCGCAGACGTTGACGGTCCGGGCCGTCGACGGCGCCACCGAGATCATCGACGGGCCGTTCATGGAGAGCAAGGAACAGTTCGCGGGCTACCTGATGGTCGACTGCGACAGCCCGCAGCGGGCCGCCGAGATCGCCGCCCGCTGGCCGGACGTCCGCTTCGGCGGCGCCATGGAGGTCCGCCCGATCATGGACGAGGCCGGGACGGAGATGTGACCGACGACCGGACGGTCGAGGATCTGCTGCGCACGCTCGCGCCGCAGGTCCTCGGCCTGCTGGTCCGTCGGCACGGCCAGTTCGACAGGTGCGAGGACGCGGTCCAGGAGGCCCTGCTCGCCGCCGCGACGCAGTGGCCCGAGCAGGGCGTACCGGACAATCCCCGCGCTTGGCTGCGCACCGTCGCCACCCGCCGGCTCACCGACGAGTGGCGCAGCGAGAGCGCCCGCCGGGACCGGGAGTTGGCGGTGGCGCTGCGCGAGCCGACATACGCGCCACCGGCCGACGCGGAGCCGGCGGTGACGGACGCCGACGACACGCTCACCCTGCTCTTCCTCTGCTGCCACCCGGCGCTGACCGGATCGGCGCAGGTGGCGCTCACCCTGCGAGCGGTCGGCGGTCTCAGCACCGCCCAGATCGCCCGGGCGCACCTCGTGCCGGAGGCGACAATGAGCCAACGGATCCGCCGCGCAAAGCAGCGGATCGAGGCGGCCGGCGCCCGGTTCACCATGCCCGCGCCGGGTGAGCGGGCCGAGCGGTTGCGCACGGTGCTCCGCGTGCTCTACCTGATCTTCAACGAGGGGTACACCGCGTCCAGTGGCCCGGACCTGCACCGGGCGGAGCTGACCGGAGAGGCGATCCGGCTGGCCCGCATCCTGCGCGGGCTGCTGCCCGACGACGGTGAGGCGGCCGGGCTGCTGGCGTTGATGCTGCTCACCGACGCACACCGGGCGGCTCGCGTCGGCCCGGACGGGGAGCTGGTGCCGCTGGCCGAGCAGGACCGCACCCGGTGGGACGCCGCCGCCATCGAGGAGGGGATCGCACTGATCACCGAGGCGTTGACCTGGTCGCCGCCCGGTCCGTACCAGATCCAGGCGGCCATCGCCGCGGTGCACGCGGAGGCGCCGACGGCCGCGGAGACGGACTGGCGGCAGATCGTCGCGCTGTACCGGCTGCTCGCCCGGATCGCGCCGAACCCGATGGTCACCCTCAACCAGGCGGTGGCGGTGGCCATGGTGGACGGGCCTCGGGCCGGGCTCGCCCTGCTCACCGCACTGGACGCCGACGAGCGCACCGCCGGGCACCACCGGCTCGCCGCCGTTCGAGGCCATCTGCTGGAGCTGGCCGGGGAGGGCGGGGAGGCGCGGGACGCGTACCTGGCGGCGGCGCGCGGCACCACGAGCCTGCCCGAACAGCGCTATCTGGAGTTGCGGGCCGCCCGACTGGCCGCGCAGCGATGAGTTCCGGCGTTGGCCGGAGTCGAAGGGACATGGGCATGGTGAGCAGTCAGCTGTCGATCTCGCTGGACGGGTACGTGGCGGGGCCGGAGCAGAGTCGTCAGGATCCGCTGGGCCGGGGCGGCCTGCGGTTGCACGAGTGGGTCTTCGGCCTGGACGCCTGGCGGGCGCAGCACGGGCTGACCGGCGGCGACCGGGGTGTCGACGCGGACGTCGTCGAGGAGATGACCCGCGACATCGGCGCGTACGTCATGGGTCGGAAGATGTTCGGCGGTGGGGACGGCGACTGGGACGAGAGCTGGCAGGGCTGGTGGGGCGACGACCCGCCGTTCCGTACCCCGGTGTTCGTGCTCAGCCACCACCTCCGGGCGCCGCTGGTGATGCAGGGCGGCACCGAGTTCCGGTTCGTCACCGACGGCATCGAGTCGGCGCTGCGGCAGGCACAAGCGGCGGCGGGCGACAGGCAGGTGTCCATCGCAGGCGGGGCGAGCACGGTGCGGCAATACCTGGCCGCCGGGCTGATCGACACCCTGCAACTGCACCTGGTGCCGATCGTGCTCGGGGCCGGCGAGCGACTCTTCGACGGCATCGCGCCGCGCCTGGAGCAGGTGGCGGTGGTGGCCGGGCCGACTGTCACGCACGTGAGCTACCGCGTCCTGCGGTGATCGGTTTGCCATTTTGGCAAGATACTTTGCGAGTCGCTCCGCCTCCGGCCACAGTCGTAGGCGACACGCGAAGGAGCAGCCCGATGGCCGAGCAGCACGAATTCGACAAGGACTACTGGGAGCGGCACTGGCACCAGGCGCACAGCGACGGCCCCGGGGCGATGGGCAGCAGCCCCGCACACCCCTATCTCGCTAAGGAGACGAGCGGCCTGGTGCCGGGTGCCGCACTGGACGCCGGGTGCGGCGCCGGCGCCGAGGCGATCTGGCTCGCCTCCCACGGGTGGCAGGTCACCGCGGTCGACATCGCCTCCGACGCCCTCGCCCGTGCCGCCGAGCGCGCGGCGGGCAGCGGGGTGTCCGACCGCGTGCGGTGGGTCGAGGCGGACCTGACGGTCTGGGAGCCGGGTGCGCGGTTCGATCTGGTCACGACGCACTACGCGCACCCCGCGATGCCGCAGCTGGCCTTCTACGACCGCATCGCCGCCTGGGTGGCGCCCGGCGGCACCCTCCTGATCGTCGGGCACCTGCACGCACCGGGCGCGCACGGGCACGGGCAGCACCCTCCCGCCGAGGCATCGGCCACCCTCGCGGACATCACGGCGGGCCTGGCCAGCACCAGGTGGGAGATCACCACCGCCGAGGAGCACCGCCGCGCGGTGACCGGCCCCGGAGGCCACGAGGCCGCGCTGCACGACGTCGTCGTACGCGCCACACGACGCCCCTGAACACACAGCACGCCGGGCCGGTGAGTGATCATCGGCCCGGCGTGCGGTTACGTCGTACGTCAGCTCTTGAAGGCGTCCTTGATCTTCTCGCCGGCCTGCTTGAGCTTGGCCGTGGACTGATCCGCACGGCCCTCGGCCTCAAGCTGCTCGTTGTCGGTGGCCCGACCGGCGCCTTCCTTCAGCTTGCCGGCCGCGTTCTCGCTGCTGTTGCTGATCTTGTCGTCGATACCCATTTGCGGACCTCCATTGCGAGCGTCGCTACGCCACCAGAAGTACCCCGGGCATCTCCGGTCCAACCATTACGACCGTCACAGATCGCCGGCGGCCGAACGGAACCGGCGCAGGCGCAGGCTGTTGGCCACCACGAACACCGAGGACAACGCCATCGTGGCACCGGCGATCATCGGGTTGAGCAGCCCGGCGGCGGCCAGCGGCAGGGCCGCCACGTTGTAGCCGAACGCCCAGAACAGGTTGCCCCGGATGATGCCGAGCGTGCGCCGGGACAGCCGGATGGCGTCCACCGCCGCATCCAGGTCGCCCCGGACCAGCGTGAGGTCGGACGCCTCGATCGCCACGTCGGTGCCGGTGCCCATGGCCAGCCCGAGATCGGCCTGGGCCAGGGCCGGGGCGTCGTTCACCCCGTCACCGACCATCGCCACCGAGCGCCCCTCGGCCTGGAGCCGCTTGACCACGTCGACCTTGCCGGCCGGCAGCACCTCGGCGATCACCTCGTCGATGCCCACCTCGGCGGCGACCGCGCGGGCCACGGTGGTGTTGTCCCCGGTCAGCAGGACCGGGGTGAGCCCCAGGGTCCGCAATCGCGCCACGGCCGCCCGGCTGGTCGGCCGGACCACGTCGGCGACCGCGAGCACGCCCCGGGCACGCCCGTCCCAGCCGGCGACGATCGCGGTACGGCCGGCGGCCTCCGCGTCGCGCACGGCCCACTCGACCTCCGGCGGTACGTCGAGCCCGCGCTCACGCAGCAGCCGGGGTCGGCCGATCAGCATGACCCGGTCGTCGACGGTGCCGGTCACGCCCAGCCCTTCCAGGTTGGCGAAGTCGGTCACCGGAGGCAGCGCGCCGGCCTCGGCGGCACCGGCGGCGATCGCGCGGGCGATCGGGTGCTCGGAGGCGGCCTCCACCGCCCCGGCGAGCCGGAGCAGCTCCGCCCGGTCCTCGCCGCTGGCCGGAACCACGTCCACCAGCGTCATCCGGCCGGTCGTCACGGTGCCGGTCTTGTCCAGCACGACGGTGTCCACCCGGCGGGTCGACTCCAGCCCCTCCGGTCCCTTGATCAGCACGCCGAGCTGGGCGCCCCGGCCGGTGCCCACCAGCAGCGCGGTCGGGGTGGCCAGGCCGAGCGCGCAGGGACAGGCGATGATCAGCACGGCCACGGCGGCGGTGAACGCGGCGGTCGAGCCGGCCCCGGTGCCGAGCCACCAGCCGAGCGTGCCGACGGCCAGGGTGATGACGATCGGCACGAAGACGCCGGAGATCCGGTCGGCGAGCCGCTGCACGGCCGCCTTGCCGCTCTGCGCCTGCTCGACCAGGTCGGCCATCCGGGCGAGCTGGGTGTCCCCGCCGACCCGGGTGGCGGTGACGACCAGCCGTCCGCCCGCGTTGATCGTCGCGCCGACCACGCCGTCACCAGGGCCGACCTCGACCGGCACCGACTCACCGGTGAGCATGCTGGCGTCGACGGCGGAGGTGCCCTCGTCGACCACCCCGTCGGTGGCGATCTTCTCGCCGGGGCGGACCACGAACCGGTCACCGACGGCGAGCCGGTCCACCGGGATCCGGGTCTCCACGCCGTCCCGCAGCACCGCCACGTCCCGGGCGCCGAGTTCGAGCAGGGCCCGCAGGGCGGCACCGGCGGTCCGCTTGGATCGGGCCTCGAAGTAGCGGCCGGCCAGGATGAACACGGTCACCCCGGCGGCCGCTTCCAGGTAGATGTTGCCGGCACCGTCACTGCGGGTGATGTCGAAGCGGAACGGGTGCGTCATCCCGGGCATGCCGGCGTCGCCGAGGAAGAGCGCCCAGAGCGACCAGCCGAACGCGGCCAGGGTGCCGAGTGAGACCAGGGTGTCCATGGTCGCCGCGCCGTGCCGCAGGTTGGTCCACGCGGCCCGGTGGAACGGCAGCCCACCCCAGACCACCACCGGGGCGGCCAGGGTCAATGACAGCCACTGCCAGTAGTCGAACTGCCAGGGCGGCACCATGGCCAGCACGATCACCGGCACGCTGAGCGCCGCCGAGACCCAGAGGCGGGTACGCGGCCCGCGCAGCGGGTCCACCGGCTCCTCGGTGGTGGCCGGCGGCGACGGCAGAGCCGCCGTGTAGCCCGTCTTCTGCACGGTCTCGATCAGGTCGTCCGGCGTGACGTCGTCGACGTACCGGACGGTCGCCTTCTCGGTGGCGTAGTTGACGGTGGCGCTGACCCCGTCCATCCGGTTGAGCTTCTTCTCGATCCGGGCGGCACAGGCGGCGCAGGTCATCCCGCCGATGGCCAACTCGATCCGGTTCGGCGCCTCGGGCAGCGGTCTGCTGGTGGTGGTCATCGTCTGGTCCCGTCAGTTGTGCCCGTGGCCGGGGGTGCCGTGGTCGGCGCCGTCGGTCGGTGCGGGTCCGCTCGGGTCGCCGCCGTTGGGCGGGGCGTCGGCCGGTGGGGTGCCGGCCACGACGGTGAACTCGGCGGTGTGCACACTCCCGCCGTGCCGGAAGTCGAGGTAGAGCCGGTAGCTGCCGGCCGACGGCACCTCGGCCAGGAAGGTGACGGCGGGGCCGGGTTTGGTCCGCCCGTCGCCGGGTGTCCCGTCCGGGTGCACGTGCAGGTACGCCAGATCACCCCGGCGCAGTGCCACCAGATGCCCGTACGCGCCCAGGTAGGGCTCCAGGTCGGTGACCGGCTGCCCGTTTCGGCTGATGGTCAGGGTGAGCGGTGAGGTGCGGCCGGGCTGCGGCTCACCGGTCAGCGTGACCGTGTAGCCGTCGACGGTGGTGCTGGTGGCCGGGGCGGGCAGGGGCCGTTCGGTCAGCGCGCCGGGGACTGTCACGTCCACCCCGAGGGTCAGCGGCTCACCGCCGGTCGGGGTGAAGTCGGCGAACGCCCGCCACTGCCCGGGGCCGGCCAGCGGGTTGTCGACCCGCCAGGTGCCGTCCGGTGCGAGGTCGGGGTGGACGTGGCGGAAGCCGGACAGGTCGCGCCGGGCCACGATCAGGTGCATCCGCTTGTCGTGCGCCACGTCGTACCGGGTCACCGGGCGGCCGTCCGGCCCGGCGATCCGGAACGCGAACTCGCCGGCCGGCGCGGCGACCGGTTCGAGGGTGTAGCCACGGTCGGAGACGAGCAGGCCACCGGGGAGCAGACCGGCCGCCTCGTCGTGCGCGGTGGGGCCCGAGGTGTGGGCGGCGCCGCCGTCGTGCCGGCTCTCGGCGCTCGGAGCGGCCGGGTCGGCGACCCGGCCGATCCCGTACGCCGCGCCGAAGACCGCCGCGAGACCGAGGGCGAAACCGCCCAGCCTGGTCACCGTGTTCATCCCGGGCCGCCCGATCACGCCTCGACGAGGTCGTAGCCGGCCTCGTCGACGGCGGCCCGGACCGACTCCACGGCCACCGGCTGCTCGCTGCTGACGGTGACCTGGCCGGTGCCGAGGTCGACCTGAACGTCGTGCACGCCCGCGATGGCGCCCACCTCGGCGCTGACCGCGCTGACGCAGTGCCCGCAGGTCATGCCCTTCACCTGGTACGTCGTGCTGACCATCGAATGTCTCCCTCTGTCATCTCCGAGCCTATACCCCCCGGGGGTAAGTCGGAGACGGATCCGTGCCCTTGTCATGTACCGGTACCCGGTGGGGGTATCCCGGCGAGAGCGACAGTACCATACCCCCCAGGGGTACGCTATCCTGGTCGCCATGACCGCACCGACCCCGATCCGCGGATACACCGCCAGCAAGGACCAGCTACTCACGCGACTTCGGCGCGTCGAGGGGCAGGTCCGGGGCATCGAGAAGATGGTCGACGAGGACCGCTACTGCATCGACGTGCTCACCCAGATCTCCGCGATCCAGGCCGCACTCGACAAGGTGGCCCTGGGCCTGCTCGACGGGCACGCCCGGCACTGCATGCACGAGGGGGCGGCCGAGGGCCGGGCCGACGAGATGGCCACCGAGATGATGGCGGCGGTCGGCCGGCTCATGAAGCGCGGCTGACGACCCTCAGTCCGGTGCCGGGTCGAGACGGACCCGGCGCAGCAACTGCGCGTTGAGCGCCACGACGATGGTGGACGCGGACATCAACAGCGCGGCCACCGCCGGGCTCAACGCCACACCCGCCCAGGCCAGCACTCCCGCCGCCAGCGGCAGCGCCACCACGTTGTAGCCCGCCGCCCAGGCCAGGTTCTGCCGCATCTTCCGGTACGACGCCCGGGACAGCCGGACCACGGCACCCACCCCGCGCGGGTCCGACGACGCCAACACCACCCCGGCGGACTCGATCGCGACATCGGTGCCCGCCCCGATCGCGATGCCCACGTCCGCTCGGGCCAACGCGGGCGCGTCGTTCACTCCGTCGCCGACCATCGCCACGGTCAGCCCTCGCCCCTGGAGCTCGGCCACCCGGCTGTCCTTCTCCGCTGGCAGCACCTCGGCGAAGACCTCGTCGACTCCGGGCCGGAAGCCGAGTTGGGCCGCGACCGCCTCGGCCACCGGACGGGCGTCACCCGTGATCATGGCGATCGTCCGTACGCCCTCGGCACGCAGCTCGCCGATGGCCCGCTGAGCCTCCGGACGCACCTCGTCGGTCAACGCGAACGCGCCGAGCACGGTCCCCGGCAGCCGCACCAGATGCAGCACCGCCGCGCCCCGCGCCGACCACCGCCCGGTCGCCTCCTCCAACTCCGCCGGGAGCGACAGGCCCAGCTCCCGCAGCAGCGCCGGCCCGCCCACCGCGTACTCCGTACCGTCGACGGTGGCCTGCACACCGCGGCCCGGCAGCGATCGGAACTTGGCAGCCGAGGCCGGGCCGGCACGCCCGGCCGCCGTCACGATCGCCCGGGCCAGCGGATGCTCGCTGTCCGACTCGACGCCCGCCGCGATCCGCAGCACCTCGCCCCGCTCGGTGCCCGCCGCCACCACCACGTCGGTGACCACGTGCTCGCCTCGGGTGAGGGTGCCGGTCTTGTCGAAGAGCACCGCGCCGACGGTCCGCATCCGCTCCAACGCCAACCGGTCCTTGATCAGGATTCCGGACCGCGCGGCCAGCGCGGTCGAGAGCGCGACGACCAGAGGGATGGCCAGACCGAGCGCGTGCGGGCACGCGATCACCAGAACCGTGACCGCGCGGACCACCGCCTCGTCGGGCTGACCGAGCGCGGTCCAGACCAGCACGGTCAGCACAGCGGTGCCGGTGGCCACGTAGAACAGCGCGGCGGCGAACCGGTCGGCCAACAGTTGCGCCCGGCCACCGGAGGCCTGCGCCTGCGCGACCATCCGCTGGATGCCGGCGAGGGCGGTCTGCTCACCGAGCGCCTCGACACGGACCCGGACAGCCGAGTCGGTGGCCACCGTACCGGCCACCACCCGATCGCCCGTCGACCGCGCTACCGGCCGGGACTCACCGGTGATCATCGATTCGTCCAGTTCGGCGTCACCCTCGACGATCCGGCCGTCCGCCGGCACCCGACCCCCCGGGCGGACCAGCACCACGTCGTCGATCCGCAGGTCGGTCACCGGCACCGCCTCGACCCGCCCGTCCGCAGCCACCCGCTCGGCCTCGTCCGGCAGCAGCGCGGCCAGCGCCGCGAGCGCGCCCCGCGCCTGCCCGATGGCCTTCATCTCCTGCCAGTGCCCCAGCAGCATGATGGTGACCAGCGCGGCCAACTCCCACCAGAAGTCCAGGTCGAAGGCGCCCACGCTGGTGGCCAGCGATGCGGTGTAGGCCACGGTGATCGCCATCGCGATCAGCAGCATCATGCCCGGTGCCCGGTCCCGTACCTCCCGGACCGCGCCGACCAGGAACGGCCAGCCGCCCCACCAGAACACCACCGAACCGAGCACCGGGCCCACCCAGGATCGGCCCGGTACGTCGCTCAGGCCCAGCTGATCCGAGACGAGATGGCTGGTCAGGACCACCGGGATGGTGAGCACCAGGCAGACCCAGAAGCGGCGACGGAACATCGCCGGATCGTGCCCGACGTGCTTGTCATGCCCCGCGTGCTTGTCGTGCTCCGCGTGCTGCGTGGGCGCGGCGGGGGTGGCGTGCCGCTGGCGGTCGGGGTCGGGCGCTGACGGAGCGGGCATTCCTCCAACATGCCCCGCCGGTGGCCGCCACGCGAGTGGTTCGCCTATCCGACACCCCGTCACGAACTGCAAGCCCGCTGTGGCCTGGTTAGCATTTCCCAGGATGACTCTCCATACGACGCCGCACACCCAGGCTGCGGCGCCACCACGTCGTGGCGCCACTGCCGGTCAACCGTGCCGGGCGATTACCGTCCGTGATCGAACGATCGTCAGTCGGCGGTCCATCGCGCCTCTCGCAGCCGTTTCCCTGTCAACGGTGAACCGACCGGTCCGCTGACACGTACCCCGCACCGGATCGTTGGGAGTTCTCGCATTGGGTTCCGACCACAGCCGTTCCGCTCCGCCCGCCCCGCCGGGGGTGCGACGGATCCTCGTCGCGACGGTGGTGCCGCTCTTCGTGGCCACCGTCCTCGCCGCGGTGGTGCTCTGGCCGCGCGACGGGTCACCGCGCGCCGGTGGCGAAGCGGACGTGCCGCGATACCACGGCACGGTGACCCGGGTGGTGACCGAGCCCTGCCCGCCGGCGGCGAACCCCGAGGGCACATCGGCCGCCGGGGACGGGCCGTGCGGCACGGTGGACGTACGGGTGGAGGACGGGCCGAGCGCTGGGCAGCAGGTCCAGACCCCGGTCCCCGCCGGGCCCGGAGCGCCCCGGGTGGCGGTGGGCGACGAGGTCATCATGGTCGAGTTGACCGATCCGACCGATCCCGCCGCCAGCAGTTGGAACATCGCCGAGCACCAGCGGGGAACGCCGCTGCTGTGGCTGGCGGTGGTCTTCGCCGCCGCGATCGTCGCGTTCGGCCGATGGCGGGGCCTCGCCGCGCTCGCGGGGCTGGCGGCCAGCTTCGCGATCCTGCTCACCTTCGTGCTGCCGGGCATCGCCGCCGGGGGGTCACCGCTGCTGGTGGCGGTGGTCGGCGCCGCGCTGATCATGTTCGTGGTGCTCTACCTGACGCACGGGGTCACCGCGCAGACCTCGGTCGCGGTGCTCGGCACCCTGGGCAGCCTCATCCTCACCGGCGTCCTCGCCACCATCGCCACGGCCGCCACCCACCTCACCGGCTTCGGCAGTGAGGAGGCGACGACGCTGTCGATGTTCCAGGGCGACGTGGACCTGCACGGTCTGCTGCTCGCCGGGATCATCATCGGGTCGCTCGGCGTGCTCGACGACGTGACGGTCACCCAGGCGGCCACCGTCACCGAGTTGGCGAACGCCAACCCGGGGCTGACCCGGTTGCAGCTCTACCGGGCGGCCACCCGGGTCGGCCGCGCCCACATCGCCTCCACGGTCAACACCATCGTCCTGGCGTACGCGGGCGCGTCACTCCCCCTGTTGCTCCTGCTCACCGCCGACTCGCGGCCGATCGCGCAGATCCTCACCAGTGAGTTCCTCGCGCAGGAGATCGTTCGCAGCGCGGTAGCCACACTCGGCCTGATCGCCGCCGTGCCGCTGACCACCGGGCTGGCCGCGGTGGTGACCGCGGC
The DNA here is from genome assembly GCF_040643095.1 of Micromonospora sp. NPDC047467. Classification (NCBI taxonomy): domain Bacteria; kingdom Bacillati; phylum Actinomycetota; class Actinomycetes; order Micromonosporales; family Micromonosporaceae; genus Micromonospora; species Micromonospora sp. NPDC047467. Next base: position 526,229 of record NZ_JBEYTO010000002.1, on the reverse strand, counting down.
CGGGCGGTCGGATGCCACCCCGTCCGCCGATGCTCCCGCCCCGCGCCCCCGACCGGACCGGGCAGAGGCACTGGCGGCACTCGGCTCACCGCGAACGGGTCGACCCGACGGGCCGGACCAGACGCGGACCCCACCCCCACCCACCGCCACCGATCCGTGGCCGCAGTCGAACAGGAGCACAGATACGGCATGGTGACACTCCTCAGCGTGACCGGATCGGGCAGTCGTCCTGGAGGCCACGTCACTGGTCACTCAACGCCATGGCGAAATGACGCTTTTGGTGGGCATCCAGGCGTAGCTCACCCGGTCGACTCTCGGGTAACCTCGCTGCCGGTTACCGATGTAGGCGCGAAGCGGCGCCTGCGGTGCCACCGCCCAATCGCCAACCGGCGAGCCGGGGACCCAGGCACGTGGGGTGAATCCGCAGCAGCGGTAGGGGCCACTTCCGCCCCGAACCCGTCAGCTAACCCGGTCGGCGGTCGACGGAAGGGAACATTGTGACGGCACCCCTACGCCGCTGGTTGACACCCGTGGTGGCCGTGATCGCCGCACTGACCGTGCTTGCCGGGCCCCTCCCAGCCCACGCCGCCCCGGCGACCCCCACACCGTCCGGGCACGAGGAGGACAGCGAGCCAAAGCTGCTCAACGACGTCATCGAGCAGGCCAACCGCGACTACTCCGCCGCCAAGTCCAAGTTGGACAAATCCAAGAAGCGGCAGTTGGAGCTCGCGATAGAGGTCGACCGGGCCAAAGCCGACCTGGAGGCGCTGGCCCCGCAGGTCGGGCAGATCGCCGCCCAGTCGTACCGGACCGGCCGGATCGGCGCGATCGCGATGCTGCTGGAGAGCGACGCTCCCGACTCCTTCGTCCAGCGCGCCGCGACGCTCGACGAGATGAACATGGTCAACGAGAAGAAGCTCGCCGAGGTCAACACGGTCAAGGCCCGCGCCGAGCAGGCCAAGCTGGCCCTCGACACGGAGGTCCGCGAGCAGCAGAAGCAGACCGCACTGATGGCGAAGCGCAAGAGCGAGGCGGACAAGGCGCTCTCCCTCGTCGGCGGGAAGGGCTTCACCGGCGGCCTGGTGGATGCCACCTCGCGGGTCGCGAAGATCGGCCCGGGTCGCACCGCCGACGGTGACTGGAAGCCGCAGTCGTGCAGCGAGGACGACCCGACCACCTCCGGCTGCGTCACGCCCCGCACGCTGCACGCGTACAAGGAGGTCAAGCTGGCCGGCTTCAACCGCTTCGTCGGCTGTTACCGCCCCGGCGGGCCGTGGGAGCACCCGAAGGGCCGCGCCTGCGACTGGTCGCTGCAGAAGAGCGGCTTCGCCCCGTGGCACAACGAGGACACCCGCAAGTACGGCAACAACGTCGCCGCGTTCCTCATCCGTAACGCCGACCGACTCGGCATCTACTACGTGATCTGGAACCGACAGATCTGGTTCCCGGCGACCGGGTGGAGTTCGTACAGCGGGCCGTCGAACCACACCGACCACGTCCACATGTCGCTGCTCTGACCACGCCTACAGCAGTCGACGAGGGCCGCCCCACATCGCGCGGGGCGGCCCTCGTCGCGGGTCTCGGGCTACGTCAGGCGGCGGCGGGCGCCGCCGGGCCGTCCGGGGCGGCGGGCACGTCGAGCGTCGCGGCACCGGCCGGTACGGGGGTCACCGGACGCACTCCACCTGCGGCGAGGCGGTACGACACCCCCACCACCGCGCACCGCCCCTGCGCCACCGCGTCGGCCAGCACCGGCGACTGCCCGAGCAGCATCTCGACGGTCTGTGCGATGTGGATGTCGACGATGCCGTCGATGTCGTCCACTCCCTCGGCCGTGGCTCGCCGCAGGCTGGGCAGCACCGCGTCGACCACCGTGCGCAGATGCCCTCCGGGTGAGGTGCCGGTGGCGGCCGTCTCACGGGCCGCCTGCACGGCACCGCAGGAGTCGTGGCCGAGCACCACCACCAGAGGGGTGCCGAGCACGGTCACCGCGTACTCGACGCTGCCCAGCACCTCCGGGCCCACGATGTGCCCGGCGGTGCGGACCACGAAGAGGTCACCCAGGCCCCGGTCAAAGATGATCTCGGCGGCCAACCGGGAGTCGGAACAGCCGACGATCACCGCGAACGGGTGCTGGCCGTCGGCCACCGCGGCCCGATGCTCGGCGTCCTGGTTGGGGTGGCGCGGAGCCCCGCTGACGAAGCGTCGGTTGCCGTCGGCCAGCTCGGCGTACGCTCGGGCCGGCTCGCTGAGCGCCGATGCCCGCTCGGTGGCCCGCTGCGGGCCCGGCTGCCCACCGGGCATAGCGGAACGGCTCATCCCCGCACCTCGTCTCCACACATTTGACCTGCTCAACCCGCACGTCGGCCGGACCGGCGGCGGGCGCTGGCTCCACGTTCACACGCACCGCAAGATGCGTCAAGATATGCGTGATTTAGATTTCATACGTTGGCCCTCGGCTCGGGCGCAGATGACGCGCGGGAGACGGGGCGGACAACCGGAGAGGCGATCCACCATGACGAACACGGCAACGGCCGGCGACAGCACCGGCAGCGGCCGGAACTGGACATTCCTCACGAACCACGGCCATGTCCTGCTGGCCATCGCCCGTGATCCCACCGCTCGGCTGCGGGACGTGGCGGCCGAGGTCGGCGTCACCGAACGAGCCGCGCAGGCCATCGTCGCCGACCTGGAGGCGGGCGGTTACCTGCACCGCACCCGGGTCGGACGCCGCAACGAGTACACCCTCAACCCGGCCGGTCGATTCCGGCACCCCGCCGAGGCCTACCGCCAGGTCGGTGACCTGCTCGCGCTCTTCGCCGACGCGCCCGCCGCGGACGTCGCGCACCAGCCCTGACCGTCGCCGCCGGGCCGCTGCCCGATGCGACGCGGCGGTAACCTTTGCGAGTGCGCGAGAGCCTGCCGTTGAGCGCGACCGACCGGTCCCGCCACGGCGTCCGAGCAGTCCTCAGTGGAACGCTGGCGGCCCTGCTCGGCGCCGCCCTGGTGGTCCCCGCCTCCCCTGCCGTCGCGGCACCGCCCACCTGCGGCCCGGCCGGGGAGGACGGCCTGGTGGAGATGCCCTGGGGGCTGCGCCGGCTGGACCCGGCGTCCGCGTGGCCGCTCTCCCGGGGCGCCGGGGTGACGGTCGCGGTGATCGACTCCGGGGTTTCCGCCATCCACCCCCTGCTGAAGGGCCAGGTCCTCGCGGGGCGCGACTTCAACGACCTGCCGGCCAACCAGGGCCAGTGCGACCTGGCCGGTCACGGCACGATGGTGGCCGGCATCATCGCCGGCCAGGAGGGCACGGGGGCACCCTTCAGCGGCGTCGCCCCGGCGGCCCGCATTTTGCCGATCCGGGTTCTGCCGGACGCCAAGGGCACCAACGACGAGGCCCTGCCGGGGCAGATCGCGGCGGCCATCAACTGGGCGGTCGACAACGGCGCCGACGTGATCAACCTCTCCCTGGTCACCCTGCCCCGCCCCGAGTTGGCGGAGGCCGTCGAGCGCGCCCTCGCCAAGCGGGTCGTGCTGGTCGCCGCAGCCGGAAACCGGCAGGAGCAGCAGGAGGACAAGCCGGCCTACCCGGCCGCGTACCCCGGGGTGATCGCGGTCGCCGGTGTGGACGAGCAGGGCGGCCACGTGGGCACCTCGGTCAGCGGCGCCTACGTCGACGTCGCCGCGCCAGGATTGAACATCGTCGGCCCGGCACCGGGCGGGTCCGGCTACCGCGCCGAACCGACAGGCGGCACCAGCTTCGCCGCCGCGTACGTCTCGGGGGTGGTCGCGCTGGTTCGGGCCGCCCACCCGGACCTCACCCCGGAGCAGGTCGCCGACCGGCTGGAACGGACGGCGGACAACCCACCGGAAGGGCACAACACGGAGATCGGCTACGGCGTGGTCAACCCGTACCGGGCGGTGTCGAGCCTGCTGGGCACCCGCTCGAACCCGCCGGCCGACGCGCTCCCGGCACCCGCCGGCACGGCCGACCCGCTGGGCTGGCAACGCACCGCCGCGCTCTGGGCCGCCGTGGTCGGCGGTCTGCTCGCTGGGCTGCTGCTGATCGCGCGACCGATCGTGGCGCGGGGCCGCCGACGCGGCTGGCGCCCCGGCCGACGCCCCGACACATCGGTCACCGGCTGACCGGACGACAGCGCCGGTGCCGATGCGGTGGAGCGCATCGACACCGTGGCGCCCAAAGCTTCAGCGCAGGACGCCGGAGGTCCCTCCGCCGTCCGCACCCCACACGTCCTCGTCCTCCTCCAGCCAGGTGTTGCGGGGAGCCTCCTCCTCGCCGTAGCCGGCACCGCCGCCGCCCATCCCGGCCATTCCGCCAGCGCCTCGGGCACCCGCACCCCGACCGCCGGCACCGGCACCCGCGGCGCCCCGACCGGCACCGCCCCGACCGGCACCGGAGCCGCCCGCGACGCCACCCATTCCGGGTGCCATGCCGCCGCCGCCCAGCTTGCCGCCCGCGCCGAGCCGGCCACCGGAGCCTCCGCCGCGACCGGCACCCGCCGCGCCGCCGCCCATCATCGGGCCCATGCCCGGGGCGACCGGCCGGCCGATCGCGCCGCCGCCGGCGAGAGCGCCGGCACCGGCCCCGGCGCTGCCCAGGCCGCCGCCGCTGCCGAGCCCGCCGCCGGCGGACCCGAGGCCAGCCGAGCCGAGGCCACCGCCACCGGAGCCCAGGCCGGGCGTACCGCCGCCGGCACCCGCGAGGCCGCTGCTGAATTCCTCATCCAGCCCGCCCGTGCCGGGTACGCCGCCGGTGCCCGGGTAGCCGCCCGTGCCGGGGCCGTACTCGCCCGTGAGGGCGGGGTGGACGCCGGAGCCGCCGGGCGGGTTGCCGGTGTCGAACGCACCGAGCGACGGCTTGGCGTTCGTGCCGCCGATGTCCGGGCTGCCGCCGATGTCCGGCACACCACGGACACCGCCGCCACCCCCGCCGCCGGTGTCCAGATTCGGCTGCTGACGGGTCGGGTCCCCGGCGATGTTCGGGGTGGCGCTGCCGGGTGTGCCCGGCGCGATGGCCTGATACTCGCCGCTGACCCGCTGGTAGACGTCGGCCGCATCCTTGGACCTGTCGTTGATCCAGTCAGCGACCGCGCTCACCGGGTCGAGCCAGCCGAGGAAGTCCGGTGCGACCTTCGCCTCGAAGAAGCCGACGCTGAGGGTCAGCTTGGCGTTGCGCGCCTCCAGTACGTCGTTGACGCAGGTCGCCGGGATCGGGAAGTCCCGCTGGGCGGCGGTGAGCTTGTCGGCGGCGGTCTTGAGCGACTGGACGATGCCGGTGCCCTTCTCGGCGTCCGTCACGAGTTGGCCGGTGTCCTTGGCGATCTGCTCGACGTGAGCCTTGAACGCCTCGTACGCAGGGCCCTTCCAGGTCGTGCCCAGGTCCTTGATGTTGGTATCGAGACTCTGCTCGATGTTGTTGAGATTCTTGATCAACTGTTCCCAGCCGAGGGCGGCGCTCTCCACATCACCCGGCCGGCCGTCGATGACGACCTTCTGGCACATCTCTTCCCAGCTCAGGCCCATCTACCGTCCCCCGTCCTAACGGCCGTCGCCGCGGCCGGCCACATCGCCGAAGACCCGCTGCATGTCGGCGGCGGACATCCGGTTCTGCTCTTCCGCCGTCTCGTAGTTCTGCTTGACCTGACGCAGCGCCTCGGCCGCGTCGTAAAGACTTTGGGCGAGCTTCTGCACGCCGGACTCGGTGTCCCGGTAGAGCCCCTGGTGCTTGGCCGCCAACCGGCCCGCCCAGTCGAACCCGCCGAGTGGGCTGGCCTGGCCGCCCACCCCGCCCGCCACGCCGGCGGTCGCACCGCCCATCAGGTCCTGGATGTCGACCATGTTGTAGGAGAGCTTGTTCAGGTAGGCCGCGTGGGTTTCCAGCCATCCGATCGCCGAGTCGAGACTTGTCGCATCCCACTCGGTCTTGACGCCGGCCTCGCTGGGGGCGGTGACCAGACCCTCCGGCGTCGCGGCGTGGTTGACGTTGTCGATCTCGAAGCCGGTCACGGCCAGACCCGACGTCGGCATCCCCGCCACCGGGACCGGGATGTAGATGTCGTCGTTCTTGAACCGTTCCGGCTGGCTGGTCCTGTCGTCCGTCATCGGTCCCCTCCCCGAAACCCTGACTGGTGGTCTGCGCTCACTACTGCTGCGTGCCCGGTGGCGGAGGCGCCTGGCCCGGCCCCGCCCACCCTCCCGGCGGCGGCGCGGCCTGCACCGGAGGGTGCCCCGATGCCGGCTGACCCGGCGGCGGGTAAGCAGGCTGGCCCGGCGGCGGACCGTACCCCGGAACGGGTTGCTGCGGCGCGACGTGCCCCGCCGGGGTCTGCCAGCCGGCCGGGCCGGCGGGCCAGCCCGGCGGCTGCGGCGGACCGGGTGCGCCGGCGGGCCAGCCCGGCGGCGGCGGACCGGTTGCGCCGGCATACGGGCCGGTCACGGCGGGCGTACGCCGCTTGCGGCGCCTGAGCACCACCAGCAGGACGACCAGCGCGATGATCGGCAGGGCCAGGCAGAGCACGACCTGGACGATGGCACCGACCTTGTTGGACACCCCGAACTCGACCGCCGGACCGTCGTCGTCGGCGGGACGGGCCGCGCCACCGGGACGGGTCGACTCGGTCGAACCCTCCAACAGCGGGTTGGCCGTCACCGGTGGCACCGAGCGGGTCAGCGCGGCGACCGGGTCGACCGCGCCGAAGCCGAACTGCGGGTCACGGCCCGCCGGCCCGGCATCGCGAGCCGTCCTGATCAGCCGGTTGATCACATTAGCGGCGTCCAACTGCGGATACTCGGCGCGGACCAGTGCCACCACCCCCGACATGACGGCGGCTGCCGAGCTGGTGCCGCTGCCCACCGAGTAGCCGTTCGACGAGACCGTCTTGGGCGCCGGCGCGATGATGCTCTCCATCGGTGCGGCGAGCACGGTCTCCGGGCCGCGCACTGAGCCGGCGAAGAAGCCGCCCCGTTTGTCCAGACCCGAGACGGCGATGACGCCGGGGATGTTGGCGGGCGTGGTGACCTGCCGGTTGCCCTGCTCCACGTTGCCGGCGGAGGCCACCACCACGGCGTCCTTGCTCAACGCGTACTGGATCGCATCCACCAGCTCCGGGGGCGGCGTGCCCTCCCCGGAGCTGATGGAGATGTTGATGACGTCGGCACCGGCGTCCGCCGCCCACCGGACCCCCAGGACGAGGTCATCGCTGTTGGACCTGGCCCCCATCGAGACCGGGAGGATCTTGGCGGCCGGGGCGATGCCCAACTGACGCATCGGGCCACCACCACGTGCGGCGACGATGCCGGCCATCGACGTGCCGTGCCCCTTTTCCCGGTCGTCGTCACGCCGCCCGTCCGGCGCGGCCCCGGCGTTGACACCGTGCCCCGCCAGCACCTGACCGCGCAGGTCGGGATGGGTGGCGTCCACCCCGCCGTCGATGACGGCGACCACGACACCCTTGCCCTGCGTGATCTTGTGCGCCTGGGGGATCTTCAGCGAGTCGAGATACCACTGCAGGCCCCGGACGGTGTCGGCGGCCCGCGCCGGTGCCGGTGCGACAGTCGCGACGGGGGCCAACGCGGCGCAGAACGCCAGCGCGGCCGCAGCAGTGACCCGTGCCGATCGGAAACGCTTCCCCGTACGCATCGCTCTCCCAGAACCTGTGCCGACGCCAACGCAATGCGGCTCCGGCCCGGTCGAACCGGACCGGAGCCGCACCGGCGATTGTCTCAGCCCCACACCTTGGAATTGCTCATCTCGGTGGAGACGTAGTTTTCGCGGGCGATGCCGACGGCGCCACCGATCTCGTTCAGGACCCGGTTGATGTCCCGGACGGCCTGGTCCCACTTCGCCTGGTGCTGCTCGTAGGCAACCCGGTCCTCGCCGTCCCACTGGAGCTTGGACAGCATCGACCGCAGCGTGTCGAGCTTCTCGTCGATGGTCTTCGAGATGGCCTGCATCTGCTGGTTGCTGCTCTCGAGGACCGCGTAGTCAACCTTGATCGTCACGACTTCCTCCTCTGCTGGCTACGGATCACGGGTTGAGAGCGGAGTGGAACTTGTCCAGCATCTGCTGCTGCTCTTCGTCGTTGACCTGGTGCGTCGTACCCGACTTGTCGAGCAGGTCCGCGATGCTGTCCATCGCGGTCAGCAGCTTGGCGGTGTCCTCGTTCCAGCGGGTCATGAGCCCCTGGAAGCCCGTGGACGCCTGACCCTTCCACGCCATGGCCAGGTCGTCGACTACGTTCCACAGCTTCTTCAGCTCGCCGTCGACCTCGCTGCGCGTGGACCGCACGTCACTCGCGGCAGTATGCAGAGTCGCAGCTTCGACCTCGAACGCCATGCTTCACACCCTTCCGTCATGTTGTGGCGGCGGCTTTGCCGCGCCCCTCCCCCGCGGCAAGGCATCGACACCCCACCGACGGACACTCCAACAGAGACGGTAGCGGAGTCCGTCCAGTCCTCGCAGCCCTGGTCGGCGGCAGTCGATGGATAGTGACGAATCAGCCAACATGAGTGGAGCAGCTGAGCCGACGCCCGCTGCCGCGCCGCCCGATCAGGACGGCTCGGACCAAGCGGTCTGGATGAGCTGTTGGCCGTCGCGGCGACGGACCAGGGTGCCCCGGCCGGGCGGCTGCGGGCTCGGACGCAACGTGCCGAAGACCGCGCCCTCCTCCCGGCTACCGGACATCAGCAGGCCGGGCGAATCCAGCTCCCGCAACCGTTGCAGCACGGGCTCGTAGAGCGCCCGGGACACGCCACCCACCCGCCGCGTGACGATCAGGTGCAGACCGATGTCGCGGGCCTGCGGCAGCAGCTCCTGCAGGGCGCTGAGCGGGTTGCTGCCACCGGAGGCCACCAGGTCGTAGTCGTCGACCAGGATGTACAGGTCCGGACCCTTCCACCAGCTGCGATCGCGCAGTTGGGCGGTGGTCACGTCGGGGCCGGGCAGCCGGTTGGACAGGGCGCTGCGAATCGAGCCGAGCCCCTGGGCGAACGCCTGGTTGGACGGCGCGTAGTCCAGCAGGTGCTCGCCCTCCACCGCGCCCAGCAGCCCACGCCGGTAGTCGGCGATCACCAGCCGGGCCTGCGCGGGCGTGTACCGCTCGGTGATGCCCCGGGCGATCAGCCGCAGCAGGTTGGTCTTGCCGCACTCGGCGTCACCGAAGACCGTCAGGTGCGGCTCGCTCGCCAGGTCCAGGTAGACCGGCGCGAGCGCCGACTCGTTGACACCGATCGGCAGGCCGGGCGCCGACCGGTCGATGATCCGGGCCAGCTCGGCCACCGCGAGTCGGCGCGGCAGCAGCCGCACCTTCGGCGCCGGGCGTCCCGGCCAGTTGGCCGCCACGTGCCCGGCCAGCGCGATCGACGCCTCGCTCAGATCCTCGATGTCCCGACGGCCGTCGATCCGCGAGATGGCCGTGAGGAAATGCAGCTTGTCCCGGGTCAGACCGCGGCCGGGCGACTTCTCCGGCACGTTCATCGCCGACCGGCGGTCGATCTCGGATTCGGCCGCGTCACCCAGGCGCAGTTCGAGTTTGGTGCCGAGCAGGTCCCGCATGTTGATCCGGATCTCCGCCCACCGCACCGCGGTGAGCACCACGTGCACGCCGAAACCGAGGCCCCGGTTGGCGAGCGTCGTGATGGTCTGCTCCAGCTCCTCGTACTCCTGGCGCAGCGTGTTCCAGCCGTCCACCACCAGGAACACGTCGCCGAACGGGTCGTCGGCGAACTCACCGGCCGCCCGGCGACGGCGGTAGCTGGCCACCGAGTCGATGCCGTGCTGGGCGAAGCGCGTCTCCCGCTCGTCCAGCACGGCGACCACCTCGGCCACCGTCCGGCGCACCGCCTCGACGTCCCGCCGGCCGGCCACCCCGGCCATGTGGGGCAGCCGCTCCAGGCTGCGCAGCGCGCCGCCGCCGAAGTCCAGGCAGAAGAACTGCACCTCGCGCGGCGTGTGGGTGAGCGCCAACGAGGCGAGCAGCGAGCGCAGCATGGTGCTCTTGCCACTCAGCGAGCGACCGACGATGACCACGTTGCCACCGGCCCCGGCCAGCTCGACCATCATCGGGTCACGGCGTTGCTCGTACGGACGGTCCACCACGCCGACCGGCACCGTGAGTCGACCCCGGCCCGGCCAGGACGCGGTGCACAGCCCGTACGTCGGGTCGACGGCCAGCGGGCCGAGCAGCTCACCCAGGCCCGGCGGGTCCGCCAACGGCGGCAGCCACACCTGGTGCGCCGGGCGGCCCCGGCCCTTGAGCTGGTCGATCAGCACGTCCAGCATGGCGACGGCCTTGCCGTCGGCCGGCTGCTCCGGCTCCGGTGCGGTGTCCAACGGCACCTGCGGGGCCTGCGCCGGCAGGAAGTCGACGCCGTACGGCACGATCCGGCGCTGCACCAGGGCCTGCGACGCGGATGCCTGCTGGCCGGGCACCCGGTACGGCCCGGAGACGTACGCGGCCCGGAACCGCAGCATCGTGCTCGTGTCGGTCTTCAGGTAGCCGTGCCCCGGCGCGTTCGGCAACTCGTACGCGTCCGGCACGCCGAGCACGATCCGGCTCTCCACCGCCGAGAAGGTGCGCAGACCGATCCGGTACGACAGGTGGGTGTCCAGGCCGCGCAGCTTGCCCTCCTCCAGCCGCTGGCTGGCGAGCAGCAGGTGCACGCCGAGCGACCGACCCAGCCGGCCGATCATCACGAAGAGGTCGATGAAGTCGGGCTTGGCGGCGAGCAGCTCACTGAACTCGTCACAGATGATCAGGAGGCTGGGCATCGGCGCGAGCGGCTCGCCGGCCGCGCGGGCCTTCTCGTACTCGAAGCGGGAGACGTAGTTGCCGGCCGCCCGCAGCAGCTCCTGCCGGCGCACCATCTCACCGGCGAGCGCGTCGCGCATCCGGTCGACCAGCGGCAGCTCGTCGGCCAGGTTGGTGATCACCGCGCTGGTGTGCGGCAGCGCCTCCAGCGAGGCGAACGTGGCACCGCCCTTGAAGTCCACCAGGACGAAGTTCAGCTCCTCCGACGAGTGGGTCACCGCCAGCGCGGCCACCACCGTACGGAGCAGTTCGCTCTTGCCGGAGCCGGTCGCACCGATCACCAGACCGTGCGGACCCATGCCCTCGTGCGCCGACTCCTTGAAGTCCAGCTCGACGACGTTGCCGTCCGGCCCGACGCCGAGCGGGATGCGCAGCCGGTCACGGTGACCGCGCGGCCGCCAGGTCTGGTGGACGTCCACGGCCGCCGCGTCGCCGACGCCGAGCAGGTCCGGCAGCTCCATGCTGCGGGCCAGCGGCTCCTCGCTGCTGGTCTGCTGCTGGGAGAGCCGGTACGGGGCGATCTGCCGGGCCAACCCCTCGGCGGCCTCGGCGGTGAGCCCGTCCGGTCGACCCAGCCGCGACGACGACTTGCCCCGGACCAGGTCGAGTGAGCTGCCGTCGCCGACGTCCAGACAGAGCAGCCAGCGACCGGCGTCGCGCGGCACCGTCCCCGAGAGGTCGATCGTGGTGGCGCCCAGCAGGCCCTGGCCCACCAGCTGACAGGTCGGTGCGATCTCGCCGCCGTCGATCACCACGACGAGGTGCGGCGCGGTGGTCAACGGCTTGGCCTCGGCCGCGAACCGGGGACGCCCGGCCAACTCCCCGGCGAGCGACTCCTCGGCCTCGGCCAGGCTGGCGAAGACCAACCGGCGGGCACCGGCCGCGTCCGTCCGGCCACTGTGGTGGGCGTGCGGAAGCCACTTCACCCACCCCCAGGCCGACTGCCGGTCGGGCGCGGCGACCACCGCGATCACCAGGTCGTCGGGGGCGTGGAAGGTCGCCAGCTGCCCCAGGGCCGCCCGGGTCAGGTCCAGCACCGGCTCCCGGTCGCCGCGCAGCACCACCCGGCTGAACGCGCGGACCGAGAGCGCGGTCGGCAGCTCGGGCACGGTGGAGTGCGCCCGTACGAACCGGCGCAGCGCGATGGCGCTCATCGGTTCCAGGTCCTCGACCGGCTTGGTCTCCGGCGGGACGATCTCGACCGCCAGCCGCTGCGGGCCGAGCGCAATGCGGGTCTCGCCGAAGTCGTCCTCGGTGATCCGCCGCTCCCAGAGCCGGCGCGACGCCGCGATCGACCAGAGCGCGTCCGGCTCCGGGTGTCGCCAGGCCATCGCCGCCCGCTGCTGCTCGGCCGCCCTGCGGGTGCGCTTGCGCATCTGGGCCAGGTAGCGCATGTAGTCGCGGCGGTCGGCGTTCAGCTCGGCCTTGTCGTTGCCGCCGCCGTTGGCCAGCGAACCGATCGCCATGCCGAGCATCGAGACGCCGAAGAGCCCACCGGCGACGTACGTCATCATGCCGCCGCCCCGGCCCGCGTAGAGGAAGGCCATCGCGCCGACACCACAGACCATCGGCAGGATCATGAGCAACTGCCCCATCCCGCGGGGTGTCGGCTCAGGCAGCTCGGGCGGCGACTCCAGCAACACCTCGCCGCGTGGCAGGGCCGGCCCCGGCTGGCGCGGGAGTCTGCGGAACACCACCGTGCTCACGGCTGTCTCCTCCCCAGAAGCGGCCTGATGACGTGCCGTCGCGGATCGAAGCCCGCGGGTGGGCACTGTACGTGCTCGTCATCGTAGGTAATCTCCCGTGGGCGCGGTGCACCCGCACTGCGGCACCGCGGCCCGCCGATCGTAGATGGACCCAGGAGGCCACTGTGGCGACGAAGACGGCGACTGGTGGCTTGAGCCGGATCACCATTGTGGCTCCCCGTACCCGGATGGATCTGGCCCTTCCGTCGGACGTACCGATGGCCGATCTGCTCCCCACCCTGCTGCGCTACGCCGGTGAGGACCTGGCCGACGAGGGGGTGCGGCACGGCGGCTGGGCGCTGTCCCGGCTGGGCGGCGCACCCCTGGACGGCGGGCGCACCGCCGCGCAGCTGGGCGTACGCGACGGCGAGGTGCTGTACTTCAACCCCCGGTCGGCCGCCGCGCCGGAGATCGTCTTCGATGACGTGGTGGACGCGGTCGCCACCGCGACCAACCAACGCCCCGGCTCCTGGCAGGTCGGCGCGACCCGGTCCTTCGCGGTGCTGTTCGCCGCGGCGGCGTTCGGCGCCGGCGCGTTGGCCGCTCTCTTCGCCGGCCCTCCGCACCTGCCCGGCGCGCTGGCGGCCCTGCTGGTCGCGGTGGCGCTGCTGGTCGGCGCGGCGGTGCTCTCCCGCGCCGCCGGTGACAGCCGGACCGGCGCGGTGCTGGCCGTGGTCGGCCTGGTGTACGCGGGCGCCGGCGGCCTGCTGCTGCTCGCGGGCGACCGGCGGCTGACCGAGCTGGCCAGCCCGCACGCCCTGCTCGCGGCCACCGCCGTGGTGGTCTTCGGGGCGGTGGCCGTGCTGGCTGTCGGTGACCGCTATCCGCTCTTCTTCGCCGCGCTCGGGGTGGGTGCGGGTGCCGGGCTGGGCGCGTTGCTCTGCCTGGCCTTCGGCCTCGACGCCGCGGCAGCGGCAGCCGTGGTGGCGACGATCGCGTTCGGCGCGGTGCCGGCGCTGCCGATGGCGGCCTACCGGCTGGCCCGGCTGCCGGTGCCGTCGATCCCGACCGGCCCGGAGGACCTGAAGACCGACAGCGAGTCGGTCGACGGCCGTCAGGTGCTCGAACGCAGCGACCGGGCCGACCAGTTCCTCGCCAGTCTGCTGTGGACGGTATCGGTGCTGGTGCTCGGCGCGGAGTTGGTGCTGGCCCTGGACGGCCGCCTGCCGGCGGTGCTGCTGTGCCTGGTGCTGGCCCTGCTCTCGCTGCTGCGGGCCCGCCCGCTCCTCGGCCGGGCCCAGCGCATCCCGGTGCTGCTCGCCGGCACGGTCGGGCTGGGCCTGACCGCCGCGGCCACCTTCGCCGGCGGCTCGCTGCTGGTCCGGCTCGGTCTGATCCTCGGCGGCCTGCTGCTGGCGGCCGTGGTCAGCCTGATCTACGGCCTGACCGTCGCCGGCAAACGCATCTCACCGGTCTGGGGCCGGCTGCTCGACATCGTCGAGATCATGCTGATCATCTCGCTGGTCCCGCTCGCCTTCTGGGTCTGCGGCCTGTACGGCTGGATCGTCAACCTGCGGCCCTGACCCGCCGACAACCTCGTCAGCGTGGCTGCCGGCGGGCGGTGTCGCCCGGCGCCGACGCGACCGGCGCACTGGCGTACACACCCGGGCCGTGCTGCCCGTCCAGCGGCCGGGCCGGGACGCCGGCCCGCTGTGCCACGTCCCGCACGACCTTGACCAGCGCCTCGACGTGGTTGTCCATCGCCGCGACGCGGAGCAGCGGCGCCGCCACGCGGCCGTTGGACGAGACCGCCGCAGCCACCGTGTGGGACGGCGCCGACGTGGCGGTGATCGCGTCCACCAGCGGGCCGAGCGGGGTGTCCGGCCGACCGCGCAGGGCCAGGCAGCGGTGCGTCCAGCCGCCGCCGCGCAGCCCCAACCAGGTCTCCGTCGGCGGCTCCGGGACCAGATCGAGACCGGCGGCCGAGACCACGGCCGCGCGCAGCTCGTCGCGGCCCAGCGCCCGATGGGCGAGCCCGGCGGCCGTCAGCGCCTTGCCCAGCCGGCCGATCCCGGCGGCCAGCGTCCGGTGGACGCCGGGCAGCCCGCCGCCCCGACTGACCGTCTCCACCCGGGCGTCGCGGACCGTGAGCCGCAAAGCCACCCAGACGGTCCGGTGCGCCGCCGGCGGCGCACCGGGGGCCGGGTACCAGACCAGGGTGTGCGCGACGACCTGAGCCCGGGAGACCGGCGCCGAGAAGTCGGCGAGCACCCGCATCGCCCGGTCCACGGTGGACGCCTCGACCGAACCGACCGCCGCGCCGGTCGCGGGTTGCAGGGCGACCGCCGCGAACCAGCCCTGGTCGTCCTGCCCGATGCCCAGCCGGGTGCCCCGGTCGGTCAGCTCGATGACGCTCAACTCCGGCGCGAGCGCGGCCAGCCGGGGATCGGCGGTCGCACCGCCGGCCAGCGCCGCCGCGGCGCGTTCGCGGCGTCGACGCAACCGGCGGCGCAGCAGCACGTCCTCGAACCACCAGCGCCCACCCCGCCGGGCGAACACCGCCACCACGACCAGCGCCGCCACGGCACCCACCACGGCGAGCAGCCAACTCGGGCCGGCCGTCGCGGCCCAGACGGCGACCGCGCACACCTCCAGCACGACGAGCTGGCCGACCAGCACCGGGCCGATGCGGCCCCGGCCCGGCCGGTCGGCGGTCGGGGCCACCCGCGCCGGGACGTCGGACGGGCTCGTGACCGCTCGGGCGGGTCGCGCCTGAACCTGCGTCATCGCTGACTGTCCCTCCTGCACGATGTGGCTCTGCGCCGGAAGGCCCGGCGCCGACCAAGGCGGCGGGCCCGAGGGCCGGCCGTCGGCCCCTTATCGTAGGGAAGTCCGCGTCGGCACCCCGACCTGATCGTCGCGGATCCACCCCGCCGGAGGTAAGTCATGCGGACCCGCCGCGATCAGGTGCAGGCGTACCGCTTCGTCACCCGCCGGATCGTCTCCGCTCTCCTGTCGGGCGACCCGGAGACCACGAACCTGCCGATGCGACGGCTCGGGATGGCCGTCTTCGGCAGTGCGATCGCCGCGGCCGTGGTGCTCGGTGGGGTGGGCGCCTACGGCCAGTTGACCGGGAACACCGCGCCGCTGGACGAGAACACGCTGGTCATCGAGCGTGAGACGGGCGCGACGTACGTGTTCGTCGAGGGCAAGCTCCACCCGACGCTCAACTACACCTCCGCCCGGCTGATCCTCAACGAGCCGGCCCCGGCCGTCCGGACGATGTCCCAGGCCTCGTTGCGGGACCGGCCGCGCGGTCGCACGGTCGGCATCGTCGGTGCCCCGGACGCGTTGCCCGACCGCAAGTCGTTGACCGGCCTGCCATGGTCGGTCTGCGACGTGCCCGATCCCGTCGACCCGCGCCGCTCCACCACCCGCGTCGTGATCGACCGCGCACTGCCCGGAGGCGCGCCGTTGGGCGACCGCGCGGTCCTGGTCACCGTGGACGGTCAACGGCACCTGCTCACCGGCAACTCCCGACTCGAGGTGCTCGGCGGGGATCAGTCGATCGCGGCGCTGCGGATGACCGGCACCGCGCCGCTGCCGGTCGGGCAGCAACTGCTCAACGCCCTGCCAGCCGGGCCGCCGCTGCGCAAGCCGTCACTGCCGGGCATCGGTGACCGCAGCGGGCTGATGGTGGCCGACCGGCCGGCCACCATCGGGCAGGTGTTCCGGGCGGCCGGGCAGCATTACGTGCTGACCCGGGAGGGGATCGCCTCGATCAGTGAGATCACCGCGCTACTGATGATCAGCGGCGGCGGTCAGATCACCGACATCACGCCGGATCAGGCCGGCCGACTGCTGACCGACCAGCGGGTGGACCCGGACGGGATGCCTCGGGCGCTGCCGACCCTGCACCAGGCCCGGGCCGGACAGACGCTGCTCTGCGCTACGTACCGGGCCAGCAGCGGAGGCGGCCCGCCGACCACCACGCTGGAGGTCTTCGACCGGGCACCGGCCGAGTTGACCGCCAACGAACCGGACTCGGTGCCAGTGCGGCAGACCAACCGGGACGCGGTCCGTACGGCCGAGTCGGTGCTGTTGCCCGGCGGCAAGGGCGTGCTGGCCCAGGCCGCACCCGGGGCCGGGACCAGCGGCTCCGGCGCCGCCGGGTCGACGGTCTACCTGATCAGCCCGCAGGGCATCCGCTATCCGCTCGGGTCCGGCGAGACGCTGGGGGCGCTCGGCTACGAGGGCGTCACGCCGCTGGCGGTGCCCGGCTCGCTGCTCGCACTGATCCCCACCGGGCCGACGCTGGACCGCCGGGACGCGCGTGCGCACTTCTCGCCCGGCGGCACGCCGGCGACCGACCCGGTTCCGCAATCGACCTCGTCCGCGCCCGCCTCGTCCGCACCCGCCTCGTCCGCGCCCGCCTCGTCCGCACCCGCCTCGTCCGCACCCGCCTCGGGTGCCCCGACGAGCGGCGGGACGGGCGGCGGGGCCCCCGGGGAATCGACCGACGCCGACGGCTGAGCGGCCAATACGGGTCGCCGAGGCTTGGTGCGGTGGACTAGCCTGGTTTCGCTGACGGTTGTCAACCAGAACGACGGGGATGTTGCCATGACCGGGCGTACGGAAGTCGATCTGCTGTCCCTTGAGGACTTCCACCAGCACCTGGCGGCGCGGCTGAGTCAGGCCGAGGCGGTGCTGCGCAAGCTCAACACCGAGATGCAGTGCAGCCCTCCGGCGTTGGGCCTGTTCACCGACGCCACCCAGAACGCCCGCCGATACAGCGCCGTGCACCAGTCCTACGTGGAGCAGGCTGAGCGACTCCGGCAGGCGCTGCTGGCGGCACAGCAGGCGACCAGCACCATCTTGGCCAACTACCGCACCGCGGAGGCGCGCAACGCGGCCAACGCCACCGACATCACCGCCGCGCTGACCGGGGTCGATCGGGCGTTGCAGCCGAAGGGGGATGGGCGTGTCTGAATACACCCAGCGTTACCAGGGCAACAGCCACCAGCAGCTGTACGACGCGGTGATGGCCGGTGAGCCCGAGCAGATCGAAGCGCTGGCCGCCAAGTGGGCCACGCTCAAGGGCATCCTGGACAGCCTCAGCCGGGAGCTCAGCGGCGACCTCGCGAAGCTCGGCAACAGCTGGACGGGCTCGGCGGGCCGGGAGTTCCAGCGGCGGCTGACGCTCATCGTCGACCACACCGACGCGCTC
Source organism: Micromonospora sp. NPDC047467 (assembly GCF_040643095.1). Taxonomy (NCBI): domain Bacteria; kingdom Bacillati; phylum Actinomycetota; class Actinomycetes; order Micromonosporales; family Micromonosporaceae; genus Micromonospora; species Micromonospora sp. NPDC047467. The sequence continues at coordinate 508,491 of NZ_JBEYTO010000002.1, read as the reverse complement.
AGCGAGGGGATGTCCGGCGTCCAGCAGGGCCTGACCATGATGGCCGGCCAGCTTCGCACCGCCCACAAGAAGGCGGAGAGCCCGGACGAGACCGACGACAACGACCGCGCGATCTCCGGCGCGCTCAAGGGCGCCGTCTTCGGTCTGCCCGGTGCGGTCGTCGGGGGCGTCATGGGCCACCAGCAGGACAAGGCGGAGCAGGAGAAGGCCCACCAGCGGATGGTGAACGTGGTGGCCGAACTGGCCGCCGGTTACGACCTCTCCGCCTACGACCGCGTGGTCGATCCGCCGCATCCCCACGCCGAGACGCCGAAGACGACCAACCAGGACCAGACGACGCCCCGCGGTGTCCCGGCCACCGACACGCCGTCCGCCGCTCCCACCGCCACCAAGTCCACCGCGCACACCGGCGGCGCGACCGTCGCGCCGACGCACTCGTCCGCCTCGCCGGTCCCCGGCGGCGGGACCGTCACCGGCGAGGTGGGCGGCACGACCACCGGCGGCACGCCGGGCGTCGTCACCGGGCCGGGCGGCTCCGAGGGCACCACCTCCCTCGCCGGGGCGGACCCGCTGCTCGGCGGGGCCCTGCTCGCCGGCGGCACGGCCGGGCTGGTCGGCCTGTCCGGGCCGACCACCGCGCCCGCCAGCGCCGGGTCCGGCCCGGGTCTGCTCTTCGGGGCACCGGGTGGGGCACCGGCCGGCGGCGTGCTGCGCACCTCCGCGCTGGCCGGTTCGAGCAGCACGCCCACCGTCTCGGCCCGACCGGCCGGTGGTGCTGCCGCAACCGAGGCCCGTTCCGCCAGCGGAGTCGGGCGCGGCATCGACGGTCGGCGCGGTGAGGCCACCGGTCGGTCGGCCGCTGCCGGTAGCGGCCGGCCGGGTTCCGGCCGCGCGGCGGGCGCCAACCGCCCCGGCATTCTCGGCGGGCACGGTCAGCCGACCGACGACGAGTCCGACGAGCGGCTGACCTGGCTGACCGAGGACGAAATGGTGTGGCGGGACAGCGGGGACGCCGCGCCGCCGGTGCTCGGCACAGCGGGCTGACCGCTCCGCCGTCGGCGAGGCCGCACACGACGCCCCGGTGACCCCTGCCGGACCCGGTCCGCCAGGGGGCACCGCGGTTCGGTCCATCCACAGTAGGCACAGTGGCGGCGGTCACTCTGATCGCACGGCTTTCATGCGGCACCACGCCGAGTCGGACGATAGGTTTGTCGGGTGCCGTCCGCGAACCTGGTCCACCCAACTCGGTGGGTCACCCTGCGGTCACTGCGGGAGCTGACCCGGCTGGCGTTCACCGCGCTGGTGCTCGCGGTCGGCCTCAGCGGCGCCCTCGCCGCGACACCGCCTCCCGCCCCGACGCAGCCGAGCGCCGTGAGCAGCCGGGTGGACACCCTCCGGCCCGAGGCCGCTCCGACCGCCGACCACGCGAGCCGGCCGATCCCGTCCCGCCCGGCCGACGGAATCGTCACCGCCACGGCAGCCGGCCCGGTCACCGCAGCGCTGAGGCACGCGCCGTCCGTCGAGCCCGGCCGGGGCACACCGCCCCGACGCGGCCCACCCACCCGCTGACCCAGGCCGCCCGACGATCCGCGCGACCCGACCCCGGGTCGCGCGTCCGGGCCCTCGGTGCGCGGTACGACCCGCAGCCTGAGGTCACCGGGCCGCACATCCGCCCAGCGATGATCGTCCTTGGCCGGCCATCCGGACAGCCCCCTCCCGACCGCTCGGAGCCGACCGCGTCGACATCAGTCGATCAGCGGCCCGGCGCGCTCAGGACCCATCCGTCGATACCCGTTGTTCGACCGCGAGGTGCTGATCATGCAGACCGTCCTCTCCGCCCTCCAACCCGACGTGCCCCGGGCCGCCGCCATCTGGCTGGGCCTGCTCGGGGTGGTCGTGGTCGCTGTCTCCGTCCTCCTGCTGCGACCCGGCCGGCTCCGCCTCGACCCGGCCGCCCGGATCCGCGACGCCGCCATGCCCAGTCAGGTCGAAGAGGCGCACGAGGAGCGGGAGCAGAGCCGCTACGCGCAGGAGGTCGGCGTGGCCGCCGAGCGCGCCACCACCACCGCCCAGCGCCGACGGGCGGAGTGGCTGGCCGCTCAGGAGACGGCCGAGGCCGCCTGGCAGGCTCGTGAGGCGGCCGAGGCCGGCGTCCGTCGGCTCAGCGGCGCGGCCGCGATGCCGCTGCCGTACACCGCACAGACCCCCTCCGAGTACGCCGACCGCGAGCGCTTCCTGCATCGGGCCGCGCTGACCGCGTACTGGCGGCAGGAGCTGTCGGTGGAGCAGCTCAGTGACGTCTTCGCGCACCGCGACGGCTGGGATCCGCGGCTGCACCCGGTCGAGCAGGAGCTCGTGTTGCAGCGGGCGATCCGCGACAATCTGGCGGCCCGGCACGTCGCCGCCCAGGAGCGGGAGCAGGCCGCCTGGCGGGCCGCCGAACTGGCCGTGGCCGCGGCCCGCAGCCTCCGCGAGGAGGCCCACGCCGCGACCGGACGACGGGTGGCGGAGTCGGCCTCGGTGCTGCCGCTCAGTGAGGTCGTCCGGCCGCCGGCCGAGCCGACCCGGGAGAACGTCGTGGTCGCCCGTGGTTCGGCGGCGGTTCCCGCGTTCTGACCGGACGGCCCGGCGACCCAGCCCGGCGACCCAGCCCGGCAGCCCGGCAGCCCGGCGTTCTGTGCAGTCGACACCGGATGCCTCCGCTCTGAGCTGAGAGCGCGCCGGTGCCGACAGCCGGCCGGGCGGACGTCGGTGCGTTAGCGTGACCGCATGTCCCGAGAGGCGTGGGTTCTCGTGGTGATCGCCGGCATCCTGGCGATCGCCACCCTGGTCGGCGCGGTGCTGCTGGCGGTACGGGTGGTGCGTACCCGGCGGATGCTGACCGGCCTCGGCGCGAGCGGCAAGGTCGTCTTCTACGGGGCGCTGATCTACACGATCTTCCCGGTCGACGTCCTTCCGGACCCCATCTACCTGGACGACATGGGCGTCCTGGCCGGCGCGCTGATCTATCTGACCCGGCTGGTCCACCAGCGCCGGGCGGCGAGCCACCGGCTGCCCGGGCAGCTCGACGCGCCACCCGCGTCGGAGAGCGCCCGCCGCTCCGTACGATGATCGAGATCGGTTCGGCGGACGGGGGACGGGCATGGCGGGCGATCACCGGCTGGACGTACGCGACGACCGGGTGGCCGCCTTCTGCGCGGAGCGGCACCTCGCGACGCTGACCACCCCGCGTGCCGACGGCACCCCGCACGTGGTGCCCGTCGGCGTCACTCTCGACCCGGCGGCCGGGCTGGCCCGCGTGATCACCTCCGGTACGTCCCGCAAGGCGCGTCACGTGGCCGATGCCGGCGCGGCGGGCCTGCCGGTGGCCGTCTGCCACGTGGATGGCCGACGTTGGCTGACCATCGAGGGCCGGGCGGTGCTCCGGTCGGATCGGGCCTCGGTGGCGGAGGCGGAACGCCGCTACGCCGAGCGGTATCGGACCCCGCGTCCGAATCCGGAGCGGGTGGTCATCGAGATCACCGTGACCGGCCTGCTCGGGAGCCTCTGACCCACCGTCTCCCCCCTTCGGGGAAAGCTGAGTGGTTTGTGCCCATCTGGGGTCCGAGGGCGACCCCGGCAGCGGGTGGAATGCGGGCCGGACCAGGGCCGTTACACCAGTACGCCCACGGCCGTGACCGCCGCGGGCCGCCCCCTGATGAGCCGAGCGCCATTCCCGGTGCTGCTGCCCTCCGCCAGTCGGAGGCTCCAACCCCTCGAACGGAGACTCGACCATGAACCCGATCATGCAGAAGAGCGGTCTGTCCGTCGTCGGCCTGCTGGTCGCCGGCGGTTGCGCTCTCGGCCCCGCGGTCGCCGCGCAGGCCGCCCCCGCACCGGCTGCCGCAACCTCGTCGAACCAGGGCAACCGGAGTGGCGAGCGGGTGCTCGACATCGACTACCAGGCGCAGCCGAACTTCTACTACTGCGGGCCGGCCGCGACCCGGATCGCACTCTCCGCCCAGGGCAAGGCGCTGCCCCAGGACGAGGTGGCCAAGCTGCTCGGCACCACCGAGGCGGGCACCCCGTCGGCCCTGGACACGACCCGGGTGCTGAACGAGCTGACCGGCGGCAAGTACCGGACGACCGAGATCAGTGACTCGGCGGCCCGCCCCGACCAGGTCGAGCAGTTGCGGCGGGACGTGTTGGCCGCGGTCGACGCCGGACGGCCGGTGGTGGCCAACATCAAGGGCACGACCGTGGACGTCGACGGCAACCCGCACTCGTACGAGGGCGGCCACTACGTGACGCTTGTCGGCTACCGCGACGGTGGGGACACCGTCCGGGTCGCCGACCCGGCCGACCCGGCGCTGGGCGAGTACTGGGTGACTCTGCCGAAGGTCGCCAACTGGGTCGCGGAGCGCGGCTACTCCTCCTGATACGGCGGTTCACCGGGCCGGCCTCCCCCGATCGGGGGGGCCGGTCCTGCCGTCTTCACGTTGGCGGGCGGCGAGGTCCGCCCGCCGTCGGGTCCGCGCGGCGCGGGTCGGCCGGGTCCGGTACAGGTGTCGCCGGGGCGGCGGATGCACGGTGGCCTCCCCGGCTCCGGCGGCACCGCGCACGATCCGGTTGGCGTCGTCCGGTTCGCAGCCGGTGGCGCGGAGCAGGTCGCTGGCCGCGGTGCGCAGGCCGGTGACGAGGGCGTCACCGAACGACCTGACCCCGCGGGCGCTCGCCCGTCCGGCCAGATCGGCGCACTCCTCGACCAGCGTGCGGGTCTGTTGGAACGCGTCGTCGCCCTTGCACTCCGTACGCAGCTGTGTCACCGCCTCGCCCAGCCGGGCGATCGCGTCCGGCAGTTCCGGCGGGATCGGCTCGTCGTACTGCAGCGCGGTCGTCGACCAGCGGGCCAGGGCGCGGCTGTCCAACAGCAGCCGTTCGAGGTGACTCGCGCTGAGGGCGTACCGGTGGAACTGCTGGCGGCGGTGCCACCGCGCTGGCGCGATCGTCACCACCTCCTCGGCACCGCTCAGCGCGTCATGCAGTCGCCCCAGGTCGTCGTCGGCGGCGCGGAGCCGGTCGAGGACGCGCAACGTCCGGTCGCTGTCGCGTTCCCGCACCGCCTGCGCGAGTTCGCCGAGTTGCTCGCAGAGAATCGCGAAGATCGGCGCGGCCGACCGGTCCAGCACCCGCATCGGGTTGACCGGCAGCAGCAGCGCGACCACCACCAGGCCGACAACCCCACCGACCAGCGCGTCGAAGATCCGGGGCACCTCCAGGCCACTTTCCATCGGGGCCAGCGTGGTGATCAGCACGGCGGTACCGCCGGCCTGACCGACCAACGGGCCGCCCTTGCCGGACACCAGCAGGGCGGTGGCGATGGCGAGAGCGACGACCACGCCGGTCTGCCACGGTCCCGAGCCGACGACGAAGCGCAGCGTGTCACCGATGATGAGGCCCAGCGCGACACCGGCCAGCAGTTCGAAGGTCCGCCGGGCTCGCTGCCCGATGGCGGTGGCGATCGTTCCGACGGCGGCGGCGGGAGCGAAGACGTGCGATCCGGGGCCGAGGAAGTGCTGGGCGATCAGGGCGGCGAGCGCCGCGGCCAGCCCGGCCTGGGCGGCGATCACCAGGGTGATCTCCCACTGCCGGGCGCGGATCCGGCCGGCCTGCCCGCTGCGGTGCCGCACTGATTCGACCATCTGGCCGCCCTTGTCGGCAGCCACTTCGAGTCGAGATCGGTCGCGGCCGGGTGGTGGACGGTCGTCGGCCATGGCGGCGGATACCCCGGCGTCGTCACGGCAATCGTGCCCGTTCGACCCCGCCCGCGACACGGTGGGCATCGGCCCGTGCCGCCGGGTCACCGCCACGTCAGCGGCGACCCGGGGTACGTCGTCAGCGGACCTGGTCGCCCTCGCCGGTACGGGCCTGAGCCTGGTCCACACCCTTGTCGATCTGGTCGTCGTACTTTCCACCGGTACGGCGGTCGGCCGCGTCGCCGGCCTTCTCCATCCCCTGGTCGACCTGCTTGTCGTGCTTGTCCGCGAAGTCCTTGGCCTTGTCCATGAAGTCGCTCATCGCGGTCCTCCTCCACTCCGACTGACTTCCTGGTGACGTTCCCTGGTCCAGGATGCTCAAACCTGGATAATCCAGACTTAGCGCTCTGGCACGGACACACCTGGCCACGACGACCAGACCCAGGTTGGAGCAGTACGGGTGTCGGCGCGCGTCAGGCCGGGTACCGACCCTCGCGGAGATCGAGGAGGACCGACATGACGGCAGAGGAACCCGGGGCAGGCGCCGGGGAGACAACGGACGGCTCAGGGCCTCGCCAGGGGTGGACGGCGCTGCCGTGGCTCGTCCGAACCGCGGTGCTGTGGAGTGCCTGCCTGGTGGTTATCGTCACCGGCCTCTACCTGCTGGGTCGGATCGCCGTGCTGCTGGCACCACTGGCCATCGCGCTGGCCGCCACCATCTTCCTCACCGCGCTACTCGACCCGGTGCTGCTCCGACTGCGCCGGCTGCGGGTGCCCGCGGCACTGGCCGCGCTGCTCACCGTCCTGCTGCTGCTCGGCATCCTGGTGGGGGTCGGCGCGCTGGTGTGGAACCTGACCGCCAACCAGTTCGACCAGCTCAGCCAGGAGCTGACCCAGGGGCTTGACCGCAGCCGGGACTTCGTCACGTCCACCCTGCCCGTCACCGACGCCCAACTGGACCGACTGATCGACCAAGCCCGGGAGGGGTTGAGCGGCAGCTCGCCGGACCCGGTCGCCGGGGCCCGGACGGCCACCGAGGTGCTCGGCTCCGCGCTGCTCGCCCTGGTGCTGCTCTTCTTCCTGCTCAAGGACGGCCGATCGATGTGGCACTGGGTGCTGTCCCGGATGACCGGCCCAAACCGGCTCGTGGTGGCCGAGGCCGGTCGGGGCGGCTGGCAGACCCTGGGAGCGTACAGCCGGGGCACGATGTTGATCGCCGCGATCGACGCGCTCGGCATCGGCCTGGCCCTCGTGGTGCTGGGGGTGCCGTTGGCTCTGCCGCTGGCGCTGATCACCTTCCTCGGCGGCTTCGTGCCGATCATCGGGGCGACGGTGGCCGGCGCGGTGGCGGTGCTGGTGGCACTGGCGGCCAACGGGCCGACGACGGCCCTGCTCACCCTCGCCGCGGTGATCGCCGTACAACAGATCGAGGGCAACCTACTCGAACCGCTGGTCATGAAGCGGCAGGTCCGGCTGCACCCGGCGGTGATCCTGGTGGCCGTCACCGCCGGCACTCTGATCGCGGGCATCGCCGGCGCCTTCGTCAGCGTCCCGATCACCGCCGTCCTCTGGCGCGTCATCGACACCGTCCAACGCCACCACACCACCCCAACCCTGGCGGTCCCACCCACCCCATGAGGTCCGCCGACCTCATCCTCGACGGGTCGGGGCTGCCGCGCGGGCCAGGTGGTCGGTGAACCAGGTGCCGGCGTGGTCGGCGACCTGGTCCAGCGCTCCGGGCTCCTCGAAGAGGTGCGTGGCGCCGGGCACCACCCACAGCTTGCCGACCTCGCCCAGCTCGGCCAGCGCCTGCTCGTTCAGCGCGATCACTTCCTCGTCCGAACCGCCCACCAGCAACAACGTCGGGGCACGCACCCGGGCCAGCGCGCCCCCGGCCAGATCGGGTCGGCCACCCCGGGAAACCACCGCGCCCACCCGGTCGGCGCGGGACGCGGCGGCGACCAGCGCGGCGGCGGCACCCGTACTGGCCCCGAAGAGGCCGATGGGCGCGTCACCGGCGGGGCGCTCGACCGCCAGCCAGTCGACGATCCCGGCCAGCCGGCTGGCCAGCAGCCCGATGTCGAACCGCAGTTCGGCGGTGCGCGCGTCCACCTCGTCCTCGGCCGGGGTGAGCAGGTCCACGAGCACGGTGCCGAGACCACGCCGGTTGAGCGTCCGGGCCACCGCCACGTTGCGCGGGCTGTGCCGCGAGCTGCCGCTGCCGTGCGCAAAGAGCACCACGCCGAGCGGCTGAGCGGGCAGCAGCAGGTCGGCGGGGAGTTGGACGTCCCCGACCGGAATGGTCACCGTGTTGCTCTGCTCGTCCATGCCACACCTCCGCGTGCTCGCCTACGGTCCGCGTACCCCGCCCGTCGCGTCGCACGCACCCGACGCCGAGGGCATCCCGATGCCCGGCCGCGTTTGTCGAATGGGCCGCCGGGTAGGCCAACGGTGACCGCAGACCGTGTAGGCGCAACCGCGCCCCGACGGATCGCGAGGACCGCCATGGGCAAGCAGCAGACCTCCCGGCAGCAGCAGATGGACGAACGCAACCGGCGTGAACAGGACGCCGAGCGGCCCCGGAACTGGGGGGACGAGGCCTCCGAGGCCCGCCTGCCCGACGACCCGCGGGCGATGGCGCCCAGGGACGCCCTGGGACGCCCGTCGACCGGAGAGCCCATCTGACGTACGCGTGGCACGGCCGGGGCGGGATCACTCCCGCCCCGGCCGTCACTGTTCGCGCTCGGGCAACCGGAGCAGGGGTGACCGGCCCGGTGGGTGCTCCGGAGGTCCTGCCGTCGGCTCCGCCGGTGGCACCGGCACCGTCACCGGCTCGTCGCAGGTGACCCGCAGCAGTTGGTCGTGGTGGCGCAACTCCACCACGTCGTCCGGGCCACCGTGGCGCAGCGAGTACGTCGTCTGGTGCGGCCGGACGTCCACCCGCAGCGCCAGCCCGCGCCACTGCAACGAGAACTCCAGGCGGCTGAGCCGGCTGGAGAGCCGGGGCGCGAACGACAGCCGACCGTCGTGGTCCCGCAACCCGCCGAGCCCGCCCACCAGGGCGAGCCACGCGCCGGCCAGCGAGGCCATGTGTACGCCGTCGCGGGTGTTCTCGTTGAGGTCGTGCAGGTCCATCAGCGCGGCCTCGCGCAGGTAGATGTGCGCCAGTTCGGGATGGCCCACCTCGGCGGCGAGGACCGCCTGCGTACAGGCCGACAGCGAGGAGTCCCGCACCGTCCGGCGCTCGTAGTAGAGGAAGTTGCGCACCTTCTGCTCGGGGGTGAAGGCGTCCCCCCGCCAGTGCATCGCCAGGATCAGGTCGGCCTGCTTCACCACCTGCTTGCGATACAGCTCGAAGTACGGGTAGTGCAGCAGCAACGGGTACTTCTCGGCGGGGGTGTGCGCGAAGTCCCACTCCTGGAGGCGGGTGAACCCCTCCACCTGCTGGTGCACCTCCAACTCGTCGTCGTACGGGACGTGCATCGAGGCGGCGGCGTCCCGCCAACTCGCCGCCTCCTCGTCGGTGACACCCAGGCGGAACGCCTCGTCCCGGTAGCGCATCACCGTTTCGGCGGCCGTGAGCAGGTTCCGCTGCGCCATCAGATTGGTGTAGATGTTGTCGTTCTTCACCGCGGTGTACTCGTCCGGGCCGGTCACCCCGTCGATGTGGAACTGGCCCTGCCGATCGTGGTGCCCGATCGAGCGCCACAGCCGGGCGGTCTCGACCAGCAACTCCAGCCCGATCTCCCGCTCCAGCTCGGTGTCGCCGGTGACCAGCACGTACCGCCGCAGCGCGTCGGCGATGTCGGCGGCGATGTGGAACGCGGCGGTGCCGGCCGGCCAGTACCCGGAGGACTCCGGCCCTTCGATGGTCCGCCAGGGAAATGCGGCGCCCTTGAGGTTGAGCGTCTCGGCCCGCTCCCGCGCCTGGTCCAGCGTGCTGTGCCGCCACTGCAACGCGCTGCGGACCGCGCTCGGCTGGGTGTACGTGAGCACCGGCAGGACGAACATCTCGGTGTCCCAGAAGGCGTGACCGTCGTACCCGGGGCCGGTGAGCCCCTTTGCCGAGATCGGCCGCTGCTCGGCGCGGGCGCCAGCCTGGAGCACGTGGAAGAGGCCGAACCGAACCGCCTGCTGGATCTCCGGGTCGCCCTCGACCAGCACGTCCGCCGCGTCCCAGAACTTGTCGAGGTAGCTGCGCTGCTCCCGGTGGAGCCCCTCCCAGCCGTCGAGCCGGGCGCCGGCCAGCGCCGCGCCGACCTGGTCGCGCAGCGCCGGCAGTGAGCGGCGGCTCGACCAGCCGTACGTCAGGTACTTGACCACCCGCAGCTTCTCGCCGGGCTGGAGCACACAGCCGATGGTCGTGCGAACCCAGTCCTCGTACCCCTCGGACTCGATGGTGGTGTGGTCCGGGCCGTGCACCTCGTGCTCCATGGCGGCGGCCACCCGCAGCCCGGAGACCTTGGTGCGGTGGATCAGCTGCCCGCCGTCCGGGGTGGTCAGCTCCTCCTCGGCCTGCAAGGGCGACTCCAGGACGGCCGCGACCCGGGGATCCTTGCTCTGTGCCGGCAGCGACTCGTTCGCCACCAGCTCGGACTGCACGATGAGCCGCAGCGGGCCGTCGACGGCCTCCACCTCATAGCTGATCGCGGCGACCGACCGTTGGGTGAACGACACCAGCCGGGTGCTGCGGACCTTGACCTCACGGCCGGCCGGGGAGCGCCAGTGCAGCTCCCGGTGCAGGGTGCCGGCCCGCATGTCGAGGATCCGCTCGTGGGAGAGCAACTGGCCGTAGCGCACGTCGAGTGGTTCGTCGTCCACGAGCAGCCGGATCAGCTTGCCGTTGGTGACGTTGACGATGGTCTGCCCGGACTCGGGGAAGCCGTAGCCGGCCTCCGCGTACGGCAGCGGGCGAAGCTCGAAGAACGAGTTGAGGTACGTGCCGGGCAGGCCGTGCGGCTCGCCCTCGTCGAGGTTGCCGCGCAGCCCGACGTGCCCGTTGGAGAGCGCGAAGACCGATTCCGACTGGGCCAGCACGTCCATGTCCAGGCGGGTCTCGCGGATGTGCCAGGGCTCGACGGGATAGGCCCGCTCCCGGATCACGCGGCGCCCCGCTCGTCGGCAGATGTCGCAGCGGCCGGGCGCCGAGGCGCGTCGGCGTCGCCCGCGTCGAGCAGGTCGGCGAGGTCCTCGACCACGATGTCGGCGCCGTGCGCGAGCAACTCGTCGGCCTGCCCGACCCGGTCGACCCCGATCACGTAGCCGAAGCCGCCGGCACGACCGGCGGCCACGCCGGAGAGCGCGTCCTCGAAGACGGCGGCCTGGGTGGGGTCGACACCGAGCAGTGCGGCCCCGGCCAGGAAGGTGTCGGGCTCCGGCTTGCCGCGCAGCCCCTGCTGCCGAGCGACCAGCCCGTCGACCCGCGTCTCCAGCAGGTGTTCCAGCCCGGCGGCGCTGACCACCTCACGCCCGTTGGCGCTCGCGGTCACCACGGCCCGGCGCAGCCCGGCGGCGGTCGCCGCCTCCAGGTAGCGCACCGAGCCCGGGTAGACCTCGACACCGGAGCTGCGCAGGCGCTCCAGCAGCAGAACGTTCTTGCGGTTGCCGACGCCGTTGACCGTGTCGGCGTCCGGCGGGTCGTCCGGGCTGCCCTCGGGGAGCACGATGCCACGGGAGGCGAGGAACGACCGGACGCCGTCGGCGCGGGGTCGGCCGTCGACGTAGCGGTTGTAGTCCGGGCCGGGGTCGAACGGCTGGAACGGTGTTCCGGTGGTCGTCGCGTGCTGGCGCAGAAACTCGTCGAACGTCTGCGTCCAGGCGGCGTTGTGCACCCGGGCGGTCTGCGTCAGCACACCGTCCAGATCGAAGAGACAGGCGGTCACATGATCAGGTAGACCCAACACCCTACGAATCTAGCCAACGTTACGGGCGATCCCACCGTTTCGCGGAGGAACGACGCTCGGTCAGTTCGGTCGCAGCGTCCAGATCACCGTCAGCGTCGAGGTGTGCTTGCCGTCCTCGGTGCCGATCTCCACCTCGACCGGGAACTCGGGTCGCCGACCAGATTCCAGCTCGTCGGCCACCTCCTGGGCGGGTCGCCCGAGTCGCGCGGTGGCCAGGACGGGCCCGAATGCACGCTTGCGGTAGGCGATGTCGGCCCGGACGACGAGGGGCACGGCCCGGTCGAGCAGGTGTCCGAAGGCGACCAGCACGACCGCGCCGGAGGCCGTCTCACCGAGCGTGAACATCGCCCCGGCGTGTGGCCCGCCGATGTGGTTGTGGATGGCCGGAGTGTCGGGGAGCCGCACGGTGACCCGCACGCCGCCGTCCGCCTCGGGTGCCACCTCGACGAATTCGATGCCGAGTGTGCGGGCGAACGGCACCGCTTCGAGCAATCCGGCCGCCACCTGCCGTGAGTCGATGGTCATGGCCCGACGTTACTCGCCAGTAACCAAGGCGGCAACCAGGGTTTTCCCGGCCGCCGCCGAGGTCACAGGTTGGCGATCGTGCGCAGGATCTCCGCGTAGAAGTTGCCGTCGATGCTGCGGAAGAAGGCGAAATCCTGACCCGGGTCGCCGAAGAACGGTCGCAGTGTCCAGGCCAGCTGGGTCCCGACGAAGCCGAAGAGCAGGATCCAGATGTAGAGCAGCGTCATGCTGGCCGGCCGCTGCGTCGGCTCGCCGCGCCGTACCGGCGGGGTGCCCCACGGGCGCTGCGGCACCGGGTAGCCGGGCGGGAACGACCCGGCTACCGGCTGCCCGCCCCACTGGGCCGGGACCTGCGCCGGGACCTGGGGCGGGGTCTGGACGGCCGGCACCGCGTCGGGCGTGCCGCCGTTCGAGGCCGCCACCGCCGCTCCGGCCGGCACCGCGACCGGCGCGGCACTCGCACCGGCGGACGAGGCCGCACCGGCGGCCACGGCGACCGGCGCCGAGCTGGCGGGCACGGCGACCGGCACAACCTGGGCGTTGACCTGGGCCGGGGCCTCGGCGGTCGCCACCGCCGGTGCCAGCAGACCGTGGTCGTTGAGGACCTGCATCCCGCCGGTCAGGAAACGCAGCCCGACCAACGCCGACAGCGTCAGGATGGCGACGTTGAGCAGCTTGAAGAAGCCGTAGTCCGGAGCGGTGATCAGGAAGAAGAGGCTGATCGGCGCGAACGCCACCGCGAGCATCGAGGTGACCGTGATCGCCACCATCACCAGCGCCAGCGACTGGCGCACCGACAGCCGAGCGCCGAACACCAGGTTGAACAGGTAGAGCGTGGGCAGGCAGATGGCCAGCGTGACCAGGAACAGCAGCGGCAGCTTCAGCGCGGAGGTCAGCGCCATCAGCGGGCTATGGAAGGCCCCGAGCACCGCACCGTAGCAGGCGAGCGCGATGGCGGAGCTGGCCAGCATCCGACCGGTCAACGCGTTCAGATCACGCTCGGCCACGATCTGCTGCCAGATGCCCTGCCGGTCGCGCAGGATGCGCTCGATGACGAGCGGGCTGGGACGGTCACCCGACACGGGTGCACCCCTCTCGATGACTTTCACTGTGGACTGGGTGGGCAGACGGTAGGCCACCGGGCCACCGCCCCGCCACCCCGCTCCGGCGTGGCGTCACCGCCAACCCACGTCGATCCGGTCACCGCGCTCGTCGAAGAAATGCAGGGCGTCCATCCGGACCGAGACCGCGAGCGGGTGACCCGCGGTGACCGCCGGGTACGGCGCCAGCCGCACCGCCAGCTCCGCCGGGCGGCGGTGGTGCCGGCCCGGGTCGGGGAGCACGCTGGTGCGGGTGCCGCCGGTCGGCGGCGGCTCCTCGGCCTCCACCGGTTTGCCGGTGAGCCGCTGCATCACCGCGCCGAACCGGCGCAGGCCACGCTGGCCCACCGGCGGCGTGTCCAGCGGCGCGCCCATCTCGTCCACCATGATCGCGGTCGCCCCGATGTCGAGGAAGGCCAGCGACTCGTGCCCGTGGTGCTCCAGGTAGCGGATCCGGCCGCGCAGCACGTCGCCAGGGCTGTCCGGGGCTACCGGGGTGAGCGCCTCGGCCCGCATCCCGACCACGATCCGCTCGCCGTGGTAGTGCGCCACCGCCCGGCTACGGATGTCGTTCCAGGGCAGATAGAGCGACTGCTCACCGAGGTTGAGCGTGACGTACCGGTCAAGGTGGACGTAGACCGACGCCTCCAGCAGGTTCATCCGAGGGCTGCCCAGGAAGGCGGCCACGTAGAGCGTCGCCGGCCGGCCGTACACCTGGGTGGGTGTGCCCACGTCCTGGAGCACACCACGGCGCATGATCGCCACCCGGTCGGCCATGGTCAACGCCTCGGCCTGGTCGTGGGTGACGTAGACGGTGGTGACACCCAACTCCCGGGTCAGGCCCGAGATCTCCGCGCGCAGCTCGGCGCGGAGGCCGCTGTCGAGGTTGGACAGCGGCTCGTCCATCAGGAACAACCCCGGTCGGCGGACGATCGCCCGGCCCATCGCGACCCGCTGGCGCTGCCCGCCGGAGAGCTGGCCCGGCTTGCGGCCCAACACGTCGCTGATGCCCAGCGCGCTGGCCACGTCGGTGACCCGCTCACCCCGCGGTGTCGGCTCCACCCCGGCCAGCCGCAACGGGAAGGCGATGTTGTCACCGACGGTCATGTGCGGGTAGAGCGCGAAGTCCTGGAAGACCATGGCGATCTTGCGGTCCCGGGGTGGCAGGTCGTTCGCCAGCTCGCCGTCGAGCAGGACCGCACCGTGGGTCGGGTCCTCCAGACCGGCGATCATTCGCAGCACTGTGGACTTGCCGCACCCGGATGGACCGAGCAGCACCATGAACTCGCCGTCGTTCACGTCCAGGTTGACGCTGTCGACGGCCAGCGTGCCGTCCTTGAAAATCTTGCTGACATCCTTGAGCGCGACGGTGCTCACCGTCACCTCCCCCAGCTCGTCGGCCGAACCCCACAAGACTGTGACCAGGATCATTCCATCCGCACATCGGGTAAACGTCTCATGTTCGGCTGATGACGCACCTATTACGCGACACCAGGCACCGTTGGTCGGCGATCAGCACCCCGCCGACTGCTCGGGCGACTCGCCCAGGAACACGCGACGCACCACCCGTTCCGCCGCCCGACCGTCATCCAACCTGCAGAAACGGCCCCGGAAACGTTCGCGGGCCCTCATTGCCGCGTCCGAGCGCTCCGCGCCGGTGCGGAACAGGTCGAGCAAGTCCGCGAAGGTGGTGGCGACGGCGCCCGGTGGCTCGGCCGTGACGTCGAAGTAGACACCCCGGGCCAGGCGGTACGCCTCCCAGTCCGGTGCGTAGAGCACGATCGGCCGGTCCAGCACCGCGTAGTCGAACATCGCCGAGGAATAGTCGGTGACCAGCACGTCGGCCACCAGGTACAGGTCCTCGACCCGTTGGTAGCCGCTGACGTCGCGCACCCGCTCCCAGTCCACCGGCCGGCCGGGGCGGCGATCGCGGTCGTGGAAGTAGTGACTGCGCATCAGCAGCCGGCCCGAGTCACCCAGCGCCTCGACGAACCGGTCCGGGTCGAACGGTGGCCGGTAGCCGGGCAGGTGCTCGCGGTGCGTCGGGGCGTACAGCACCACCTGCTGGTCGGGGCCGAAGCCGAACTCCGCCCGCAGCCGGCGCACCTCGTCCGGGCCGGCGGTGACCAGCCGGTCGTTGCGCGGATAGCCCACCTCCAGCGTGGTGTACGCGGCCGGGTACGCCCGATCCCACATCTGGGTGGAGAAGCTGTTGGCGCTGACGCTGAAGTCCCAACGGTCCACGCGGCGCAGCAGGCCGGCGAAGTCCATCCGGCCGGCACCGATCGGGTAGCGCTGCTGGTCCAGCCCCATCACCTTGACCGGAGTGCCGTGGTGGGTCTGCACGTGCACCTGCTCCGGCCGCTTGCGGACGAAATCCGGGTAGTTGACGTTGTTGATCAGCCAGCGGGCCCGCGCCAGCACCCGGTAGTAGGCCGGGGTGCCGGCGACCACGTACTCCACCCCGGCCGGTACGGCGTCCACCCGGTCGCGGCGCACGATCCACACCCCGCGCACACCGGGGGCCAGCCGGCGGGCGACCTCGTAGATCGCCGCCGGGTTGCAGGCGTAGCCCCGGTACCAGTAGGCCGCGTACACCGCGAGGGTCGGATCAACCGGTCGGCGCAGCTCCGCCCGGTAGTACTCGCGCAGCAGGCCGTCGCGGGTCAGTCGGGCACCGCGCCGGGCGACCGGCCCGACCCGGCGGCGGGCGGTACGCACCTGTCGGCGGGCCGTGTCACGGGCCCGGCTGGCCGTCCGCAAGGCGGTGAACGTCCGCCACCGGCCGGTCGCGACCAACCGGTGCTTGACCCCCTCCACCCCCTCCGGCACGGGGTAGCCACCGTCGGGCAACCACCGCGCGTAGTCGGCGGTGATCTGCGCGAAGAAGGAGGCGCGCAGCTCCGGGGCGATCCGCTGGCCGTTGCCGAGCACGGTCAGGTAGTGCCAGATCATCCGCTCGAAGACCGCCGGCCGCAGTGCGTCCACCGCCGGCGCCCAGGCGTCCATCAGGTGGAAGACCCGGTGCCACTGCGGGAACACCTCGAAGTGCCGATCCCCCCGGGTCTTGGTGATCGCGCCCGCCCGGCGCTGCCGGTAGTTGACACAGACCCGATCCAGTACGCCGATCCGCCGCGCCGCCATCAGCACCGGATAGCTGAACGAGACGTCCTCGTACCAGCCGGCCGAGAAGCGCAGCCCCAAATCGACCAGGAACTCCCGCCGGACCAGCCGGTTCCAGGCGGTGTGCAGCAGCCGCATCGCCTCCGGCCGGTCCCGCAGCCGGAAGGTGGCCGGCCCGGGTGACTCCGGGAACACCTCGGCCATCGCGCTGCGGGTGGCGGTGTCGTTCCAGTGCGTCCGGACGTGATCGACCAGCAGCACGTCCGGTCGGGTCGCCCGCAGTCGCTCGGCGACCTCCGGCAGGCAGTCGGGCGCCAGCCAGTCGTCACCGTCGATGAACCACACGTACTCGCCGACGGCCCGGTCCAGCCCGATGTTGCGGGCCGGACCGAGGCCGACGTTCTCCGGCAACCGGACTGATCGAACCCGCTGGTCACGGGCCGCGTACTCATCGATGATCTCGCCGCTGGCGTCCGGCGAGCAGTCGTCGACGGCGATCACCTCGAGGTCGGTCTCCGGCTGACCGAGGATCGAGTCCAGACACTCACGCAGGTAGCCCTGCACCCGGAAGGCCGGAACCACGAAACTGATCAGGGTCATCCGGCCGTCCCTCCGTCAGCGCGGCGCGACACCTCCCGCGCCCAGGGGCGCGGCCGACGCCCGCGCGCTACGGGCCGGCCGGACGAACCAGGCCAGGACGGCGCTCGCCAAGAAAACCACGAGAAGGTACGCACCGAGTGTAGCCATGCCGATACCGACGATTCCGGCAATCGCCACGAGGGCCAGCAGCACCGAACGCCCCTCCCAGCCCAGCGTGGCCGCATGCAGGGGCGGTGCCGCCTGCCGCTTCTCCAGCCGGGCCGTCAGGTCGTAGTGGTGCACGGTCAGCACGAAGACGTACCCGAAGATCAACCACCCCGGCGCACCGCCGACCACCCCGACCGCGATGGCGAACAGGTACTCGGCGGCCCGCAGCGCCGCCGGCACCAGCCAGTCCAGCGGGCCGTTGTGCGCCGCCCCGGCGCCGAGGCCACCGGCAAGCAGCACCAGCAACGCCACCGGCACCGCCCAGCGCAGGTCCTCCGGCGAGTCGCCCAGCAGCGCGGCGACCAGCAGCACCACCGGGCCGAGCGCGGCGACCACCGCCAGGGTGAGCGGCCCCATCGGGCGGACCACCGGCAGCCGGCGCGCCAGCGGCCCGTCGTCACGGTGCAGCGTGGCATCGACCGTGTCCAGCACCGGCACCCACATCCAGCGGGCCCGCAACGTCCGCAGCGCCCCCGTGTACGCGAACGCCAGCGCGCCCCACACCAGCACCGCGATCAGGCTGACCAGCGGGTTGAACAGCGCCACGGTCACCGCGATCAGCGCCCACCGCTCGCCGATCGGGAACACCACGGTCCGCTTCAGCCAGTACGACAGCGAACCCGTGTCGGCCTGCACCCGGGTCGACGCGGCGTTCAGCCGGTCGCCGATCCCGCCGCTGGCACCCGTCGCCGACCGGGGCCGGCGTGCCGCCTCGTCGTGCAGCACCCCGTACCAGGTGTCGGTCATGTGCCGGACGGTCTGCAACGTCATCGCGGCGATCGCCAACGCCCAGCCGTTGCCCAACCCGGCGTGGCTCACGCCGAAGCCGAGACCGGCGTAGACCAGGTACTCCTTCGCCCGGTCGGCCATCGTGTCCAGCCAGCCACCCCAGGCGCTGAAATGCCGGGTGTAGCGGGCCAACTGGCCGTCCACGCAGTCCAGCACGAACCCGAGGTAGAGCAGCACCGCGCCGCCCACCAGCGCGGGTCGCCCGCCGACGCCGAACAGCACGGCGGCGGCCAGCGCGAACAGCACCGAGATCACGGTCACCCCGGTCGGGGTGAGCCGCAGCCGGGCCGCCAGCCGCACCACGTACGGCGACCAGGTGCTGACGAAGTACGTGGAGAAGAAGTCGTCCTTCTCCTTCACCGACAGCCGCAACTCGGCGCGGTCCTCGTCGACCGCCGTCACCGCCGCCTCCGCGGCTGCCAACCCGGCGGCGTCCTCGACCCGGTGCGCGACGAGCAGGCGTACCCGCTGGGCGAAAATCAGGGTGCCGAGCCCCGCGAGACCCGCGAAGAGCCGGTCCACGGCGGACCCGGGGCTGTTGTGGCCGGCTCCCCCGGCCACCGGCAGCGGCGACACGTCGCCGGCCGGGCCGAGCGGGGTGGCGACGGGCAGCAGGCCCGCCGTAGCGGCCCGGGCAGCGGCGGCCAGGGTCGGCAGGTCGTCCACGCCGACCCGCAGCGCTCCGCCGAACACGCCGGTGGCGTCGCCGTCGAGATCGCCCACCGCGCCGGCGTCGACGACCTGTCCGCGCTCCTCGCGCACGGCCGTCCGGCCGGGCACCGGCGGGTCGCTCAGCACCAACGCCACCGTGGGCCCGACCGGGCTGGTGGCCAGGTGCCGCAGGACGGCGGTGTGCGCCACCAGGTCAGTGCCGGTGACCAGCAGCGGGCCGGTGGCGGCGTCGGCCAGCGCGGCCAACTCGTCGAGGTTGGCGGCGAAGCGCACCTCGTCCGCCCCGGCCCGGCGCAACTGGGCGGCGAGACGGTCGGCCAGCGGCTCGCCGGTCGCGGTGGTCAGGCCCGCCGCGGGTGTCCCGGCGGCGAGCACGATCGCGAGCGTCACCGCGGGACCGCGGCGTGGTACGCGTCGAGCGCCTCGGCGATGGTGCCGTCGAGCGTCAACCGGCCCGCGTCGAGGTACAACCCCCGACGGCAGAACCGGGTCAGGTCCTTTTCGTTGTGTGACACCAACACGAGCGTGCGCCCCTCCCCGAGCAGACGATCAATCGTCGCGTAACACTTCTTGCGGAACTCCGCGTCTCCGACCGCGGTCACCTCGTCCATCAGCAGGATCGGGTGCGGCAGGTGCGAGATGATCGCGAAGCCGAGCCGCACCTTCATTCCCGACGAGTAGTGCCGCACCGACGTGTCGATGGCCCGTTCCACCTGCTCACCGGCGAACTCGACGATCTCGTCGAAGTGCCGCTTCAGGTAGCTCGCCGACAGCCCGTGCAGCCCACCGACCAGGTGCAGGTTCTCCCGCCCGGTCAGGTCGTTGGAGAATCCGGCGGACAACTCCAGCAGCGGCGCCACCGCACCGTGCACCCGGATGCTGCCCTCGTCCGGAATGAGCACCCCGGCGATCAGCCGCAGCAGGGTGCTCTTGCCGGTGCCGTTGCGGCCGATCACCCCGACGGTCTCGCCCGGCTCGACGGCGAACGACACGTCGCGCAGCGGCCAGAACTGGCCGGGCAGGGCACCGCGTCCGCCCCGGTGGATGAACAACTCCCGCAGCCGCAACTGCCGACGACGGTTGCGGACGAACCGGATGCCCAGGTGATCGGCCTCGATGATCGGCGCGGCCATCTCAGAGTTCCTTGAGCACGGCGGGTTCCAGCCGGCGGAACGACCACCAGCCGGCGACCAGCACCAGCAGGCTGCCGGCGACGGTGGTGACGAGCAGTCGGGCGTCCGGGAACTCGTCCGGGTACCAGATCGCGTGGTGCAGCTGGAAGATCCCGACCAGCGGGTTCAGCTCGTACACCACCTTCAGCCAACCGGGCAGGCTGGAATCCCGGACCAGGCTGAGCGGATAGATGATCGGCGTGGCGTAGAAGAGCAGCCGGATGATCAGCCGCATGAACCGTTCCACGTCGCGCATCAGCACGTTCCACGCCGACAGCAGCAGGGCCAGCCCGATCAGCAGGACCGCCTGGACGGCCACCGCGAGCGGCAGCGCGAGCAGCGACCAGCCGGGGTGGATCCGACCGTGCACCGCGTAGATCACCGCGATGGCGACGAGGATCGGCAGGCCGGCCGCGTACTCGGCGAACCGGCCGGTGACCCGGCCGATCGGAAAGACCTGCCGCGGCACGTTCATCGTGGTGATCAGCCGGGACTGGCCGGTTAGCGCGTTCGTCGCCTCGCTCAGCGCCGAACTGGTCCACATCCAGGCGAAGATCCCGGTGATCAGGAACAGCGGGTACGACCCGGCCGCCTCACCGAGGTGCCGCCCGGTGTCCCGGGAGTAGAGCACGCCAAAGACGAACCAGTAGATGGCGCCCATGCCGAGCGGCTCGATCAACGACCAGAAGTAGCCCAGCACCGACTGCTGGTACTTGACCGCCAGATCCCGCCTGACCAGGATGCGCAGCGAGTTGCGGTGCGACCACAACGCCGCGACGCCAGCGGTCACCGCAGCCTCCCGCCTCCTGAAACGGACGACAGGTTAGCAGTCGGTGAACGAATGCCCCGAATCGGCCGACTCAGCACTCGATCACGTTGACGGCCAGACCGCCGCGCGCCGTCTCCTTGTACTTGACCTTCATGTCGGCGCCGGTCTCCCGCATGGTCTTGATGACCTTGTCCAGCGACACCGCGTGCACCCCGTCACCGCGCAGCGCGAGCCGGGCGGCCGTGATCGCCTTGATGCTAGCCACCGCGTTCCGCTCGATGCAGGGGATCTGCACCAGGCCACCCACCGGGTCACACGTCAACCCGAGGTTGTGCTCCATCCCGATCTCGGCGGCGTTCTCCACCTGCTCGGGGGTGCCGCCGAGCGCCTCGGCCAACCCGGCGGCGGCCATCGAGCAGGCCGAGCCGACCTCACCCTGGCAGCCGACCTCCGCGCCGGAGATCGAGGCGTTCTCCTTGAACAGCACGCCGATCGCCCCGGCCGCCAGCAGGAACCGCACCACTCCATCCTCGTCGGCGTCCTCGATAAAGCGGCTGTAGTAGTGCAGCACCGCCGGGATGATCCCCGCCGCGCCGTTGGTCGGCGCGGTGACCACCCGACCGCCGGCCGCGTTCTCCTCGTTCACCGCCAGCGCGAACAGCGTCACCCAGTCCATCACGCGCAGCGGGTCGGTGCTCCCGGTGTCCGCCTCCAGGCTGCGCCGCAGCTCCGCCGCGCGCCGCCGAACCTTCAAACCACCAGGGAGTACGCCGTCCCGCTCGCAGCCTTGCCGCACGCACTCCCGCATCACCCGCCAGATGTCCAGCAGGCCGGCCCGGATCTCCGCCTCGCTGCGCCAGGAGCGCTCGTTGGCCAGCATCACCTCGCTGATCGACAGGCCGGTGGCGGTCGTGACGTCGAGGAGCTGCGCCCCGGTCAGGAACGGGTACCGCACCGCAGTGCTGTCCGGCTTGATCCGGTCCGCGCCGGCCGCCGCCTCGTCCACCACGAAACCGCCGCCGACGGAGTAGTAGGTGCGAGCACGCAGTTGAGTGCCAGCCCTGTCGTACGCCGCGAAGGTCATCCCGTTCGGGTGGTACGGCAACGACCGGCGACGATGCAGCGTCAGATCCCGATCCGGGTCGAAGTCGATCTCGTGCGCCCCCAGCAGGCTGATCCGCCGCTCGGCCTTGATCCGTTCCACCCGTGGGCCGACGGTGTCCGTGTCGACCGTCTCCGGTGCCTCGCCGGAGAGCCCCAGCAGCACCGCCGGACCGCTGCCGTGCCCATGCCCGGTAGCGCCCAGCGAACCGAACAGCTCGGCCTGCACCCGCGCCGTGTCGGTGAGCAGCCCGTCGGCCTTGAGCCCCGCCACGAACGTACGGGCGGCCCGCATCGGCCCCACCGTGTGCGAACTGGACGGCCCGATGCCGACGCTGAAGAGGTCGAAAACACTGATCATGGCTGCGCTTCCTCGCCGTCCCGTCGTACGGGATCTGGCCCGCTCGTGGTCACCGGTAGGCGGCCCCGCTCGTGGCCGCCCGGTCGGACGGCCGCTCGGACACCCGGGGTAATGGGTGCCCAACCAGCGAGCCTACCCGCCCAGCCATCCCCCGACCGACGACGGCAACGGCGCCAGCCACCCGCAACCCGCCCGCCGTCTCACCGCCACCTCCCCGGAGCCTCCGGGAGCCTCCGGGGCCTCCCCCGGACGCCCCTCGCGCCCCTCGCGCCCCTCGCCCCCTCCCGGACGCCCCTCCCGGGCCGCTCCAGCCGCTCCCGGGCCGCCGGGCAGCCCGGGTGCGAGCGCGCGAGTGCCGGATGCGGGGATGCACACGTCAAGATCACGCACGATCCTGAATGCAGTGGCCTCGTGCCGCTTGGGACCCCACTACATCCAGGATCGAGCACGATCTTGCGCGGGGCGCGGGGCGCGGGGCGCGGGGCGCGGGGCGCGGGGCGCGGGGCGCGGGGCGTTGGAGTGGGGCCGCACGGGTATGTACCTACGGGTCCACGGGCTGCCGATCATCCCCCAGACCGAGGGCGGGACGGTGACCCCTTCGTACCGTGGATTGCAGACGCGGCGCGCTGCCGCAGAGTGGGAGTACGACATGAGTCGCAAACTGGTTCGGCCCCGCCAGGGGCGCATGATCGCCGGTGTCTGCGCCGGCCTCGGTCAGCGGTTCGGTATGTCCGCCGGGATGGTGCGGCTGCTGTTCCTGCTGTCGCTGCTGCTGCCCGGCACCCAGGTGATCGTCTACCTGATCCTCTGGGTCCTCATGCCGAACGAGGACCGCTACCTCGCCTCCACCGGCCACTGACTCACACGGCAAGCGCTGCACAGCCTCCCGCCCATCCGAGAACGCCCCGCCCCCGGGCCGCCAACTTCAGGGATGTTGCTGCCTCGCGACCGGCGGAAGCACCAACATCCCTGAAGTTGCGCAGATCTTGGGTGACGGCGCGGGGGGTGTTCAGCACGAAGCGCCCGCTCCGACGTGACCGTCAGGGCGGGCGCTCGCGTGGGGAGGCGGGGCGGGGTCAGGGTGCGGTGTAGGTGACCGTGACCTGCTGGTAGCCCAGCGAGCGCAGCAGCCCCTCCAGCATCTTGCGGGTGTTCTCTTCCGCGCGGGCGGAGAGCCCGCTGTCCCGGGCGGCGGCGGTGATGCGTTCCTCGGCCAGTTGGTAGACCTGCTGCTGCCGGTTGGGGTCGTTGCCGACCAGGTCACCGAGCCGGTTGAGCAGACCGCGCTGCTCGGCGAAGACGTAGCTCTTCTCCAGGTCGAGATTGGTCTCACCGAGTTGCGGAGCGGGCAGTTTGATCTCGACCGAGGTGCCGTCGGCGGACTCGACGACCGCACCCTCACCGATCTTGGCGAAGTCGACGTACGCCTCCACGCTGCCGGCCCCGACGAAGAGGGTGCGTTCGTTGAGCAGGAAGTCGGGAACGTTGCGCCGGTCGTTCTGGGTGTCGACCACGACCTGGAAGTTGCCCTCCGCGGCCACGTAGCGGCTGAGGTCCTGAATCGACTTCAGCAGCGGCGGCTGGCTGCGGTCGGTCTGCTCCTTGGCGAACGGGTTGCGGAAATCCGGCAGGAAGCCGGTCGCCTGCACGCCGAGCAGCACCACCACGGCCAGCGCGGCAGCGCCGAGCAGCAGGAGCAGGCCACGAGCCGCCCCACCTGCCCCACCCGTGCCACCGGTCGTCGGGCCGTCGGGTGTGTCCGCGGTCGGGTCAGGTGCCGCGGTCGAGCGCTCCTTGAGATCGTCGCCGGTCGGGTAACCGGGGAACTCCCTCGTGGGCTCGTTGATGCCAGCGTCGCGAGCCATCACACTCACCGTCCTCGTCAGACACGTCGTCTGTCAATGACGGTACGGCCCCCGTACGACAGTCGCGCGGCGAGCGGCCGGAAAGAGCAAAAGGGCAGGTCAGGCGAAGGCAGAGAGCCCGGTGAGCCGCTGCCCGATGACCAACTGGTGGATCTCCGAGGTGCCCTCGTACGTCAGCACGCTCTCCAGGTTGTTCGCGTGCCGCATGACCGGGTACTCACCGGAGACGCCGTTGGCACCGAGGATGGTGCGACACTGCCGGGCGATGGCCAGGGCCTCCCGCACGTTGTTCAGTTTGCCCACGCTGACCTGCTCGGGGCGCAACCGGTCGGCGTCGGCGAGCCGGCCGAGGTGCAGGGCGAGCAGTTGGCCCTTGACCAGCTCGACGGCCATGTCGGCGAGCTTGGCCTGGGTGAGCTGGAACCCGGCCAGCGGGCGGCCGAACTGGGTGCGGGTGGTGGCGTACGTCAGGGCGGTCTCCAGGCAGTCCCGGGCGGCGCCGACCGAGCCCCAGACGATGCCGTAGCGGGCTTCGGTGAGGCAGCTCAGCGGAGCCTTGAGCCCGATCGCCTCGGGCAGTTGGGCGTCCGCCGGGAGCCGGACGTCGTCGAGCACGATCTCGCCGGTCACCGAGGCGCGCAGCGACATCTTGCGACGGATCTCGCGGGCCGTGACACCGGGCGTGTCCATGGGTACGGCGAAACCCCGCACGCCGGAGTCGGTGCGCGCCCAGATCACCCCGACGTCGGCGATCGGCGCGTTGGTGATCCACATCTTGCCGCCGGTGAGCACCCAGTCGTCGCCGTGGCGGCGTGCGCGGGTGGTCATCGACGCCGGGTCGGAGCCGTGGTCCGGCTCGGTCAGCCCGAAACAGCCGATCGCCTCGCCGGTCGCCATCGACGGCAGCCAGCGCTGCTTCTGCTCCTCGCTGCCGTAGCGCCAGATGGCGTACATGGCCAGCGAGCCCTGCACCGAGACCAGCGAGCGGACGCCGGAGTCGCCGGCCTCCAGCTCCTGGCAGGCCAGCCCGTACGCGACGGCGGAGGCGCCGGCGCAGCCGTACCCGGTCAGGTGCATGCCGAGCAGCCCGAGCTTGCCGAACTCCCGGGCCAACTCCCGGGCCGGTACGCGGCCCTGGTCGTACCAGTCGGCGACGTACGGGCGGACCTGGTCGTCGACGAGTTGGCGGACGACGTCGCGGATCTGCCGCTCCTCCTCGCTGAGCGACGGGTCCAGGTCGAGCAGGTCGAGGGCAGTCATGCCGTCACCTTAACGAAGCTTCAGGAGTGCTCGCGTCACTCGATCGACCCGGAGAGCACCAGCACCCGGGCGTGGATCTGGTTGCGCTGCTGCAGGGCCGCGCGCAGGGCGCGGTGCAGACCGTCCTCCAGGTAGAGCCCGCCGTTCCACTGCACCACGTGCGGAAAGAGGTCACCGTAGAAGGTGGAATCCTCGGCGAGGAGCTTGTCGAGCGCGAGCTCACGCTTGGTGGTGATCAACTGATCCAGGCGCAGCGGACGGGGCGGGATCTCCGCCCACTGCTTGAGCGTCAGGTTGTGCTCCGGATAGGGACGCCCGTCCCGGACCGCTCTGAAGATCACGACGGCACGCTCCCCTCCCCTGTGGCCGGACCGACCGACGGCGCCGAGCCGGCCGGGCCGCAGCGGGCACCGCATGGCGCAGCACCGATGACCGTGCCAGCCTAGCGGCCCAGCGCACGTCGCGTTCTGCTGCCTGATGTCAGTTTCGCT
The DNA here is from genome assembly GCF_040643095.1 of Micromonospora sp. NPDC047467. Taxonomy (NCBI): domain Bacteria; kingdom Bacillati; phylum Actinomycetota; class Actinomycetes; order Micromonosporales; family Micromonosporaceae; genus Micromonospora; species Micromonospora sp. NPDC047467. The sequence continues at coordinate 482,818 of NZ_JBEYTO010000002.1, read as the reverse complement.
ACCCCTCGTCCGTTCCGCACCCGGACGAACAGGATGAACACCTCAGCTCCACCGCCCGCGTCGTACCACCTCGTCCAGCCCACGACGCCCTCGGCGCAGGGACGGTGACCGATGGTCGGGCGCCCGGTAACCGATGGTGATCGCGCCGATGGGGTGGTACTCCGTCGGCACACCGAACGCGTCCCGGTACGCGGCCAGCCGCTGCGGCGGAATGCCGAAGAAACACGCCCCCAGACCCTCGTCCACGGCGGTGAGCAGCATCAGCAGCGAGGCGAAGCCGGTGTCCACGTACCAGTAGGGCACCGGCCAGCGCTCGGTGGAACGGTCCGTCCAGCCCTTGTCCGGCTCCGCGTACCGCCGCAGGTAGGCCGATTCGTTGGCGTGCGGCACGACGATCAGCGGTGCCCGACGCATCCCCGCCAGCCAGCGCTCCCGCCCCCCGCCCTCGGGCGTGGTGGCGGCCCAGAACCGCTCCCGGTCGGCCGCCTCCTCCAGCAGCAGGAAGCCCCACCCCTGGGCGAACCCGGCCGACGGGGCGCGGACCGCGTGGTCGAGCAGCCGGTCCACCACGTCGGGCGGGACCGGACGGTCCGGGTCGTAGTTGCGCACCATCCGTCGACGCCGGACGACCTCGGCGAACTCCATCCCGCGCCCCCTCGTCGGCCCGCTCAGGCCCCGGGCCGGATGCCCCAGGAGCCCCGCCAGGTGGTGCCGGGCTTGAGCGTGAGCATGTCCTTGCCGGAACGGAACGCGTCCGGCGGGCAGGTCATCGGCTCGATCGCCACCGAACGCCGGTGCCGCTCGCCGGTGAGCGCGTCGCCGGTGAAGACCTGCCACCAGCCGAACTCGGCGTCCGCCCAGATGCTCACCCCGGACGAGCCGTCCGGGGCGGCCAGGCTTACCGAGGAGCCGCCGTCGGCGTCGCGGATGACCTCACCGAAGCAGAGGTCCAGCACGGCCGCGCCGATCCGGCGCGGGCTGGTCCAGTCGTACTCGGTGCCGCTCACCGGGGTGACCCCGACCGGCAGCAGCCGACCGTCCACCAGCACCCGGCTACGCGTCGGCAGCCGCATGACCAGGTCGTCCACCGCGACACCCGGCAGTTGCAGGTACGGGTGCACGGAGAAGCCGAACGGCGCCACCTCGGCACCGATGTTGGTCACCTCGTGCTCGGCGCGCAGACCGTCCGCGTCGACGCTCCACCTGCTGACCAGCCGCAGCGGCCACGGGTAGCCGGGCTGCGGCGGCAGGTCGTACCCGACCGTCACCGTGTCCGGCGTCTGCTCCAACAGCCGCCACGGCACCCAGTTGACCAGTCCGTGGATGGCCACGTGCCGCTCCGGCTCGGTCAGCGGGAGCTGGTGCGTCCGGTCCGCGAACGGGTAGCGGCCGTCCCGGATCCGGTTCGGCCAGGGCGCCAGCACCTGCCCGGCGCAGCCGGGACAGACCTCGTCGGTCCCGTACCCGTCGAGCAGGTCGACACCGTCATGCCGGTACGTCCGCAGCCCGCCGCCCACCTCGACGATGACGGCCTCGTGGCCGGCTGCGGCGATGGTCCACTGGGCGCCGGAGAACGGGCGCTGGTCGGGGCTGTCCATGCCGGCGACCCTAACCGGTCACGGCCGGTCACCGCTCGACGGCGTCGCGGCCCGGTAGCGCAGCAGCGCCGGGAAGGCGACCGCGAGCCCCACCACGAGCACCGCCGAGGCGAGCCCGCCGGCCACCCAGGCCACCCCTCCGCCGAACCCGGCGGCCATGGTGCCGGCCCGAAGGTCGCCCAGCCGCGGCCCGCCGGCCACCACCACCGTGTTGACGCCCTGAAGTCGCCCGCGCATCCGGTCCGGCGCGTAGATCAACAGCATCGACTGACGCAGCACCGCGCTGACCAGGTCGGCGGCACCGGCCACGGCGAGCAGGACGACCATCAGCCAGAGTTGGTGGGCCAACCCTGCGGCGGCGATCGCCAGGCCCCACGCGACCACCGCGACCACCAGCCCGAGCCCCTGCCGGCGGAGTCGGCCGATCCAACCGGAGGTCAAACCGCCGATCATCGAGCCGATCGCGATGGCGGCGTAGAGCAGGCCGACCGCACCACCACCGCCGAACCGTTCGTGCGCGATCTCCGGGAAGAGCGCCCTCGGCATGGCCAGGATCATCGCGATCAGGTCCACCCCGAAGGAGAGCAGCAGCACCGGCGTGGTGGCCAGGTAGCGGAACCCGTCGACCACGCTGGCCAGGCCGGCGCGGCGGGGCTCGCCGTCGGCGGCGGGCTCGGGCGGCAGCGCGGGCAGGCGCAGCGCGGCCCAGAGCATCGCGGTGAACAGCACCGCGTCCACGCCGTACGCGACCGAGAGGACCAGCCTGGTGTCCGTGGAGGCGGCGAGGATCAGACCGGCGGCGAGCGGTCCGGCCACCGAGGCGGCGGTGAACGTCGTGTAGTTCAGGGTGCTGGCGGCCGGCACCAGGTTCTCCGGAACCAGCCGGGGCAGCATGGCGCTGCGAGCCGGCGAACTGATCGCGAACGCCACCGACTGCACCGCCATCAACGCCAGCAGCAGCACCGGGCTGCCCACGTCCAGCAGCGCCTGGACCAACAGACCGAGGGTGGACGCCCAGAGCAGCACCGACCCGCCGAGCAGCACCACGCGGCGGTCGCGGGCGTCGGCGATGGCGCCGCCCCAGAGCCCGAAGACCAGCAGCGGTACGAAGGCCGCCACGCCCAGCAGGCCGACCCACAAGGAGTCCCTGGTCAGGGCGTACATCTCCACCGGCACGGCGACGGCGGTGAACTGGAAGCCGAACATCGCCACGGTGTTGCCGAGCCAGAGCCGCCGGTACGCGGGCACGCGCAGCGGACGTACGTCGATCGTCCAGCGGCCTACCCCTCGCCGCCGAGCCTCCTGCACACCGGTCACGGCGCCAGCCGCTCGACGATCCAGCTTCCGCCGCCACCCGGGGCGCCGCCCGGCGGCCCGTCGTCGGTACGGCGGAAGCGCAACCGGTCGTGCAGGCGGCCGGCCCGGCCCTGCCAGAACTCCACCGAATCGGGCCGGACCCGCAGCCCACCCCAGTTCGGCGGGGTCGGGATGACCGCCTCGTCGGCGAACCGCTCGGCCACCTCCCGGTAGCGCTCCTGGAGCGCGGCCCGGTCCGGCACCACCTGCGACTGCGGGCTGGCCCAGGCACCCAGTTGGGAGCCGCGCGGCCGGCTGGCGAAGTACGCCTCGGTCACCGACCGGTCGACCGGGGTGATCCGGCCGGCGACGACCACCTGCCGCTGCATGGGGAACCACGGAAAGACCAGGCTGGCGTACGGGTTCGCGGACGCCTCGACACCCTTGCGCGAGAGGTGGTTGGTGAAGAAGACGAAGCCCCCGGGGTCGTACCCCTTCAGCAGTACCGTCCGGCCGCTGGGCCGGCCGTCGGCGTCGGCCGTGCCGACCACCATCGCGTTCACCTCGGGTAGCCCGAAGGCCACCGCGTCGGCGAACCAGCGGTCGAACTGGGTGTGCCAGTCGGCGGCCAGGTCAGCCTCGGTCAGGCCCAGATCCGCGGCGTACTCGTTACGCATCGCGGACGGACCAGGTGTGTCCCCCGTCACGTCCTACTCCTTTTCGGTGGCCCTGTCGGCGCACTCCCGCGCTGACCAGCCCGCACCGCCCAGTCTCACCGAGTGGCGCGGAGAATGCGCGTCCGGGGATGTCGTGTGCAGCACAGTCGCAGCGGGTCGCGTATCCAGTTACTCAGCAGGCAAGATGTTCCGAACACATCCCTGAGGGTCGCCTAAGGGCCTCGGCCGACCGGGCCGGATGAGCTGATCGGGCGCACCGAGCAGATCCAGGAGAGCGACATGGCCGATTTCAAACCCGGGCTGGAGGGCGTCGTAGCCTTCGAGACCGAGATCGCCGAACCTGACCGTGAGGGTGGCGCGCTGCGCTATCGCGGGGTCGACATCGAGGATCTGATCGGCCAGGTCTCGTTCGGCAACGTGTGGGCGCTGCTGGTCGACGGCCGCTTCGGGCCGGGCCTGCCGCCGGCGGAGCCGTTCCCGGTGCCGGTGCACTCCGGTGACATCCGGGTCGACGTGCAGTCCGCGGTCGCCATGCTGGCCCCGTACTGGGGGCTCAACCAACTGCTGGACATCTCCGACGAGCAGGCCCGTGAGGACCTCGCCCGGGTCTCGGTGACCGCGCTCTCCTTCGTCGCCCAGTCCGCCCGGGGCCTCGGCCTGCCGGCGGTGCCGCAGAAGGAGATCGACAAGGCGCAGACCATCGTCGAGCGGTTCATGAAGCGCTGGCGTGGCGAGCCCGACCCCCGCCACGTCAAGGCCGTCGACGCGTACTTCATCTCGGCCGCCGAGCACGGCCTGAACGCCTCCACCTTCACCGCCCGGATCGTCGCCTCCACCGGGGCCGACGCGGCGGCGTGCATCTCCTCCGGCATCGGCGCCCTCTCCGGCCCGCTGCACGGCGGCGCGCCGTCCCGGGTGCTCAGCATGCTGGAGGCCGTCGAGCGCAGCGGCGATGCCGAGGGGTACGTCAGGGGCGTCCTCGACCGGGGTGAGCGGCTGATGGGCTTCGGCCACCGGGTCTACCGGGCCGAGGACCCGCGCGCCCGTGTGCTGCGGCGTACCGCCAAGGAGTTGGGCGCGCCGCGCTTCGAGATCGCCGAGGCGTTGGAGAAGGCAGCCCTCGCCGAGTTGCAGGCCCGCCGCCCGGATCGGGTGCTCGCCACCAACGTCGAGTTCTGGTCGGCCGTCGTGCTGGACTTCGCCGAGGTGCCGGCGCACATGTTCACGTCGATGTTCACCTGCGCCCGGATGGGCGGCTGGAGCGCGCACATCCTGGAGCAGAAGCGCCTGCAGCGGCTGGTCCGCCCGTCCGCCCGTTACGTCGGCCCGGAGACCCGCAAGCCGTCCGACGTCGAGGGCTGGGCCGCCATCCCGCACGGCGTCTGAGGAAGGCCGCACCCGGGGGCCCGCGCCGCACCAGCGGCACGGGCCCTCGGGCATTCCCGGGTCACTTCCCGCCAGAAGCTCCAGGTCATCGACGCGCCTGTGGCGGACGCCTCACTCTCCGGGGTGGGACTGACGTCGAGGCGGGCCGGCGCAGGTGCGAGGATGGCCACGGCAGTGTCGCCTGAACAGGCTCGGACGCGCCGTAGGCGGCAAGACATCGTCCGCGCCCTGCCAGCTCACCGGGCTATTGGCCCATGCGGAAGGATCTTGAACACCGTGGCTGACGCACCCACCATCCGGATTCCCGACGAGATCAAGCCCGCTGACGGACGATTCGGCTGCGGCCCGTCCAAGGTCCGTCCGGCGGCCGTGTCCGCCCTCGCCGACGTGGCCACCAGCTACCTGGGCACCTCGCACCGGCAGAAGACGGTCCGCGATCAGGTGGCCCGCCTGCGCGCCGGCATCGCCGAGTTCTTCTCGCTGCCCGAGGGCTACGAGGTCGTGATCGGCAACGGCGGCACCACCGCGTTCTGGGAGGTCGCCACGTTCGGCCTCGTACGCGACCGGGCGCAGTTCGCCAGCTTCGGCGAGTTCGGCGCCAAGTTCGCCAAGTCGGTCAAGGACGCCCCGTTCCTGGGCGAGCCGACCGTCCGCAAGGCCGACGCGGGCAGCGCGCCGACCCTGGTCGCCGAGAGCGGCGTGGACGTCTACGCCACCCCGCAGAACGAGACCTCGACCGGCGTGGCCGTGCCGATCAGCCGGGTCGCCGGAGCGGACGAGGGCTCGTTGCTGCTGGTCGACGCCACCTCCGGCGCCGGTGGCCTGGAGGTCAACGTCGGCGAGACCGACGTCTACTACTTCGCGCCGCAGAAGTGCTTCGGCTCCGACGGTGGCCTCTGGCTGGCCCTGATGTCGCCGGCCGCACTGGACCGGGCCGCCGAGATCAAGGCGTCCGGGCGCTACATCCCGGCCTTCCTGGACCTGGTCACCGCGATCGACAACTCGCGGCTGGAGCAGACGTACAACACCCCGGCGCTGGCGACCATCTTCCTGGCCGCCGAGCAGACCGACTGGATGAACGCGCAGGGTGGTCTGAACTGGGCCGCGAAGCGCACCGCGGAGAGCGCCGCAGCGGTGTACGGCTGGGCGGAGCGGTCCACCGTGGCCACCCCGTTCGTGACCGATCCGGCGCTGCGGTCCAACGTGGTCGCGACAATCGACTTCGCCGACGGGGTGGACGCCACCGCGATCGCGAAGGCGCTGCGCGCCAACGGCATCGTCGACACCGAGCCGTACCGGAAGCTGGGTCGCAACCAGCTGCGGGTGGCGCTGTTCCCGGCCGTCGAGCCGTCCGATGTCGAGGCGCTGACCGCCTCCATCGACTACGTGGTCGAACGCCTCTGACGATCGTCACGGTCGGTGTTGGTCGGAGCCTCGACCGACACCGACCGTGATCATCGCCGCAGCTCAGTCGCGACATGCGGGGTGTCGCTTCCCCCACCCCGTGGCAGATGCGCGTACGGTGTTCGGAGACGCCTGGGTGGCCGACTCGTGGCGTGCGGCCAGCGAAGCGGGACGGAGGCAACGCAATGCGCCCAGTACGCTTCGTCGCCCTCTCCGAGGACGGCCATGCTCTTGTTCTCGCCGACGAGGTCGGGCGACTGCTCGCCCTGCCGATCGACGAGCGGATCGCCGGTGCGATGCACGCCGAGCCCGGCGCGCCGCCGCTCGCGGTGGCGCCGAGCGCCGCCGACCCGATCCCCTCACTGTCCCCCCGGGACATTCAGGCCCGGATCCGCTCCGGTGAGTCCGCGGAGGACGTCGCCCGGATCGCCGGTGTGCCGGTCGACCGGGTGCTGCGCTATGCCGGCCCGGTGCTTCAGGAGCGGGCGATGCTCGCCCAGCACGCCCGCCGCACCCGCCTCAAGGGCGCGGAGAAGCCCACGCCACTCGCCGAGGTGGTCAACGGCCGGCTGAGCCAGCACGGCATCGACACCGAGAAGATCTCCTGGGACGCATACCGGCGCGACGACGGCACCTGGCGGATCATCGCCACCTGGCCGTCCGGCAAGGCCACCGCGCAGGCCATCTGGGATCTCGACAAGACCCGGCAGGCGGTCACGCCGCACGACGACATGGCGCAGTACCTGTGCGCCGAGCGGCCCACGCCGATCCTCGGTCAGGAGCCGGCACCGGAGCGGGGCGGGCATGCCCTGCCCGGTCCGTCACGTGGTGAGCCGAGCCGTGGTGGCCACGGGTTGCCGGCGGCGTCCGAGCACCCCCGCCCCGGTCGTGACCCGATCCGGGCCGGGCGGGACGCCCTGCTCGCCTCACTGGACCGCCCGCTCGGCTCCTCGTCGGGTCGCGGCCTGGAACCGCGTACCCCGGCTGCTCTGGCCGGGTCGGACGCGCCCCGGCAGCGGCCGGTCGGCGGCGGTGCCGCCGCGCTCCTCGGTGGTGGCCAGGGGTCGGCCTTCGACGACGACGCGGACGCGCCCAAGGAGGTCCCGGCCGTGCCATCGTTGGCGGTGTTGCGGCCCCGACGGACCGGTGCCGCCGCGGCGGCCGGTGGCGAGTCCACCGACGCCAACGGCAAGCCGCGTAAGCGGCTGCCGAGCTGGGACGACGTCCTCTTCGGCAGCGGCCCGGCCGCGCGCGAGTCTTCCTGACGCTCCGCGTCGACGGGTGGCGGTTCACCCCCGGTGGCTCAGTGGTGCCGTTGCCGGTGCCCAGCCCGAGCCGCTGGCAGGGTCAGGCCGGCGGCGTGCAGCACACCCTCCACCCGCACGCGCTCGATCTCCTGGTCGACGCCTGTCAGCTCGGCGAGGTGCTCGGTGATGCCGAGGGCGCGGCAGGCCAGCCGGAGCCGGTCGTCGTACGCCTGGACCACCGTGCTGTGCCAGACCATCGACCGGCCGGTGCCGCCGAGCCGCTGGCCGCCGAGGCGACGCAGGTCGGCGGCGAGCTGTTCCAGAGGATGTCGGTCGGTGCGGTCGAACTCGCTGAGGTCGAGGTCACGGGTCAGCGAGTCGGCCTCGACGGCGCGGTCGAGTCGGGCGATCGTGCGTCGTTCCCGACGGCGCTCGCGCCACTCCGACCAGCCGCAGACCACCCGGTCGAGGATCTCGTCGGCGCAGAAGAGCAGGGCGAACACCGCCGGGAGGCTGGCCACGGCGAGGAACGCCAGGACCAGCATCAGCGCGCGTTCGGCTCCCACGTATCGACGCTAAGCCCCGTCGTGCCACCCCGCCAGCGATTTGGCCGCATCCGCGAGATCCGCCGATCAGGGCTCCCCCTGTCAGCAACGGTCCCCTCCTCCACGGAAACTGGCAGGAAGGGACCGCTGCGCTCCCGTCAGCAGTCGGGGGAGACGACGTAGAAGCGGGGCATCGGCAGCACCCGGAAGCGCACCCGGGCGCCGGAGCGGCGCAGTTGCCAGGTGAGCGCGATCAGGGCGGTGGTCAGCGAGATCAGCCCGCCCATCCAGATGCTCGCGCCGGCACCGAAGTGCTCCGCGACCCAGCCGATCAGCGGTGCGCCGACCGGGTTGGTGCCCAGGAACACCAGCACCCACAGGGCCATCACCCGACCCCGGAAGGCGGCGTCCACGCCGAGCTGGACGCGCTGGTTGGCGGCCTGGGCGAAGAAGACCATGAAGAAGCCGGTGGGCACCAGCAGCGCCACGACCAGCCAGTACGTCGACGCGAAGCCGACCATGGTGCCGAAGCTGGCGCAGGCGATGGCCGCACCGAGCACCAGCCAGACCGACGGGCGGCTGCGCCGGCCGGTGCCGCTGAGGGCGCCACCGAGCGCGCCGACCGCCAGTGCCGTGCTGAACAGGCCGAAGGAGGCGGCGCCGGTGTGGAAGACCGTCTTGGCCAGCGCGGCCAGGGTGAGCTGGAAGTTGAACAGCGACATGCCGATCACCGACATCACCGCCATCGGCAGCAGCAGGTCCGGGCGACGCCACACGTACCGCAGGCCGTCGACCACCCGGGCGGGCGCCCGTTCGTCGCGCGGTAGCAGCGCGTCTCGGTACAGCTCGGCGGTCCGCATCCGGACCACGTTGACCAGCGGCGCGATCGAGCTGAGCGCGGTGAAGAGGAACACCGGGCCCACGTCGAAGGCGGCGATGGCCAGGCCGGCGACGGCCGGGCCGACGATCCGGGCGGAGTTGAAGACGGCCGCGTTCAGCGACAGCGCGTTGGGCAGCAGCGGCGTGCCGACCAGTTCGGAGACGAACGACTGGCGGACCGGGGTCTCCACGGCGTTGGCGGTGCCGAGCAGCGCGGCGAACGCGAAGACGTGCCAGAGCTGCACCATGTCGGTGAGGACCAACACGGCCATGCCGAGCGCCAGCACGGTCCAGAAGGCGTTGGCGACGAAGAGCAGCATCCGCTTGTCGTACCGGTCGGCGAGCCGGCCGGAGAGCAGCGTGAGCAGCAGCACCGGGGTGAACTGTAGTGCGGTCACCACGCCGAGCGCGGTGGCCGAGTTGTCGGAGAGCTCGAGGACCAGCCAGTCCTGGGCGATGAACATCATCCAGACGCCGATCATTTTGATCAGCTGCCCGGATGCGAAGAGCCGGTAGTTGCGGACCTGTAGGGACTGGAACATCGTGCTCAGCTTGGCCTGCACTCTTGGTGCGCCTCCTTGGACGTACGCGTCATCGACACGTGACGGCACGGCCCGGTGGCGCGGGCGCGGGCTCAGGCGCGAGCGAGCTGCTGGAGAATCCCGGCGGCCCTGAGCAGGGTCTCCCGTTGGTCCTCGTCGAGCGCGGCCAGCCGATGGGCCAGCCACTCATCGCGGGCCCGCTCGAACTGGTCGAGCACGGCCTGCCCTCCTTCGGTCGCCGCGAGGATGACCTGCCGGCCGTCGGTCGGATGGGGGGTCCGCTGCACGAGGCCGCGCTCCTCCAACTTCGCAACGATCTTGGTCATCGTCGGTGGCTGCACCCGTTCGACCTCGGCCAGTTCCCGGGGCGTCATCGTGCCCGCCAGCCGGAGGCTGGTGAGGGCCGAGACCTGGGTGACCGTGAGGTCGCCGACCGGCCGGGCCCGTCGGACCCGCCGGTTGAGTCGGGTGATCGCATCACGCAACTGGGGAGCCAGTTGCGCCGGTGGCACGCGTTCCGCCGTCACCGTCCGCTCCGTCACGATAGTTAGCTTAACTAATGAGCCTGGCTAACGACATCCGATATGACCAGGCTCACGAGGACATTTGCGCAGTTTCGGGCGGGGAATCTGGTTCGACTCCCCGCCCGAACGTCGTCAGAGCACCAGGGACTCGATGGGCCCGCGCAGGAAATACAGCACGAACAGCGCGGCCACCCCGTACAGCAGCGGGTGGATCTCCCGGGCCTTGCCCTTGGCCAGCTTGACCACCACGAAGGTGATCAGACCGGCGCCGATCCCGTTGGAGATCGAGTAGGTGAACGGCATCAGCACGATGGTGAGGAACGCCGGAATGGCGATCTCGTAGTCGGACCAGTCGATCGTCCGCACGGCCGTCATCATCAGGAAGCCGACCACCACCAGGGCCGTCGAGGCAGCCTCGAACGGCACGATCACCACCAGCGGCGCCAGGAACATCGCCAGCAGGAAGAGCGCGCCCGTGACCAGGTTGGCCGCGCCGGTCCGGGCACCCTCCGCGACACCGGCGGCACTCTCGATGTACGACGTGTTGCTGGAAGTGCTCGCAGCACCGCCGGCCGCCGCCGCGATCGAGTCGACCAGCAGGATCTCCTTCGCCCTTGGCGGAGTGCCCTTCTCGTCGAGCAGACCGCCCTCCTGGCCGACCGCCACCATCGTGCCCATGGTGTCGAAGAAGTCCGTGATCAACAGGGTGAAGACGAACATCAACACGACCAGCCAGCCGGCCCGACCCCACGAGTCGAGCACGTTGAACTTGCCGAGCAGCGACAGGTCCGGCACGTCCACCACCGTCTTCGGCAACTCCGGCACGTTCAGCGACCAACCCTTGGGGTTGGGCTTACCGTCGACGAACGACGGGCCGATGTTGCCGACCGCCTCCACGATCACCGCCAGCACGGTGGACGCGAGGATGCCGATCAGGATCGCGCCCTTCACCCGCCGCACCACGAGCACCAGCGTGATCAGCAGACCCACCACGAAGACGAGCATCGGCCAGCTCACCAGCTTGCCGCCGATGCCCAGACCGACCGGGACGGTCGTGTTGGCGTCGTCCGGAATCCGCCGGACGAAACCGGCGTCCACCAGGCCGATAATGGTCAGGAAGAGGCCGATGCCCACGCCGATCGCGGTCTTCATCTGGGTCGGCACCGAGCGGAAAACGGCGGTCCGCAGGCCGGTCAGCACCAGCACCGCGATGATCACACCCTCGATCACCACGAGGCCCATCGCGTCGGCCCAGGTCATCTCGGGTGCGATCTCGTACGCCACCAGGGCGTTGACACCCAGGCCGGCGGCGAGCGCCAGCGGGAACCGGCCGACCACCCCCATCAGGATCGTCATCAGGCCGGCGACCAGCGCGGTCACCGCGGCGAGCGCGGGAATCGGGAGAGACTTTCCGTCACCGTCGACGGCACCGCCCAGGATCAGCGGGTTGAGCACCACGATGTACGCCATCGTGAAGAAGGTCGCCAGACCACCACGTACCTCACGGCTCACCGTCGAGCCACGGGCGGAAATCTCGAAGAAGCGGTCAAAGCCGTTACGCGGTTGAGCGGGAGCGGGTGGTGTGCCGTTCTCGGGCGGCAGAACTGCCATCAGGTCCTCGCAGGGTGATCTTCCGGTTTGACGCCGGCATCGTCCCAGATCACTGGCGGGCAGGGGAAGTAGATCGCGTACGCTTGCCGGGTGCCGAACGACCAGCAACCGCGGCCCGCGCCGCTGGACCCACCGATGGTGCCGTTCGCCGTCGCAGGGCTGATCGCCTGGGCGGTCGCCGGGCTGGTCCTGCTTGTTTTCTTCCGCGGCTGGCTGACCGAGCACGACCACCAGAACTGGCTCTGGACCTGCCTGGCCGGTTTCCTGTGGGGCTTCCCGGGCCTCGCCGTGATGATGCGGCACGACGCCAACCGACGTCGTCGCCGGGCGAGCTGACCTCAGCCGCCCGCCCCGGCACCGCCGCGAACGGTCAGGAGTGCCCGTACGGCTCCGCCGGCTCGGCGGACTCCACCGAACCAGGGGCACGGCTGACCGACATGGCCTCCACCGCGCTGTCGTCGTACACCGTCGGAAGATCGTCGACCGTGGTGTCGGCGGCCTCGATCAACGTCTCGGAGTGGGCGCCGCAACCGTGGTCGGCGCTCACCACCCGGCCGTCGTCGGGGGCGTAGAAGTTGCCGCACGCACCGAAGGCCTGCCGCAGGGCACCGGCCAGCGGCAGGTAGAAGCCGCAGGTGCCGCAGCGGGCGGCGGCCGGGGCGGCGGTGGAGATGGCCGCGGTGGGACCGTGGTCGCCGTCGTACCAGCGCTGCGCCGCGTCGGCGCGACCCTCTCGGGACAGCACCCGGGGCCGGCCGAAGCCCAACTCCCAGGCCGTCTCCTCCACCGCCGGGTCGTCGGAGAGCAGATAGCCGGGGGCCAGCCGCTCGTCCTCCGGTGAGGTCGGCAGCAGGTCGCCCGGGCCGAGGTCGCCCGGCTTGAGCCGCTCCTGCCAGGGCAGCCAGCCGGGCGCGAGCAGCGCGTCCGGGCCGGGCAGCAGCACCGTCTCGCAGATGGTCACCGTCCGGCTGCGCGGCACCCGGGTCACGGTGACCGCCCACCGCCAGCCCCGGTAACCGGCGAGACGACAGTCGAAGTAGTGGGTGACCAGCCGATCACCCTCGGCCACGACCTGCAGGTGGTCGCCGACGTCATCGGCACCCACCTCGGTGATGCCGGCACGGGCCACCTCGACGGCGGCGGCGCAGACCTGGTCGAGACGGGCGGCACGGGTGGAGGCGGGCCTGGTCACCCAACCATTGTTCCTCATGCGCCCCGCACGGGTGACAGGGACTCCCGGGGAACCTTTCGCCGCAGTGGTGCGGCGTATGGGCAGCGGATGGGCGAGGATGGTGCACATGCCGCCGTACTCCCGCTCCGGGCGATCCGTCCTCGGGCGGACCGTCGGCAATCTTATTCGGGCCATCCGCCTGCTCCTGCGTGGTTCGGTGGGCAGCGGACGCTGGGTGACCCGCCACGCCGGCCGAGCCCGGACCCGGGGGGCCGGCGGCGAGGTCGGGATGGTCCGCCTGTTCGACCTGCACGCCGTCTCCTGCGCGGGCGACACCCTGATCGCCATCGGCCTGGCCGGGACGATCTTCTTCAACGTGCCGTTGGGCGAGGCCCGCAGCAAGGTCGCGCTCTACCTGCTGGTGACGATGGTTCCGTTCGCGATGCTCGCCCCCGTGGTGGGCCCGCTGCTGGACCACTTCCGGCACGGCCGGCGGTACGCGCTGGCCGCCACCATGCTCGGCCGGGCATTCCTGGCGTGGCTGATCTCCGACTACATCCACGGCTTCGGGCTCTATCCGGCCGCCTTCGGGGTGCTCGCGCTGTCCCGGGCGTACGGCGTGGCCCGGTCCGCGGCGGTGCCCCGGCTGCTGCCGGCAGGGCTCGGCCTCTCCCAGGTGGGCGCACGAGCCAGTGTCTACGGCACGGTGGCGGGCGCACTCGTGGCGCCCATCGGGCTGGCCGCGTTCTGGTTCGGGCCGCAGTGGCCGCTGCGCGTCGCGTCGGTGATCTTCCTGGTCGGCATGGTCATCTCGCTGCGACTGCCGCCGAAGGCGGATTCGGAGCCACCGGAGCGGGTCCCTCGGCCGCTGCGGGCTCTGGGCCGGCGACGGGGCGACCGGCCGCTGGGCCGGGGCCGCCCCGCCGGCCGGCTGGTGATCGCCAGCCTGATCGGCGCCGCGACCCTGCGCGCGATGTACGGCTTCCTGCTGCTCTTCCTCGCCTTCGCGATAAAGAAGGGCGACCTGGACACCGAGGTGTTCGGCCGGGACCTGGGCGCCGAGTGGGCGCTGGGGCTGGTCGGCGCCGCGCTGGCCGTGGGCAGCTTCCTGGCCACCGCGGTCGGCACCCGTCTGCGCATCCACCGGCCGACCGCCATCCAGTCCAGCAGCATGATCATCGTGGCCGGGGTGGGGGTGCTCGCCGTCATCCAGTTCTCACTGCTGATGGTGGCCCTGCTCTGCCTGGTCACCGCGCTGGTCAGCGGTGTGGCCAAACTGGCCGTGGACGCCTCGATCCAGGAGCGCATCCCGGAGCGGCTGCGGGCCAGTTCGTTCGCCCACTCCGAGACGGTGCTGATGCTCGCCTTCGTCGTCGGCGGTGGGCTCGGGCTGGTCCCGTTCGACGGTCGCACCGGCATCGCGGTCGCCGCCGGCGTGGGCGTCCTGGCCGCCGGCCGGGGGGTGTTGGTAGCCGCCCGGCTGCGCGCCGAGAAGCTGGCCGGCCGGCCGCTGGGTGACGACGAACTGGCAGACGACGAGACGGCCGACGAGCCCACGACTCCGAACGACGCCGCCCCCACCTCGCCGGCACCCGCCCAGGCCAACTCGCCACAGTACGAAGACCCCGGGCTCGCCCCGCCGGGCTACCACATCTACCGCCCATCCTCGGCTGTTGGCGGCCCCGGAAACGGCGCCGACGACGAAACCCGCCGAGAGTCCCCCGGGCCCGTGTCGTGACCGGCCCTGCCGTGACCGACTCTGCCGTTACCTGGCCCCTCTCGTGACCGGGCTGCTGGTGGTGACCGCGGTGCCGGCCGAGGCCGACGCGGTGCGGGCGGGCCTGACGGACACCACCGTGACCGTCGCCCCGGTCGGGGTCGGCCCCGCCGTGGCCGGCGCCGCCACCGCCCGGCTGCTGGCGCTGGCCGAGGCGGCCGGGCGCCCGTACCGTGCCGTGGTCAGCGCCGGCGTGGCCGGCGGCTTCGCCGGGCGCGCCGCCGTCGGTGACACCGTGCTCGGCACCGCGAGCGTCGCCGCCGACCTCGGGGCCGAGTCACCCGAAGGCTTCATCCCGGTCGACGAACTGGGGATGCCGCCCGCGCTGCTCGGGGGCGGCAGCGTGGTGCCGGCCGACCCGCAGTTGCTGGCGGCGCTGCGGGCCGCCCTGCCGGCCGCCACGACCGGTCCGGTCCTCACGGTCAGCACGGTCACCGGCACCGCCGCCAGCACCGAGGAGCTACGCCGCCGCCATCCGACCGCCGTGGCCGAGGCCATGGAGGGGTACGGGGTGGCGGTCGCCGCCGCGCAGGCCGGCGTGCCCTTCGTCGAACTGCGCACCATCTCCAACCCGATCGGCCCTCGCGACCGTGACGCCTGGCGCCTGCACGAGGCCCTCACCGCCCTGACCGAGGCGGCTCCCGCACTGCGCTGACCCACCCGTAACGCCGCCGGCTTGGGCTCGGCTGTAAGGCCGCAGCCTTGCGCTCAGCCATAAGGCGGCAGCCTTGCGCTCAGCCGTAGGGCCGCAGCATTGCGCTCAGCCGTAGGGCGGCGGCATTGCGCTCAGCCGTAGGGCCGCCACCTGGGACTCAGCCGTAGGGCGAACGGCCGGCGGGCCTCGATCTCGAATCCGCAGGCCAGCAGCAGCTCGACGCCGAAGCCCTCGGCGATCCCCGCCGCGTCCTCGATCCCCGCCTGGCGCATCTCGGTGACCAGGGCCGTCACCAGTCGGCGCCCGAGCCCCAGCCGTCGGTACCGGGCAGCGACGAGAACTCCGTCGAGCACCATCTCCCGCTCCGGCATGCCGGGATGCCACTCCCCGTATTCGAGGTGCGGGCTCCGCTCGTGCGCCCGCAGCTCACCGACCAGTTCCCCGTCGGGTAGCTCGGCCAGAAACCGCCAGCAGGTGGCCGGCAGGTTGTCGCCGGTGATCCGCCGCACCTGAGCCGTGCGCCGAACCTCAGCGCCCCAGCGCCGGTTGTCCCGGTAGCGTCGGTTCAGCTCGTAGGCAGCCGGTGGCAGCGGAAGTGGATAACGCTCGGGCGGCAACCGGTACCACTCCGCCCACCATGCGCCCGGCCAGTCCCGGGGCTCGTGGACCTCCCAGACGTCCAGGTGAGCGGGATACCGCCGTCCGGCCTCGTCCCGCATGTCGTCGTGGGGGACAAGCGTCGGCGCGGTGATCGCGGGTGTCGGTGCTGGCACGCCGACTGCCACCTCCCCGCCTGCCGCCCGGACCAGCCGCTCCACAGTCCGGAACCGGGGATCGACCGATCGCCCCGACTCGATCCGCGCCAGCGTCGGCTGCGGCACGCCGGATTTCTCGGCCAACTCCCGCTGGCTCAGATCGGCACGACGACGCAGAGCTCGAAGCATCCTGCCGAGTTCGATGCGGTCAGTCCCGTCGGTGTGGTCAGTCCCGTCGGTGTGGTCAGTCGCCTCGCTCACAGGCCGATCGTCCCCGCTGGTCAGCGAGCTATCAACACCCTCGTCGAGCCTGTGGATAATGCTGTGGACAACTGTCCGGGGCGGTGGATGACCCACTCCACGGGCCCTTTGGAGTTGAACCGTTTGCGACATCGCCACGGCCGTCCACGCCCCCGACCAGCCGGAGCGGTTGTCGGTTGGCCGAGCCGAAAGCCAGGTGGCCTTGCGGCAAACCGCCGACGGACCGCCCGCTTCACCGCAGCCGCCGCTACCACAGTCGGCACCACAACGACCCGCGCGATTACGACCGAATTCAACCTGATTCGTTCACGACATCAGCTCCAAAGGGGCCGGCACCACCACCAACGACCCGCACCACCACGACCGAACTCAGCCTAATTCGCTGCGACGCCAACACCAGCGAGCCGTCACCCCGCCGACGACCCGCGCCATTCCGACCGAGCTGGGCCCGATTCGCTCACGACATCAGCTCCAGAGGGAGCCGAGGTGGGTAGGTGGCCGAGTCGGGAGGGGCCCACTTACGCCCACGAGGGCGAGGGCGAGGGCGAGTGCGAGCTGAGCGCAAACGGGGGCGCGCGGCACCGCCTGCTCACGGGTGCCGCGCCCCCGTCGCGGATCACAGTGGGCGGGGGAGGCGCGGACCGCGGGCCGGGTGCGGGGCTAACGTGAGGGGCGTGGCGCTCTCCCTGGCGATCTCGCCCTGCCCCAATGACACGTTCGTCTTCGACGCCCTGGTGCACGGTCGGGTGCCCGGCGCGCCGCCGGTCGAGGTGACGTACGCCGACGTGGACGTCACCAACACGGCGGCCGAGCGGGGCGCGTTCGACCTCGTGAAGGTGAGCTTCGCGGCGCTGCCGTGGCTGCTCGACGACTACCACCTGCTGCCCTGCGGCGGCGCCCTCGGCCGAGGATGTGGGCCGCTGGTGCTCACCCGGGGCGACCGCGACGGCGGGCCGGACCGCACCGACCTGACCGGTGCCACGGTGGCGGTGCCGGGTGACCGGACCACCGCGTACCTGCTGTTCCGGCTCTGGTCGGCCGGTCGGCCGCCGGCCCGGATCGAGGTGGTCCCGTTCCACGAGATCATGCCGGGCGTCGCGGCCGGCCGGTACGACGCCGGGCTGGTCATCCACGAGGCGCGGTTCACCTACCACCGGCACGGCCTGAGCGCGCTGGTCGACCTCGGCGAGTGGTGGGAGGCCGACACCGGCCTGCCCATCCCCCTCGGAGCGATCCTGGCCAAGCGTGGCGCGGTGGACCCGGAGGCCGCGGCCGGCTGGGTTCGCGAGTCGGTCCGGCAGGCGTGGGCGGACCCGGCGGCCAGCCGGGAGTACGTGCTGGCGCACGCCCAGGAGATGGAACTCGACGTGGTGGACCGGCACATCGGCCTCTACGTCAACGAGTTCACCGCAGACCTGGGCGAGGCCGGTTTCGCCGCGGTGGCGGCACTGCTCGACCGGGCCGCCACCGCCGGCCTGGTGCCTCAGACCTCCAGCTCGCGCGCGACCGCGTGGACCAGCTGAGCGATCTTCTGCGCGGCCTTCTTGTCCGGGTACCGGCCCCGGCGCAGGTCCGGCTGGACCTTCGCCTCCAGCACCTTGATCATGTCTTCGACCAGACCGTGCAGCTCCTCGGCCGGCCGACGGCGCAGCTCCGCCATCGACGGCGGCGCGTCCAGCAGCTTGACCCCCATGGCCTGCGCGCCCCGGCGGCTGTCCACCACGCTGAAGTCGACCCGCTGGCCACCCTTGAGGTCGGTGACGCCCGCCGGCAGGGCACCCTTGGGCAAAAACACGTCGCCGCCCTCGTCACTGGTGACGAAGCCGTATCCCTTGGCCGTGTCGTACCACTTCACTCGACCCGTAGGCACCTGAAAACCCCTGCTTCACTTGAGCCGCTACTGCTCCAAGGCTAGCTGGATCATGCCGTTCAGCGCGGCCGAGAATTCGGTGAGCTCGTCCAGCACCACGTTCGCCCCGGCCGCGCGCAGCTCATCGGGGGAGCACGGGCCCGTCGCGACGCCGATGCCCGGCACCCCGGCGGCCTGCGCAGCCGCCATGTCCGCGACGTGGTCACCGACGTAGTGGGTGGCGTCGTGCTCCCGCAGGGCGGTCGCCTTCTGCTCGGCGAACAGGTCGCCCGCCAACTCGTCGACCGTGAGACCGAGGTGGTCCAGGTGCAGCCGGGCCAGCCGGCCCATTTTCGCAGTGACGACCAACACACGACCGCCCTGAGCATGGACCGCGTCGATCGCCTCCCGCGCGCCGGGCAGCGGCACCGTCGGGGTGATCGCGTACGCCGGGTAGAGCTCGCGGTACACCCGCACCGCCGACTCGATCTCCTCCGGTGGGAACCAGTGCGCGATCTCGGTGCGCAGCGGCGGGCCGAGCCGGGACACCGCCAGGTCGGCGTCCACCGGCACGCCGGTCTTCGCGGTCAGCGCCCGGAAGGTCGCGGCGATGCCGGGCCGGGAGTCCACCAGGGTCATGTCGAGGTCGAATCCGACGGTCAGTGCGGGCATGTCGAGAAACGTACCCGGCGACTCCGGACCGGCCGGACGTCCGAGGGGCCGACGGCCCGGTGCCGGGCTAGCGTGGAAAGACGATGACCACCTCACTCGCCGACCACCTGCGGTCACTGCCCGACGAGTCACTGGCCGCGCTGCTCCAGCTCCGGCCGGACCTCGTCGTGCCCGTGCCAGCCGACGTCTCCGCCCTGGCCATCCGCGCCCAGTCCCGGGTCTCGGTGGCCCGCGCGCTGGACGGGCTGGACCAGTTCACCATGCAGATCCTCGACGCCGCCCGGCTCACCCGGCACCCGGACGAGGGCACCACGGCCACCGACGCCGTACTCGCCATGGCGACCGCCGGCCCTCACCCGCCGGCACCGACGGCCGTCCGGGCCGCCGTCGGCCGGCTCAGGGCGCTTTTTCTGCTGTACGGCCCGGAGCACGCCCTGCACGTGGCGGCCGCCGTCGACGAGGTCTCGCCGTACCCCGCGGGACTCGGCCGGCCGGCCGCGGACCTGGACCTGCGCGCGGCCGCGCTCTGCGCGGACCCGGCGAAGTTGCGCCGGACGCTGCTCGCCGCGCCCCCGTCGGCCCGGGCGATCCTCGATCGGCTGGCGGCCGGACCACCGGTCGGCAGCGTGCCGCCGGGCGCGTTGCAGGCACCGCCGATCGGCGCCGAGGACGCCGTGCTCGCCGATCCGACCAACGGTGGCGCGCCGACCGGCTCACCGGTGCGCTGGCTGGTCGACAACCGGCTGCTGGTCTCCGTCTCGGCCGGCTCGCCGACGGGTGGCGGCACGGTGGAGCTGCCCCGCGAGGTCGGCCTCCTGCTGCGCCGCGACACCGGCCCACTCGGACCGTTGCGCACCAGCCCGCCACCGGTGGCGGGCGCTCCGCGCGAGCCGAAGGCGGTCGACTCGGCCGGGGCCGGGCAGACCATGGAGGTCGTCCGGCACACCGAAGGGCTGCTGGAGCAGCTCGCCGCCGAACCCGCGCCGGTGCTGCGCTCAGGCGGTATCGGCGTCCGGGACCTGCGGCGGCTGGCGCGTACCGCCGGGCTGGACGAGGCGACGACCGCGCTGCTGCTGGAGGTGGCGTACGCGGCAGGCATCGCCGGCGAGCTGGAGATGCCCGGTTCGAGCGCCGGCCGGTACGGGGCGGATCAGCAGGTGTTGCCGACCGGCGGGTTCGAGGTGTGGCGGGCCGCCTCGCTGGCCCAGCGCTGGGAGCAGTTGGCCCGCGCCTGGCTGACCATGACCCGGCAGGTCGGCCTGGTCGGCCAGCGCGACGATCGGGACCGGCCGATCACGGCGCTCTCCGCCGAGGCCGAGCGGGCCGGCGCGCCCGCCACCCGGCGGGCGGTGCTCGCTGTGCTCGCCGACCTGGAACCCGCGACCTCTCCTACCCCCGAGGAGGTCCAGTCCCTGCTGGACTGGCGTGCGCCGCGGCGCAGCCGGGGCCGGGAGGCCGCCCATCGGGAGGTGCTGGGCGAGGCGGCGCAGCTCGGCGTGACCGGCCTGGGGGCGCTCACCTCGTACGGCCGGCTGCTGCTGGGCGAGCTGACGTCGGCCGACGAGCCGGGCGGCGGCGACCCGCTGGGGCTGCACGCGGACGCGGAGAGCGGTGATCCGTCCAACGCCGCCCGGGCGCTGGA
Organism: Micromonospora sp. NPDC047467; assembly: GCF_040643095.1. NCBI lineage: Bacteria > Bacillati > Actinomycetota > Actinomycetes > Micromonosporales > Micromonosporaceae > Micromonospora > Micromonospora sp. NPDC047467. The sequence continues at coordinate 462,327 of NZ_JBEYTO010000002.1, read as the reverse complement.
CGCGCTGCTGCCCGCCCCGGTCGATCACTTCCTGGTGCAGGCCGACCTGACCGTGGTGGTGCCCGGCCCGCCCGAGCCCGCGCTCGCCGCCGAGTTGGAAGCGACGACCGAACCCGAGTCGGCCGGCGGGGCCAGCGTTCACCGGGTCACCACGGCGAGCATCCGGCGGGCCCTGGACGCCGGTTACTCGGCCGACGACCTGCACGAGTTGTTCCGGCGGCGCTCGCGTACCCCGGTGCCGCAGGGGCTCAGCTATCTGGTGGACGACGTGGCCCGCAAACACGGCGGGCTGCGGGTCGGGTCGGCCGGGGCGTACCTGCGGAGCGACGACGAGACGCTGCTCACCGAGGTGCTGGCCGACCGGCGGTTGGAGTCGCTGGCCCTGCGGCGGCTCGCGCCGACGGTGCTGTGCACCACGTACCAGGTCAGTCGACTGCTGGGTGCGCTGCGCGACGCCGGGTACGCCCCGGTGCAGGAGGACGGCACCGGCAGCACCATCCTGTCCCGACCTCGGATCAGGCGGGCCCCTGCGCGGGTGCCGATGACCACCCGGGCCCTCGATCCGCTGGCCGCCCCGAAACTGCCGATGCCGCGGCTGCTCGGCGTGGTGGAGCACATCCGGCGGGGCGACGCGGCGGCGCGGGCGGCCCGGCGGGCACCGGCGGTCGTACGCGGCGGCGCGGCGGGGCTCGGCGGCGGCCCGGTGCCGGCGCACACGCACAGCGAGGCCCTCGCGGTGCTCCAACAGGCGGTCCGCGACAAGGCGCTGGTCTGGGTCGGGTACGTGGACGCGCACGGGGCGACAGCGTCACGGCTGGTCAAGCCGGTGTCGATCGGCGCCGGTTACCTACGCGCCGAGGACGAGCGGACCGAGATGCTCCATACGTTCGCGCTGCACCGGATCACTGCGGCGGTGCTGGCGGACTGACCGGAACAGCGAACGCAGCCGCTGCTGTCGATCAGCGGCGGCTGCGGCTGCGGCGTACGGTGCCGACGACCGAGATGATCAGCAGCAGCGCGAAGCCGGCGCCGGCGGACTCCCCGACCGAGTCGATGAAGCCCTGCTGCAACACCAGCCAGCCGAAGAGGAACCACCCGAGCAGGAGCGCTGCCGCGACGCCGTAGGCGACGACTGTCGCGCGGGACACCTCGTCGGGCGGCGCCTGCTCATGTTCTGCGATCACGTCACGGTCGACCGTCATGCCCAGCCTCCCCGCCCGGTCCAACCCCTGAACTCCCAAGAGTGTCACTTGTGGGACCTCTGTGACAGGGGTTAAAACCCGGAGTCGGGCAGCTCACTCAGGTGCCGGGGCGGCGCCCCACCAGCACGACGCGGGTGCCGACCTTGCCCAGCTCCCACATCCGGACGGCGTCGGCGTGCAGCAGATTGACGCAGCCGTGCGAGCCGATGGACTTGCTGTGCAGGTAGGTCGTGGTCTCGTGGAAGCCCATTCCCTGGGTGAAGTGCTGCCAGTACGGCAACCACACCTCGTACGGGTTGGACCACTCCTTGGGGTTGCGGTAGTTGACGGCGTACGTGCCGGAGGGGGTGCGATAGCCGGACATTCCGGTCCGGGTCACCGTCGGCTCCATGATCACTTTGCCGTTGCGGACCGCCCACACGGTCTGTCGGGTCAGGTCCACGCAGAACGTGGTGCCGGTGCCGGCCTTGCAGCGGGCCGGGTCGGTGGTGGCGAGCCGCTGGGCCACGTCGGAGGTGGTCGGCCCGGCGCGACCCTCGACGGGGCGAATGCCGTACCTCTTCTGGAACTTCTTGATGGCCGCGCAGTCGGCGGCGGACTGGCGGCCGTCCACGGTCACCGGCCCGAACCCGCCCAACTGGGCCAGGTAGGTCTCCACCGCGCGCTGATGCTCGCCCTGCGGGCAGCCGGCGGCCGGCGGCGTGGTGGTCGTCGCGGGGGTGGCCGGTGCCGTCGTGCCGCGGGTCGGCTTGGGTGTGGGTTTCGCCGTGGCGCTCCTGGTCGGCCCTGGCGTCGGCGCGGCCGGCGTTGGCCGGCCGCGCTGGTCCGGCCCGGACGTGCCGCTCGCCCCCGTTACCTGTTCCGCCGCACCGGCCGGGGCGGCTCCCCCGCCGCCACCCGCGCCGGACTGCGGATCGAACGCGCACGCGCCGGTGCCGACCAGCACGACCACCAGCGGGGCGACGAGTCGGGAAGTGATCCGGAAGCGTTTCATGGGACCTCCCCTGGACAGTCGTCCCATTGCTAGACGTCTGCCGGTGCCACTGCGGTTGCGCCCGGTCGGCATTTTTCTTCGCAGATCCCGCATCGTGCAACACTGGATGGTCGGCCAGCGTCGGGTAAGCGACCGCCGCGACCCGACGGCCAACCGAGGAGAGGACGCTGGCGTGAGCGGTGGACCACTGATCGTTCAGTCGGACAAGACCCTGCTGCTGGAGATCGACCACCCCGACGCGCAGGCCTGCCGGATGGCGATCGCGCCCTTCGCCGAGCTGGAGCGCTCGCCCGAACACGTGCACACCTATCGGCTGACCCCACTCGGGCTGTGGAACGCCCGCGCGGCGGGGCACGACGCCGAGGGTGTCGTCGACTCGCTGATCAAGTACTCCCGGTACCCGGTGCCGCACGCGCTGCTGGTGGACGTGGCCGAGACGATGGACCGCTACGGCCGGCTCCAGCTCGCCAACGACCCGGCGTACGGGTTGGTGCTGCGGGCACTGGACCGGCTGGTGCTGATCGAGGTGGCCAAGAGCAAGAAGCTCGCCGGCATGCTCGGCGACAAGATCGACGACGACACCATCCGGGTGCACCCGTCCGAGCGGGGCCGGCTCAAGCAGGCGCTGCTCAAGCTGGGCTGGCCGGCGGAGGACCTGGCCGGGTACGTCGACGGCGAGGCGCACCCGATCGAGCTGGCCGAGGCCGGCAAGGACGGCCGCAAGCCGTGGACGCTGCGGTCGTACCAGCGGGAAGCTGTCGAGGCGTTCTGGGCCGGCGGGTCGGGTGTGGTGGTGCTGCCCTGCGGCGCCGGCAAGACCCTGGTCGGCGCGGCGGCGATGGCCGAGGCGAAGGCGACGACGCTGATCCTGGTCACCAACACCGTGGCCGGCCGGCAGTGGAAGCGGGAGCTGATCGCCCGCACCTCGCTGACCGAGGAGGAGATCGGGGAGTACTCCGGCGAGCGCAAGGAGATCCGTCCGGTCACCATCGCGACGTACCAGGTGCTCACCTCGCGGCGCGGCGGCGCGTTCACCCACCTGGACCTGTTCGGAGCCCGCGACTGGGGCCTGGTCGTCTACGACGAGGTGCACCTGCTGCCCGCGCCGATCTTCCGGTTCACCGCGGACCTCCAGGCCCGCCGTCGGCTGGGCCTCACGGCGACGCTGGTACGCGAGGACGGCCGCGAGGGCGACGTGTTCAGCCTGATCGGGCCCAAGCGGTACGACACGCCGTGGAAGGACATCGAGTCGCAGGGCTGGATCGCCCCGGCCCAGTGCACCGAGGTCCGGGTGACGCTTACCGACGCGGAACGAATGTCGTACGCGACGGCGGAGGCGGAGGAGCGCTACCGGATGGCGGCGACCGCCCGCACCAAGCTGCCGGTGGTGAAGGCGCTTGTCGACCGGCACCCCGACGACCAGGTGCTGGTCATCGGCGCGTACATCGACCAGTTGCACCAGCTCGGCGAATACCTCGACGCGCCGATCATCCAGGGCTCGACCACGAACAAGGAGCGGGAGCGGCTCTTCGACGCGTTCCGGTCCGGCGAGTTGCGGACCCTCGTGATCTCCAAGGTCGGCAACTTCTCCATCGACCTGCCCGAGGCGGCGGTGGCGATCCAGGTGTCCGGGACGTTCGGGTCACGGCAGGAGGAGGCGCAGCGGCTGGGCCGGGTGCTCCGGCCGAAGGCCGACGGGCGGCAGGCGCACTTCTACACGGTGGTGTCCCGGGACACGATCGACACCGAGTACGCGGCGCACCGGCAGCGCTTCCTCGCCGAGCAGGGGTACGCGTACACGATCGTCGACGCCGACGACGTCCTCGGCCCGAAGCTCCCGACAATCGACTGACCGGGACGCCCTTGATCGACTCCATGTCGGGGATGTGGCGGCATCCGGACGCTTTGATGGCCCCACATCGCCGACACGGAGTCGATCAAGGCGAGGCGCGCAGGCGGGGTCAGGACGTGGGGGGTGGGCAGCGGTCCGGGAGGGTGACCTCGCCGGGGCGGTGGTCGAAGATGTCCATTGTGAACCACTCGTCCAGCTCTGGGTCGAAGAGGTTCTGCAGGCCGAACTGCAACACCTGCCACCACCGGCTCGGGTCCCGGTGGTCGACGTAGATGTCGCCGAGCGCGATCGGGAACCGGAAGAACTCCCCCGGCACGGTGGAACCGCCGACGACACCCACCCGCCAGTGGTCGACGTGCCGGTCCTTCCTGCCCTGCAGGATCTCCGGCCCCACGAAACGAGACGTCTTCAGCCTGTCGTTGAAGATCTGCCGGTTGAAGAACCCCGGGACCTTGCTGCACGCACGCGGTGGGAACAGCGGGATGTTCGGCCACTTGTAGGTGAGCGTGTAGAGCGTGTTCTCGTAGATCAGGTTCGTGAACCAGATCGGATGCTCGGGACCTCCGGCGACCATCTGGCTGTTGCCGTCCCTGCCCTGCCAGGTGAACGGCACGTCGATGCCGAGGTCGCGCACGACGTACCGGCCGGTGCCCTGGAAGTCGGCCGGGAGCTGCGGGGGGCGCGGTTCCCTCGGAGCGGGGGCCGAAGCGCCATCGGCCTGAGCCGCGCGGGGCAGCGGCGCGCCGGCCGGGCCGGGCGCGATCACCCCGAGGGCGAAGAGGCCGCCGGCCACCGCCGAAACCACAGTCCGACGTGTACGCCTCGACACCATGTCCCCTTCGCCCCGTGCGGAAACGCGACAGCGCGCGCTTTCGGCGAAGCGTAGGAGCAGGGAAAACGTGAAACCCGATGGAACGCGGCGGCTCCACCGGAAGGGTGACGGCGAGCTACAGAACCCGGGTGGCCCGCTCGGCGGCGACCACTGTATCCCGGTTCGCCGGGTCGAGGTTGGCGCTGATCACCACGGACGCGCCAGCGGAGAGCGGCGCGAGCAGCCACTTCAGCGGCTGCTCGTGCTCGGCGGCGTCAACCAGCAGCCGGTCGCCGGCGCGCAGGCCCAGCATTCCGGCGACCTCCTGGGCGAGCGCACCCCACTGCCCGTAGGTGGTGCCGTCCGCGCTGGCCGGGTCCGACGGGTGGATGGCGGTGTGGTCGGGCGTGACCTCGGGGTGCCGGAGCACCTCGGCGGACCAGTCCAACCAGCCCAACGGGACGTCGGCCAGCCGGCCCGGCCCGGTGCCGACGAGGTAGCGGTGCGGGGCGTCCGGCACGTCCTCCAGCCAGTCGTCCTGCCGCTGCGGCGTCACGAAGACCGCGTCGTACGGCCGGTCACCGCCGGGTTCGAGCACCGGCAGGCCCGCCGTGGCGCGCGGCCGGAACGACACCGCCAGGCCGCAGGCCCACGCGCCCAACAACACCGCGGCGGTACGCCAGTGCGGCGGCAACAGCACCGCTACGCGGCTGCCGGGGCCGAGCCCGCAGCCGTCCCGCAGCAAACTGGCGCTGCGCGCCGCCCAGGCACCGACCTGGTGCGCGGTCAGGTCGACGCGCTCGCCGGTCGACTCGTCGCGGTAGCTGAGCAGGGGGCGCTCGACGTCGACGGGTAGGTCGGCCGTGACGGCTGGCTGCATTTCCACGCTCCCCGATGACGACATCGACTCCACCCTACTCAACGACTTCCGTCGCTCCCGTCGTCATCACCGTGGCCCTGGTCGGCGGTGCCTGGTGGCGGCTGCGCCCCGCTTCGCCCGCTGTTCACGTCGCCGCAAGCTGATGCGAGGCGCGGCCATCGCCCCTACCCCAGACCCTTTGCTCTGCTTACCTATACGCAACGCTCACCCTCCGCGAGCACAGCTTCGGCCGCCACCCTCGGAGGCCGAGCGTGAAGCCGCAGCTCAACGCGGTGTTGCGTATAGGTAAGCAGAGCAAAGGGGTTGAGGGGTCCGGCCGGAGGCACTGACGCTTGTCGCGCTCAGTCACGGACAGCCCGCCGCGCCATCCAGAGACCCACCGTCAGAGGGGCAACTCCGGGCCGCCTTCGAGCAGTGGGCCGAGCAGGTCGCCGTACTCCTCGACCCGGGTCAGGACCTCGGCGGCGGTGAACTGGCGGACGGCCGGCTTCCGGCCGCGAGCGCCGGCCTCGACCTCGTCCCAGGTCAGCGGCGTCGACACGGACGGCACCGACTGGGCGCGCAGCGAGTACGGCGCCACGGTGGTCTTCGCCGCGTTGTTCTGACTCCAGTCGATGAAGACCTTCCCCGGGCGCAGGTTCTTGGCCATCTTCGACACGATCAGCTTCGGGTGCGCCTTCTCCAACTCCTGGGCGATCCGCTTGGCGTAGTCGGAGACCAGTTCGGAGGACTGTGTGCCGGCGATCGGGCAGCAGAGCTGCATGCCCTTCTTGCCGGACGTCTTCGGGTACGAGTCGATGCCGTCGTCGGCGAGCCGGTCGCGCATCAGCACCGCCACCGGGCAGCACTCGGCGAGCCCCGCCGGCGGCCCCGGGTCCAGGTCGACGACCATCATGTCCGGGTGCTCGCCGACCTTCCACTGCGGCGTGTGCAGCTCCAACGCGGCCAGGTTGGCCAGCCAGACCAGGGTGGGCAGGTCGTCGGCCACCACGTAGTCGATGGTCTCGCGACCCTTCGTCGAGCCGGGCGCGGGCAGGTTTTCCACGCGCACCCAGTCCGGGGTCGCGGCTGGCGTGTTCTTCTCGAAGAACGACTTGTCGTCCACCCCGTTGGGGAAGCGGATCCGGGTGACCGGCCGGTCCCGCAGATGCGGCAGCAGCACCGGGGAGATCCGGGTGTAGTAGTCGATCACCTCGCCCTTGGTGAAGCCGGCCGCCGGATAGAGCACCTTGTCCAGGTTGGACAACTCCAGTGGGCGGCCCTCGACGTCCACCCGTAGCCGTTCACCCGGCATCGTCGACCTCCTCGGGAGGCTTGTCCGGGCGCAACCGCAGCACCCGGGGGAAGCGCAGCCGGCCGTCGGGGGTGCGCTGGCCGTACTTCACCTCCACCACCACGCTGGGTGTTACCCAGATGGCACCTCGGGCATCCTCGCGCGGCACGCCCGGCGCGAACGGTGACACGCCGGAGCGCAGCGGCTCCAGCTCGGCGAGGAGCTGCCGTTCGATGGCGGCGCCGATCCCGCCGCCGACCCGCCCCCGGTAGATCAGCCGGCCGTCCGGGCCGGGCACCCCGACCAGCAGCCCGCCGATCCGACGCGCGCCCGGTCGCCAGCCGCCGATGACGAAGTCACCGGTCACCTCCAGCTTGACCTTCACCCAGTCCGGTGAGCGCACCCCGGGGCGGTAGACGGCGCCGACCCGCTTGGCCATCACGCCCTCCAGGCCATGCTCGCCGGCCGCCTCGTAGGTGGCTTGGCCGTCGGCGAAGACCGGCGGCACCGCCCACCGGGCGCCACCGAGCGCGAGCGCGTCCAGTGCCTCGCGGCGGCGCTCGTACGGCCAGCCGGTCAGGTCGTCGCCGTTCAACCGGAGAAGGTCGAAGATCATGTACGTCACCGGCATGACCGCGGCCAACCGGGCCGCCTTGTTCCGGTCCCGTACGTGCATCCGCTCGGCGAGCGCGGTGAACGAGGGCTGCCCGCCCTCCCCCAACAGCACCACCTCGCCGTCGAGCAGCACGTTGTCGACCTGCTCGGGCAGAGTGGCCAGCTCCGGGTACGCGGCGGTGATCTCGACGCCGGAGCGGGCGTACAGGTGCTGGACGCCTCCGGAGATGTCGGCGAGCGCGCGGACGCCGTCCCACTTGAACTCGTACGCCCAGCCGTCACCCGCCGGGAGCGGCCCGGTCATCGCGAGCATCGGCTTGAGCGGCGCGCCAGGCACGACCCGACTGTAGTAGCAGGCCGAACACCTCGCGTCAGGTTCTTTCGGATGCGAGCATGGTCGATACCGGGGAAGGGAGCGCAGGATGCGTGCCATCTGGAAGGGAGCCGTGTCGTTCGGGCTCGTCTCGATCGGGGTGAAGCTCTACTCCGCGACCGAGGAGAAGGACATTCGGTTCCACCAGGTGCACCGCGAGGACGGCGGCCGGATCCGCTACAAGCGCACCTGCTCGGTCTGCGGCGAGGAGGTCACCTACGACGACATCGCCAAGGGCTACGACATCGGCGGTGGCGAGATGGTGATCCTCACCGACGCGGACTTCGCCGACCTGCCGCTGACCAGCTCACGCGCGATCGACGTGCTGGAGTTCGTACCGGCCGAGCAGGTCGACCCGATCCTCTACAACAAGGCGTACTTCCTGGAGCCGGAGGGCACGGCCACCAAGCCGTACGTGCTGCTGCGCGACGCGCTCGTCGACTCGGAGCGGGTGGCAATCGTCAAGGTGGCGCTGCGCCAGCGGGAGCAGCTCGCCACGCTGCGCGTACGCGAGGGCGTGCTGCTGCTCAACACGATGCTCTGGCCGGACGAGATCCGTACCCCCGACTTCGGTTTCCTCGACGAGGACCTCAAGGTCCGTCCGCCGGAGCTGGCGATGGCCAGCTCCCTGATCGACTCGATGACCGGCGAGTTCGAGCCGGACGTCTTCACCGACGACTACCGGGCGGCGTTGCAGGAGGTCATCGACGCCAAGGTGGAGGGTCGGGAGGTCGTCCAGCCGGAGGAGGTCGAGGAGGCCCCGGCCGCCGCGGTGGACCTGATGGCCGCGCTGAAGGCATCGGTGGACCGGGCCCGCGCGGCGCGCGGCGAGCAACCCGCCCGTGGCGGTGGCGGCGGCGAGCCGACGCCCATCTCGTCGGCCCGCTCGGCGCAGAAGGCCGCCGAGAAGAAGGCGACCAAGGCACCGGCGAAGAAGGCCGCAGCGAAGAAGACGGCCGAGAAGAAGGCGGCCGAACCGGCGAAGAAGACCGCCGCCAAGAAGACCCCCGCGAAGAAGGCGGAGCCGGCGAAGAAGACGGCCGCCCGCAAGACCGCATCCCGCAAGACCGCCTGACCGGTACGGCAGCGCCGAAGGGTGTCCGCCGGCCGGGTACGCTCCGCCGGCCGCTGGCAACCGGAGGAGCCCTCATGCCGTACACCCCTGACCTGGACCGGTTGTTGACGCCCGGCGCCCGCTTCACCGACGAGCACGGCGCGTACCTGATCGAGGTTCACCCGGTGGGCGACATCGTGCTGCCGACCGGCCAGGTGGTCGGGTGCGACCCGCTGGTCTGCCCCGAGGCCGAGCCGTTCACGGTCACCGTGCCCCCGGGGCGTCATCCCGCCCGAGCCTGGGTGGCCGCCGTGCTGCGGGAGGACGCCGAGGTGGACCGGCGGGTGGCGGCGCTGGAGCTGGTGATCTCCGAGGCGTCGACGGTCCGCTGGGAACCGGCCGTCGCGGGCGACCAGGACGTCGCCGCCCTCGGCCCCGACGACTACTTCGGGTACGGGGTGGACGCCGGCGCCGGCACCCTCGCCGATCCCACCGCGCTCGCCGTCCTGGAAACCTGGGACGAGGAGCAGGTCGAGGAGGTCTTCATCCCGGCGGAACTGCCCTCGTCGCCGGTCCCGGGCCTGATCACCGCCGTGCTGGACGAGACCACCGGCGCCAACGTCGTCACCGTCGCCACGGGTTGGGGCGATGGCTGCTACGGAACCTGGATCGGGCGCGCCGCCGACGGGGGCGTGACTTCGTTCGTGACCGACTTCATGGTGGTGCCGGAATAACGTCCCGCGACGGCGTCCCTGGGCGATCCGAGACGTCCGGGACGGGCACGGGAGGCCGCAGGGCGGGTACCGTGTGCGTCGGCTTTCCCCCCGGCACCGGGTGCCGGCCACACCTTTGCAGCAGGGAGTCGACGACGTGAGCGAGCGCACGCAGCAGAACCGGTCGGAGGGTCAGAGCCCGGCGACCAAGGCAGGACGGCGTCTGGCCGCCCAGCTGGCGGCGCAGAAGGCCGCCGAGGCCAAGCGCCGCCGCAACGCGTGGATCGGTGGGATCGCCGGCGTGGCCGCGATGGCGCTGCTGATCGCCGGTTTCGTCTGGGTCGACCGGAACCGGGACGACAAGCCCGCCACCCAGGCCGGCGCCACCCCGTCCGCCTCCGCTCCGGCCCCGGACGAGGCCGCCGCGCCTCCCGCCCCGCAGCTGCCCGAGGGCGCCGACCCGGCGCTGGGCACCAAGCCGGCGGTGCAGGCGGGCACGGGCGAGCTGACCAAGCTCACGGTCACCCCCGTCATCAAGGGCAACGGCCCGGCGGTGAAGCAGGGCCAGACCATCACCACCAACTACGTGGGCGTGTTCTACAAGGACGGCAAGGAGTTCGACTCGTCCTGGAACGCCGGCCAGCCGGCCACCTTCGCCATCGGTGTGGGTCAGGTCATTCCCGGCTGGGACCAGGGCCTCGTGGGCGTGACCGTGGGCAGCCGGGTGCAGCTCGACATCCCGGGCGAGCTGGCGTACGGCAACGACGAGGCCGCCGCCGGTGGCCGTCCGACCGGCCCGCTGCGCTTCGTGGTGGACGTGCTCGGCGCCCAGTGACCTGTCCGCTTCGCCCCGGTTGTCGTCCGGCCGCGATGGAGTTGTTCACATGGGGCTTCCGGCCCGTTACCCACCGGCAGTAAGTTCGGCGTCACCCCGGGCGGCTCGCCGCCCGGGGTGAGCATCCGGGGACGGGGACGCGGAGGTGCACGTGACGCTGGACGAGTCTGGGCGGAGCGCCCGGCTGATGTGGACGCACTTCGAGGCTGTGCACGCGGTCACTTACTTCCACCCCCGGGCCCGTGCCGCATACGAGGCGGTCGGCCTGCGCGGTTACTGGCGGGGCTACTTCGCGGGCCGGTCCGCGCCGCTGGGCGCCACCGAGGCGGCTCCGGTGATCGCCGCCTTCTTCACCTTCGCGCCACCGATGGTGAGCCGGGCCCTGCCGGCGGTCTGGCGGTTGGCCACCCCACAGGAGGCGCTGCGGGCACGGCTGACCGGTGCCGTGCAGGCGCTCGCCGAGCTGACCTACGAGTTGCCCGAGGCGCACCTGGTGGAGACCGCCGACCTGCTGGAGGAGGCCGCCAAGGCGGCGCAGACGGCGGGCCGGGTGCTCGGCGCGGCCAACGCGGCGCTGCCGATCGGGGAGTACCCGCTGGCCCGAATCTGGCAGGCCGCGACGACGCTGCGCGAGCATCGCGGCGACGGGCACGTGGCGGCGCTGGTGGCCGCCGGTCTGGACCCGGTGGAGACGCTGGCCTTCAAGGTCGCGGTGGACATGTCACCGGTGAACCTGCTGGGCCGGGGCTGGACGGAGGAGCAGTGGCACGCCGCCCGCGAGCGGCTGGCGCAGCGCGGCTGGCTGACCGGGGACGGCGAGGCCACCGACGTCGGCCATGCCGGCTTCCAGGCGGTCGAGGACGCCACCGACCGGGCCGCCGAGCACCCGTGGCTGGCCCTCGGCGCGGATCGCACGGACCGACTGCGTGAGCTGCTGGACCCGATCGCCCGGTCCGGTCACGAGCTGATCCCGCCGGGCAGCCCGATCGGGCTGCCCGCGCTGCCCGCCTGACCCTGAGCCCGTTGGTCGGGCAGGATGGGCCCGTGGTGGATGCGGTGGTCTTCGACCTGGACGGCGTGATCGTGGATTCTGAACCGGTGTGGGAGGAGGTTCGGCGGGCGTACGTGGCGGAGCACGGCGGCGCCTGGCAGCCGGACACCCAGCGCCGGCTGATGGGCATGAGCACCGGCGAGTGGGCCGACTATCTCAGTGGCGAGTTGGGCGTGGAGCGCACCGCCGAGCAGGTCGCCGACGAGGTGGTGCGGGAGATGGCCCGGCGCTACCGGGAGCACGTACCGCTGATCGACGGCGCCGACGAGGTGGTGCGTCGGCTGGCCGCGCGATGGCCGCTGGGGTTGGCGAGCTCGTCACCGACCCGGCTGATCGCGGCGGCGTTGGAGGCCACCGGCCTGACCGACGCGTTCGTCGCCACTCTCTCCACCGAGGAGACCGAGCGGGGCAAGCCGGCACCGGACGTGTACCTGGCCGTCGCACAGCGCCTCGGCGTCGACGCGACCCGCTGTGCGGCGGTGGAGGACTCGTCCAACGGGGTCCGGTCGGCCGCGGCGGCGGGGATGCGGGTGGTGGCGGTGCCGCACGGCTCGTACCCCCTGGATCCGGACGCGGCCGGGCTGGCGGCGGTGACGCTGGGCTCGGTCGGTGAGCTGACCCCGGAGCTGGTGGCCGGGCTGCCGGGCTGACGTGCGCCGCGTCACGGCCGTCCGGTCCGTGCCACCGTGTGCCCGGTTGTCTTCGCGGGCCGCGTCGGTCGGCATGACGGGGACTGTGCGGGGTACCGCAGGCGGCGGTGCTCGACCCGGGTGCCGCGCGCCGGACAGCTGAGGAGTCGACGGATGAAGGCCATCGTGTACGAGCGCACCGGCGACCCCTCGGTGCTCCAGTTGGTCGACCGGCCGGTGCCGGAGCCGGAGGCGGGCGAGGTCCTGGTCCGGATGGCGGTGTCGGGGGTGAACCCGACGGACTGGAAGTCCCGGCGGTCCTCTGCGCCGAAGAAGTGGCAGATCCCCGGGCAGGACGGCGCGGGGGTGGTGGAGGCGGTCGGCACGGGAGTCGACGCTGAGCTGATCGGCGAGCGGGTTTGGATCTGGGAGGCGGCCTGGCAGCGGCCGTGGGGCACCGCCGCCGAGTACACGCTGGTCCCGGTGCGGCAGGCGGTCCGCCTCGGTGACGCCTCGTTCGAGGTGGGGGCGAGCCTGGGCATTCCGTTCCTGACCGCGCACCGTTGCCTGACGGCCGGCGAGCTGATGCCGGACGCGCTGCGCGCCGGTGCGCTGGCCGACCACACCGTGCTGGTGCAGGGCGGGGCGGGCGCGGTCGGCAACGCGGCGATCCAGCTGGCCCGGTGGGCCGACGCCACGGTGATCGCCACGGTGAGCAGCCCGGAGAAGGCGCAGCTCGCGGCGGCGGCCGGCGCCTCCTTCGTGATCAACTATCGGGAGCAGGACGTGGTCCAGGAGGTCCGCAAGATCGCGCCCGACGGGGTCCACACGATCGTCGAGGTCTCCCCTGCCCGCAACGCCGCGACGGACGCGCAGGTGCTGCGGCAGGGCGGCTCGGTCTGCGTGTACGCCGACGACGGTGGCGCCGAGATGACGGTGCCGGTCCGTCCGCTGTTCGCGCTGAACAGTCGCTGGCAGTTCGTGCTGGTCTACACCGAGCCGAAGGCGGCCAAGGCACAGGGCGTGGTCGACGTGGCGGCGGCGGCCAACCAGGGTGGCATCCGGGTGGGCGCGGACGCCGGCCTGCCGCTGCATTCCTACCCGCTGGCCGACGCGGCCGCCGCGCACCAGGCGGTGGAGGACTCGGTGGTGGGCAAGGTGCAGATCACCACCAGCGACGTCTGATCGGGTCGTCGGCCACCGATTTCCCCGTCATCAGGACAGAGCCGAACAATTTTCGCAACAATGGCGGTGCGGGTTACCCGCATGGAAAGGGCGGCCCCGGCGCGGTGCGAACGCCGGGGCCGCCCCCTGGGGAGGAATGATCAGGAGAACTCCTCATCCCAACAGGCGACGGTGCCCGCCAAAACGTTACGGGGCTGTCAGCTCTCGGACAGTCAGCTCGCCTCCGGCGTACCGCGATCGGACGACCTTCTTGTCGAACTTGCCCACGCTGGTCTTCGGCACGGTGTCGATGAACGCCCACCGCTCGGGCAGCTGCCAGCGCGCCACCGAGCCGGCCAGGAAGTCGTGCAGCTCCTCGGCGGTCACCGTGGCGCCCTCCCGGACCACGACGGTCGCCAACGGCCGCTCGCCCCACCGCTCGTCGGGCACCCCCACCACGCAGGCCTCCAGCACCGCCGGGTGGGCCATCAGCGCATTTTCCAGCTCCACCGACGAAATCCACTCACCACCGGACTTGATCACGTCCTTGGCGCGGTCGGACAACGTCAGGTACCCGTCCGGGGAGAGCGTGCCCACGTCACCGGTGCGCAGCCAGCCGTCGCGGAACTTCTCCTCGTCGGGCGCGTCGTCACCGACGTACCGGCCGGTCACCCACGGCCCACGGACCTCCAACTCGCCCACGGACGTGCCGTCGGCGGGCAGCGGCTCGCCCGCCGGGCCGACGATGCGCGCCTGCACCCCGGCCGGCACCCGGCCCTGCGTGTAGCGGTAGCGCCACGCCAGCTCACCCGTCGCACCGGCCGGCGGGCGGGAGACCGAGCCCAGCGGGGACATCTCCGTCATCCCCCAGGCATGGATCACGTCGATCCCGTGCCGCTCGTCGAACGCGTGCATCAGGGCGGGCGGGCAGGCCGACCCACCCACGATCACCTCGGTGAGCGACGAGGTGTCCACGTCGTGGGTGTCGAGGTGGGCCAGCAGGTCGGTCCAGATCGTCGGCACCGCACCGGCCAGGGTCGGCCGCTCGGCCGCGATCATCTCGGCGATCGGCGCGGCCTGGAGGAACCGGTCCGGCATGATCAGCGACGCGCCGGACAGGAACGCCGCGTACGGCAGGCCCCACGACATGGCGTGGAACATCGGCACGATGGCCAGCTCCCGGTCGGTCGGCCCGAGACCGAAACCCTCCGGCATGCAGACCTGCAACGAGTGCAGGTAGATCGAGCGGTGCGAGTAGGCGACGCCCTTGGGGTTGCCCGTGGTGCCCGAGGTGTAGCAGAGCGCGGCGGCGTCACGCTCGTCCACCTCCGGCCAGTCGTACACCTCGGGCCGGTCGGCGAGCAGCGCGTCCCAGTGGTGCACGGTGATCCGGTCCCCGGCCGCCGCCACCAGCGGCGCCGGGTCACCGCCGCCGACCACCACCACGTGTCGCACGGTGACCAGCTCGCCGATCACCCGGGCCAGCAGCGGGATGAGCGTGCTGTCGACCAGCACCACCCGGTCCTCGGCGTGGTTGGCGATGTAGACGACCTGGTCGGGAAAGAGCCGGATGTTGAGGGTGTGCAGCACCGCGCCCATGCTCGGCACCGCGAAGTAGGCCACCAGGTGCTCGTTGTTGTTCCACATGAAGGTGGCGACCCGCTCGTCGCCGGTCACCCCGCACTCGTCGCGCAGCGCATGTGCCAGCTGGGCGGCCGCACGGCCCACCTCGGCGTACGTCATCCGGCGGGGTTCGCCGCCGGTCCAGGTGACCACCTCCGCCGCGCCGTGCACTCCTGCGCCGTGGTCGAGAATCCGGGAGACCTGCAGAGGGGCGTCCATCATCGTGCTACGCATGGGTAACAAGTTAGTGTCGCCGGTCACACGTTGGGAACCCCCGTAAATTGTCGCAGGTGAGCATTTCCTGGGCCGATTCGTACGTGGGGCAGCTACGCGCGCTCGCCGGGGACCGGACGCTGATGTTCGTCGGCGCCCGGGCCGTGGTCAGCGACAACGCCAAGCGCATCCTGCTGATCCAACGCTCGGACAACGGCCAGTGGGCCATGCCCGCCGGGGCGATGGAGTTGGGCGAGTCGATCGCCGACTGCGCCGTGCGGGAGGTCCGCGAGGAGACCGGGCTGCGGGCGCTGCGGGTCTGCGCGTTCGCCCTCTACACCGGCCCGGACCGGACCAGCACCAACATGTACGGGCACACGTACCAGGTCTTCACGACCGCCTTCAAGGTCGAGGAGTGGGACGGGCAGTTGGCCCGGACCACCGACGAGACCACCGACGCGGGCTTCTTCCCCCGCGACCGGTTCCCCGCCCCACTCTCCGCCTCGGTCAACGAAACCCTGGCCGACCTGGACGTCTTCGAGCAGACCAACCGGCTGATCCTCAAGTAGGCCGCGCCCGGCCCGGCGGGTGAGCGCCGGACCTACTGCGGGTAGCGAACGCCGGCGAACGCCTCCTGGATCCAGTTCGGGTACGCGACGGGCAGCGTGGTGATCTCGTCGAGTTCGGTGAGATCCCGCGCGGTCAGCGTGAGGTCCGTGGCGGCGATGTTGTCCACCAACTGCTCCTGCTTGCGGGCACCGACGATCACACTGGTCACGGCCGGCCGGGAGAGCAGCCAGGCGACCGCCACCCGGGCCGGGCTGACCCCGTGCCGGTCGGCGACGCCCTTGAGCACGTCGACCACTCCGAAGGCGTGCTCGGCGTCGAACGGCGTGAAGCTGGCGTACCCGGGCTGGGCGCTACGCGAGCCGCTGTCGGCGACCGCGTTGTCCCGGCCGATCTTGCCGGAGAGGAAGCCGCCGGCCAGCGGGCTCCACACGGTCAATCCGACCCCCTCGTCGAGCGCCATCGGCACCACGTCGCGCTCCACGTCCCGGCCCAGCAGCGAGTAGTAGGACTGCACCGAGACGAAGCCGGCCAGCTTCTCCCGGGCGGAGATGCCCAGCGCCTTGGAGATCTGCCAGGCCGCGAAGTTCGCGCAACCGATGTAGCGGACCTTGCCCTGCTGCACCGCGTCGTCCAGCGCGCGCAGCATCTCCTCCATCGGGGTGACCTGGTCGAAGTTGTGGATCTGGTAAAGGTCGATGTGATCGGTGCCAAGCCGGCGCAGGCTGTCCTCCAGCGCCTGCATGATGTGCAACCGCGAGGTGCCGACGTCGTTCGGGCCGGGGCCCGTCCGGGCGTGCACCTTGGTCGCGAGCACCACGTCGCGTCGCCGCTTGCCGAGCGCCTGGCCGAGCAGTTCCTCGCTCTCGCCATCGCTGTACATGTCCGCGGTGTCGACGAAGTTGACGCCCGCGTCCAGCGCGGTGTCCACCAGCCGCTGGGCGTCGGGCAGCGGCAGCGCGCCCAGGCCGCCCCAGAGCGGGTGGCCGCTCCCGCCGAAGGTCATCGTGCCGAGGGAGATCTCGGAGACGTACACGCCGGTGTTCCCCAGCAGTCGGTACTTCACGTGCGTTGCTCCTCGTGGTGGGTCGGAGGCCGAGGTCAGGCACCTCGTGGTCACTATGTCGGACACTGTGTCCGGCAATTCAGCGTACGTCGCCGATCCCGCACCCAGCCACCTAGGATTCCGACCATGCCCTCGATCACCCGACGCCGCCCGCGCAACCCCGACGGTCGGGCCGCCGTCGAAGCACGGGTGCTGGCCGCCACCGAGCGGCTGCTCCAGCAGGGGGTCCGCTTCACCGACCTCGGCGTCCAGCGGATCGCGGCCGAGGCGGGGGTGGCACGGTCGACGTTCTACACCCACTTCCGGGACAAGAGCGAGCTGCTCATGCGCCTCGCGGGCACCATGCGCGAGACCTCCTTCGACCGGATCCGCGAGTGGGACCCTTCCGGGCCCGGTGACCAACTCGAATCACTCACCGAGGTCTTCGCCGACGTGATCCGGATCTACCGGACGTACGCCCCGGTGCTCGCCGCCATCAGCGAGGTCGCCGCGTACGACGAGGTGGTCCGGGAGTACTGGGCGGCCGGGCTGGGGCAGTTCGTGGCACGTACCGCCGAGGTCCTCGTGGCCGAGCAGCGGGCCGGGCGTATCCCCGCGAGCCTGGACACGGCGGCGGCGAGCCAGCTGATCGTGCTCGGCGGCGACCGGTTCCTCGCCCACCACGTCGCCACGGCCCCGGCCGAGCGCGAGGCGGACGCGGCGGCAGCCCGGGAACTGGCCAGGATCTGGTGGTACGGCGCCTACCGCCGTCCCGCCTGAGGCCCGCCACCGTCGGCCGCCCCGACCTGGGCCGGGGCGGCCGACGGGTCAGATCATCGTCTGCGACTTGGCCTCCATGTCGGCGGCCGCCTCCTCCTTCGACTCGCGGGTGAGCGGCTTGCCGCCCGGTGCCGCAGCCTTACCGCCCAGCGGGTCGGCACCACCGGTGGCGCCCTCGGGACCCGCACCCCGCAGGGTGCTGTTGGGCATCACCACGGTGACCAGCACCGCCACGATGGCGACCAGACCCGCGGTCAGGAAGACCAGGTGCAGCGAGTCGACGAACGACTCCTGGATGGCGGACCGCACCGCACCGGGCAGCGCCATGATCGTCCCCGGGTCGTTGATCGAGATGTTCGTGCCGCCGCTCGCCGCGACCGCCGCCTGCTGCTCCGGCGGAAGCTGGGCGATCGCCCCCGGCAGCCGGTCGGCCAACTGCGTGTTGAGCCGCGAGGAGAGCAGCGTGCCGAGAATCGCCACGCCGAACGAACCACCCAAGGATCGGAAGAACGTCGCCGAGGACGTACCGGCGCCCAGGTCGCGGACGGAGACCGCGTTCTGCACCGCCAGGACCAGCGACTGCATGCACAGCCCCAGGCCGACGCCGATCACGACCATGAAGCCGAACGCCACCCAGAGCGAGGTGTCCACGTGCAGCCGGGTGAACAGCAACATGCCCAGCACGAGGGTCGCCGACCCGGCGACCGGGAACCACTTGTACCGGCCGATCCGGCTCATCGCCCGCCCGGTGAGGATCGACGTGACGATGATGCCGGCCATCATCGGCAGCATCAGCAGACCGCTGCGGGTCGGTGAGGCGCCCTTGACGATCTGCAGGTACAGCGGGATGAAGATGATCGACCCGAACATCACCAGACCGAGCACGAAGCCAGCCGAGTTGGCGAGGGCGAACGTGGCGCTGCGGAACAGCCGCAGCGGCAGGATCGGCTCGGCGACCCGGGCCTCCTGGAGCACGAAGAGCACGGCGAGCACCGCGCCCGCCACCAGCAGACCGATGATCACCCCGGAGCCCCACGGGTACTCGGTGCCGCCCCAACTCAACGCGAGCAGCAGGCAGCTCACCCCGGCGACCAGCAGAGCCGCGCCCAGCCAGTCGATCGCGTGGTTCCGGCGCTCGAACGGGATCAGCCGCATCACGTGATAGCAGACCACGATGGCCAGGATCGCCAGCGGCACGTTGATGTAGAAGATCCACCGCCAGTCGGTCTCCGCGAAGTAACCGCCGACCAGCGGGCCGGCCACCGACGAGATGCCGAAGACAGCGCCGAACAATCCCTGGTAGCGGCCACGCTCCCGGGGTGACACGACGTCCGAGATGATGGTGAACGCCAACGTCAGCAGACCACCCGCGCCGAGGCCCTGGATGCCCCGGGTGACGATCAGCTGGGTCATGTTCTGCGACAACCCCGCCAGCAACGACCCGACCAGGAACGTGCCGATCGAGAAGAGGAACACCGGACGGCGGCCGTACAGGTCGGCCATCTTGCCGTACAGCGGAGTCGACGCCGTCGAGGCGAGCAGGTACGCGGTGACCACCCACGAGTAGTGGTTGATCCCGCCCAACTCACCGACGATGGTCGGCAGGGCCGTACCGACGATGGTCTGATCGAGTGCGGCCAGCAGCATGCCGGTCATCAGGCCGAGCATGAGCAGCCGGATCTGCCGACGATTCAACACCGGCGCGGCGGAGGCTTCGGTCATCCCGCCTTCTATCCCGCGAGCAGCAGAACATGCCCCCGACCAGCAAACCCTTCTTGCTGATCAAGAGGTTCGCGTCAGATCAGGCGCGTGTCGTGACGCAAACCTCTTGATCAACGGGGGTCAGGCCGTTGCGCAGGCCGCAGGGCCGCAGGTTTGTCGCGGGGGGCGTTGGGGACCCGGGGAGGCATGGCAGGAGCAGCAGCGGAACAGCGCCGGCTCGCCACCGTCGTGGAGAGCTGGCTCGGGCGCCCGGTCCTGATCGTCGGTGACGCCATGCTCGACGAGTGGCGGTTCGCCGACTCCGACCGGCTCTGCCGGGAGGCGCCCGCCCCGGTCCTCACCCTGCGCCGGCGGATCTCCGCTGCCGGCGGGGCGGCGAACACCGCGGTCAACGTCGCCACCCTCGGCGGACGGGCGGTCCTGGTGGCCCCGGTCGGCGCCGACGTGGCAGGCGACGAACTGCACGACTGTCTGGACCGCGCCGGCGTCTGGGACCGTACGGTCAGCCAACCCGGCCGGCCCACCCCGGTGAAGCGGCGGATGCTCGCCGGCAACCAGATCCTGCTCCGGGAGGACTCCGGCGACCCGGACGACGCCCTCGACCCGGACGGGGTGTCCCGGCTGCTCACGGCGTTGGACTGCGCCACCGAGGAGCTGCGGGCCGCCGCCGGCGGGGAGGCACCGACCCTGGTGGTCTGCGACTACGGCCTGGGTGCCCTGCCCGCGCCGGTCCGCGCCTGGCTGGTCGAGCAGCGGGAGCGGTACGCCACGGTCGCGCTGGACGCCCACGACCTCGCCGACTGGCGGGGCCTCGCACCGACCGTGGTCACCCCCAGCTTCGCGGAGGCGACGAGGCTGCTGGCCCGTGCCGGCGGCGCGTCTCGCCCGGCGAACGGCACCGACCTGCACCTGGAACACCCCGGCAGTGACCCCGCCGACGGGCCGTCGGAGCTGACCGTCGGCGCCGCGCCGGGTGGGACCCGCGCGGACGGCGTCGCGGTGGTCGGTGCGGACGCCAACGGCGACCGGCCCGGGCCGGTGGGCGAACCCACCGCCAGCGAGGGTCGGGTGGCGCTCACCGGCGACGGACTCAGCGTCACCGGCACCGGCGTCACAGTGAACACCGAGGCCGGTGCGGGCGTGGACCGGGCCGTGCTGGCCGAGTCGCGCCTGGCCGAGCTGCGCGCACACACCGGCGCCGACGTGGTCGCGGTGACCCTGGACACCGAGGGCGCGGTGGTGGGCGGCGCCGACGGCGAGCGGCGGCGCAGCCACAGCACCCCGGTCCCGGCGAGCCACGCCGTGGGGGCCGGCGACGCGTACCTGGCGGCGATGACGCTGGCCCTGGCCGCCGACGCGCCGCTGCCCACCGCCGCCCAACTCGCCCAGCTCGCGGCCACCATCACCGTGTCCGACACCGGCACCTGCGTGTGCCTGCGCGACGACCTGCTCGCCGCCCTCGACATGCCACCGGAGACCAGCGGGCATCCGGCTGTGGTCGGCACCGACGAACTGGACGCGATCGTCGCCGGGCATCGTGACGCGGGACGGTCGGTGGTGTTCACCAACGGCTGCTTCGACGTGCTGCACCGAGGCCACGTGCGCTACCTGGAACAGGCCCGCGCCCTCGGCGACCTGCTCATCGTGGCGGTCAACTCGGACGGCAGCGTACGCCGGCTAAAGGGGCCGGACCGGCCGGTCAACCCGGTCGAGGACCGGGGTGCCCTGCTCGCCGCGCTGTCCTGCGTGGACCACGTGGTGGTCTTCGAGGAGGACTCGCCCGCCGCGCTGATCGAGGCGGTCCGGCCGGACGTGTACGTCAAGGGTGGGGACTATCCGCCGGAGCTGGTGCCGGAGGCCCCGCTGGTACGCCGGCTCGGCGGCCAGGTACGCACCCTGGGGTACGTGCCGGATCGGTCCACCTCGGCGATCATCGAGCGGATCCGGTCACACAGCCAGGATGCGTCGCCGCACGACACCGGCCGGGAGCCCGACCCGTCGCTGAGCACCCGCACCCAACCGTCGTGAACCGGCCCCTCGACCTCGGCACCGCCGCGTCGTTCCGGACTGAACGGCTGGTCGACGTGCTGATCCCGACGCGTAACCGGCCCGCCGAGCTGGCGGTCACGCTCGCCGGGCTCGCCGCCCAGAACGGCGTACCCGGCTTCGGTGTGGTGGTCAGCGACCAGTCCGACGGGGAACCGGCGTACGCCCACCCCGCGGCGGCCACCATGGTGCGGGCGCTGCGGCACGGGGGTCACCCGGTGCTGCTGACCCGCCGCCTGCCCCGGCGTGGGCTGGCCGAACACCGCGCGTACCTGCTCGCCGCGTCGGCCGCCAGGTACGTGCTCAGCCTCGACGACGACGTCTGGCTGGAGCCGGGAGCGCTGCACCGGCTCGTCACCGCCATCGAGGAGTTGGGCTGCGGGTTCGTCGGCAACGGGGTGCACGGGCTGTCGTACACCGATGACGTGCGGCCGGACACGCACGGGCACTACCAGGAGTGGACGGGCCCACCGGCACCGGAGCGGATCCGGCCGGGCACCGCCGAGTGGGACCGGGCCCGGATCCACTCGGCGGCCAACCTGCTGCACATCACCGCCCAGTTGGCGCTGCCGCCCGGCGCGTGGCGGGCGTACAAGGTCTCCTGGGTCGGCGGGTGCGTGCTCTACGACCGGGCCAAGCTCGTCGACTCCGGGGGCTTCGACTTCTGGCGACGGGTGCAGGAGAACCACCAGGGCGAGGACGTGGCCGCCCAACTCGCGGTGCTGGCCCGGCACGGCGGCGCGGGTGTCCTGCCCAGCGGCGCGTACCACCTGGAGTCCCCCACCACTGTCACCGAGCGGGACGTGGAGGCGTGGGAGGTCGTGCTCGCCGACGAGGACACCCCGCAGCCGGCGTGACTACGGCGTGAGCAGTTCGCGGGCCGCTTCCAGCACCTCGGCCACCGGCACGTCGGTAACGAACGAGTCCCGGTGCGGGCACTCGCCGTCGCCGGGCCGGTGCGGGTAGATGCCCGGCGTGCAGTCCACACCGCAGACCGGGCAGTGCACCGTCCAGGAGCAGATCGGCCGGTGCCGCCCGCGCAACGGGTTCGCTGTGTTGATCAGGTTGCCGACCCAGAAGATCCCCACCGTGGGAGCGCCCACCGAGGCGGCCAGGTGCAGCGGGCCGGTGTCGTTGGAGACGACCAGCGCGCAACCGGCATAGCAGCCGGCCAGCCCGCCGAGGCTCAACGTGCCAACCTGCGGCCGGACCGGCACCCCCGCCGCCGCGACCACCCGATCCACCACCTCCCGCTCGGAGGGCGTGCCGGTGACCAGCACCTCGTAGCCGTCGCGGTGCAGCTCACCGGCCACCTCGGCGAAGCGCTCGGCTGGCCAGCGGCGACGGGTGTCGGTGGCGCCGGGGTGCAGCGCCACCCGGGGGCGGTCCGCCGGGCCGAGCACCCGGGCCGCCTCGGCCCGGTCGGCGTCGGTGACCGTCAGCGTCGGCACGATGGTGGTCGCCTCCGCGCCCACCAGGGCCACCACCTCCAGGTAGCGGATCACCTCGTGCTGGTAGTAGACGTAGCGGACCCACCGGTCCAGCGGCGGGGCGTCCTCGGCGCGCAGCCCGACGGTGACCCGGGCTCCGAGGCGGCTCATCAGCGGGTTGGAGTTGGCGCCACCCCCGTGGATCTGCACCGCCAGGTCGAAGCCCTCACCACGGGCCGCCGCCACGAACTCGTCGACCGTCGACGCCGGCTCACCCGCCTCCGCGTCGCGGATCCCGCGCGCCGGCGGCACCACCAGCACCCGGTCCACCGGGCCGGGCCGGTCACACCAGAGCTTCGCGTGCCACGGCGCGCCGAGCAGCACGATCTCCGCCGAGGGGTACGCGGCGCGCAGCGCGTCCAACGCCGGCAGGGCGAAGATGAAGTCGCCGAGCGCGTTGGCCCGCAGCACCGCGATCCGCCGCACGTCGGGGACCAGCCCCGCCGTCAGGCCGAGCAGGGACGGGGTGACCACGCTGACCGCTACGGCCGGTCGATCTCGCCGACGGTGTCCGGGTGGTGCAGCTCCCGGTCCGCGGCGGGATCGCCCGGCATCGGCGTGCCACCGGACAGGACGGTGGAGCGCGGCCCGGTGCGGCCGACGGTGATGGTGCGCGGCGTGGGCCGGGCCGCCCGAGGCAGGCGGACCCGCAGCAACCCGTGATCCATCACCGCGTCGATGCCGTCCGGGTCGACCCGGGACGGCAGGTCGACGCGGTACTCGAAGCCACGCGTCTCGAAACCGCCCGGGATGCCCTGGTCGGCGTTGACCTCCGCCTCGGAGCGGGCTCGCACGCACAGCTCCCGGTCGTCCAACTCGACCGCCACCTCCTCCGGCGCCACCCCGGGCAACCGGACAACGACCTCCCAGCCGTCGGAGGTCTCGGTCAGCTCGACGTCGGACGCCCCAGCCCGACCGCCGACCAGCCGACTCAGCTCGGCGCGCAGCGACTGCAGCTCACCCATCGGGTCCCAGCCCTGCTGCCGGCTCCGCCATCCACGGCTGAAACCGCCGGGCTGCTCACTCATCGCCCCTCACCGACCCGATGGGAGGTCGTCGAAGGCCGCAGTGAGCTGGGCGCGTCCAGATTCGCGTCACGGTCGACGCCCACACCGAGCCGGTCGACCAGTTCCCCGCCGAGCCAGGCGCTGCACCCGAGGATCGCCACAGCGACCACCTCGATGGCGATCAGCGCGCCACCGGCCGCCCGGGAATCGGCGTTGAGCCGCACCGCCCAGACGGCCGCGAAGAGCAGGATCACCGCGAGGTTGGCGCCGGCGTGCAGCAGGCCCACCCGCTTGGCGCGGGTGCCCGTCGGAATCGCCAGCAGGTCAAACGAGCCGGCCGCCGCGGCGAGCAGGCCGCCGATGAGGCCGACGGTGATGTTCCAGTACGCGACCTCGCCGAGGAAGTCGGGCCCACCGACCGCGTCGATCACGTCGAAGAGCACCGCGGTGACCAGCAGCGCGACCGGGAACATGACCAGCATCGGATGGACTGGGTGACCCAGCACCTTGAGTCGGCTCTCCATATCCCGGCCTCCACTGGTCGGCGTGCTGCGGACGGTGCGTGCGGCGGGCGCGTCGGGTGAGGCCCTACCCCGCGCGAGCGGGGACAAACCTCGCGCTGGTCACGCGGCCTAGGCTTGGCGATGGTGGCGTCCGTCACCCAGGTAAACGGTTGGGAGAGGATCACGTGACGGTGGAGATCACGTCGCACGAGGAGTTACGCGAGCTGCTCGGGGAGCCGCACCCCCGGGCCGCCAACAAGGATCGCGCCCGCCTGCACGAACGGGACCGGCAGTGGCTCGCCGCCGCGCCGTTCTGCCTGATCGCCACGGCCGGCGCGGACGGCAGCTGCGATGTGTCGCCCAAGGGCGACCCGGCCGGCTTCGCGCTGGTGTTGGACGACACCACCATCGCGCTGCCGGAGCGGCCGGGCAACAAGCGCGCGGACGGCTACCGCAACATCCTGGACAACCCGCACGTCGGGCTGATCTTCATGATCCCCGGGCGGACCGACACGCTGCGGATCAACGGTCGGGCCCGGCTGGTGCGGGACGCACCCTGGTTCGACGACATGGTGGTCAAGGGGCACCGGCCGGTGCTCGCGGTGGTGGTGGAGGTCGAGCAGATCTTCTACCACTGCGCGAAGGCGTTCCTGCGGTCGTCGCTGTGGCAGCCGGAGACCTGGCAGCCCGACGTGTTGCCGGCCCGGGCGCGCCTCATCAAAGAGGTCGAGGCACCCGTGGAGAGCCTGGAAGAGCTGGAACAACACTACGGCCCGGAGTACGCCAAGACGATCTACTCCTGACGCGGGCGCCCGGGGTGGCACCCGCGCTGCCCTGGGCAGCCCCCGCGTCTTGACAGCCGTCGTGCCGTCAGGTCGACCAGCCGGTGGGGTTGCCGAACGACTCCCGGGAGATGCCGGAGCCGGTCTGCGGCCAACCGCCGAACCGGTCGTTGTGCAGGTGGGCGAAGAAATAGCACATGTCCTCGCAGTCGGCGTCCTCCAGAGCGAGAGCAGGGTTGGCGCGGACGGCCTCGTAGTAGGCCCGGCCGAGGGCGACGATGAAGCCCCGGCAGTAGAGGAAGCCGTCGTCCGAGCCGTCGGTCACCTCGTGGATGTCCTCCCGGTCGATGTCGTAGAGCTTGCGCTCCACCACCCGGTCGAGGTCGGTCAACTCCTGCGCGGACAACTCGTCGCTGAGCGCGCCGAGGCGGGCGATGAACGGGGCCAGCCAGTCGTCGATCGCGTAGAACCGCGCATCGTCATCGTCGCTGTCGGGATCACGCTCGACGAGGGCCCGGCGCAGCGCCAGCGCCTCCGCGTCGAGCCCGGCCCACGCCGACTCGATGAGCGCCCACAGTCGGGCCTCGTCGGCGGCGGTGGGCAACATGCCGGTGGCATCGGTGGTCACTGTCACGACCGGACCGTATCCGGCACCACCGACAGTCCTGCCGGGTCTGGCCGCTACTCAGCGGACACCATCCACAGGTGACCGTCCGGGTCGGCGAACGCCCCCGCGTACCCCCAGGGCTGTGCTGTTGGCTCGGTGAGCACCTCGGCGCCGGCGGCGCGGGCCCGCTCGACGATCGCGTCCGCGTCAGCGGGAGAGGCGACGCCGAGGCTGAGCACGCACTCACTCTGACCCCGCGTGGCGACCTCGTGTGGGCCGATCACCCAGCCGAAGCCGCCGGTCGGGATGAGCATCAGCCGCAACCCGTCGTTGACCACGAACTGCAATGGCTCCGGCAGACCGTCGTCGGCCAACTCCCCCACCGCCTCCAGGCCGAGGCCGTCGGAGTAGAAGCGGTGTGCGGTCACACGATCGGCGATGGGCAGGCTGACGGTCACGGGGGCGTACGTCATGGAATCGGCTCCAGGATCTCCGGTGGATGGTCTCTCCAGGATGGACGTTGTCGGAGACACGAACTCATCGGCGCGGGCCCGGGTCGGACCGGACGCCGCGCCACCGGTCGTCGGTCTAGCGTGGCCGTCGGTCTAGCGTGGCCGTCATGAGCGAGGACGGCTGGCTGGCGGACACCCGCACCTCCTACGACACGGTCGCCGACAGTTACGCGGACCTGCTGCGCGGCCTCCTGGCCGAAGCGCCCTACGAACGGGCGGCCTTCGCCCTGTTCGCTGACCTCGTCCGGGCAGCCGGTGACGGAGCGGTCGCGGACGTCGGCTGCGGATCGGGGCGCATCACCGCGCACCTGCACGGGCTCGGCATCGACGCCTTCGGCATCGACCTCTCACCGGCGATGATCGACGTGGCCCGGCGCGATCATCCCGGCCTGCGGTTCGAGGTGGGCTCCATGACCGA
The DNA here is from genome assembly GCF_040643095.1 of Micromonospora sp. NPDC047467. NCBI lineage: Bacteria > Bacillati > Actinomycetota > Actinomycetes > Micromonosporales > Micromonosporaceae > Micromonospora > Micromonospora sp. NPDC047467. Next base: position 435,566 of record NZ_JBEYTO010000002.1, on the reverse strand, counting down.
CCTCCCGCTGGCCGAGGGCTCGGTCGCCGGCCTGCTGGCCTGGTATTCGCTGATCCACATCCCCGACGACCAGATCGGCGCGGTCCTGGCGCACTTCCGGCGGGCGCTGCGTCCCGGCGGCCCGCTGCTGCTCGGCTTCCACGTGGGCGACGAGACCACCCTCAAGACGCAGGGGTACGGCGGCCACCCGATGAACGTCCACGTGCACCGCCGTCAGCCAGCCCAGATGGCGGCCTGGCTGCACGGCGGCGGCTTCACGGTCGAGGCGCAGACGACCCTCGTCTCGCCCGAGAGCCGGCTCGGCGGGATCGTGTTCGCGCGCCGCGACCCGTGACGGACCGCCCGCCTCCGGCAGGTCCCGAAAGGCCAGGCCGAACGCGCGCGACGGGGTACGCGTGCGGCTGCTGCCGCCCGACGTGATGCGGGGCATCGGGGGTAGCGAGTTCTCCCTAGACTGAGCGGCCACCAGCGTGGCGCGGTCGCCCTCGACCGGTGCACGGCCGGGTCGCCGAGCACCGGGGGCCTGCGCCGTGCCGCACTTTCACAGGGGGTGGGTCGGTGGGTCCTCGGCTGCGGGGCGTCGCGGTACTACTGCTCGGCGCGGTGCTGCTGGGCACGGTCGGCCTGAGCGCCGGCTCCTGGTACGGCGGACGCGGCGCCATACCACTCAGCCATGACCAGACGGAGAGCATCGCGGCCGAACTGCTCCCTGACGCGGAGGTGACCGGCGGGGTGATGATCGCACGCGGCTATCGGTACGGCACCTTCCTGGCGGATGACGACTTCGGCTCCATTCACGCGGAGTTCCAGTACGGCGACCGCGCCAACTGCCCGCTCTCCGACCAACTGCGGCACAACGCGGCGGCGCGGGGATGGCAGGGCCTCAGTCGTTTACCGAACGCCCCGTGTGACGGCTTGCGAATCACACGGGACGGATTGACGGCCACGCTGACCCACGGGACCAACGGGTCGAGGCTGAGCATCGCACCGTCCGCGCCGGACGGGTACCTCGCCACCACGGTCGCTGGCACACTCCTCGGCGCCGCCGCCGGCGCCGCCCTGTTCTGGCTGGGGGTGCGGCGACGGCGGCCCGTACCCATCCTGGTCGTCGCGCTCGTGGCAGTCGGCCTCTTCCCGGGCGTCGCCCTCACCTGGTCGGACCTCACGGACGGCCTCGCCGAGCCGGTGTGGCCCATCTGGCCGGCACTGGCTCCCGTGCTGGTGCCGATGTGGCTCGTAGTCCTGCTGGCGGGGTTCATCGTGTTCGCGAGGCGACGGAACGCGGCGTCGGCCCGCGATGCGAACGAGGTGCGGACCACCGAAACGGTGTGATCGACCAGCGGAACCGGCGAGGGCGCGTCCGCGTGGAGCCGGGCCGCCGCTCCCGGCCTACGAGGAGGAGGGCCCGGCGGATCCGCGCGCAGCAACAGCCTGTCGGTGGGCCGCGCTGCCCTCGCGATAGAACAGGTAGCCGCCGTGGTGCAGGACATCGCCCTCGAAACGGCCGTCGGCGGTGAAACCGGTGTCATCCCAATAGTCGATGTGGTCGCCGGTCACCTCGTACCGGCCGGTGTAGGCGCTGTCCCGCTGACCACGTGCCTCGTTGTATCGCCCGTTGGCCAGCAACTCCTGCCGGATCTGGTTGTCGGCGGTGACCCACATCCCGACGTACCCGTGGGTGGTGGTTTCGGTGGTCGAGGGCCGCGCCGTTGCCTGCGCGGGTAGTGGCGCGGACGGTGTCTCCGTCCCGCAGGCGGTGAGCGCCGCCGTAGCGAAGAAGGTGGCAACCGCCTTGCGTTGATCGATACCGGACATGTCAGCCTCGCTGCCGGGTCGGACGGATGATGATCTCGTTGACGTCGACGTCCGCCGGCTGTTCGATGGCGAACGAGATGGCCCGCGCGATGGCATCCGGCGGAATCGAGTTCTTGCGGTACTCCTTCATGGCCGCACGGGCGACCGGATCGGTGATCGACTCGGCCAACTCGGACTCGACGACGCCGGGCGTGATCGTGGTGACCCGCAGGCTCGGGTCAGCCTCCAGACGTAGACCCTCGGTGATCGCCCACGCCGCGAACTTCGTCGCCGAGTACACCGCGGAGGTCGGCACCACCTCGTGGGCGCCGACGGAGGCGACGGTGATCAGGTGACCGCTGCCCTGCCGCTGGAAGACCGGTAGGACGGCGGCGATGCCGTGCAGCAGGCCCCGCACGTTGACATCCAGCATCTGGTCCCACTCATCCACCAGCAAGGCATCGAGCCGGGACAACGGCATCAGACCCGCGTTGTTGACAATCACGTCGACCCGCCCGAACTCGGCGACCGCACTGTCGACGAACGCCGCGACGTCGCCACGGTCGGTCACGTCGAGCCGTCGTACCCGGATGTTGTCGTGGTGTTCGGCGAGCGCGGCAAGCCGATCTCGCCGCCGGGCGCCCGCGACCACGTGATGTCCCTCGCGGGCCAGGCGCAGCGCGACCGCCTCGCCGATTCCGCTGCTCGCGCCGGTCACCAGCACGACCTTGTTTGTGGATTCCATGAATCCACCTTCCAAGGTCCGGCGGCCGTCAACCAGGGTGTGTCACACCCCGGCAGACCGCCCTGCCGGCCGGCCGTACGTGGCAATGTCGCGGCCGTGGATGGCGCCGATCCGCTCGACGACTATCGCGTGCGCGGCGTGAGATAACGATGCCGGAGTTTGTGGCATCCGGTCAGCGCCGGAGCCCGGGAAACGGCGAAGCCCAGGTCTATGACCTGGGCTTCTGTACCGAGCCGCCTGACGGAATCGAACCGTCGACCTACGCATTACGAGTCGGTTGCCTGGCGCTGGTCCACCGCCTGGTACTCCTGCGCACCTTGGCGTCCCGGTCCACGATCGTCCGCTCATGTTCGCTGGTTTGGCTGCTCGCTTGGCTGCTTAACGGGATCCACCCGCGCCTGCCGCCTCCTACACGGCTGCTCGCTCGGGGCGCGATATCACCAATGCAGCGATGTCTCGTCTGGAGAAGCGTCCCGGGACGTTCAGCCCGGCCCGAGCCGCGGAGTGGAAGTTGTTCAGGGCAGTTACCCACTTGTCGGCCTGGCCCTGCCAAACCTGTTCATCCAGCTTCATGCCTTGCCGGGCGGTTTGCGCAAGCTGCCACGTAGCGCGGTTCAGCTCGTGGGCGGCTTCGATGGTGTCGCCGTCTGCGAGCAGGGGTAACGCCTCGAACGCCTCGGCTCGGCGCCCCTCAGCCTCTCCTAGCTGCTGAAGCAATCCGGCAAGATCGGTCTCGGGCGCACCATCGATGCGGGGTTGATGAACCTGGATGGCGACGGTACCCGCCAGCTTCGCTGCCAAGACGTAGGACAGACAGGCATCAAGCCGGCGCTGATCCCAGCGAACCCTAAGCTCTCTGGCAAACCTGTCTCGATCCGCTAGCCTGCCAACGAGGTACGTAGCCGCTGATCCTGCAAGCACCGCGACGACAGTCGTTAGTGCGGTAACTACTTGAGTCATCGCCACCTGGCCCTTCGCTCCCTCGGCTAGGAAGGTAGCGATGCTTGTCAAACCCATGTGCAGGCAGACAGGTCGACTGCGACGCCTCGCTTACAAGCTCTGTGCATCACGTCCGCGCACGTCCGGAAGCGGCTGCACGCTCGGCGCTTCGTCCATGCCGGCACCCGTTAGGGTGCAGCCGTCCGACGCGGTTGCTGTCAGCGTTGCTGTCGACAGCCGTTCCTCGTAGAGAGCCAGGCCGCCCCGCTGGGGGAACCTGCTCTCCTCAGCTGGTGAATGTCAGCAGGTACCGTCCTGTTCGCTCAAGCACCGCCCAACTGCCACTAAACAACGCAACCAACCCTCATCACGTCGGTTGTCGACGGCTATATCGACATCCACTAATTCAGTGTGTGCGGATCATCGAATAGGGCGTCATCATCAAGGGGAACTTCGCCTGCCCGGAGGCTGACACCGGAAGCCTCTACCCTTTCTAGGAAGTCTCGGTGCGCGCGCTTCGTGAAGTCTAGGAGTTCGTGCCAGGTCCGGTGAGACACGCGAGGATCCGAATTTAGAGACGAAAGCGATACTGGACTGAGTCTATCAATGTAGTCCGAGACAAACGTCAGCCGTCGGATGGGGAACTGGTCGCCAAGCTCCTTGTTATCGTCAAGGAATTTCGTTAGCGCAGCAAGGTAGCCGAATCCGCGTTGATACTCTTCGTCCGTTAAGTGGTACTCAAGGCGCTTGATCTCAACGATCCAGAGAACTCCGGCGTCGTTGAGCATAACGAAGTCAGGCTCTTTCCGCTCATTGTCGATGGCAGACGTAACGACCGACTTTCGGAATACCTTCTCATACCAAATCTCAAAGCTCGCCCGCACTCGCTTCAGCGACTCATTCATCCCGAGGGGCGTCCACTCTGGGGCCAACAACCAAGGTGCCTGCTCGATCAGCTCTTGCAGCGGCCTCTCAAGCGTTCTGCCGTTGGCAACCAATTCTTCCAACTTCGTAATCACGTCGAGTCGCTCCTCAGCCACCTGGCCGAGGGAGTACATCTCAACTAGACGAGCCCTTTGGAAAAGCGCCATGACCGCGTCAACCGTCGTTGCTGTTGTTTCGGAAACTTCCCTAAGGGTTCCAAGGAGCGTCTGGTGTGGGCCAATCGAGAAGGCAAGGTCAGTTAGCCGGTCGACATGGTCTTGGTCTTGCAGAGCTTCCGGATCGATATCCTTCACGAGCAGCTTTGCCGCCTCGGTCACGGAGTGTTTCAGCTCCGGTTCGTTCGGCGCTGCTTGGTCAAGCCGCTTCTTCAGATCAGATTTCTTTTCAAATTCGGCCCACCGTTCTTTCTTCATCGCTTCAGCGCCACGCTTAGCGAGAGTCTTAATCACCTTCTGTCCCCAGATCCGCAGCGCCTCGCCTTGATCCGAATGCCAGATGATGTCCTGCCGGTCAGACCGCACTAGGTCGTCTTCTTGGTCCAGCCATTCGGCATGAATTTCACCTACAAGGTATGACCTAAGGGTGTATTCGCCAGTGAAGCCCGCGCCGATATCGAAATCGCGCGTCTGCGCGACGATCTTCCCTCGGGCATAAATACGAACGCCCGCCATTGCCGGGTCCTTATACGGCTTTTTCGAGTAAGCCACAAAGCCCGTGACGGGAAGGAAGTTTTCTTCATACTTCACCGGCAGATCAGAGACGTCCGTATAGGTATCGTCCATAAAATCAATCTTCAACGTGCCTAGCTCGAAGGATTGCTCCTCCTGGAGCGAGTTGACGACTCTGACCATCCAGTCAGTGCGGCTGAGGCCGAAGCGAGCCGAAAGCTGCCTATCAAGCTCGTCGCGACTGGGAACACGCTTCCTGAAGAAATCTCTAAGCTTAACGGTCGTACCCGGATCCTTAAAGAAGGTTCCATCAAGTCCACCCGGTTCCGGGTTGTATTCGTCATCCGTGTCGGCAAGCATTTCCGACAAACGCATAACGATATGTGACACCCTATAGCCTTGAGGGGTTTTATCGCCTCCGGCGGTGATCACCTCAACAGTCTCGCAAATTCCAAACGGAGCAAGCTTGCCAATACCCTTGCGGCCCATCACGGGCCGATGACGGTCGCGGGACTTGTCGCTACCCGTTCGCTTCCTCCGGTCTGCGCCAACTGAGAGATAGTGCCTATTCAGCTCCTCCGAAGTCATCCCATGGCCGTCATCCACAATTAGGATTTCGTGCCCTTGCCCGTGCCCATCGACTCCACCGGCCTCATCGCTGCTGAGCAGCGAGCCTTGCGGGTCTGCTACTTCGGTCGCCCTCTGCGGCCCGTCGCCGTCTTCGGCGGGTTTGATGTGATCACCCGGACCGGACTTGCCAGAACGGGCAAGTAGCGTTCCCCAAGGCAGGGTGATGGTTACCGTTTCTGCATCCGCGTCGTAGGAGTTCGCGATGAGTTCAGCAAGAACCGCCGTGACTCGGTCGTAGAGCTTGATGCCAAGCTTATCGATCGTAAGCCGGCTGATCTTCATGGTGTACTTGGGTGCTGCGGGTGCCTGGTCAGCCGCCGAGCGCGCAGCTGGCACCTGCCGGCCACCTTGAGCTCCCATGGCATCGCCCGGTTGCAGAGGTCCGCCTGCGCGGTCGTGTCCCCCAGGTTGATAGGTCTCGTCCACTGGACCTCCTCGCCGTTAGAACCTGCATCCTGTCCGATCAGGAGCGAGCCCGCTACCCCGCTGTGCACTGTCCACTACGGCGCGTGGGGTACACGGCACTCCCTTGATCAGGTAGCATCCCGGCCGTGACCCGCCTAACATGCGTCGACTTGTTCGCCGGCGCCGGGGGCGCCACTGAGGGACTTCGGGTGGCAGGGTTTGACGTCATCGGGGCTGTGGAGATTGACTCCGATGCCGCTGCTTCTTATAGAGCCAATCATCCTGATGTCAAGCTTTGGGACCGCGATATTCGGTTGCTCACCGCCGCCGGCATGCTCCGAGAGTTGGGTCTAGATGCGGGGGAGCTGACGCTTCTGAAAGCTTGTCCGCCCTGTCAAGGATTCTCGTCGCTGGGTCCCGGCGGCGATTCGGCTGAAGCGAGCGACCGCAACGACCTAGTCCTCGATGTGATTCGCTTCGTCCGAGCCTTTAAGCCTTCCGCAGTGCTACTTGAGAACGTGCCAGGGCTTGAGAAAGACGCGCGTTTCAGTCGCGTTCAGATGGCCCTACGCAAGCTTGGTTATCAGATCAAGACCTTCCGTCTTGATGCTGCTTGGGTCGGAGTGCCCCAGCGGAGACGGCGATTGATTATGCTGGCGATTCGGGGCCGACGTAAGCCTCTCCCCGACGCGCTCTCTGATCTGCTCGGAGAGTGGTTCGTGGAGAAGCCCACGACGGTCCGGACCGCCTTAGAGCAGCTTTCCGCCACGCTGCAAGCAGGCGGCGACCTTGACAGGCACCGCGTTCACTCGGCAAAGGTCCTCGCCCGCATCAAAGCCGTCCCTGTTGGAGGCAATCGTTTCGATCTGCCGCCGGAACATCGGTTGGCTTGCCATGAAAACCTACGCGTTAGGAACGCAACGGCCTCCTATGGTCGGGTACGTATGGACGAGCCCGCGCCGACAATGACTACCAGGTGCGCGACTCCGGCATGTGGCTCATTCATTCATCCAACCGAGCATCGGGGCCTCACGCTCCGCGAGGCGGCAGCTTTTCAAACGTTTCCGCCGACCTACACGTTCAAGGGCAACTTTGGCTCGATCGAACGGCAAATAGGAAATGCAGTCCCGGTTCGTATGGCTGCGGCTCTAGGGGCGACTGTTCGCCGCCTACTTCACGATAGTCCTGGTCGCTAGTCGAATGACGGATAGGCCAACACACCTTGGCCATCTTTCATCCCGTCTGCCATCGACCCGCCCTCTTGGGGAGCGGGCCGCCGCCCGGCCCGCCACGTCAAGCGGACCTTGACGGTTCGTACGGACGCTGGCGGGTCGGGCGGTGGTCTGCTCGGCTCGCCCGGGTTGATGGCAGGCGGGATGGCCTACCGCAACCACCCACGGACCGCAACTCGCCGACGCAGCTTCGGCCATCCTGGAGCCGGAGCGCCCCCGCCGGAGGCGCACTAACCGCAGCCCCGTCACCCGCCGCCAGCTCGCCGACGCGGCTGGCGTGCGCTCTCCTACGCCGCGCGGGTTGGCCGCGCGGCCCGGCCGGCTGCCGGCCCACCACGCACCGGTCAAAATCCTGTCCCTTCTGCGGCGGCCCTCAGGGTTTTCCGCTCTCCGCGCCAGCCGCCGGGCATCAGGCGTGACGGCCGCAGAGCGACAGCGGCAGCGGCCGGCGCGCGCCCAGGCGGCGGCGCGTGCGGCCCGTTCAGGGCCGCCTTGAAGACGTACAGAAAGGCCTCCGCCCTGGAAGCTCGCTGGCTCATCGGGATCGCGCTCGGGCTCCGCCAAGGCGAGGTCTTGGGACTGCGGTGGGATGACATCGACCTCACCGCTGGAACGCTCCGCGTGCGAGGACAGCTACAGCGTGACCCTGACACGGGCGCTCTGGTCTTCGTGGAAACCAAGACTGCCCGGTCTCGCCGAACTCTTCCGCTGCCACCCACGGTGCTCACGGCACTTCGCCGCCACCAGGAACACCAGGCAGCGGAACGGTTCGACGTCGACAACTGGGCTGACCCAGGTTTGGTCTTTGCCACGTCCGTCGGCACACCCATCCACCCGCGTAACGACTACCGGTCGTTCCGGGAAATCATCCGGCGGGCCGGCCTACGGCAGGTTCGTCTTCACGACCTGCGGCACACGGCAGCCAGCGTCCTTCTCGCCCAGGGCGTGCCCGCCCGCGTGGTCATGGAGATCCTCGGTCACTCTCAGATCAGCGTCACTCTCAACATCTACGCCCACGTGGCCCCTGAGGTGGCTCGGGAAGCTGCGGCACGGCTGGAGGGCGCGCTGTGGTCCGGTGAGTAGGTTGGCTGCTCGCTTGGCTGCTCGACCTCGCGACGGTAAGCAAAAGGCCCAGGTCATGATCGGCGATCAAGCCGGTGACCTGGGCCTTTCAGTGGAGCCGCCTGACGGAATCGAACCGTCGACCTACGCATTACGAGTGCGTCGCTCTAGCCGACTGAGCTAAGGCGGCAACGATCAGCAAGTGTACGGCACCCCCGGCCGTGGACCGAACGGGATACCCCCGCTCCGCTCACTGCCACTAACCGGACAACGGATGCCATCTAGACGTTTACCGGACAGCGGATCATCGGGAGCGGCACTAGGCTGCGGCGGGTGAGCGACGATCACACCCCTCGCACCCCCGATCCGACGGACGCCCGCCCCGATGCCGTACCGGCCAAGGAGCGGGTCGCCCACCGGCCGCGCTCCACCGACCCGCTTGAACTGGGCTTCACCCCGCGCAAGCCGGTGCCGTGGCTGGCCCCGTTCCTGCTGATCAGCACGGGCCTCCGGACGCTGCTGGCGATGCTGTTCGGGGCGTACCTGGACAAGCGTGAGTTGCAGAACGCGTTCGACGACGGCATCTTCCGCCAGGTCGGGCCGGATGGCGGGCTCTGGCTCGACTACGTGGCCGACCTGGGCGACGGCTTCAACGCCACCTACTCCGTGGCGTACCTGCTGGCACAACCGGAACTGACCGTGGACGGGCATCGGCTGCCCCGGGCGCAGACCCTGGTGATGGGCGGCGACCAGGTGTACCCGTCGGCGGCCTATGCGGAGTACGAGAACCGGTGCAAAGGCCCCTACCAGGCGGCGCTGCCGGGCACTCCGTCGGAGCGGCCGACGCTCTTCGCGGTGCCCGGCAACCACGACTGGTACGACGGGCTGACGGCGTTCCTGCGGTTGTTCGTCCGGTCCCGGGACCGGAACTTCGGCGGTTGGGGCACCGGGCAGTCGCGGTCGTACTTCGCGGTGGAGTTGCCGGCGGGCTGGTGGCTGCTCGGCGTGGACGACCAGTCCGGCTCGTACCTGGACGACCCGCAGCTTACGTACTTCGACGAGGTGGCCCGGCGGCTCGGCCCGGAGTCGAAGGTGATCATCGCGGCGCCGGCGCCGACCTGGGTCAAGGCCGCCGACCATCCGACGGCGTACGACTCGATCGACTACTTCATCCGGACGATCATCGACCCGACCGGGGCGAAGGTCCGGTTGCTGCTCTCCGGCGACCTGCACCACTACGCCCGCTACACGGGGACGGATCGGCAGCTGATCACCTGCGGCGGCGGCGGGGCGTACCTGTACCCCACCCACAAGTTGCCGGAGCGCATCGAGGTGCCGCCGCGCGACACGTTGGCGCGAAAGGCCAGCCGCGCCCGCCGGTACGACCTGGTGGCCCGCTATCCGGACGCGGCCCGCTCCCGCCGCTACGGCTGGGGCATCTTCGCCCGGCTGCCGTTCCGCAATCCGGGTTTCACCACCCTGCTCGGCACCCTGCACACGTTGCTGATGCTGGCCATGGCCGGCGCTGCCGCGAACTGGGCCGACGCCACCGGGCAGCGGCTGTTCAGCGTTCCGCTGGTGGCGATGGTGCTGGTCACTGTGGTGGCGGCGGTCCTGTTCGCCCAGCCACCCAACGCGAGCGGCAAGCGGCACGTACGGCACTGGATCCTCGGCGTCAGCCACGGCGTGGCGCACGTGGCGCTGGCCGCGGCCGGCACCTGGGCCTGGCTGGCGCTGCCGTTCTACGACTGGCCGTGGCCTCTGCCGGCGGTCGCCGCGGTGGTGCTGTACGGCCCGGTGATCGGCCTGCTGTCCAGTCAACTGGTGGCGGCGTACCTGCTGGTGGCGGGGTCGTTCGGGGTGAACGTCAACGAACTGTTCGCCGGGCAGGGCATCGAGGACTCCAAGTCGTTCCTCCGGCTGCGCATCGACCCGGACGGCACGCTGACCATCTACCCGATCGGGGTGGACCGGGTTTCCCGCGACTGGCAGGTAAACCCCGACCAGTCCCCCACGGCCAGCTGGCTGACCCCAAAAACCCCCCTGACCCCCCGCCTGGCCGAACCCCCCATCACCCTCGTCGATCATGAAGTTATTGCTACGACCCGCCGAGGCGACGGGCAATAACTTCATGATCAACCCCGCGTGGGGGGCGGGGCGGCCCGGGGGGGGTTAGGGGGTGTAGTGCTCGTCGTGGGCTTGGCGGGGGGCGCAGACGGAGGCGCGGGAGCAGGAGCAGCGGGAGCCGTCGGCGTCCAGGCGCACGGTCACCGAGTCCTTCGGGACGCTGTGTCCTACCACTCGGCCATCACCCTCGGGCGTCGTCACCCGACTGCCGATGGCCGGCGCAGACTCGGCAAATCGGGCGTACAGGGGGTGCTCGTATTTCAGGCAGCACATCAACCGGCCGCACGCGCCCGAGATGCGCAGCGGGTTCAGCGGCAGGTCCTGGTCCTTGGCCATCCGGATGGTCACCGGCTCGAAGTCGTTGAGGAACGTGGCGCAGCACAGGTCCCGCCCACACGAGCCGATGCCGCCCTGCACCCGAGCGGAATCCCGAGCGGAGAGCTGCCGCAGCTCGACCCGGCAGTGCAGGGTGGCGCCCAGGTCCCGGACCAGCGATCGGAAGTCCACCCGGTGCGGGGCAGTGAAGTAGACGGTGCTGCGTTCGCCGCCGCCGTCGGCGGAGGTGAGCACATGGTCGACGGCCACCACCTTCATCGGCAGGCCGTGCGCCCGGATCAACCGCTTCGCCGCAACCTTGGCCTCGGCCTTACGCCGACGCAGCGCCTCGTCCCGGCTCAGGTCGTCGTCACCGGCCAGCCCCACCAGCCGGGGGAAGCCGTCGGTCTCCTCGGTCACCCACTGCGCGGCCCAGACGCACTCGGCCACCTCGGGCCCGTCGTCGGTCGGCACCAGCACCTTGTCGCCCACCTGTGGGCGCAACTCACCCGGGTCGAGGTAGTAGAGGCGCCCGTACCGGTTGAAGCTGACCGCGCAGAGCATGCCCATCCCCCCACCCTACGACGGACCACGGCAGTGCCGCGCTCCGGCCGTCGCCGGACGACTACGCCGTGCTTCCATCCATGGCCGTCGACCTGCGGGGGTGCAGGGAAAAGACCAGGCGTCGCCGGCTCGCGCCGGGCGCCCGTGGTCTGTCCGGGGTAACGGCGACCGACTACCAGCCGACCCGGGTGGGCTCGTCGTAGCGAGGGCGGCCGTCCACCGCCGGCCGCCAGGTGGACTCGGCCAGGCTCGGCGCCCACTGGCGCAGCAACGTCTCGACACCGTCGTACGCGACGCAGAGCACCGCCAGCACCCGCGCGGCGATCTCGGCCGCGTCGGCCACGCCCGGCCCGACCGGCTCGAACCGATGCGGTGGACCAGCCGCGGTGGCGGCCACCACGGCGACCGCCTCGGCCGAGCGCAGCACATCGGCCAACGTGCGGGCCAGGGCGAGGCGGCTGCCCTCCACCCAGTCGGCGAGCGCGTCGGCGTATCCGGCGGTGGACTCCAGTCGCCCGACCAGGCTCTCCGGGCCTTCGTCGAGGTGGCGCAGCAGCGCCGCGCGTTCCTGCCCGTACGCCGAGGCGGCCGGGCCGGACCAGAGCACCGGGTCGGTGAGCGCGGCGCTGACGTCGTCGTACCCCCGGACCAGCCGGCGCACCGCGTGCCCGGCGCCGGTGAGCGGCGCCGGGTGGAGGTCGAGGAAGCCGCAGACGGCGTCGCCCGGCAGCACCTGCATCCGGCGCAGCAGCGGCCAGACCCGGTGCCCCTCAGGAACACCGGCGGCGAGCAACGCGTCCACTCGGCGCAGCAGGTCGAGGCCGGGGTCGGCGAGCCGGTCCAGCGGGTCCATCACCGCTCCCCGGTGATGCGGCGTCGGGCGGCCCGGTCGACGTCGCCGTAACGGTCGGCGGCCTCGCGGACCGCCGAGGCGGCGGCGGCCAGCCGGTGGGCCGCAGCCCGCGCCTCGCGAGCCCGGTCGTCGGTGGCGGCGGCCCACTGCCGGTGCAGCGCACGGCCGATCTCGCCGGGTCGGCCGGGGGCGTCCACGCCGAAGGCCGCCTGGGCCGGGTCGCTGGCGGTGACCCGGTGGGACAGGGCGGTCAGCGTGGCGCTCGCCTCGTCCAGGCGTGCGGAGAGAGCGCGCAGTGCCTCCATCTCAGGCCCCCGCGAGCGGTCGGTAGGCGGCGAACGTCTCGTTGTGCAGCTTCTCGCGGGCCCACTCGGCGGCATCGGCCGCCGCGGTGACCGCGGCCTGCACGGAGCCGGCCACGTCCCGTGGGCTGCGGGCGTGCAGTGGCCCGAGGAATCGGACGTCGGTGATGCGACCGCCGGCGGTGACCACCACCTCGACCAGCCCGTCCGGCGAGCGGACGGTGACCTCGACGGTCGACACCGCCTGGTCGAACTCGGCCTGGAGCGATTCGATGCGGCGGTAGCGCCGCACCGCCTCCTCGATCCAGGCTTCGTCGATCTCCCGCGGCATCGGCGACTCCTCCCGGGTGGTCCTCACTGAGCGTGCTGCGACCGTCACCACGGCACACCGGACCGTACCGCACAGCAATCGCGCGTGTCGATGCCCTGTGGATGACGATCCACCGAGGCGGGACCACGGCCGGAGGGCTGCGGTTTCAGCCCTTCCAGAGGGCGAGCATCATGGCCTCGACCGCGATCCGTGGCTTGACGTTCGCCTCGATCGCCGCCCGGCAGGCGAGCACGGCCTCCAGCCGGCGCAGCGACCCCTCGGCGTCCCACTTCTGGGCCCCCGCGCCGGCCAGCGCGGCGGTGTCGGTGTGCACGGGGTCGACCGGCGCGCGCAGCGCCATGGTGAGCGCGTCCCGGTAGAAGCCGGCCAGGTCGACCAACGCCCGGTCCAGTGCGTCCCGCTGGGCCCGGGTGGCTCGCGACTTCTGCCGCTTCTCCAACTCCTTGAGCTGCCCGGCTGCGCCGCGCATCGCCCCGGCAGCGCCCCGGCCGGTGCCGCCCGCGCCGAGCGCCCGCTCCAACGCGCTGCGTTCGGTCGTGTCGGCCTCGGACACCGACGCCTCGGCCTCCGCCTCGGCCGCCTCGATCAGCGCGGACGCCGCGTCGAACGCCGCGCCGACGCCGGTCAGCCGACGCGGTACGGCGAGCACCGCCTCACGACGCTTGCGGGCCTCCGGATCGCGGGCCAGCCGGCGGGCCCGACCCACATGACCCTGCGCGGCTGCCGCCGCCCACTGCGCCACGTCGGGCGCGATGCCGTCCCGACGGACCAGAACCTCGGCCACCGCCGTGGCCGGCGGCTGCCGCAGGGGTACGACCCGGCAGCGCGACCGGATGGTCACCGAGATGTCGTCCGGGTGGGTGGACGGGGCGCAGAGCAGGAAGACCGTACGCGGCGGAGGCTCCTCGATCGCCTTGAGCAGCGCGTTGCCGGCGGCCTCGGTGAGCCGGTCGGCGTCCTCGATGACCACCACCTGCCAGCGCCCGCCGGACGGGGTGCTGGCCGCGCGGAGCACCAGCGCACGCATCTCGCCGACGCCGATGGAGAGCCCTTCCGGCACCACCAGCCGGACGTCGGCGTGGGTGCCGCCCAGCGTGGTGCGGCAGCCGGGGCAGTCGCCGCAGCCGGTGCCGTACACGCACTGCAGGGCGGCGGCGAAGGCCCGCGCGGCGACGGAGCGGCCGGAACCGGGCGGGCCGGTGAAGATCCAGGCGTGCGTCATCCCGGCGGACGGGTCCACCGCGCCGGGCGCGGCACCGTCGGCCGCGAGCGCGGACTCGGCACCGCTGGCCGGGCCGGCGGCGAGCAGCGCGGGTGCCCGGTCGGCCGCGCCGGCACGCAGCACGGCGGCGGCAGCGGCGGCTGCCCGGCGCAGCTCGGTCACCGCCTCGTCCTGGCCGACCAGGTCGGCGAAGACGTCCGGCATCAGGTCTTGTGCTCCATCGTCACCAGCTCCGCGTCGGATAACTCAGGCTGCACCGAGGTGTCCGGACCCTGCGCCGGGCGGGGGTGCACGATGCCGCCCGGCTTGCCGAGCAGCTCCTCCACACGCCGGACCACCAGCCCGGTGATCTCGTCGGCCGGCCGGGACGCGTCGAGCACCAGATAGCGCTTCGGGTCGGCGGCGGCGAGGTCGAGGAAGGCGTACCGGACCCGCTCGTGGAAGGCGACCGACTCGGCCTCCAGCCGGTCGGTGCCCGCGTTGCGGGAGACGACCCGGGACAGGCCGGTACGCGGCTCGACGTCCAGCAGCACCACCAGGTCGGGCTTGAGCCCACCGGTGGCCCAGGAGGAGAGCCAGGAGACCTCGTCGACCGGGAGCGTCCGCCCCGCACCCTGGTACGCCAGGGACGAGTCGACGTACCGGTCACTGATCACCACGCCGCCCCGGACCAGCGCGGGCCGGACCACGGCGGCCACGTGGTGCGCCCGGTCGGCGGCGTACAGGAGTGCCTCGGCACGCGGGGAGGGCGCGTCGTCGCCGGACGTGTCGAGCACCAGCGACCGGATCCGCTGGCCGACCGCGGTCGCCCCCGGCTCACGGGTGACCACGACGTCGTGCCCCTGGCCGCGCAGCCGCTCGGCGAGCGCGGCGAGCTGGGTGGACTTGCCGGCACCCTCGCCGCCTTCGAACACCACGAACAGCCCGGCGGAGACGAACGGCTCGGCGGGCATCAGCGGGCGGCCCCGGATCGAGCCCCAGAGGTCAGCCAGGACGGGGACGCCCTTCTTGTCGTCCATCTGGCCGAACGCGCTGATCCCGGCGAAGATGCCGGCGGCACCGGCGGCGAGCAGCAGCAGTCGGGTCGACGAGATGGAGATGCCCAGGTCGGCGATCTCCAGCTTGCGCGAGCCACCGACACCGGCGAGCAGGCTGCTCAGCGCGATGGCCAGGATCAGCACCAGTCGGGTGCCGATCTGCACCACGGCGAAGACCCGGCCGCGCACCTCGTCCTTGATCTCGCCGCCGAGCAGGGTGGTGCCGGCCAGGAAGGCCATGCCGGCGCCGGCGCCGACCAGCACCGCGCCGACGATCGCCATGGACAGGTGGATGGCGAAGGCGAGGGTCATCACGGCGGCGCTGGCCAGCACGATGCTCATGCCGAACCAACGGCGCCGGGACATCTCCTTGACGATCATCGGGCCGAGGCCGATGCCGAGCGCCAGGCCGACGAAGATCGCACCGAAGAGCAGCGAGAACGCGGCGTCGCCGGCGCCGAGCGAACTGGCGAAGAACTTCGCCGTACCGATGACGATGCCGCCGCCGGCGAACGCGCCGAGGATGCCGAGGACCAGCCCGCGCACCAGCGGGGTCTGGCCGATGAACTGCCAGCCCTCCTTGAACTGGCGCAGCATGCTCTGCTCGTGGCGGTCGCCCTCTGCGGTCTGCCCCTGGCTGATCTCCTTGATGCCGAACGCGACGACCAGGGCGGTGGCCAGCCGGGACAGGGAGTTGAACCAGAGCGCCAACTGCGCCGGCTCGGCCCAGTCCGGGAAGTTGCCGCCGGTCACGCCCCGGACGCTGCGGTCCAGGCCAGCGCTGATCGCTGCGGCGAGCACCGGGGTCAGGCCGTAGGTGGTGATCAGCGTGAGCTGGTTGGCCGCTTCCAACCGGGCGCGCGGGATCAGGTTGGGGACCGCGGCCTCCTTGGCCGGAATCCAGATCAGCGTGATCGACTCGATCAGGAAGGTGGCGATGGTCGCCCACAGGACCACTATCCCGCCGCTGGCACCGGCCAGCGCCACCATCGGGATCGAGGCGAAGAGCACGAACCGGAGCAGGTCGCAGATGACCATCGTCCAGCGGCGGTCGAACCGGTCGGCGAGCACGCCGGCCACCGGGCCGAGCACCAGGGCGGGGAGCAGTCGGATGGCGATCACACCACCGAAGACCGCACCCTGCGCGGTGCTGCCCTGCACCTGGGAGGCGGCGAAGACGGAGGTGGCCAGCAGGCCGAGCCAGTCACCGAAGGAGGCCGCGCCGAGCACGATCCAAAGCCGCCGGAATGGCCGAATGCGCAGCACCGAGCGGATCGCGGCGTAACCGGACAGATCGACCTGGCCACCGCTGGGCTGGTTGGCGGCGTTGCTCGACTGATCGCCCGAGCGCGACACGCCGCGCGACTCGCCGCTGTTCTGGCTTTCGATGGCCGTACCTCCACGTGCCGGCCCATCGCTGGGCTCCTCCGGTGGAACACTCTAGACCCGGTGGGGGCCGCCCCACCGGCGACATTCTCCTGCTCGCTGAGCCTAGGCCGCCGGAGGCACCGACCGCAGCCCGGACGTACGCGAGGGTATTTCGCATTCACCGTCGGACAGTTAGCGTGCACACGTGGCCATCGAGAGCGACAAACTCCGCGAGCGCCTGGAACGGGCGACCGAGCACCTCGACCCGCCCTACGCCGTGGTGGATCTCACCGCATTCGACGCGAATTCGGCCGCACTGGCCGACCGCGCCGCCGGCAAACCACTCCGACTGGCCAGCAAGTCGGTCCGCAGTCGGGAGCTGATCGGCCGAGCCCTCGGCCGACCCGGCTGGCGCGGCGTGATGGCTTTCACCTTGCCCGAGGCGATCTGGCTGGTGCGCGCCGGGGTGAGCGACGACGTGCTCGTCGCCTACCCGAGCGTGGATCGGGCGGCGCTCGCCGAGTTGGCGGCCGACCCGACACTCGCCGCCGCGATCACCCTCATGATCGACAGCACCGGGCAGCTCGACCTCGTCGACGCCGTCCGAGCCCCCGGGCAGCGCGCCGAGCTGCGGCTCTGCCTTGACCTGGACGCCTCCTGGCGACCGCTGCGCGGGCGGGTCCACGTCGGTGTCCGCCGCTCACCGGTGCACAGCGCCCGGGCGGCCGGCGCGCTCGCCGCCGCCGTGGCCGGTCGCGCCGGCTTCCGGCTGGTCGGATTGATGTCGTACGAGGCGCAGATCGCCGGCCTGGGCGACGCGCCGCCGGGGCAGACGCTGCTGGCCGGAGCGATCAGGCTGGCCCAACGCGGGTCGTACCGCGAGTTGCTGGCCCGCCGGGGCGCGGCGGTGGCTGCGGTACGCGAGCACGCCGACCTGGAGTTCGTCAACGGCGGCGGCACCGGCAGCGTGGCCGCGACCAGCGCCGATCCCGCGGTCACCGAGGTCACCGCGGGATCGGGCCTGTACGGGCCGACGCTGTTCGACGCGTACCGCGCCTGGCGGCCCACCCCGGCGGCGTTCTTCGCCTGCGCGGTGGTCCGCCGGCCGACGCCGGAGCTGGCGACCGTGCTCGGCGGCGGTTGGATCGCCTCCGGGCCGGCCGCCGACAGCCGACTCCCCCAACCGTGGTTGCCGGCCGGCCTGAAGCTGGTCGGCACCGAAGGTGCCGGTGAGGTGCAGACCCCGCTGTCCGGCGCGGCGGCGACCACCCTGCGCGTGGGCGACCGGGTGTGGTTCCGGCACGCCAAGGCGGGTGAGCTGTGCGAGCGGGTCAACGAGCTGCACCTGGTCGAGGCGGATGCGGTCGTGGCGACCGTGCCCACCTACCGGGGCGAGGGCCACGCCTTCCTCTGACGAGCCAGGGCCGGGCCGCGAACGGGTGGCGGTCGGGCCGGCACCCGCGGCCCGACGCGAAGCCGGCCCCGGGCTGGCCCGCAGTGCCGCTCAGGCACCGGACCGGGCAGGCCCGGGGCGCGGGGCCACGGGTCGGCTCAGGCGGGTTGGGCCGCCTCGGTCTGCTCGGGGAGGGAACGGTCACTCTCGGAGCCGTCGACCTGGCGGTGCAGGTACTCCCGGATCAGCGCCTTCGCCTCGAGCAGCACCCGCTCGTCGCCGTCGGACTTCCGCCGGAACGCGAGCTTGATCAGCGCGTCGGCCGCCTCCACCGCGATCTCCAGGACGAAACGCAGCTTCGGCACGTCGGTCAGACCGAAGCGCTCGGTGAGCACCCGAGCCAACTGGTCGGCGATCACGCCGTTGTTGTCGCGCTGCTCATCGAGCAGGTGCAGGTCGACCACGTCGCCGAAGTGCAGAGTACGGAACCCGGGGACGGTGCGGTGCATCGTGATGTACTCGTCGATCCCCGCGTCGACGCCGTCCCACCAGTGGGTCATCTCGTCGGAGGCGAAGCGCTCGTCGAGCCGCTGCAGGTAGGACTCCATCGTGCGCAGGGTCAACGCCTGCACGATCGCCCGCTTGTCCGGAAAGAACTGGTAGACCGACCCGATCGCCACTTCGGCGCGCTCGGCGAGCAGGGTCGTGGTCAGCCCCTCGTACCCCACCTCGTCGACGAGCTCGGCGCAGGCATCCAACATGCGCTGGACTCGCGCGACACTTCGACCCTGCACCGGTACGCGGCGCAGCGGCCCGGTCGTGGCGGCTGGTGTGGACACTCGGCGCCACCCCCCTTCGACGGATGAACATATCTTCACGTCACGATGCCGTGACTATCGGTACAACGATCGGACCGCAATTGCGGTATTTACCAGGTACAACGTTCCTGATATGAAGTCACTTCATATTCATGATGAGGAGCGCGCATGGCCGGCACCGCACCGCTCACCGCCCGCTGGTCCAACTGGGCCGGCAACCAGCGTGGCAGCGCCACCGCGATCCTGCGCCCCGGCTCGCCGAGCGACGTCGCCGAAGCCGTCCGGGCCACCGCCGCCGCCGGAGGCCGGATCCGCGTCGCCGGCAGCGGCCACTCGTTCACCGCCATCGCCCTGGCCGACGATCGGCGGATGGAGCTGTCCGAGCTGGACACCATTGTCAGCGTCGACGTCGAGCGGCGACTGGTCACCGTGCCGGCGGGAATGACCCTGCGAACGCTCAACGGGCTGCTCGCCCGGCACCGCCTCGCACTGCCCAACCTCGGCGACATCGACGCGCAGACGGTGGCCGGGGCGATCTCCACGGGCACCCACGGCACCGGCGCCGCCTACGGCTGCCTCTCCACCTTCGTCGAGGCGCTCACCCTGGTCACCGGCACCGGCGAGGTGCTGCACTGCTCCGCCGACGAACACCCCGACGTCTTCGCCGCCGCCCGGGTGTCACTCGGCGCGCTCGGCGTCCTGGTCGACGTGACGCTGCGCTGCGTGGACGCCTTCATCCTGTGCGCCCACGAACGCCCGGCCGAACTCGCCGACGTGCTCGGCGAACTGCCGGCACTCGTCGGCAGGCACGACCACGTCGAGTTCTACTGGTTCCCCTACACCACACGCGTCCAGGTCAAGGCCAACGACCGGGTACCCGCCAACGACCAACCCCTGCCCCGGTGGCGCGGCTGGCTGGACGACGATTTCCTGTCCAACACCGTCTTCGCCGGCGCCTGCCGCGTCGGCCGGGCCGTGCCGGCCCTGGCACCGAGCATCAGCGCCGTCTCCGCTCGCGCGCTCACCGAACGGCGGTACACCGGCCGCTCCGACCGCGTGTTCTGCACACCGCGCCGGGTCCGCTTCGTGGAGATGGAGTACGGCCTGCCCCGCGAGGCGCTCCCCGAGGCGCTGACCGCGCTCCGGCGCATCGTCGACGGGCTGCCGTTCAAGGTGCTCTTCCCGGTGGAGGTGCGGTTCACCGCCGCCGACGACATCTGGCTGTCGCACGGCTACGGCCGGGACTCCGCGTACATCGCCGTGCACCAGTACGTCGGTATGCCGTACGAGCCCTACTTCCAGGCCTTCGAGAAGGTCGCCGCCGAACTGGGCGGCCGCCCACACTGGGGCAAGCTGCACTACCGCGACGCCGACTCGCTGAGCACGGCCTATCCGCGCTTCGCCGACTTCCAGGCCCAACGCGACCGGCTGGACCCCAACCGCGTCTTCGCCAACCCCCACCTGACCCACATCCTCGGCGCCTGACGGCTAGAGCGCGCCCGGGAGGGCTTGACCGCCCGGCGAGGGTTGGGCGCGCCTGCGAGGGCTTGATCGACTCCGTTTCGCCGATGTGGCGGTGTCCCTGGGAACGGATGCCCCCATATCGGCGAAACGGAGTGGATCAAAACTGCCCACGGCTTACTCGGTGGTCGTTGCGGCCTTGCGGGGAGCGGCCTTCTTGGCCGGTGCCTTCTTGGCCGCTGTGGTGGCCTTCGCCGTTGTGGTCTTCTTCGCGGCGGTGGACTTGCTGGCGGCGGCCGTCTTCTTGGTGGCCGTGGCCTTCTTCGCCGGAGCCTTCTTAGCCGGAGCCTTCTTCGCTGCCGCCTTCTTCGGCGCCGGACCCTTGGCCCGCTTCTCGGCGAGCATCTCCGAGGCTTCCTCGATGCTCAACGCCTCCGGGGTCTGCCCGCGGCGCAGCGACGCGTTGAACTCCCCGTCGGTGACGTACGGGCCGAACCGGCCGTCCTTGATCACCAGCGGCTTCTCGGTCAGCGGGTCGACGCCCATCTCCCGCAGCGGCGGCGCGGCGGCCCGCCGTCCACGGGTCTTCGGAGCCGCCAGCAGGGCCAGCGCCTCGTCCAGGCTGACCGTGAACATCTGCTCTTCGGACTCCAGCGAGCGGAACTCCTCGCCCTGCTTCACGTACGGGCCGTAGCGGCCATTGTTGGCGAACACCTCGACGCCGTCCGGCGCGACGCCCACCAACCGGGGCAGGCTGAGCAGCTTCAGCGCCTGCTCCAGGGTGAGCGAGTCGGGCGTCTGCGAGCGCAGCAGCGACGACTTCCGCTCACCACTGGACACGTACGGGCCGAAGCGGCCGGCCTTGAGCACGATCGGCTCGCCGGTGGCCGGGTCGTCGCCGAGCTTGCGCTCGCCGCTG
Source organism: Micromonospora sp. NPDC047467 (assembly GCF_040643095.1). Classification (NCBI taxonomy): domain Bacteria; kingdom Bacillati; phylum Actinomycetota; class Actinomycetes; order Micromonosporales; family Micromonosporaceae; genus Micromonospora; species Micromonospora sp. NPDC047467. The sequence goes on along the minus strand of NZ_JBEYTO010000002.1, from coordinate 414,436 downwards.
CCGCCGAGGAACAGCTCGTGCACCTTCTCCGGGGTCAGCTCGTCCGGGGCCAGGCCCTCGGGGATCGGCGCCCGGTCACCCTGGGCGCCGCCCTCCTCGCCGTCACCCGAGGCGGCCGGCGCCGGCTGCGCGCCGTCGGGCAGCTCCCGCTGGAGATACGGCCCGTACCGGCCGACCCGCACGACGACCTCGCGGCCATCGTCGTCGGTGAAGAGCGGGATGGAGTTGACGCTGCGGGCGTCGATGTCGCTGAGGTTCTCGGTGACCAGCTTCTTGAGGCCGCCGGAACGGGCGATGTCCTGGTCACCGGCACCGTTGGAGCTGCCGAAGTAGAACGCGGTGAGGAAGTCGACCGCGGCGTGGTCACCGCCGGCGATCTCGTCCAGCTCATTTTCCATGCTGGCCGTGAAGTCGTAGTCGATCAGGCGGGGGTAGTGCTGCTCCATCAGCCCGATCACCGCGAACGCCAGGAACGTCGGGATCATCGCCTGGCCGCGCTTGGTGACGTACCCCCGGTCCTGGATCGTCTGCATGATCGACGCGTAGGTGGACGGGCGGCCGATGCCCAGCTCCTCCAGTGCCTTGACCAGCGACGCTTCCGTGTAGCGCGACGGCGGCTGGGTGTGGTGACCCTGCGCCGCCAGCTCGTCGGCGGTCAGCGGCTGGTCCTTGACCAGGGTCGGCAGCCGACGCTCGGCGTCCTCGGCCTCGGCGTTCTCGTCGTCGCTGGACTCGACGTACGCGCGCAGGAAGCCCGGGTCGGTGATGGTCTTGCCGGTCGCGCCGAAGTCGGCCTCCTCCTGGGAGGTGGAGACCGCGCGGATACGCACCGAGACGCTGGAGCCGACCGCGTCGGTCATCTGCGAGGCGATGGTGCGGCGCCAGATCAGCTCGTAGAGCTTGAACTCCTCGGCGGAGAGCTCCTTGGCCACCTCGCCCGGGGTGCGGAAGTTGTCCCCCGCCGGGCGGATCGCCTCGTGCGCCTCCTGGGCGTTCTTCACCTTGCCGGTGTAGCGGCGCGGCTCCGGCGGCACGCTGCGCTCGCCGTACAGCTCGACGATCTGCCGGCGGGCCGCCGAGATGGCGGTCTCCGACAGGTTCACCGAGTCGGTACGCATATAGGTGATGTAGCCGTTCTCGTAGAGCCGCTGCGCGGTACGCATCGTCTGCTGCGAGGACAGGCGCAGCTTGCGGGCCGCCTCCTGCTGGAGCGTGGAGGTGATGAACGGCGCGTACGGGCGGCGGCGGTAGGGCTTCTCCTCGACGCGAGTGACGGTGAACGGCCGCCCCTCCAACCGGGCCGCGAGCCCGCGGGCGCCGCCCTCGTCCAGGTGCACGACGCCCGCGCCGGGCTTCACCTTGCCGGTTGTCGCCTCGAAGTCCTTGCCGGTGGCGATCCGGTCGCCGTTCAGCGCGATCAGGGTGGCGTTGAACGCGCGCGGCCCCTCGCCAGCGTTCGCCACGGCGAGAGTCGCCAGGATGTCCCAGTATTCGGCGGTGCGGAATGCCATCCGCTGCCGCTCCCGCTCGACCACGATGCGGGTCGCCACGGACTGCACCCGGCCGGCCGAGAGCTTCGGCATGACCTTCTTCCACAGCACCGGGGAGACCTCGTAGCCGTAGAGCCGGTCGAGGATCCGCCGCGCCTCCTGGGCGTCGACCAGATCGCGGTCGATCTCCCGGGGGTTCGCCACCGCCGCCTGGATCGCCGGCTTGGTGATCTCGTGGAAGACCATCCGCTTGACCGGCACCTTGGGCTTGAGCGTCTCAACCAGGTGCCAGGCGATCGCCTCGCCCTCGCGGTCCTCATCCGTCGCCAGGAAGATCTCGTCGACTTCCTTCGACAGCTTCACCAGCTTGCTGATCTGCTGGCGGCGGTCGGCGGAGACGACGTAGAGGGCCTGGAAGCCGTTGTCGACGTCCACCCCGAGGCGAGCCCACGGCTCACCCTTGTACTTGGCCGGCACGTCGGCGGCGTTGCGCGGCAGGTCGCGGACGTGACCGAAGCTGGCCTCCACGACGTACCCCGGGCCGAGGTAGCCCGAGATCGTCTTGGCCTTCGCCGGTGACTCGACGATGACCAGACGGGTGGTTCCAGCGTTGCTCGGCACGTCTCTGTCGACCTCACTCCTGCTCGTGGCCTGCCGGCGCTCGAAAAGCGACAGCTCTCGACCCCGCCGTGGCACCGGCGGTCCGGATGTCCAACGTAACGCGCCGTCCGCGTTTCAGGTTTCGCGGGCGGCAAACCGCTGCGGCGCGGCGCTCAGCACTGCCGGACGGCGCCACCGTACACCGTGGGTAGGGCTCAAAGCGGGTCACTGTGACGATGGCGGACCCTCGACCGAGGCCCGAACCACCCGTTCTCCTCGGCGGAGACCCGCCGCCTGTCCGGCACCGGACACCTCTAAATTGCGGCCCAACCACGTCGATCATGGACTAGTGGTGGGCGTTTTCACACCGGAAGAGCACTACGTCCCCCACCACAACTCCATGATCGACTCGGTGGGGGTGGGGTTAGGGGTTTGGGGGCCAGGTGTTGGGGGGTGTTGAGGGTGGTGGGCGGCCTATCAGTTCGGCTAGCCGGGTCAGGCGGCGGCGGCCGGTGATCCGGTACGCCGGGCCGCCCTCGTCCGGGCCGAGCAGCGGGCCGGACAGGCCGGCGGCGGCGAGCGCGGCACCGATCGCGTCCCAGGAGTCCTGGTCGCCGTCGCCGAGCCGCAGCAGGTAGCCGCCGGGCGGCTCCGGCGTCCCGGCCGCGGCGACCCAGAGCCGCAGCCGCCGGCCGGTGAGGTGGAACACCGCCGGCGCGCGTTTGACCGTGCCGTGCAGCCAGGCGACCGCGAGCGGCTTCAACACCCGGGTGTACGACGTACGGACGGTGTGTCGCTCGTCCTCGGTCGGCTCCCAGCTCGCGGCGAGGCCCCGCAGCGCCAGTTCGGCGACGAGCACGTGCACCCGCCAGGCGGCGTCCACCCGCACCGAGAGGCGCGCGGTGCCGCCCATCCGGACGACCTCACCCGGCCCCGCGAGCAACCCGGCCAGGTCGGCGACCGTCGGTTCGGCGGCCTCCGCGCCGAAGAAGACCAGTTGCCGCCCCGCGTCATCCGCGTTGGACGGCCCGGGGAGGGCTGGCCCGGGACGGTTCGGGCCGCCGCGCCGTCGTCCCATGGCGGACGTCGGCGGGTCGGGCTCGGGTGCGGGAAACAGGGCCGGCGGTGGCTGCGCCGCCCCGGTGCCGTCGAGCCCGCTCAGCGACACTCCGGCACCTCGTCGAAGGCCTGTTTCAGCTCCTCGGAGTTGAGCTGACTGGTGTCCAGCGCGCTGGCGTCGTACTCCTTGTTGAGCGTCGCCACGGCGGCCCGCACGCCGTCGTAGAAGACAGTGGGCTCGCCGGTGCCCAGCCCGTCGATGGTGTCCCGCGCGCGGCCGTAGGCGTCGCGCATCTTCCCCAGGGAGGTACGGAAGCCGACGGAGACGGCCTCGCCGTTCTCGGTCTCCGGGATGCCGGCCTGCTCCACCTTGCGCCGCGCGGTCTCGCTGGCCTGCTCCGCTCCGCCGAAGAGCCGCACCAGGTTCTCCTTGGCCTGCGCCGGGGTGGTCTGCGCGGTCATCTGCTCGTCGGTGCTGCTGGTCAACTTGCTGATCTCGGAGCGCCACGGGGTGAGCGCGCCGCAGACCGAGGCCGCCCAGGCCCGTGGGCTGGGTCCACCGCCGCAGCCGGCGAGAACGACGACGAACGTGGCCAGGACCACCGTGAACTTTCCGGCGGCAGACGCCCGGCACGTACGCATGCGTTGCAGCGTACGACGTTTGGGCAGGTGTGGCACTGGTCAGATGGATCGGACCGGACACTGACGGTCCCCGATCGGCCTGTCGCGCCGACCGGGGACCGGGTGTCGGTTCAGGTCAGGCGTTGACCGTCTCCGGGCGGTGGTCGGTGCTGCCCGCGCCGGTGTTGCCACCGGTGTCGGAGTCGTCCATCGCGATGCCCTTGCGCTTGCTGAACACGACGGACGCCACGATGATCGCCGTCGCGACCAGCGCGATGGTCACCCGCAGCCCGACATTGCGATCGTCACCGACGCTCCACGCCACCACGGCGGGGGCGATCAGCAGCGAGACCAGGTTCATCACCTTGATCAGCGGGTTGATCGCCGGGCCGGCGGTGTCCTTGAACGGGTCACCGACGGTGTCGCCGATGACCGTGGCGGCGTGCGCCTCGGATCCCTTGCCGCCGTACGCGCCGTCCTCGACCATCTTCTTGGCGTTGTCCCAGGCGCCACCGGAGTTGGCCAGGAAGACCGCCATCAGGGTGCCGGCCCCGATCGCTCCGGCCAGGTACGCCGCCAGCGCGCCCGGCCCGAGGCCGAAGCCGACCGCGATCGGCGCGAGGATGGCGAGCAGGCCGGGGGTCACCAGCTCGCGCTGCGCGTCCCGGGTGCAGATGTCGACGACCTTGCCGTACTCCGGGCGCTGGGTGCGGTCCATGATGCCGGGCAGCTCACGGAACTGCCGGCGGACCTCCATCACCACGGCGCCGGCCGAGCGGGACACCGCGTTGATGGCCAGCCCGGAGAAGAGGAAGACGACGGCCGCACCGATGATCAGGCCGACCAGGTTGCGCGGGTTCGCCACGTTCAGCGAGTTGAGGATCTCGTTGCCGACGTCGCCCACACCGGCGTCCGCGTACGCGGTGCGCAGCGAGTCGGTGTACGAGCCGAACAGCGCGGTCGCCGCGAGCACCGCGGTGGCGATCGCGATGCCCTTGGTGATCGCCTTGGTGGTGTTGCCGACCGCGTCCAGCTCGGTGAGCGTCCGTGCGCCGTGCTCGTCGATGTCACCGGACATCTCGGCGATGCCCTGGGCGTTGTCGGAGATCGGCCCGAAGGTGTCCATCGCCACGATCACGCCGACGGTGGTGAGCAGGCCGGTGCCGGCCAGCGCCACCGCGAACAGCGACAGCGTGATGGAGCTGCCGCCGAGCAGGAACGCGCCGAAGACACCAGCGCCGATGAGCAGCGCCGAGTAGACCGCCGACTCCAGGCCGACGCTGATGCCGGCCAGGATGACGGTGGCCGCACCGGTCTGCGAGCTCTTGCCGATGTCCTGCACCGGACGGCGGTTGGTTTCGGTGAAGTAGCCGGTCAGCGCCTGGATCGCGCCGGCCAGCACGATGCCGATCACGACCGCGCCGATGGCCACGAGCCGCGGGTTGCCGGTCGCGTCGGTCAGCCCGCTGCTGAACTCGCCGAAGGTCGCCGGCAGGTACGCGTAGGCGGCGATCGCCACGAGCACGGCGGAGAGCACGGCCGAGATGTAGAAGGCCCGGTTGATCGCGGTCAGGGCGTTGCGGTCGGACGCGCGCAGCCGGGTGATGAAGACCCCGAAGATCGCGACCAGCACGCCGATGGTGGAGATGATCAGCGGGAAGACCAGGCCCTCCTCGCCGAACGCGGCGCGGCCGAGGATCAGCGCGGCGACAAGCGTCACCGCGTACGACTCGAAGAGGTCGGCGGCCATGCCGGCGCAGTCACCGACGTTGTCGCCCACGTTGTCGGCGATGGTGGCGGCGTTACGCGGGTCGTCCTCGGGGATGCCCTGCTCGACCTTGCCGACGAGGTCGGCGCCGACGTCGGCGGCCTTGGTGAAGATGCCACCGCCGACCCGCATGAACATCGCCAGCAGCGCGGCGCCGAAGCCGAAGCCCTCCAGCACGGTCGGCGCGTCACCCCGGTAGACCAGGACGACAAGCGCGGCGCCGAAGAGGCCGAGGCCGACGGTGAGGAAGCCGACCACGCCACCGGTCCGGAAGGCGATCTTCATGGCCGCCTCGCGGCCACCCTGTCGCTCCCGGGCGGCGGCGGCCACGCGCAGGTTCGCGCGGGTTGCCAGCCACATGCCGGCGCCACCGATGGACGCGCTGAACAGGGCGCCCACCACGAAGAAGAGCGAGCGGCCAAACTTCACCGCGAACTCACTGCCATTGGTGTCGTGCACCGGCAGCAGGAAGAGCAGAACCACGGCGATGACGACGAAGATCGCCAGGGTACGGAACTGACGGAGCAGGTAGGCCGAGGCGCCCTCCTGGACCGCCTCCGAGATCTCCTGCATGTTGGTGGTGCCCTTGCCGGCTGCCAGCACCGCCTTTGTCAGGGCGGCGGCGAAGACGAGCGCCACCAGCGCGATGACCGCGGCGATGACGACGTACGTGACATTGCTTCCGGTAAGGGAAAGCCCGCCGCCATCGGCGGCCAAGGTCTCGGACATCTGTGTCCTCCTGTTACCGAACACTCGCGCCGGTGGGTGGAGACGCACCGACCAGCGCCTGGATGCGGACTCGCAAGCGCGCCATCCCATCCCAGCGGACCAGCGATGACCACCCATAACCGCTGGCTGCGGGATGGGTCACTTGCTGACAACCCGGGTACTGTAGCCCTCCGCCGTGTCGGAGGTCACACGCAGGTGGCACCGTGTCTCGATGATCTTCGTCGCTGTGTTATGAAACGAAATCTGATATAGGGCCTGGTCCATGACAAAAGGCCGCACCCCCGGTGGGGATGCGGCCTACCAATCGGGATCTGTCAGCGGCTGACCGGCCACACCATCCGTACCTCGGTGCCGATGCCCTCGTCGACCGGGCGCACCTGCAGGTCCTCGACGAAGCCGGCGAGCAGCGCGAAGCCGACGCCCGTGGTCAACGCCTCATCGGTCAGCGACTCGTTGGCCAACTCGTCCGGCGGCAGCGCCGTCAACCCGATGCCGGCCTCGATCGGTGCCCGATCCACCACGCGCACCGCGTACGTGCCGCCGTCGGACATCTCCACCAGCACCGGATCGGCCAGGCCGTACTGCCGGTGCAGGGCAACCGCCCGGGTGCACGCCTCGCCGATGGCCAGGCGGACCTCGTCCAGCAGGTCCTCACGGACGCCGGCACGCCGGGCGACGGCGACGCCGACCAGGCGGGCGGTACGCACGTGCACCGGCGCCGGAGAGAAGGAGAGGCGGACCGTCGCCATCACGCGCTGGCGCCGGTCGGGCCCGCGCCGACCGCTGCATCGACCGTAGGGTGCAGCGGGAACACCTGGTCCAGTGCCGTGATCCGGAAGATCTTGAGCAGCGGCTCCTTGTCGCAGACCAGGGCGAACGAGCCGCCGGCCGTCCGCAGCCGCTTGTGCGCGCCCACCAGCACGCCGAGCCCGGTGGAGTCGAGGAAGTCCACCCGACCGAGGTCCACCACCACGTGCCGGACACCACCGTCGATCAGCTCGAGGAGTCGTTCGCGGAGCCGGGGCGCGGTGTAGACGTCCACCTCACCGCCGACCTCAAGCACCGTGTGCTCGCCCACGGTGCGCGTCGCCAACGACAGCTCCATCGGTCCTCCTCGCCAGAGCCGTAAACTCTCCTGGGCATCTAACCACTACCGCCGGGGCACCCTGCGGTCACCGGCGGAGGCTTCCCCTTACCCCCGGGCCTGACTTTTCATCTCCGAACACCAGTGCGAGAGTGCAGGACGTGACTTCCGACGACTTCAGCTCGGCGCGTCCGTCGCCGGTCAGCGACCTGAAGCCGTCGCCCGCAGCCAGCGCGCCCGCAGGTCACGGCCCTGCATCAGCGCCGGTCGACCTACTGCGCCGGCTGCGCGCCCGGGGTGCCGGCGACCCGGTCACCCACGTCGAGCGGGTGCCGGCCCGCGCCGGGGTGCCCGCACCGTGGCCGCCGTGGGCGCCGACGGAGCTGCGCGCGGCGTTCGCCCGCCGCGGCGTGGTCGCCCCCTGGCGACACCAGGCCGAGGCGGCCACCCTGGCGTACGAGGGCGGGCACGTGGTGGTCGCCACCGGCACCGCGTCCGGCAAGTCGCTGGCGTACCAGCTTCCGGCGCTGGCCACCCTGCTCGCCGACCCCCGGGCCACAGTGCTCTACCTGGCGCCGACCAAGGCGCTCGCCGCCGACCAGCTGCGGGCCGTCGCCGAGCTGGAGCTGGATGGGGTACGCCCCGCCTGCTACGACGGGGACACTCCGCGCGCCGAGCGGGAGTGGATCCGCCGGCACTCCCGCTTCGTGCTCACCAACCCCGACATGCTGCACCACGGCATCCTGCCCGGGCACGCCCAGTGGTCCGGCTTCCTGCGCCGACTGGCGTACGTGGTGATTGACGAGTGCCACACCTACCGGGGGGTGTTCGGCTCGCACGTGGCGCACGTGCTGCGCAGGTTGCGCCGGCAGTGTGCGCGTTTCGGGGCCACACCGGTGTTCGTCCTCGCCTCGGCGACCTCCGGCGACCCGGCGACGGCCGCCGGCCGGCTGACCGGCCTGCCGGTGACGGCGGTCACCGAGGACGCGTCACCGCGCGGCGGGGTGACCTTCGCGCTCTGGGAGCCGCCGCTGCTCCCACCCGACTCGGGCTCCTCTTCCCCGGTGCCCCCGCAGGCGACGGGCGACCATGATGACCTCCACCAGGTCCGCCGGTCGGCGCTGCGGGAGACCGCGGACCTGCTCGCCGACACGGTCTCCGAGGGGGTACGCACGCTCGCGTTCGTCCGGTCCCGCAAGGGCGCCGAGGTGGTGGCGGCCAACGCGCGCCGGGCACTGGACGACGCGGTCCCAGGGCTCGGCGACCGGGTGGCCGCCTACCGGGGCGGCTACCTGCGCGAGGAGCGACGCGAGCTGGAGCGCGCACTGCTGCACGGCGACCTGCTCGGCCTGGCCTCCACCAACGCCCTGGAACTGGGCGTGGACCTGGTCGGGCTGGACGCGGTGCTGATTTGCGGCTACCCGGGCACCCGGGCGTCGCTGTGGCAGCAGGCGGGCCGCGCCGGGCGCTCCGGGCAGGAGGCCCTCGCGGTGCTGGTAGCCCGGGACGACCCGCTCGACACCTACCTCGTGCACCACCCGGAGGCGATCTTCGGTGCGCCGGTGGAGGCCACGGTGCTCGACCCTGCCAACCCGTACGTGCTGACCCCACAGCTGGCCTGCGCGGCGGCCGAGGCGCCGCTCACCCCGGCCGACCTGGCGCTCTTCGGCGACGGGGCGAAGGAGGCGGTCGACGAGCTGGTGGCGGCCGGGGCGCTGCGGCAGCGGCCCACCGGCTGGTACTGGCGGCACCGGGAACGCCCCGACGTGGACCTGCGCGGCGAGGGCGGCGCCCCGGTCTGCGTGGTGGAGTCGTCGACCGGCCGCCTGCTCGGCACGGTCGACGGCGGCTCCTCGCACTTCCTGCTCCACCCCGGCGCGGTCTACCTGCACCAGGGCGTCTCGTACGTGGTCGACGAACTCGACCTGGCCGACGGCTGCGCGCTTGTGCACGCCGAGGAGCCCGACTGGTCCACCCACGCCCGCGACGTCACCGACCTGTCCGTGGTGTCCGTGCGCTCCTACGTGGACGCAGGGCCGGTCGGGATGTTCCTCGGCGAGGTGGACGTGACCAGTCAGGTGGTGTCGTACCAGCGGCGCCGGATCGCCACCGGCGAGGTGATCGACACCCGGCCCCTGGACCTGCCCACCCGGGAGCTGCGCACGGTGGCGGTCTGGTTCACGCTGTCTCCGCAGTCGCTGACGGCCGCCGGGGTGCAGACCTCGGATGTGCCGGGTGCGCTGCACGCCGCCGAACACGCCGCGATCGGCCTGCTTCCGTTGATGGCCACCTGCGACCGGTGGGACATCGGTGGGCTCTCCACCGCCCTGCACCCGGACACCGAGGCGCCGACGGTCTTCGTCTACGACGGTCACCCGGGTGGGGCGGGTTTCGCCGAGCGGGCGTACGGGACGGCCTCGGCGTGGCTGCGGGCGACCCGGGACGCGATCGCGGAGTGTGGCTGCGAGACCGGGTGCCCGTCCTGCGTGCAGTCGCCGAAGTGCGGTAACGGCAACAACCCGCTCTCCAAGCCGGACGCGATCCGGGTGCTCGACGTGGTGCTGGCGAATCTGCCCACCTGAGTCGTCTTGCATGAATCCCCGTGGCCCTGGGCACAATAGCCTGGGAGCGCTTCCATCGATGTCTATTTCGTTGTTCGTCCCCCGCGCCTGAGGAGGAGCTGTGGCCGACACCATCGCCGAGACCGTCGACCTGCTCTACACCATCGACCAGGAACATCTCACCCTCGACCAGCAGATCGCGCTCGCGTCCGCGCTGGCCGCCCTGGCCCAGGCGGAACGACTGGATCAGATCAACGAACGGCTGCGCGGCATTCACCAGGTTCTCAACGGTTGGGCGCTGCGCGTCACCGTCGACGGCCGCTGAACTCCCAAGCGACGGGCCGGACGGGACGGGCCGACCAGGGGTGGGAGCGCCGGAGGCGGCGGGCCGGCGGCAGTTGCCGGCCTGTGCGAGACTCCGGCGCATCAGCCCCTCTGAGGAGAAACCCATGCAGCTCGACAACTTGCAGACCCTGCAGCAGTTCCACATCCGCCAGCGGCTGCGGATGATGGTCAACCAGTACGAGGTCCGGGCGGTCGCGCCGGACGGCACCGAGGGTGAGCTGCTGGCCTTCGCGCAGCAGAAGCGGCTCGCCTTCAAGGAGCAGGTGACGATCTACACCGACGACTCCAAGCAGCAGCCCCTGCTGGGCTTCAAGGCCCGCCAGCGCCTCGACCTCGGCGCCACGTACGACGTCACCGACGCGGCCGGCAACCCGATCGGCCTGTTCCGCAAGGACTTCGCCCAGTCGCTGCTCCGCTCCACCTGGCACGTCGAGCAGGCCGGCCTGCCGCAGGTGACGGGCCAGGAGCGCAGCATGCCGGTGGCGCTGCTGCGCCGGTTCGTCGACTCGCTGTCCTGGCTGCCGTACCACTTCGACTTCACCGCCAGCGGCCAGCCGGTCTTCTCGGTGATCAAGAAGTGGGGCCTGCGCGACAAGTACGTCGTCGAGGTGCAGAACCCGCAGATCGACCGCCGCCTCGTCATCGCGATGGCCGTCGCCCTCGACGCGCTTCAGTCCCGCTGACCTACCCACCCCGCTCAGCCACCCCGCTCAGGCACTCCCGCTCGACCACCCCCTGCTCGACCACCTCCCGCTCGACCACCTCCGTCGGCCGCCGGCCGGGGTCGGGGCCTCCGCCCCGATCCCGGCCGGCGGGCTGCCGCGCCAACTCGGCGACCGACGACTCCAGAGCCCGCGCCAGCGTCAACCGCGCACCGGGCCAGCCCGCGCGGTTGACGCTGCGACCCTGTTCAGCCCGGGAAGTGGCGTGAACACCACTTCGACGGTCACCAGCACGTCCAGCCCGTCAAGGCGACAGCCGACCAGTCGGCCACCGTTGCGGCCCGCGATGTCCCCGGCGGCGGCGCAGGCCACCGCGTCGCCGTCGAGCGCCCTGGCAGCCCCGGCGAGGGCACCGAGGTCGGCCGCCACCGCCGCCCGCTGAGCCGCCATTCCGGCCACGGCGACGGCAGCGCCGAATGTCCCCACCAGCACGAAGACCAGCCCCACCGCCAACAGCAGGACGGTCGCCCCGCCTCGCTCACCGCCCGCCGGTTCGATGCCCGGCCGCTCACCCCATGGCTGCTCGCACACCGAATCTCCTGCCCGGTCGTTCACCGGGTCTCCTGCCCGGCCCCGGGTTCGAGTGCGGCGACGGCGGTGGCGACCACGGTGATCCGCGGCAGCCGCCCGCCCAACGCGCGCACGGGTGCCCGTACCGTCGCCTGCGCCCGGTCCCCGGCGATCGACACCGACACGTCCGCACCTGGCGGGGCGCCAGGGCCAAGATTCCCGGCCTCGCCCCGCGCGGCGGCCAGCGCCGCCTCCCGAGCGGCGTGCAGGCAACCGGCCCGGATGCTGACGGCGTTGACCGTGGTCAGCCCGGCGAGCAGGAGCAGGAGCAGCGCCGGCAGGCCAGCCGCCAGTTCGGCGGTGAAGGATCCCCGATCCCCCTCGGCAGCCCGTCCGACAGCGCGCCGTCGTCGCCCGCCGCCGGCCACCCACCCCCGAGTGCCGGACCGCGCATCGCGGCCAGCCTGCCGGCGCCCGATCACTTGAGCGCCCGGTCGATGACGGCGGTCAGCGCCGACTGGACGTTGCCGGAGGTCAGCACCTTCAACAGGATCCCGGCGAAGGCGACTGCGGCGAGCGTGCCGACGGCGTACTCGGCGGTGTTCATCCCGGCGTCGCCGCGCAGGCGGGCGATGAGCTTACGCATGGTTTTCCCCTTCTCGATGGGTCAGAGCACGTCGCCGAGGACGGCGACGATCACCGGCACCAGGCCGGCGAGAATGAACGCGGGCAGGAAGCAGAGCCCCAGCGGCAGCACGATGAACACACCCGCCCGACGGGCCGACGCCTCGGCGGCGGTAGCCCGGTCGGCACGCAGGTCATCGGCGAGCCGCGTCAGCGCACCGGCCAGGGCTGCGCCGCTGTTGGCCGAGCGGAACGCCGCCGCGGCCAGCCGCTCCGCACCGGGCACCCCGTCCAGGGCCGACCACGCCTCCGCCGGGCCACCGCCGAGCAGAAGAGTGCGGCCGACCCGGGCCAGTCGGTCGGCGAGCGGACCGTCCAGCGCCTCGGCCACGGCGAGCACCGAGCGGTCGACCGGGGCGCCCGCCCGCATCGCCGCCGCCAACAGGTCGGCAGCGAGCGGCAGGTCGACGACCTCGCGGAGCCTCCGGTTGCGTGCCGCAGGGGATTCGATCCGCCGCAACAGCACGTCCAACAGGACCGCCGTCGGGATCGCGCCGAGCAGCCCGAGCCAACCTCCGACGACCACAGCCACGGCAAGCCCGGCAATCCCGGCGGCGAGCCGGATCGCGTCCGGTCGTCGTCGGCCGGCTGGTCCGGGTGGTCGGGAGGTTGCCGGCGGGTCGGCTCGGCGAGCCGGGCGGCCCAGCCGTAGCGGCGCGACGAGCAGCGCCGCCACCACCAGAGCGGCGGCCACGAGAGCCGTCCGGGACATCAGGCGGCCCGCCCCGGGGTGGCGCCCAGCCGCTCAGCCCAGAACAGGCCGATGACCTGCAGAGCCACGGCGAGGACCGCGCAGACCCCGCCGACCGTGCTGTGCAGGAGCACCGCCAGAGGGTCGACCCCGATCCCGTAGCCGAGCCCGATCCCTCCGACTGGCAGGGCCGCCAGCAACCAGGCCGTGGCCCGGGCACCGGCCGCCTGTGCCGCGGCGGCGGCCAGCCCTCGGTCGGTCGCCCGGGCATCCGCCTCGATTCGCTCGACCAACTCCGCAAGCGGCGCGCCAGTCCGGTCAGCCAGCCGCACTGCGGCCGAGGTCAGCTGGCGAAGCCGGTCCGACCCGCCCGGCCCGCTGACGGCGGCGATCTCGAGTGCCGGCGGGACGGGTAGGCCCGCCCGGAGGTCCGCCGCCAGACCGCAGAGCAGGTCCAACCCGCGCCGTCGAACCCGCTCGGCGAGCCGGTTGGCCCGCCAGCGCAGCAGTGCGCGCACGGCCAGCGTGCCGTAGCCGGCCACCGCGACGGCGGCCACCGGCCCGGCGGCCACGGCACCGGCACCGGCGCCCACCAGGCCAACCAGCAGCAACAGACGCGTTGGCGGCTGTGCGACGCGGATCGCGAGTCGCGCCGTCGGCCTGCCCGCCGCCGGGTCCGCAGGATCAGTGCGCGCCGGGTCGGATCGGTCGACGTCCGGGCCGTCGTGTGGCCCGCTGTCGACCGCCGGTACGCCCCAACTGTCGCCGGGCCAGTCCAGCTCCAGATCTATGCCGTCGATCGTCGGCGCGGCCACGGACGTACCGGCACGCCGTCCGGTGTCCAGGGTCTCGTCCTCCAGACGGGCTGCGGCAGCCGGGCGCCGGGGATCCCGACGCGTCGGCGGACGTCCCGGGCCCGCCGGTCGGGTGGACCCCAGCGGCCCGCCCGATGCTCTCGGCTGGCTCGTGCTGTCGTCGCGGTCCCGCGTGGACCAGTTGACCGCCGTCCGCCCACCACTCGAATCCGGCGCTCCCGTCGGGTAAGAGACAGCGGCCGGACGGGCCGAGGTCAGCGCCGCACCGGCCCCGTCCACAGACCCATCGAGTACGCGACCGAGGCTCCTGACCCACTCCACCAGGGCGTCGTCGGCGCCACTCCGCGACGCCAGTACGCGACGGCGGCGGGCACGGATGCTCCGCACGGGCCAGGCCACCAGGGCCGCAGCAGCCAACAGGAGCACCGCCACCAGCATCGTCGCGGCGCTCATGCCGGACCCGCCGATCCGGGCCACGGCTCGCTGAGGATCGGCGGCACCGCTACGCCACGGTCCCGCAGCAGCGCGCCGAGGGCACGGGCGGCCATCCCCAGCCCGCGACCGCGTACCCAGGCTGGCACCACGGTGACCAACCGCTCCGGCCCTTCCGGAAGCAGCAGGCAGATCGACTCCAGGACTCGTCCCCGATCACCCCGGCGCACCTGGAACAGCACCTGCAACGCGGCGACCACCTGGGCGTGCAGCGCGGCGCGCGGCAGCCCACCCAGCATGCCGAGCGCCTCCAGCCGGGCCGGCACGTCGGACGGGGTGTTGGCGTGCAGCGTGCCGGCACCGCCGTCGTGGCCGGTGTTCAGAGCGGCCAGCAGGTCGACCACCTCGCCGCCCCGGCACTCCCCGACCACCAACCGGTCGGGGCGCATCCGCAACGCCTGCCGAACCAGGTCGGCGAGGCTGACCACGCCCGTTCCCTCCACGTTGGCCGTACGGGCCTGTAGCCCCACCACGTGCGGGTGCCCCGGTTGCAGTTCGGCGGCGTCCTCCACCAGAACGATCCGCTCGGTGCCCGGCACCAACCCGAGCAACGTGTTGAGCAGGGTCGTCTTGCCCGACCCCGTGCCGCCGGTGACCAGGTACGCCAGCCGGGCCGCGACGATGGCGGCGAGCAGTGGTGCTACCGGTCGCGGCACCGTTCCCTGCCGTACCAACTCGTCGAGGGTGAACGGCCGGTGCCGGAACGTCCGCAGGGACAGGTAGGGACCCTCGGTGGCAACCGGCGGCAGCACGGCGTGCAGGCGGGTGCCGTCGGGTAGCCGGGCGTCCGCGTACGGGGAGCCGTCGTCGAGCCGCCGTCCGGCGCTGGCGACCAGCCGCTGCGCCAACCGGCGGACGTCCTCCACCGAACCCATCGGGATCGCCACCTGGTGCAGCCCTGATCCTCGGTCGACCCAGACGCGGGCGCCGTTGACCAGGACGTCGGTCACCTCCGGATCGGCCAGCAGCGGTGCCAGCGGCCCGGCACCGACGAGGTCGTCGTGCACGCGGTCGGCGATCCGCAGCACGGCGGTGTCGCCCAACACCGCAGCGGCCGGCTCGGCTCGTACGGCGGCGACGATCGCCGCGGGGGTGACCGGGGTGGTGGCGCCGGCGATCCGCTGCCGCACCCGGACCGCGAGGTCGCCGTCCTCCGGCCGGCCCGTCATGCCGCACCCGGCACAGGCACGCCGGTGAGGTCCGCGACGATCCGCTGGCAGAGCACGGCCAGCGGACCCTTGCCGGCGGCCGCTGGCGCCTCGCCCCTTTCCAGGCCACGACAGAGCCCGGGCTCGGGCCGTAGCGTGCCGGCGAGGGGAAGCCCGAGCGCCCGCGCCACCTCGGTCGCGCGCAGCCGACCCGGGGCCGGCCCGCGCACCACCACCGAGAGCGCGGCGCAGTGCGGGGTGGCGGCGGCCACCACCCGGGCGGCGGCCGCGGTGGCCCGCAGTTCCGCCGGGACGACGACGAACGCGTGGTCGGCCGCCTGCAACGCGATCACGGCGGCGTCGTCCAGTTGTCGGGGCAGATCGATCACGACGAAGTCCCGACCGCGCTGGGCGGCGTCGACGGTCGCCGCCATCGCGGCGGCGGGCAGCGCAAGCATCTCCCCGCGGTCCCAGGAGAGCACCACCAGGTCACCCCGACTGGGTAACGCCTGGACCAGCGCGGGCGCGTCCACCCGCCCGTCCGCGCTGGTGAGCGACGGCCAGCGCAGCCCCTCCAACTGCTCCCAACCCAGCACGAGATCGAGGCCGCCGCCGAGCGGATCGGCGTCGACCAGCAGGGTGCGCAGTCGCGCCCGGGCAGCGGTCACCGCGAGCCCGCCGGCAAGGACGCTCGCCCCGGCGCCGCCCCGCCCGCCGAACACCGCGACGACCCGGGCAGCGGACCCGCCCGGATGGTCGGGGCCCTGGTCGACGAACCGGTCCAACAACCAAGGCTCAGCGGCGGGCAGTACGGCGACATGCTCGGCGCCGATCAGCTCGGCGATCTGCCAGCCGGGATCGAGCTGGCCGGCTCGACCGACCAGCACCAGCCGGGGCCGCTTCGGCAGTCGAGCCCGCAGGCACGGCTGGGCTTGGTCAGCCCCGAGCAAGACCAACGGCGCGGGCAGCCAGCGGGTACGGGCAGCAGCCGGATCGCCGGCGAGCTCCACCTCGGTCCCGCCAGCGGCGGCGAGCCGGAGCAGGTCATCGAGCAGGTCGTCGTCCCCCGTGATGACCAGCGGGAGCCGGCGGATCGGCGGAACGGAGGTACGGGGTGCCATCGCGGCCTCCAGCGGTCGGGGCTCTGTGCCGCCGACCCTGCTCGCCATCGGCCCTGCCCGGCGCCCCCGAGTGCCTCGCCTGTGGACAACTCGACGCCCTGTGGACAACGCCCGTCGGGACGGTTGATCTGCTATGCGTGAGGGCTGCGCCGCAGCTACCGCGGCCGGAGGAAACGCAGCAGGCCGCCGGACTGACACATCCTCGTCAGCGAATCGGCGCGGGCCGCACCGCATGATCTCCGCGCGCGATAAACGGATCGGCAGGCGGGACCGGGCCTCCTAGGGTCGTCAGGATGGGTAACGACGACGAGCGAGACCTGGTCCGACGCGGGTACGACGAACTCTCCTACCACTACCGCGCGGACGATGCCGAGGCCGGCCACTACGGTCCCTGGCTCGACGACTTGCAGGGCCGCCTGCCCGCCTCGGCAGCGGTCCTGGACCTCGGATGCGGCTGTGGCCTGCCGGTCGCCCGTTACCTCGCCAACGCCGGGCACCACGTGACCGGCATCGACATCAGCGATGTGCAGATCGAACGGGCACGGCGCCTGTTACCCAACGGCACCTTCCTACGCGCCGACGCCATCCAACTCGATCTGCCGTCGGCCTCGTTCGATGCGGTGGTCTGCCTCTATGCCCTGATCCACATGCCCCTGGCCGACCAACCGCAGCTCATCACGAAAATCGCCACCTGGCTTCGACCTGGCGGCTGGCTGCTGACCACCGTCGGCGACAACGCGTGGACCGGCACCGAGGACAACTGGCTCGGTGGCCCGGCCGCCATGTGGTGGAGCCACGCCGACGCCCCCACCTACCGCTCCTGGCTGCAACAGGCGGGGCTGGAGATCACCTCGGAGGAATTCGTCCCGGAAGGCACCAGCGGGCACACCCTGTTCTGGGCGCACCGGCCACCGAACGCATCCTCCCACCCGTGAGCTGCTGCGGAGCACTCCCAGAACAAGGGACGACCCCCGTCGGGGGGAGACGGGGGTCGTCGAAGGTTCGGCTCCGGGGGGGTCGAGCCGAACCACTCGGCGATCACGGGGGGTGCAACCGCCGAGGGTCTGTCTGTTACCAGGATGTGAAAGCTCGTCTTGCGGACAAGTCTGCCTGAGCAGGCTCGTCACGTCGAGTGGTGTGCACTCCACTCAGTGCGAAAATCTCCTCGCGGAGTGTGAGCGCAATCACGCTGAGCGGTGTTGGTGGCGCCGGCCCGCAGGTCCGAGGGGTGGCGTGACCCCGGGCACCCGCCGACGATAGACCATCCGGCTAGACTTTCACGCCGTGGGCCGAAGTGCCGCTTTCTTCGATCTGGACAAGACCGTCATCGCCAAGTCGAGCGCTCTCGCGTTCGGTCGGCCGTTCTACCGGGACGGGCTGATCACTCGGCGTGACGTGGTCAAGTCGGCGTACGCGCAGCTGATGTTCCGGCTGGGCGGCACCGACGAGCAGACTATGGCCCGAACACGGGACTACCTGGCCGCGCTCTGCAAGGGCTGGCAGGTGGAACAGGTCCGCCAGATCGTCGCGGAGACACTCCACGAGCTGATCAACCCCTACGTGTACGCCGAGGCCGCCGCCCTGATCGAGGAACATCAGGCGGCCGGTCGGGATGTGGTGCTGGTGTCCGCCTCCGGCGAGGAGATGGTCCGGCCGATCGGTGCCCTGCTCGGGGTGACCGACGTGATCGCCACCCGGATGGCGGTGCAGGACGGCCGGTACAGCGGCGAGGTCGAGTTCTACGCGGCCGGCCCGAGCAAGGTCGAGGCGGTCGGCGAGCTGGCCGCCGCTCGGGGCTACGACCTGGCCGACTCGTACGCCTACTCCGACTCGTACAGTGACCGCCCTTTGCTGGAGTGCGTGGGCCACCCGAGCGTGGTCAACCCGGATCGGCAGCTGCGCAAGCTGGCCTCGGAGAACGCCTGGCCGGTGCTGGAGTTCCGGCACCCGATCCCGCTGGGCCGCCGGTGGCGGGAGCGACCGGCTGTCCCGGTCGCCGCGGCGGCGCTGGGGGTCGGGGTGGGCGTGGCTATCGGCATCGCCTGGTACGGCCGGCATCGCCGGACCCGCGCCGCCGCCAGCGCCTGACCAGATCAGGCATCGCTAGACCTTCCGACAGTTCGGGTGCCCGTCGCCGTAGCGACGGAGAGTGCCGCCCACGTCACCACCACCGTGCCCGTTCCCGCTCGAACGCCCTCTTGAGCGCTCGCTCAAATAGTCGTACCCTCCGTTTGAGCGAACGCTCAAACGGGGAGGTCAACATGATTCAGGTCGATGAACCGACAGCGCCAACAGCACCCACACCACAACGGACCACCGCCCACTGGACCTTGGCCGGCCTGATCACGCTCTTCGGACTGGTCCTCTTCATCGCAGTGGTCCGTCAGGGCCGCGCCGACAGCGCCGTGCTCTTCGTGGCACTCCCGGTGCTTCTGGCCGCCGCCCTCGCACTCACCCCTCGCCGGACGGCCCACGGCAAGGTCTTCGCGGCCACCACGATGGCCCTGTTGCTGGCGGCGGTGGCGCTGCACGAGGGAGCGATCTGCGTCATCCTGGCCGCCCCGCTCGTCTACGCCGTGGCCCACGGCACCACCGCGCTGATCCGCGCCCTGCAGGACGCCAACCGGGCGTACGCGATCGTTGCCGTGCCACTGCTGCTCCTGCCCGGCATGGAGGGCAGTGGCATCGCTCCCCGCCTCGACCCGGAGCAGAGGGTCGAGGTGACCCGGGTCGTCGAGGTTCCCGTCGACCGGGTGGCAGAGCGCCTCGCCGCCGGCCCGCGCCCGACCGCCGTCCGGTCCGCGCCGCTGCGACTGCTGGGCGTGCCCACACCCGGGCAGGTCAGCGGCGACGGCCTCGACCCTGGCGACCGGTGGATGTTCGGCTACCACGGCAGCGCGCACGGCCCGGGCGGCCACCTGCTCGCCGAGGTCGAGGATGTCGCGCCGGGACGGGTGGGCTTCCGCTTCGTCGAGGACAGCTCCATCACCGCGCGCTGGTTCACCTGGCAGCACGCGGAGCTGACCTGGCGGGCGATCGATCCCGGGCACACCGAGATCACGGTCCGGGTCGACTACACGCGGGGCCTCGACCCGTCCTGGTACTTCGGCCCGATCCAGCAGGTGCTGCTCGGTGCCGGGGTCGGGCACCTGCTCGACATGCTGGCGTTGGAGTGACCGTCGCCCGCTGGTTGAGCCTGGCGCTGCCGCTTCTCGCGGTGCTCGCCGTCGGCGCCCGAGATCGGGACCGCGCCTCCCGTGCTGCGGCGCTGTTGGCGTTCGTGACCGCCGGGATCGGCATCGCCGCGCTGCACGAGGTCGCCCGCCTGGCCGGCTGGTACACCTTCACTCCGGTCGACGGCGCCTACCGGGGGATGCCCGTGGACCTGTGGATCGGCTGGGCCGCCCTCTGGGGCCCTCTGCCGGTGCTGTTGCGCCGGGTGCTGCCCCTGCCGCTCGCCCTGGGTCTGCTGCTCTGGGTCGACACGGTGGCGATGCCGGCGCTGCACCCGCTGGTCCACCTCGGCCCACACTGGCTCGTCGGAGAGGTGGTCGGGCTGCTCCTGGTGGCCCTACCCGCCCAACTGCTCGGCCGGTTCTGCGCCGACCGCCGGCACCTGGGCGCGCGGACGCTGCTCCAGGTAGGCGTCTTCGCCATACTGCTGCTCTGGTTCCTGCCCACCCTGGCCTTCGAACTCGGCGGCGGATCATGGGCCGGGCTGACCGGGCTGAACCGCACCGGGCTGCTGGTGGTGGCGCAGTTGGCCCTGCTGGCGGCCACGCCAGCGCTGGCCGCCGTCGCGGAGTTCGCCGTCCGGGGCGGTGGCACGCCGTACCCGTGGGATCCGCCGCGTCGACTGGTCACCACCGGCCCGTACGCCTACCTGGCCAACCCGATGCAACTCGCCGGCGTGGCGTTGCTGCTGCTCACCGCCGCGGTGACCCGGAGCGTCACCCTGGTACTGGCTGCGGTGTCGACAGCAGCGTTCGGTGCGGCGGTGGCCGGGCCGCACGAACAGAGCGACCTACGTGCCCGGTACGGGGACTCCTGGCGGTCGTACCGGCGGCAGGTCCGCGACTGGTGGCCCCGCTGGCGGCCGTACGTCTCCGGAACGCCCGCGGTGCTCTGGCTGGACGACGACTGCGGGGCCTGCGCGGCCACCTGGCGGATGTTGGCCCGGCGGCACCCGGTGGGGCTGCGGATCCGGCCGGCCCGGGAACACCAGAACGTGCTGTGGCGGGCGGAGTACGTAGGCGGCGACGGTCATACGGAACGGGGGGTGGCCGCCGTCGCCCGCGGACTCGAACACGTCCATCTCGGCTGGGCCGTGGTCGGTTGGACCCTACGGCTTCCCGGTGCCACCTGGCTGGCCCAACTGGTCACCGATGCGATGATCGCACCGCCGCACCCGGCCCGCCCGCAAGGAGAGCCATGTCCGACACCAAGCAACGTCTCCTTGACGGCGCCATCACCGCCATCCGCGAACACGGCATCGCCGGCGTCTCCGCCCGCACCATCGCCGCCGCCGCCGGAGTGAACCAGGCCCTGGTCTTCTACCACTACGGCACGGTGGACGACCTGCTCGCGGCGGCCTGCCGGGACGCCACCGCCAAGCGGGTCGAGCACTGGTCGGCACGTCTGGCCTCGGCCGGGTCGCTGCGCGATCTGCTCGCTGTCGGGCGTGCGTTGCACGAGGAGGAGCGTCAACTCGGCAACGTCAGCTTCCTGGCCCAGATGTTGGCGGGGGCGCAGGCGGACCAACGGATGGCCGCCCCCACGGCCGGTGCGCTCCAGCTCTGGGTGGACGAGATCGAGGCCGTGCTGCGCAGGCTGCTCGCCGGGTCCCCGTTCGCCGAGGTCGCCGACGTGCCCGGCCTGGCCCGTGCGGTCTCGGCCGCGTTCATCGGGCTGGAACTCTACGACGGGGTGGACCGGGCCGGCGCCGACCAGGCGATGGCCGCGCTCGACCAGCTCGCGCTGCTCCTCGAGATCGTCGACGACCTCGGGCCGATCGCTCGCCGGGCGCTCCAGGCAAAGGTCAGCCGGGCGACGCGGCGGACCTGATCCGCGCTCAGGCGGCGGCGAGGATCTCGTCGCCGATGGCGGTGAGCTGGTCGGCGCCGACCTCGACGGCCGCCATGTAGTGGCGTAGCCACGAGCGCAGCCCGTCCGGAGTGCCGGTGGCGAAGGCGCCGGCCGAGCCGACGTACTCGGGTTCCCGCTTGCGGTGGCCGACGTCGACGGCGAGCAGGCCGCGCGGGTCGAAACCGCTGGCGAGCAGCACCAGCCGGGCGGCCCCGCGGGCCACCACCCCGGACGGCCCGGCGAACGGACGCAGGTTCAGCAACTCCCCGTGTACGACGGCAGCCAGCACCAGTGGGGAGACCTTCGTGCCGCCAGCGACCAGCCCAGCCAGCCCGTCCAGCCGGGTGGCGACCACCGGATCGGGCACCGGGCGACCCAGTTCGGCCTCGGGCACGATGTCCCGGGCGGCGAGTACGTGCAGCTTCGCGAGAGCCTGCCGGGGCGCCTTCGGCCAGAGTTCGCTCAGGCCGGGCAGGGACCCGGCGACCCGCAACGCCCCTTGGAGCACCGGGTCGGTGACGGTCCCGGCCCGGACCTCCTCACGCTCGTGGACAACTCCCTCGAGGGCGGCGCTGGCCACCGCGGAGCGGAGGCTGACCTCGGCGGCGACCTGCCCACCGTGCCGACGTAGCGCACGGTGGCCGAGCGCCTGGTCGAACCGCTCGCGGGCACGCTCGACGGCGGCGGTGATGTCGGCGAGCGCGAGCAGGGGTGCGAGCGGGTCGGTGGTCACCCCGCCACGCTAGCGACCCGGCCCGGCCGTCCGAGCCGCACCCGCCCGCAACGCGACCTGTGCCATCCGACCCGGCCGCACACAACCCGCCGCGCCGTCCATGCCCGCCCGCCACGCCACGCACGACCCGTACCGCCGGGCTGGCCACACCACGCCCCGCCACCGAGGCGATCGGAGCAAGGTCAACACGAGATCGCCGATGTCGCGGCATCCGACCCAGCCGGACACCGCAATGTCGCCGATCTCGTGTTGATCACGCCACCCGGGCCGGGCGCGGGCGGGCGGGACACCGGGTGCGGCCGCCGTCGGGCGCGCGGCAGAGGCCGCTCGGCGCGACGGAACGGGTAGCGCTCGCCGGTCGAGGGCCCCGCGACTACCCTCGTGCCCATCGAGACGCAGGTCACCCCGAGGACGAGGAGTCACGGCATGAGCGAGGCATTGGCAAATCTGCTGAACGAGACGCGCCAGTTTCCTCCGCCGGCCGAACTCGCCGCGCACGCCAACGTCACCGTCGACGCGTACGCCGAGGCGGAGAGCGACCGGCTCGCCTTCTGGGCGAAGCAGGCCGACCGTCTGGCCTGGTCGAAGAAGTGGGACGAGGTGCTCGACTGGTCGAACCCGCCGTTCGCGAAGTGGTTCGTCGGCGGGCAGCTCAACGTCGCGTACAACTGCCTGGACCGGCATGTCGAGGCGGGCCGGGGCGACAAGGTGGCGATCCACTGGGAGGGCGAGCCGGGCGACACTCGGACCCTCACCTACGCCGACCTGCACGAGCTGACCTGTCAGGCGGCGAACGCGCTCACCGACCTGGGGGTCACCGCCGGTGACCGGGTGGCGATCTACCTGCCGATGATTCCGGAGGCGGCGGTCGCCATGCTGGCCTGCGCCCGGATCGGCGCGGCGCACAGCGTGGTCTTCGGCGGCTTCTCCGCCGACTCGCTGAGCAACCGGATCCAGGACGCCAGCGCCAAGGTGGTGATCACCGCGGACGGTGGTTACCGGCGGGGCAAGCCGTCGGCGTTGAAGCCGACCGTGGACGAGGCGGTGGAGAACTGCCCGTCGATCGAGCACGTGCTGGTGGTCCGCCGTACGGGTGAGGACGTGGCCTGGACGGCGAAGGACCACTGGTGGCACGAGACGGTGGAGACGGCGTCGGCCGAGCACACCGCGCAGCCGTTCGACGCCGAGCACCCGCTGTTCATCCTCTACACCAGCGGCACCACGGCCCGGCCGAAGGGCATCCTGCACACCACCGGCGGCTACCTCACGCAGGCGTCGTACACCACGCACGCGGTCTTCGACCTGAAGCCGGAGACGGACGTCTACTGGTGCACCGCCGACATCGGCTGGGTGACCGGCCACTCCTACATCGTGTACGGCCCGCTCTCCAACGGCGCCACCCAGGTGATGTACGAGGGCACCCCCGACACCCCGCACAAGGGCCGGTTCTGGGAGATCGTCGACAAGTACGGGGTGAGCATCCTCTACACCGCTCCGACCCTGATCCGGACGATGATGAAGTGGGGCGAGGACATCCCGGCCGGCTTCGACCTGTCGTCGCTGCGGGTACTGGGCAGCGTCGGCGAGCCGATCAACCCCGAGGCCTGGATGTGGTACAGGCAGCACGTCGGTCGGGGTGAGCTGCCCGTCGTGGACACCTGGTGGCAGACCGAGACGGGCGCCATCATGATCTCCCCGCTGCCGGGGGTGACCGCGGCCAAGCCGGGCTCGGCGATGACCCCTCTGCCGGGCATCGTGGCCGACGTGGTGGACGACCAGGGCCAGTCGGTGCCGAACGGCGGTGGTGGCTACCTGGTGCTGCGTGAGCCGTGGCCGTCGATGCTGCGCACCATCTGGGGTGACGACAACCGGTTCATCGAGACGTACTGGTCGCGGTTCGAGGGCATGTACTTCGCCGGGGACGGGGCGAAGAAGGACGACGACGGGCACATCTGGCTGCTCGGCCGGGTGGACGACGTGATGCTGGTGTCCGGGCACAACATCTCCACCACCGAGGTGGAGTCGGCGCTGGTGTCGCACCCGTCGGTGGCCGAGGCGGCGGTGGTGGGCGCGACCGACCCGACGACCGGCCAGGCGATCGTCGCGTTCGCCATCCCGCGCGGCAGCACCGACATCGCTGGCGAGGCCGGTGAGCAGCTCATCACGGACCTGCGCAACCACGTGGCGAAGACCCTCGGCCCGATCGCCAAGCCGCGCCAGATCATGTTGGTGCCGGAGCTGCCGAAGACCCGCTCGGGCAAGATCATGCGCCGGTTGCTGCGGGACGTGGCGGAGAACCGGTCGCTGGGCGACGTGACCACGCTGCAGGACTCGTCGGTGATGGACCTGATCTCCTCGGGGATGAGCGGCGCGAAGTCCGACGAGGACTGACGGCAGGCGTACACCTCGGAGGGTGGCGGTCCGGACGGACCGCCACCCTCCGTCATTTCTTACGGGTACGGCGCGCGGCGTCTCACCAGCGTCACATCGGTCGGTCGGCTGAGCCCGGAAAGGCTGAACGGACACAGGCGGCGGGTCACCTCTGTCCTTTCGGCCAGTTGTGCCTTAGGTTCACGCGGGTTGGGACAGTTCGACATTCATCACATCGATGATCGGTGACGCCAACGTCCTCCTCCCCATGCCCGAGAAACGGAGCGGCATGAACCACAAACCGCAGTCCGGGGCGCGACGACGACTACTCGTCGCGCTACCCGCCATCGCCCTCGTGGCCTCGTCACTGACCGTGACCGGCAGCGCGGCGGCCCAGTCGTCCCCCGCCACCCCCGAGGCGGTGATCGGGGCCGACGAGCACTACATCAACTACGCCGAGCCCGAGGTGCAGACGGACACCACCGGCCGCGAGGTCAAGGGCAAGGGTGGTGTCTACACCCCCGGCGTCGACGCCGCGCGAGCGTTCGACCAGAAGCACGCCCGGGGCAACCCGGTGACGGCCCGCCAGTTGGCCAAGATCGAGGCCAAGTCGCTCAAGACGGGCAAGAACCCCCGGAAGATCAAGAAGGCGCCCACCACCCAGACGGCGAAGCTGCTGACGCTGCTGGTGGAGTTCAACGACCAGGCGAACGACGACTTCACCGGCGTGATGGTCCCCAAGACGGTGTTCGAGGACCGCACCTGCGTTCCCGGCACCGTCCAGAACGGCCCGAAGCACAACAACATCGCGAACCCGGCGACCCTGTCCCACGAGGACAACAACTCGATGTGGGTGCCGGACTTCTCGCCGTCGCACTACGACAAGATGCTGTACAGCAAGAAGGGCATCACCGAGCGGGTCCGCACGGACCTGAAGGGCCCGGACGGCAAGCGCGGCATCGACCTCTCCGGCCGCACGATGCACAACATGTACCTGGAGATGTCCAAGAACGCGTACACGGTCGCCGGGCAGGCCAGCCCGTGGATCACCGTGCCGCACTCGGAGGGCTGGTACGCGGCCTCGCGCTGCTTCCAGGACGAGAGCGGCAACTGGGTCGCCGGCCGCCAGCAGGCGATGAACGGCCACCCGGACAACCCGGCCGGCGCGGGCCGGCTGGCCACCGACGCGATCGACGCGCTCGCCGCGCAGGACCCCAACTTCCCGTGGGCCGACTACGACATCGAGGACCAGGCCGACCGGGACGGTGACGGCAACCTCTTCGAGCCGGACGGCGTGATCGACCACCTCGTGCTGGTGCACGCCGGGCAGGGCAAGTCCCGTGGTGGCGGCACCGAGGGCACGTACGCCGTGTGGGCGCACTCCTCCTCGGTCGCCGGCGGTTACACCATCCCGGGCACCAGCCTGAAGGTGTCGAACTACATCGTGCAGCCCGAAGACGCCGGCGTCGGCGTCTTCGCCCACGAGTTCGGCCACGACCTCGGCCTGCCGGACCTCTACGACACGTCCGGCAACGCCGACTCCGACGTGGACTTCTGGGACCTGATGGCCTCCGGCTCACACTCGGGTGAGATCTTCCAGGCGCTGCCCACGCACATGGGCATCTGGGACAAGTGGGTGCTCGGCTGGGCCGACCCGCTGACCGTGACGCCCGGCTCACGCCCGCGCACCGTGGAGGTCGGGCAGACCTCGCGTACGCCCGTACGCACCGAGGACGGCATCAAGGTCGACCTGCCGGACAAGGTGACCACGCTGGCCACGCCGCACAGCGGCACGAAGATGTGGCACAGCAACAACGACCAGGGGTGGGCCGACGTCAAGCTCAGCCGCTCCGTCGACGTGCCGGCGGCCGCCGACGCGAAGTTCTGGATGTGGAACAACTACATCATCGAGCAGGACTGGGACTACGGCTTCGTCGAGTTGTCGACCGACGGCGGCACGACCTGGGCCGAGCAGAAGGTCTACAGCGAGGCCGGCGCCGTGGTCACCACGCCCGACGGCTACCCCGACCCGAACGGCCGGATGAACGACTTCGGCGGCAAGAAGTACGGCCTGACCGGCAGCACCGACGGCTGGCGGCACGACTACGTGGACCTGTCGGCGCACGCCGGCACGACGGTCCAGGTGCGGCTGCGTCTGGCCACCGACGAGGCGTTCGAGGAGCGCAACTGGTTCGTCGACGACTTCTCGGTCACCGGCGGCGGCGCCACGACCTGGAGTGACGACGTCGAGGGCGGCGACAACGGCTGGACCGCCACCGGCGGCACCTGGGTCGACACCACCGGCGCGGGCTGGAAGGTGAGCAGTGGCACTGAGGTGCACGCGCACTACTACCTGGCCGAGTGGCGCAACTTCGACGGCTTCGACGAGGGCCTGAAGTACACGTACGACACGATCTACTCGCACGAGGCGTGGAAGGTCGACCGGATCTCGTACAACGCGCCGGGCATGCTGGTCTGGTACCGGGACACCGCGCTCGGCGACGTCAACCACGTCACCGGACAGATGACCGCCCTACCCAGCTACGGGGCGAAGGGCGGGCTGCTCATCGTCGACTCGCACTTCGACCCGTACCGGCGCACCGGCGAGGCGGCGGTGAAGGACCCGTCGGTGACGGACAACCTGCCCAGCCGTCCGCAGTCGTCGAACGCGGCGTTCTCGCTGAAGCCGACGTACCCCTTCACGGAGTGCCTGGAGGCGGCGGACGAGCCGTACAGCGCGTACTGCACGAAGTTCAAGGCGCTGCCGCCGGTGAAGGGTTTCACCGACGCCAAGGGCTGGTACCCGGGCATCGAGATGCGTGACGGTGCCGCGTACGCGCGGGACAACGACGCCTCGGTAGTGCTGCCGTCGCGCGGCAACGCGCCGTACACCACCCGGGTCACCTACCCGGACGGTCGCCCCGCGCCGGAGTTCTACGGCGTGACGCTGGGCGGCGGTGCGATCGTGCTGGGCACCGGCAACCCCGGGGACCAGGGCGTGAACTACGGCGTCTCGCTCACCATCAAGAAGGCGGCGAAGGACAACACGTCCGCCACGATCCACGTCACCTCGGCGAGGCAGTGACGGTTTCGCGCAACTGACAGCAGCGGTATCGGTGGGGCCGGTGGCGGGAACGCCTCCGGCCCCACTGTCGTACACCCGATCACGCTTATCGAAATGCATCGCTATATGCGCTCGCGGCTAATCGACCCTGGTCAACGCGCAGATGAGGCGCACGGGTGTGACGGTGAAAAGCATTCCCAACAAAATCTTGCAACAAATCGACGCGTTCGTCTTCCCAGCCGACCCAGCAGTGTCTATGTTCACCATTGGTCCCACTAGTGGGATCGATCTATCCCCGGCCCGTACCCCCGTTGGGTCGGTTCCCTCACACCGGAGGTACCACGTGCGCAAAGTCGCAGTGGGTCTGCTCGGGCTCTCACTGACGGCGACAGGCCTGGCGTTCGGCCCGTCCGCCTCGGCAGCGCCTGCGCCCAAACTGCCGGCAGCCTCGACCGCCGCCGAACCGCAGCTACTGAAGGACGAACTCCCCGACAAGCTCGAGGCCAAGCGCCGTGCGCTGCGCGAGCAGGGTCTCAGCGACGTGCTGAGCGGTCGCAGCAAGCCGATTCAGCGCAACGGCAGCACGGTCGTCAAGGTCGGCAAGGTCGGCAAGGGCCCCAAGGCAGGCCCCAAGGCAGGCCCCCAATCCGCCCCGCAGCCGACCCAGGACCAGTACGTCGAGCTCCAGCGCGAGCGGACCGACAAGATCTTCGTGATCCTGACCGAGTTCGGTAACCAGCGGCACCCGTCCTACCCGGACAAGGACCTGAACCCGGACATCGCCGGGCCGACCACCTTCGAGGGGCCACTGCACAACCAGATCCCGCAGCCCAACCGGGCCGTGGACAACTCCACCATCTGGCAGCCGGACTTCAGCCCGGACCACTTCCGCCAGCTGTACTTCGGCACCAACCCCGGCGACGAGTCGCTGAAGCAGTACTACGAGGCCCAGTCCTCCGGCCGCTACACGGTCGAGGGCCAGGTCACCGACTGGGTCAAGGTCCCGTACAACGAGGCCCGCTACGGTCGCTCCGACGACCCGAAGGCCGACGACGACCCGACCGGCGACCCCGCCGTCTGCGGCGACAGCGTCTGCTCGAACAACTGGGCGCTGATCCGCGACGCGGCCAACCAGTGGGTCGCCGACCAGAAGGCCAAGGGCCGGACGGACGCGCAGATCGCCGAGGAGATGCGGTCCTACGACCAGTGGGACCGGTTCGACTACGACGGCGACGGCGACTTCAACGAGTCGGACGGCTACATCGACCACTTCCAGATCGTCCACTCCGGCGGCGACCAGGCCGACGGTGACCCGCACCAGGGCGAGGACGCCATCTGGAGCCACCGCTGGTCGGCGTTCAACAGCTCGCCGGTCGGCCCGCCGAACTTCCCGATCGGTGGCACCCAGATCGGCAACACCGGCGTCTGGATCCGCGACTACACGATCCAGCCGGAAAACGGTGGCCGCAGCGTCTTCTACCACGAGTACGCCCACGACCTGGGCCTGCCGGATGACTACGGACCGGCCGACAACAACAACGAGCACTGGACCCTGATGGCCCAGAGCCGGCTCGGCGCCAAGAACGACGCCGGCATCGGCGACCGTGGCGGCGACCTCGGTGCGTGGAACAAGCTCCAGCTCGGCTGGCTCGACTACGAGGTGGTCGTGGCGGGGCAGAAGCGCACCCTGGACCTCGGCCCGCAGGAGTACAACTCCGCCAAGGCGCAGGCCGTGGTGGTGGTGCTACCCCAACGGGAGTACACGTTCAACTACGGCGCACCGTTCGAGGGCTCCAAGCAGTACTTCTCCGGTAACGACGACGACCTCAACCAGACCATGACGAGGACGTTCGACCTCACCGGCAAGTCCTCGGCGGC
Organism: Micromonospora sp. NPDC047467; assembly: GCF_040643095.1. Lineage (NCBI taxonomy): Bacteria > Bacillati > Actinomycetota > Actinomycetes > Micromonosporales > Micromonosporaceae > Micromonospora > Micromonospora sp. NPDC047467. The sequence goes on along the minus strand of NZ_JBEYTO010000002.1, from coordinate 384,866 downwards.
ACTGTCGCTCAAGGGCAAGTACGCCATCGAGGAGAACTACGACTTCCTCTACTTCGAGGCCTCGACGGACGGCGGCCAGACCTGGGTCGACCTGGACGGCACGGTCAACGGCCAGCCGATCGGCGTCGACGGCGCCGGCCGCCCGGCCCTGGACGGCAGCAGCAACGGTGCCTGGGCGGACATCAACATCCCGCTGACGTCGATCGCCGGCAAGGTGGCGCAGGTCCGCCTGCACTACGTCACCGACGGTGGTGTCGCCGATGGCGGCTTCTTCGGTGACGCGATCACCGTGACCGCCGACGGCCAGACGGTGTTCAGCGACGGTGCCGAGACCGCCAACGCGGGCTGGGCCCTGAGCGGTTGGTCGGTGGTCGGCGCTACCTACAGCCGGCTGTTCGACAACTACTACATCGCCGGCAACCGGTCGTACGTCTCGTACGACAAGTACCTGAAGACGGGCCCGTACTTCTTCGGGTACGCGAACACCCGCCCGGACTACGTGGACCACTACGCGTACCAGGAGGGCCTGCTCATCTCGTACTGGAACACCCGCTGGACCGACAACAACACCGTCGCCCACCCGGGTGAGGGTCGGAACCTGTACATCGACGCGCACCCGCGCCCGATCTACAACCTGACCGGTGCCCCCTGGCGTGCGCGCATCCAGGTGTACGACGCGCCGTTCAGCCTCAAGAAGGCCGACTCGTTCACGCTGCGCCTCAACAGCCAGCCGCAGTACATCCGCGGTCAGGATGCGGAGCCGCTGTTCGACGACACCAAGAAGTACTTCTACGAGGAGCTGCCGAACCACGGCGTCAAGCTCCCCGCAGCCGGTGTCAAGATCAAGGTTCAGGAGCAGAACGGCACTTCGATGAAGATCCGTATCTCCTAGTTCCTCAGCAGTGACGACAGCGGCGCCCGGGCTTCCCCGGGCGCCGCTGCCGCTTCCGGCACCGGCGGGCCGACCATGCCTGGCCTCGCCTCCCGCCGGAACCGCAGCACCCTGATCAGCGTCAAAGAGGCGTGCCGACAACCGCCCGCGCCCTGGTCCTGCTCCTTCCACTGCTGACCATGGTCGCGTGCGCCAGCCCCGGGGACGGCGGCACGCCACCCGAGGACCGCCCCGCCCCATCCGCCACCCCGCCCCCGCCGAGCGCGACCCCGACGCCATCGCTCGCCCCGCCCAGCCCGTCAGCACCGACCGCCACCGCCGCTCCGGTCCGGCCGCCGCTGTCCGCCACCGAGCCGCCGACGATGCGTCCACCCGTCGCCAAACCGAGCCCGCCCAGCGACCTGCGGCAGACCGACCTGGTCAGCGGCACCGTCACCCGGGGCGGCACCGGGCCCTGCTACGGGCTCGTCAGCGAGGACGGAATCGAGTACGCCCTGCACGGCCCGGACGCCGGCGAACTACGGACCGGGAGCTTCGTCACGCTGCGGCTCGGCCCGGCGCGGGCACGCATCAGCTGCGGCCCGGGCCTGGCACGAAGCATCGTGTCCCGGTGAGCCGTCGAACGGTTGCCGACTGAACAGCGGCCACGGCGGACGGGCCCGGGCCGCGCGCTGGGCCAGGGCACCTAGGCTGGGTGCATGACCGACCAGCGCGGCGATGCCGTCGACGAGTCCTGCGTCCTCACCGAGGGGCCATGGACGCACCGCTTCGTCGGCGCCAACGGCAGCCGCTTCCACGTGGTCGAGGCCGGCACCGGCCCGATGGTGCTGTTCCTGCACGGCTTCCCCGAACACTGGTGGGCCTGGCACCAGATGCTTCCCGCGATCGCCGACGCCGGCTTCCGGGCGGTCGCCGTCGACCTACGCGGCTACGGCGCGAGCGACAAACCACCCAGGGGGTACGACGGCTACACGCTCGCCGCCGACATCGCCGGGCTGATCCGCGCGCTCGGTGAGCGGTCGGCGACGATCGTCGGCAGTGGCGTCGGCGGCATGGTCGCCTGGACGGTGGCCTCGTTCCACCCATCCCTGGTCCGCCGGCTGGTGGTGCTGGGGGCACCGCACCCGCTGCGGCTGCGCGCCGCCATCTTCGCCGACCCGCGTGGTCAGTTCGCCGCCTCCACCCCCGCGTTGAAGTTCCAACTCCCCCGCTACGAGCACGTACTGACCCGGGACGGCGCGGCGGCCGTCGCGGAGATCCTGCGCCGCTGGAGCGGGCCACGGTGGGCGGCTGGGCCGGACTTCGAGGCGTACGCCGAGCGGTGCCAGGAGGCGATGCGTATCCCCCAGGCCGCGTTCTGCGCGTTGGAGGGGTACCGCTGGGCGTTCCGCTCGCTGCTGCGGCTGCACGGTTACCGGTTCGTCCGCCTGATGCAGAAGCCCCTGGTCACCCCGACCCTGCAACTGCACGGCGCACGGGACGTCGCCGCCCTGCCGCGGACCGCCCTCGGTTCCGGCCGGTACGTCGTCGCACCGTACGAGTGGCGGCTGCTCGACGGGGTGGGGCACTTTCCACACCTGGAGGCCCCGGACCTGGTGCTCGGCGAGATCCTGCGCTGGGCCAAGTCCTGAGCTCAGACCCGCTGTTCCCGCAGGTCGGTGACCTCGGCGGCCGGCGCCCAGCCCTGGTAGACACCGAAGTCGAAGACCTCCAGCCGCATCGCCTCGGCCACCGGCCAGCGACCACCCGTGTACTCCACGCGAAGCCAGGCGTCGTGCTCACCGAGCACGATGAACGGCTGCCCCTGCCACGTGCAGGTGGTCCGCACGTACGCCAGGTCCTCGATCTCGCTCGCCGGCAGCACCCGCACGTACCGGCCAGGACGGACCTCCTCGAAGCCCTCAGCCGGCTCCGGCTGGTACAGCCGGATGTCGTCGCCGTCCGGGCTGGCCTGGTACTCCCGGCCCCGCCAACGGGCCACGTAGCCGTCCCGCATCACGCCTCCCCGACCCGTCGCCACACCACCGCGTCCGTGTCGAGCACCGCGACCACCCGCTCGGTGCCGTCCCCGCCGATCCGCCAGAGCTGCGCGCCGTGCGGGAGCCGCACGCTGTCCACCTTGAACTCCGCCACAACGTCGCTGCTCTCGCCCGGGGCGAAGCCGTTGCCGCGAAACGGCGGACGCTCGATGACCCAGCCCTCCATGGCACGCATCGCCGCCTCGTTCTGCCCCCCGTACGGGATCCGGTAGAGGCTTGGCCGGTGAGCCGGCCAGCGCAGCACGTAGATCTCCTCGGCGTCCCGTACGAACGGCGATTCCGGATAGCTGAGACCGAGCGCGTCGTGCAACTGGGCCGGCGTGGTCAGGTGGGCCAACTCCCCCGCGCGGTGCACGAAGCCGGAGACCCGGTCGTACCCGCGCTCCAGGTAGTACGCGAGCTGGCTCGGCGCGATCGCCTTCTGCATCACTGTCGGTCGGGTCGGGTCGACGGCCGCCGGGGCGTACCGGGGACGGGCGGTGGGTTCCTCCACGGCGGCCGGCTCCTGCGGATCCACCTCGAGGTCGTCGCCGAGCCCCACCTCGGCAGCCCAGTTGGCCAGCGCGACGATCTGCTCGCCGGGCAGCTTGGCGCCGACCGGAGTGCCCGGATTGACGGCGAACGACCAGTCCTCGTCCGGCCAGCGCCGGATCAGCTGGGCGAACTTCACCCGGACCGTGTCGACGTCACCCTCGGCATGGTCGGCGAGGCGCTCGGGCGAGGTGTAGACCACGACGTACGTCTCGCCGTCGAGCTGCGCCGTGCGCCAGACGAATCCCGGGTCACCGGGCCGGCTGCCGCGCGCCGAGTCCGGTGCCGCCGGCAGTAGGACCCGGGCCAGCAACAGGGTGGACAGGAACGTGTCCGTGCTGCCGGCACCGGCTGCGTTGAGCAGGTCCTCCTCGACCGTGTTGGCCGGCTCGAACTCCACCGGCGCGGGTCCGTCGGCTGGCGGGCGTTGCCCGTCCGCGACCGTGCGCTCTCCGCTGTCGGCGGCGTCCGCGTCGGTGCGTGCCGTCTCCGGGCCGCTGCCCACGAGGGGTCGGTGAGGCGTTGCATCGACGTCCGCGTCACCGATCCGGTCCGCGTCTGTCTCCGGGCCGCCGGTCCAGCCCGCACCGCTCATGCCGACCGGCGGTACGCCGAGGTCGGCGGGATCGTCCGGGGCACCGACGCGCTGGTCGGCTCGCGAGCCACCCAGGTCAGCATCCACCGGGCCGCCTCCGGCACCCTGGCCCACATCCACCGGGCTGCCCCCGGCATCCTGGCCGGCGTCTGCCGGTGCGAACAGGATCGGGCCGGTGGCCGCAGGTTCGAACAGACCCGCGTCGGATGACGTGGTGCGGAACGAGGGCGGCGCGTCGAACAAGGAAGGGTCGGGAGCGGGCGCGGGAGCCGAGTCCGGAGCGGTCGCGCTGAACAGGGACGAATCGGGAGCGGGCGCGTCGGGCGGAGCCGAGTCCGGAGCAGCCGGGCCGAACGGGGCCGGGTCGGGAGCGAACGCGCCGAACGGTGGTGGGGCGGGGGCCGGGTCGGGCCGTCGGGGCGCCTCGACCGGGGCGTCGGCCTCGGGCACGTCGGTGAGATCGCGGGACGCGACGATGGTGCCCTCGATGACGATGGGCGTGAAGCCGCGGCGCGAACCGAGTGGACCGGAGACCGGTTCCGCGATGGTTGGCGGCAACTCCTCAGCCGGCTCGAACCGTCGCGGATCGACCGGCCGGCCGCGCGGGATCGCCTGGGTCTCGTCCGCCGAGGGAGCGGGTCGGGCCAGCGGAGGCTCACCTGCGGCCGGACCGGGCACCCGGAAGGCACGGGTGGGCTCCTGAGCCAGCGGATCGGGCCGACGGGGCGGCAGAGGCTGGGTGAGTTCTTCGTTCGCCGCGGGTGCTCGTACCCCTCGGGGTGCACCCAGGTCGCCGGCCGGCGGCCGTGGCGGCCGGGCGGTGTTCGGTGGCGGCATCGGGAAGGCCCGGGTGGCACCGTCGTCGTCGGCGGGGCGGCGGCGCGGGAAGGGCTGGCTGCCACGGCTGAACCGGGACGGCGGCGCCGCACGGTCGCCGGAGCGGACGTCACCGGAGGTGGGGCCGGGCGGCCGGCCCCGGCCCGATGTCGGCTCGAAGAAGGAGCGCCGACCGTCCTGGGCGCTGCCGTTGGTAGCGGCCGGTCCGTCGGTGTCGGCAGCCGGTCGGCTCGCGGGCGGCCAGGCCCGACCGGGGGCAGAGGGGTCGTTCGGGACGACAACGGGCTGGTCGGGGGGAGTCAATGCCGCGTACCGGGACGCGCCGGGTACGGAGACCTCACCGTGCCGGGCGGGCCGGGGCGGGTCGGTCGGGTGCCGCTGACCGGCGTTGGGCATGTCGTCCACGCCGGATCGCCGCGACAGCTCACCCGGGCCGGGTGTGCGGGTCGACGCGCCCGGTCCCGGGGGCACCGCGCCCGTCTGCGCGGACCGCCCGGACAGGGTTACCGTCGGTTCCGACCCGGAAGGCGCCGGCCCGGTGACGGGTGCGGCGTCCCGGCCGGTCGCGCCGGCTCTGGTGCGGGCCAGGGTCTCCGCCCGTTCCAGTCGGGCACGGGCACCCATGGCGCGGCCGGGCAGCCGGACATCCCCCCGGGAGAGTTGCGAGACGAACCAGGCCGGCAGGTAGCCCTCGACAGGCAACCCCGGGTTGACCGCGAGCCACCACTCGTGGTTGGGCCACCCCAGGGCGAGGTCGGTGAACGGGACACGCCGGGTGCTGCCGGCGTGCTCGCCGAGGCAGGCTCGCAGTGCGGCGGCAGAGGTGAAGGCCAGCACGTGGGTCCGGCCACCCGTGGTCCAGGTGCCCCAGCCGGAGGGCGCCTGACCGGGCAGCGCCGGCGCGGAGACCGGCAACAGCAGATCAGTGCGGGACAGGAGGCGGAAGTAGAGCTCCTGATCGTTGGCGCGCAGCGCGTCCCGCATCGCCACCTCGGCCTCCGTGGCCGGCTCCCATTCGGTCACGGCCACCTCTCCTTCCGAGAACAGGCCACAGGTATCGCGTACAACCTACAAGGTGGTATCAAGATCACAATGGCTGGCCGGCGGCGGCCCGCCGGGGTGTCGGCGAGGCGATAACATCCCGTTCCGTAGCCGACACGATACGGAGGCCGTCGATGTCGCGGTCGATTGCGCGTCCGGTCCTGGCCGGTCTGTCGGTCGCCCTGCTGACCGGCACGGCCCTTCCGCCCGCCGATGCCGACGCCGCCGTCCGGGAGGTGCCGGCCTGCACGACCCCACTCGCGCCCGTCCGGCCGGTCGCGGCCACACCCTGGCCCCAGCAGCGGTACGACCCCGCACGGCTCGCGCCGCTGACAAACGGCGCCGGAGTGACGGTCGCGGTGGTCGACTCCGGGGTCGACCGGGTGCACGCTCAACTGGCCGGGCGGGTGCTGGCCGGCACCGATCTGCTCGATCCCGGCGGGGACGGCGGGCGGGACTGCGCCGGCCACGGCACCGGCGTGGCGAGCATCATCGCGGCGGCCCCTCGACCCGACATCGCCTTTCACGGCCTCGCCCCGGGTGCCCGGATCCTGCCGGTACGGGTGAGTGAGCAGCAGGTGGTGCAGGGGCGGGAATCGGGACGTACGGTCAGCGCCGGCGAGTTCGCCCGCGCGATCCGGTGGGCCGTCGACCACGGCGCCGACGTGGTGAACCTCTCCGTGGTGCTGTACGTCGACGACCCGCAGGTCCGCTCCGCCGTGCGCTATGCCGTCGACCGGGACGTGGTGCTGGTGGCCGCAGCCGGCAACCTGCACGACAGCGGCGACCCGCGCCCGTTCCCCGCCGCGTACGACGGGGTGCTCGGGGTTGGCGCGATCGGGTCGGACGGCACACGGGCGACGTTCTCCCAGATCGGCGCGTACGTCGACCTGGTCGCACCGGGCAGTGACGTGCTGGTGGCCGCGCCCGGTCAGGGCCACCAACGGGTCGAGGGCACCAGTTACGCGGTGCCGTTCGTGGCCGCGACCGCGGCGCTGCTGCGGTCGTACCGGCCCGAGTTGACCGCCGCTCAGGTGGTGGAGCGGATCGCCGCGACGGCCGATCCGGCACCCGGCTCGGGGGACGGTGGCGGGTACGGCGCCGGTGTGCTGAACCCCTACCGGGCGGTCACCGAGACCGGCGGCGACCGGGATGTTGCCCCTCGGCCGGTTGCCGCGCTCGCCGACGACCGGGCCGACCCGGCGTTGCTCGCCCGTCAGGCTCGCCGGGCGACGGCCCGGGACCGGGCTCTGGGGGTCGGCGCGGTGATCGGCGGGACCGCCGTCGCCGTGGTGTTGCTCGCCCTGGTGCTGCCCCGAGGGGCACGCCGACGTTGGCGCCCGGCCGACCCGGCCTGACCCCGGCACCGCGCGCACCAGCATCGGCTCAGCAGCGGCGCACCGGCGCCCTCCCGGGCCGCGCACACCAGCACCGCGCATCCCGGCACCGTGCACCCCCGGCATTTCGCCGAGCCACTTCTGGATGAGGAGCGGCCGGGGGCGCTGACCCGGGCACGGTCAGCGCTCCCGGGCCGCCGGGTTCACTGGAACAGCCCGGTGTTCTTCTTCTCGGTGTCCAGATAGTCCGCGGCGGAGTCGTCCACCGCCAACTTGATGGCACGCAGCATTGCCTGTAGGTCCTGCGAGGCGGACCGCCACCGCGCCTGGCGCTGCTCGTACGCCTGTTGGGCCCCGCCCGTCCAGCCCGCCACCAGCGGGGCTGCGTCCCGTTCGAGCTGACCGAGCTGCGAGTCGAGCGTGTTCAGCGCCCTTTGGATGTCCGCGCCGGCCTGTTGCAGCGCGGCGAAGTTGACGACCAGCACACCATTGTCCATCGGAGCTCCCTCCCGAACGGGTCAGAGCGGCAGTTGGATGCCGCCGCGGTTGGTGCCGGCCAAGCGGCTGGCCGCCTCGTCGTCCGAGACGTCGTACTGCCGGCCGGCGGTGCGGATGGCCCCGGCGGTTTCCCGCAGCGCCCGGTGCAGCGCCGCCTGGTCCTGCGACCACTGCCGCTTGACCTGCTCGAAAGACCGCCCACCGGCGCCACGCCACGCCTGTTGCAACACCTCCAGCTCGGCCAGCAAGCCGGTCAGCATGGACTGCAACGACTGGTCCGCCTGCTCGAACTTCGCGGCGGTCTGCTGCATCACCGCTGCTTCTGCCTGGGTCTGAGACACCCGGACGTCACCTCGTCTCCTCGGTCGTTTTCTGGCCGTCGGCGCGCTCACCGTGGGGGCGCGCCGCTCGCGTGGCCCGGTCGATGAGCACGGTGGACGCGGGTCAGCGATGAACTTCGTGGCTGACGGTAGCGGCCCGGTTGCGGTTCTGCTACCCCGCAGGTCTCCCCTGTGGACAACCACGGCAGCCATCGGTCGCCTACGATGTGCCGCAGCCACGTCGCGGCGCGTGACGGGTCGCCGGGCGACCCGGCCGCCTCGACACCGGTCCACACTGGTCGAGGAGGCACGGTGCCGGCGATCACCACCGGAGGGCCGCAGCCGGCGGTTCCGCTCGGCTCCAACCGGGGCACGGCCGAGGGCACCGGCCAGCGCGACGCACTCCGGTCGTCCATCGCCCGCTGGGTCAGGGCCGGGCAGCGCCCGGACGGCGGGATGCGCGCCGGCCAACTGGTCGCCGGGCAGGTCGCCGTCGCACTCGTCCTCGCCGCTCTGGGCCGGGGCATGCCGGTCACCCTCGCGGCCCTGCTGGCGGCGGTCCTGCTGGTGGCGGTCGCCTGGGTCCGGGTTCGGGGCCGGTGGCTCTTCGAGTGGCTGGGCACGGCCGGTGGGCACCTGACCCGACGCCGGGCACTGGCCGGGCAGGCCGGCGCCGCAGAGTTGCTCGACCTGGTCGCCCCGGGTGCGGTGATCCGCTCCACGGAGCTGTCCGACGGGCCGGCGGCGGTTCTGGAGGACACCGGCGGCATGGTGGTGGTGTTGGAGCTTGGCGACCCCGGGGACCTGCTGGGTGACGCGTCCCGGGCGATCCCCGCACCGGCCGCGCTGCTGCCCCCGCCGGGTTCGGACGTCCCGCCCCTGCGGATCCAGTTGCTGCTCTCCGGAGCGCCGGCACCCGTGCCGGCGGCGGGCGGCACGGTCGGTACGTCGTACCGGCAGCTCACCGACGGCCGACTCGCCGGACGGGAACGGGCGGTGCTGGCGGTCCGGGTGCTGCGGGTGGACGGCTGGTCGGAGGAGGATCTGCGCCGGGTACTCGCCGGCACGGTGCGCCGGATCGTCCGTCGGCTCGGGTCGCTGACCGCCCGGCCCCTCGGCGTGCCCGCGGTGCTGCGCGTCCTGGGCGAACTGGCCCACCACGACGGCCACCCGGTGCGGGAGTCCTGGCCGGTGCTCCGGTCCGGCGCCCTGGCGCAGGCCACGTTCCGGCTGGTCCGCTGGCCGGAGGCCGGCGGTGCGGGTGCGCGGCGGCTGGTGCCCCGGCTCCTCGCGTTGCCGGCGACCGCGACCACGGTGTCCCTCTGCGCCGGTCCGGCCGGCGGCGTCGGCGCGACGCCGACCGAGCTGACGGTACGCCTGGCGGCCGGTACGCCGGCCGAGCTGACCGTGGCCGCCGAGGCGCTGGACCGCCTGGTGACCGGCCTGGGCGGTGGGCTGCGACGGCTCGACGGCGCGCACCTGACCGGGCTGGCCGGCACGCTGCCGTTGGCGCTGGCCGCCGCCGGGGCGCAGCCGGGGCCCGCGCTGGACGACTGGGAGTTGACCCTCGGCGGGGCGGGGATGATGGTCGGCACGAATCGGCACGGCGGTGCGGTCACCGTGCGGCTGTTCCGGCCGGAGAGCACCCGCGTGCTGCTGGTGGGTGGGGTGCGTGCCGCCCAACTGGTGGCGCTGCGGGCGATGGCGCTGGGCGCGCTGGTCGTGGTGCAGACGGCGCGACCGCGTGCCTGGGAGCCGTTCGTGCGGGGCGTGGGTGCCCCGGGCGGCACGATCCCGCTGATCCCGCCGGGTCGACCGGTCGCCGAGGGGGTGGGCACGGCGCTACGGCCGTTGCTGCTGGTGGTCGACGCCGGTCCGGTGCCGGCGGAGACCGAGCCGGGTCCTCGGTGGCGGGCCACCCTCGTGGTGCGGGACGAGCTGACGCCGGCTGATGTGGACGCATTGAGCCGCGCCGACCTGGCGGTGCTGCAACCGCTGCACGCGGCGGAGGCCGCGCTGGCCGGTGCGGCGTTGGGGCTGGGCGGGTCGGCCGACTGGCTCACCCGGATCCGGGACGACATGGTGGCGGTGGTGAACCGCCGAGCCCTGCGCTGGGCGCTGCTCCGCCCCACCCCGATCGAGGCCCAGCTGATCGGCCGGCCAGCGCGGGGGTGAGGCATCTCCGCATGGTCAACCGGCGGGTTACGTCGCCGGCTGGTCCGTGGCACGATCCCGGCCATGGGTTTTCTGAAGGGGTTGTTGATTCGGCTGGCCACGACGGCGCTGGCCTTCTGGTTGGCCACACTGTTCATTCCGGGCATCGACCTGGAGTCGAGCTCCACCACCGAGACGGTCACCACGCTGCTCCTGGTGGCGGCGATCTTCGGCGTGGTCAACGCGGTGCTCCAGCCGATCATCAAGACTGTCGGCTGTGGCTTCTACCTGCTCACTCTGGGCCTCATCGCGCTGGTGGTGAACGGGCTGCTGTTCCTGCTCACCAGCTGGATCGCCGACCAGGCCGGCCTGCCGTTCTCGGTGGACGGCTTCTGGCCGGCCGCCGTGCTCGGTGCCCTGTTCGTGAGCATCGTGACCTGGATCCTCGGCGCCGTCCTCGACCGGGACTGACCGACAACCGACCACCACCGACCCGTGCCGCCCGGCTCCGACGGAGCCGGGCGGTTTGCTGACCAGACTCCGGGAATTGGTCGGCGCGGGGGCCGACCGGGTCGGTTAGCGTCGCCGACGTGTTCTCTCTGACCCGCGGCGACGGCCACCTGATCAGCACCGATCCCGCCCGGCTCGACCTGGCCCTGGTCCATCACTGGCTGTCCACCGACGCGTACTGGGCGCTGGGGCGGGATCGGGAGACGCTCGCGCGGGCGTTCGCCGGGTCGCTGCCGTTCGGCGTCTACCGGCCCGAGGACGGCCGCCAGGTCGCGGTGGCCCGGGCGGTCACCGACGGTGCCACCTTCGCCTGGCTCTGCGACGTGTACGTCGACCGCGCCGCCCGGGGCATCGGGCTGGGCGGTTGGCTGGCCGGCGCGGTCCGCGACCATCTGGCCGATTTGGGCGTACGCCGGATCCTGTTGTGCACCAACGACGCGCACGAGGTGTACGCGCGGGTGGGCTTCACGCCGCTGGAGGTGCCCGAGCGGTGGATGCAGCTCGACCGGCGTCCACCGGTGACCCAGGTCACGGGAAAGGAACAAGACAGCGGTTCACCCCTTACGGTGGAGGCGTGACGCCTCTCCGCCTGGGATACCTCTACGGCTTCGGCGCGTACCTGATCTGGGGTTTCTTCCCGCTCTACCTCAAGCTGCTGCGACCCGCCGGCCCGCTGGAGATCCTCGCCCACCGGATCGTCTGGTCCGTCGTCTTCGTGGCGCTGCTGCTCGGCGCGCTGCGCAACGTCGGCTTCCTGCGGGCGCTGCTGCGCCGGCCCTGGGCGGTGGCCGGGATCGTCACCGCCGCCGCGCTGATCGCGGTCAACTGGGGCACCTACATCTACGGGGTCAACTCCGGCCGGGTGGTGGAGACCGCGCTCGGCTACTTCATCAACCCGCTCGTGGTGGTGCTGCTCGGCGTCACGGTGCTGCGGGAGCGGCTGCGCCCGCTGCAGTGGGTGGCGTTGGGCATCAGTGGGTCGGCGGTCGTCGTGCTCACCGTGGACTATGGCCACCTGCCCTGGCTGGCCCTGACCCTGGCCTTCAGTTTCGCCGGCTACGGCCTGGTCAAGAAGCGGCTCGGGCTGCCCGCCGCCGAGGGGCTCTTCGTCGAGTCTGCGGTGTTGGCGCTGCCCGCGCTGGGCTACCTGGCCTGGCTGACCCGGCGCGCCGAGCTGACCTTCGGGCACGTCTCGGCCGGGCACACCGCGCTGCTGGTGCTGGCCGGCGCGGCCACCGCGATCCCGCTGCTGCTCTTCGCCGGTGCGGCCAACCGGCTGCCGTTGACCGGCCTCGGCATGATCCAGTATCTGGCGCCGATCCTCCAGCTCGGCTGCGGTGTGCTGATCTTCCACGAGCCGATGCCACCGGCCCGCCTCGCCGGCTTCGCGCTGGTCTGGCTCGCCCTCGGCGTCTTCACCGCCGACGCTGTCCGCCACGCCCGCCACAACCGTGCCCGCACCCGCGCCGCCGTCACCGTCGAGGTGCCCGTCCCGACGCCCTGACCGGCGAGGTCAGGGGACCGCGTAGGTGAGCAGAGGCGTCCCGTCGGCTCGCTGGAGTTCGACGCTGACCAGTTCGGCGTCGGTGAAGCGGGTCATGCCGGTGAACTGGAGGTCGTCACCGGGAGCGGCGAGCCAGGAGCCGATCTGCTCGCTGGCGCCGTTCGGGCCGCGCGCCACCAGCCGGAACGGGTACGCCTTGCCGTAGCTGGTCCGCGCGTCGTACCCGCAGTGCATGGTCACCTCGGTGCCCCACCTGCTGCGGATCAGCCCGATCTCGGCGTGCACCGGCCCGGTGGAGGCCACCGGTCGCATGGCGACCATCGACACCTGCGGGCCGGGGCGGTTGCTCTGCGCGCCGGGAGTGGCGGGCGGGGCGGGCGGGCGGGGCAGCACGGCGGCTGTGCCGACACCGACCACCAGGGCCAGCGCGGCGGCGGCCAGAGCGGTCAGCGCGTACCGCCGACGCGTCGCGGCCCGCTCGCGGCGGCGCCGGCCGCGGGCCTCCTCGAGCAACGCGGGCGCCCGGGGCGGAGCCGGCGGCGGCAGGAACTGCTCCAGCCCCGCCGGGTCGAGCCGGCCGAGCAGCCCCGGCAGGACGGCGATCTCGGCGACCGCGTCGCGGCAGGACGCACAGCCGCCGAGGTGCCGCTCGTACGCCGCACGCTCCGCGGGTGCCAGGGCGCCCAGCACGTACGCGCCGTCGTCGTGCGCGAACTCGCACCGCGTCATCCCGTCACCCCCATCTCGGCCAGGACCAACCGTAGTGAGCGCAGCGCATAGTGGGTGCGCGACTTCACGGTGCCCGGTGGCACACCCAACCGGGACGCCGCCTCGGCCACCGACCGTCCCTGATAGAAGCACTCGACCAGCACCTCCCGGTGGGTCGGGGTGAGCCGGTTCAACGCCTCGGCGACCGTCCACGCCTCCACCGCGCGCTCGGCCTCGTCGACGGCGTCCGGCGGCTCGGGCAGCTCGTCGGTGAACACCTCGCCGACCCTGGTGGACCGGCGCCGCCAGGCGTCGATGGCCAGGTTGCGGGCGGTCGTGAACAGCCAGGCTCGTACGGAGCCGCGTCGCGGGTCGAGGGACTCGGGGTGCCGCCAGGCCCGCAGTAGCGTCTCCTGCACCAGGTCCTCGGCCCGCTGACGGTCGCCGTTGACGAGCCGCAGGGCGTGCGCGTAGAGCGCCTCCGCGTGCTCGTCGTGCAGCGCCCGGAGCAGTTGGGCGTCGTGGTCGCTGATGGCGGTCTCCTCACTTCCGGCGCGGGTCCGGCGGTGCGTCCGCTCGGGAATACGTGCCGTCACGCCGATCGGTTCAGCCCGAGGTCAGCCGGTTGCGTGGCGGCCCGCGCCGCGGAGGTGTTCACGTCTGGTTCACACGGGGGCCGACGAGCGCTCACCGCGTCCTTTTAGCGTCCGGCAGGTACGCCCCCCGATGACTGTTCCGGTGTGCCACCGACCTTCCCAGGAGGCTTCCCCCCATGAGCGACCGTCCCCGGCTGCTCCCGCTGGTGGGCGCCACGCGTCACGGCAGCCGTGATGCCATGACCTGTCTCTATCGCTGCGGCAACGCCTGTGAGCACCCCGTGGCGAACACGTCCGACAACGCGTACTTCGGTGATGTGGTGAACGCGGAGGTCTCCCGGCGCGGCGTGGTCCGGGCCGGCGCGGTCGGCGCCCTGGTCCTCGGTTTCGGCGGCGCGGCGGCCGGTGCGACCCCCGCTCTGGCCGCCCCCGCCACCCCCGACGTGCCGGAGGCCTTCGGCTTCGGCCGCCCCAGCACCGGTGTCGGCAGCGGTGCGCTCACCTTCAAGCCGATCCCGCCGAACAAGTTGGACACCTTGGTCGTGCCGAACGGTTACGACCACGCCGTGGTGATCAAATGGGGTGACCCGGTGGTGCCGGGCGCGCCCGAGTTCAACGTGCACCGTCAGACCGCGGCGGCGCAGTCGAAGCAGTTCGGCTACAACAACGACTTCGTCGGCCTGCTGCCGCTGGACAAGCGCGGCAACCGGGCGCTGCTCGTGGTCAACCACGAGTACACCAACGAGGACCTGATGTTCCCCGGCTTCGGTGGCCTGGACGGGCTCTCGGTCGAGCAGCTGCGCACCGCCATGGCCGCCCACGGCATGTCCGTGGTGGAGTTGGAGCGGGTCGCCGGCACCGGTCAGTGGAAGCCGGTCGACAAGGGCCGCCGGCCGTACAATCGGCGGATCACGGCGCTCGGCACCAAGTTCGACCTGACCGGCCCGGCCGCCGGCTCGGCCTGGCTGAGGACCGCCGCCGACCCCAAGGGCCGCACTGTCGTCGGCACGCTGAACAACTGCGCCGGTGGCGTGACCCCGTGGGGCACCGTGCTGTCCGGCGAGGAGAACTTCAACCAGTACTTCGTCGGCGCCGACGCCGCCCCGGCCGAGCTGAAGCCGAAGCTGGACCGCTACGGCATCAGCACCGCGTCCCGCTACCCCAGCGGCAGCCGCAGGTGGGAGCGCGCCGACGAGCGCTTCGACCTGGCCCGGCACCCGAACGAGGCGCACCGGTTCGGCTGGATCGTCGAGATCGACCCGTTCGACCCGGAGAGCCGTCCGCGCAAGCACACCGCGCTGGGCCGGTTCAAGCACGAGGGCGCGAACGTGATCGTCGCCAAGGACGGGCGCGTGGTCGCGTACATGGGCGACGACGAGCGGTTCGACTACCTCTACAAGTTCGTCTCGGACAAGAAGTTCCTGAAGGGCAACTCCTGGGCTGCCCGCAAGCACAACCTGACCCTGCTGGAGTCCGGCACGCTCTACGTCGCGAAGCTGGACCAGAGCAGCGCCGCCGAGATCGACGGCTCCGGCAGGCTCCCCACCGACGGCGCGTTCAACGGCCGGGGTCGCTGGATCAAGCTGGTGAGCGGCAACCGCTCGTTCGTCGACGGGATGACCGCCGCGGACGTGCTCACCTTCACCCGGCTGGCCGGTGACAAGGTCGGCGCGACCAAGATGGACCGCCCGGAGGACGTCGAGGCCAGCCTGCTCACCGGCAAGGTGTACGTGGCGCTGACCAACAACACCAGCCGGGGCGTCGGCAGCAACCCGAAGGCGGACGAGGCCAACCCGCGCAACGCCAACAAGCACGGGCAGATCCTGGAACTGGTCGAGGAGCGCGGCGACAACACCGCCGAGACCTTCGCCTGGTCGTTGCCGATCGTCTGCGGCGACCCGACCGACCCGTCGACCTTCTTCGCCGGGTACGACAAGACGAAGGTCTCCCCGATCTCCTGCCCGGACAATGTCGCCTTCGACGCCACCGGCAACCTGTGGATCTCCACCGACGGCAACGCGCTGGGCAGCAACGATGGGCTCTTCGCCACCGCCGTCGAGGGCCCGGAGCGGGGTCACCTCAAGCAGTTCCTGACCGTGCCGCTGGGTGCCGAGACGTGTGGCCCGTTCATCACCGGCGACAACCGTTCGCTCTTCGTCGCGGTGCAGCACCCGGGTGAGATCACCGGCGCCTCGGTCGAGAACCCGGCCTCGAACTGGCCGGACGGCGACTACGCCAAGCCGGGCGTGGTGGTCACCTGGCGGCTCGACGGCGGCCCGGTGGGCAGCTGACGTTGCTCCGGCGGTCCGGCGCTGGACCGCCCCGAAGGGCCCTCTCCCCGCCTGGGAGAGGGCCCTTCGGCGTCGGACGGGTCAGTGGTCGGCGGCGATGCCGTCGGCGACGGCACGGGCCACCGTGAGCAGCTTGGCCCGGACGACCCGGGCGGAGGTCATCATCTCGCTCGCCGGGAGGGCGCAGGCCAGTACGACCCGACGTTCCATGTCCTTGTCCGGCGCGACAAGCACCGCCGCGCAGGCCACCCCCTGCCGGAACTGCCCCAGCTCCAACTGCATCCCGCGCCGGTCACCGGCGGCCAGGTCCGCCTCGAACGTCTCGGTGGTGGTCAGCGTGGCGGTGGTGAACGGGCGCATGCCGTACTCACGCAGGTAGCGGAACCGCTGCTCGGTGGTCAGGGTGGCGAGCAGGGCCTTGCCCAGGGCGGTCGCGTGCGCCCCCTCGTCGAACCCGGGGACCAGATCCTCCAGGTAGGGCGAGCGGTGCCCCTCGGCCATCGCCGTGAGGGCGACCTGACCGCCCACGAACCGGCCCAGGTAGTGGCTGTAGCCGGTGTCCACGGCGGCCCGCCGCAACGTCTCACCCACCACGGGAGGGCCCCGGAACGCGGTCACCAGCTCCCGGTAACGGTCGGCGACCTCCAGCCCCACGATGTACGTGCCGTCCTCCCGACGGATCACGTAGCCCTCGTAGGCCAGTGTGCGGACCAGGTGGTAGGTGGTGGCCACGGTCAGCTCGCACCGCCGGGCGATCTGCTTGACGGTCAGGCCCTTCGGGGCGCGACCGACCGACTCCAGGACCCGGAGTGCTCGGGACACACTGCGGATCAGGTCCGAAGGTTCTGCCAAGGGGTCGCGCACAACCACCTCCGCCGCCGGGGACTTACACCATATGAAAAACAGGGCGGGTGCGAAATGCCTGTTCGGATCGAGGATGCCAGATCACCATCCACTGTTCGTGAACCGCCAGTCACCCAGCGTGGCCCGAGTATGACTCGCGTAGGTTTGCCGGCGATGACCGACACAGCCCTCACCCCCGCTCCGGACCGCGCCCGGACCCGCCCGATCCGGGCCAGCGCCGGTGCCGTCGTCACCACCGTGGCCTGCGTGCTGCCCGTCTTCCTGCTCGGCGGCCTCGCCGTCCAGATGGGCGCCGACCTCGGGTTCTCCCCGGCCGGCCTGGGCCTGGCCGTGGCCGTCTACTTCGGGGTCAGCGCGCTGGCCTCGGTCCCCTCCGGCCGCCTCGTCGAGCGGTACGGCCCGGCCCTGGTGGCCCGCTGCGGCATCCTGCTGTCGGCGGGGTCGATGCTGGCCATCGCGGCGCTCGCCCGGTCGTACCCGGCGCTGCTCGGGCTGCTGGCGCTCAGCGCCGCCGCGAACGCCCTCGGCCAACTGGCGAGCAACGCGGCGCTGGCCGAACATGTGCCGCCGGGCCGACAGGGGCTGTCGTTCGGCGTCAAGCAGGCGGCCGTTCCGGTCTCCACCCTGCTCGCCGGGGCGGCAGTGCCCACCATCGCGCTCACCGCCGGCTGGCGCTGGGCGTTCGTGGCCGCCGCCGTCACGGCTCTGACGACGCTGCCCGCCGTACCCCGGCAGGTGCCAGGCCGAGCCCGGCGGGCCGCCGCCGCACGTGCCGGCCAGGCCACCACGGCGCTGGTGGTGATCGGCGCGGCGGCGACGTTGGCGGCGGCGGCCGCCAACGGGCTGGGCACGTTCCTGGTGGACTCCGCCGCCGCCCGGGGCCTGTCACCGGGCCTCGCGGGCCTCACCCTGACCCTGGGCAGCGCGGTCTGCGTGGCGGCCCGGGTGGGCGCCGGCTGGCTGGCCGACCGCCGCGCCAGCGGTCACGTCGCGCTCATCTCCGGCATGCTGGTGGTCGGTGCCGCCGGGCTCGGGCTGCTCGCGTTGGCCGGCACCGTGCCGCTGGTGGTGGGTGTGGTGCTCGGCTTCGGCCTGGGGTGGGCCTGGCCCGGCCTCATGAACTTCGCGGTGGTCCGGCTGCACCCGCAGGCACCGGCCGCCGCCACCTCGATCACCCAGACCGGGGTGTACGCGGGCGGCTGCCTCGGCCCGTTGACCCTCGGCCCGCTCGCCGCGCACCTCGGCTATCCGACGATGTGGGCCACGGCGGCGGTGTCCATGCTGCTCGCCGCCGCCCTCATGCTCACCGGAAGCCGCCTACTGCACCGCCCTGCGCAGCCCTCGTGAAGCTGACGCCCGGCCACGCGACGTGTCAGTGGGTGCGGGGTCAGCTGGTGCGGTCGGCGATGTAGTCGCAGAGCGACTCCAGGGCCTCACGCGACGGGGTTACGGGGAGTGGGGCCAAGCGGGCACGGGCGTCCTCGGCGTAGCTGCGCACGGTCTCCCGGGCGCGCTTGAGCGCCGGGCTCTCCCGCAGCAGCCCCAGGGCCTCGGCGTGCAACGCGTCATCGGTCAGCGGGCCGGTCGCCAGGATCTCCCGCAGTCGCACCGAGGACGCGTCGGAGTCGTCCGCCGCGCAGGCGTAGAGCACCGGCAGCGTCGGGACGCCCTCGCGCAGGTCCGTGCCGGGCGTCTTGCCCGACTGCTCCGATTCGGAGGCGATGTCCAGCAGATCGTCGGAGAGCTGGAAGGCGACGCCGATCGTCTCGCCGTACCCGGCCAGCGCCTCGACGTGCTCGCTGGAGGCCCCAGCGAACATGCCGCCGAAGCGGGCCGACGTGGCGATCAGAGAGCCGGTCTTCTCGGCGATCACACTCAGGTAGTGCGCCACGGGATCGTCGCCGGGGCGCGGGCCCACGGTCTCCGCGATCTGGCCGTGCACCAGCCGGGCGAACGTCCGCGCCTGCAACCGCACGGCCTCGGGCCCCAGGTCGGCCGAGATGTCCGCGGCGCGGGCGAAGAGGTAGTCGCCGACCAGGATGGCGACGGAGTTGGTCCAGCGCGAGTTGGCGCTCGGCGCACCCCGGCGCACGGCCGCCTCGTCCATCACGTCGTCGTGGTACAGAGTGGCCAGGTGGGTGAGCTCCATCACCACGGCCGCCGGGACCACCTGCGCGCTGGTGGGATCGCCGAACTGTGCGCCCAACGCCACCAGCAGCGGCCGGAACCGCTTTCCGCCAGCCTCGACGAGATGCCGGGCGGCCTCGGTCACGAACGGGTCGGCGCTGGCGACACTGGCCCGCAGCTCGACCTCGACCTTGTCCAGCAGGCCCAGCACGGACGCCTCGACGCGGGGATCGGCGAGATGGAGGCCGAGCGCGCCGAACTGACTCGTGCTCACCCGACCCCGGCGACCGCCGGAACCGGTGGCACCTGAACGCTCGCCAGCCGGAATCACCACGCTATCAACCATGCCACACGCGTTCGACCTGCTCCGGGTCGGGGATACGACCAAGGGCCGACACGCCGTTAAGCGTGCCGGCCCCGGTGGCCGAGGTTCGCCTCAGCGCACGAATTCGGCGGCTCCGTTGGCCAGGTCCAGCAGCGGCGCCGGGGCGATACCCAGCGCCAGAGTGGCCAGCACGCCGATCATCAGCGCGGCGGAGGTGAGCCCGCCGGGCACGGTGACCGTCGGCGTGGACTCGCCCGGCTCGGAGAGCCACATCATCACCACGACCCGCAGGTACGGGAACGCCAGCACCATGCTGGTCAGCACACCCGCGATCACCAGCCAGGCGTGACCGCCGTCCAGCGCCGGCCCGAAGACCGCGAACTTGCTGGTGAAACCGCTGGTCAGCGGGATACCGGCGAAGGCCAGCAGGATGAACGTGAACAGCCCGGCGTAGAACGGGGAACGCCGGCCCAGC
This sequence comes from Micromonospora sp. NPDC047467, assembly GCF_040643095.1. Classification (NCBI taxonomy): domain Bacteria; kingdom Bacillati; phylum Actinomycetota; class Actinomycetes; order Micromonosporales; family Micromonosporaceae; genus Micromonospora; species Micromonospora sp. NPDC047467. Next base: position 365,222 of record NZ_JBEYTO010000002.1, on the reverse strand, counting down.
CCCGCCCAGCGCGACAGGTGGGTGGCCTCCCCGTCCTCGTCGCGTACCAGGGTCACCACCGCGAACGCGGCCAGCACCGAGAAGCCGTACGCGACCAGGTAGAACATCGTGCCGGAGAGACCGTCGCGGCTCGGCGCCAGCACACCGACCAGCAGGTAACCGGCGTTCGCGATCGAGGAGTACGCGAGCAGCCGCTTGATGTCGGTCTGGGTGACCGCGAGCACAGCGCCCACCAGCATCGTCAGCACCGCCACCGCGCCGAGCACCGGGGTGAAGTCCCAACTGGCACCGGCGAACGCCACGTGGAAGACCCGCAGCAGCGCGCCGAACGCGGCGACCTTGGTGCAGGCGGCCATGAAGCCGGTGATCGGCGTCGGAGCGCCCTGGTAGACGTCCGGCGTCCACACGTGGAACGGGGCCGCCCCGGCCTTGAAGAGCAGACCGATGGCGAGCAGCGCCATGCCGGCGAAGAGCAGCACCGGACTGGCCGGCGACTCGGTCACCGCCGCGTTGATGGTGGCGAAGTCGACCCCGGCACCCCGGCCCGGGATCCCGGAGGTGAAGCCGTAGATCAGGGCAACCCCGAACAGGAAGAACGCCGAGGCGTACGCGCCGAGCAGGAAGTACTTCATCGCCGCCTCCTGGCTCAGCAGACGCCGGCGACGGGCCAGCGCGCAGAGCAGGTACAACGGCAGGGAGAAGACCTCCAGCGCGATGAACATGGTCAGCAGGTCGTTCGCCGCCACGAAGATCAGCATGCCGCCGATCGCGAACGTGACGAGCGGGTACACCTCGGTGAGCCCGTTGCGCCCCGCGGCCTGCCGCCGGTCGTCGGCCGACTCGGCGGTGACCGCGGCCTGCGCCACGAAGGCACCGCCCCGCTCCACCGAACGGTCACCGATGAGCAGCAACGCCATCGCGGCCAACACCAGGATCGCGCCCTGGAGGAAGAGCGTCGGCCCGTCCACCGCGATGGCCTGGCCAGCCGTGATGAGCCGGTCGTCGGCGTTGAGGACCACCATGGTCAGCGCGGCGAGGACAGCCAGCAGCGCCAGGGTCAACTGCACCACGTGCCGCAGCCGCCGGGGCACGAAGGCCTCCACCAACACACCGAGCAACGCGGTGCCCAGCATGATCAGAATCGGGGCGAGCGCCGCGTAGTCGAGCGACGGCAGTTTCAACTCGGTCACTTTGCCGCCTCCTGGACGGTGCCCACCGACGGGGCGGGGTCGGTCCTGCCGATGTCGTCCATGGTCGCCTGGACGGCGGGGTTGATCACGTCGGTGACCGGCTTGGGATAGAAGCCGAGCAGCACGATCAGCGCGATCAGCGGGGCGACCACGACCTTCTCACGCAGGTTGAGATCCCGGCGCATCCCGTCGATCTTGGTCAGCGCCGGGTTGAGCGTGCCCTGCGTGGTGCGCTGCACCATCCACAGCACGTACGCGGCGGCCAGGATGATGCCGAGCGTGGCGATGACCGCCACCGGCTTGTTCACCGTGAACGTGCCGATCAGCACCAGGAACTCGGAGATGAACGGCGCGGTGCCGGGCAGCGCGAGCGAGGCGAGACCGGCGAAGAACAGCACCCCGGCGAGCACCGGGACCAGCTTGCCCGCGCCACCGAAGTCGCTGATCAGCGACGAGCCACGCCGGGCGATCAGCATGCCCACCACCAGGAAGAGCAGGCCGGTGGCCAGCCCGTGGTTGAGCATGTAGAGCACCGCGCCGGTGCCGGCCTGGGTGGTGAAGGCGAAGATGCCGACCCCGATGAAGCCGAAGTGCGCGATCGAGGTGTACGACACCAGCCGCTTGAGGTCGTTCTGGCCAACCGCCAGCAGCGCGGCGTAGACGATGCCGATCACGCCCAACGCCAGCGCCCACGGCGCGAACCACTTCGACGCCTCGGGGAACAGCGGCAGGCAGTACCGCAGGATGCCGAACGTACCCACCTTGTCCAGGACGCCGACCAGCAGCGCCGCGGCACCCGCCGGGGCGGCACCACCGGCGTCCGGCAGCCAGGTGTGGAACGGGAAGAACGGGGCCTTGATGGCGAACGCGAGGAAGAACCCGAGGAACAGCCAACGCTCGGTGCCGGTGCTGATGTCGACCTGCGAGAGCGCCTGCCAGTCGAAGGTCTTCCCGCCGACCACCCAGAGCCCGATCACCGCGGCCAGCATGAACAGACCGCCGACCAGCGAGTAGAGGAAGAACTTCACCGCCGCGTACTGCCGCTGATGGCCGCCGTAGCTGCCGATCAGGAAGTACATCGGCACCAGCATGACCTCGAAGAACACGTAGAACAGGAAGACGTCGGCGGCGGCGAAGACGCCGATCATCGTGCTTTCGAGGATCAGCAGCAGCGCGAAGTAGACCGGGATGGACCGCTTGGAGGACTCCGCGTCGTGCCAGGACGCCAGGATCACCAACGGCACCAGCACCGCGATAAGCATCAGCATCACCAGGGCGATGCCGTCCGCGGCGAAGGTGAAGCTGACGCCCCAGTTCGGGATCCACGAGTACGACTCGCGGAACTGGAACCGGTCACCGCCAGCGTTGAAGCTGACCCACATCACCACCGAGAGCACCAGCACCAGCAGCGACCAGCCGAACGCCACCTGCTTGGCCAGCTCCGGCCGGCGGCGCGGCAGGAAGGCCACCACCAGGGCGCCCACCAGCGGCGCCACGGTGAGCACCGAGAGGAACGGGAAGTTGGACATTATGCGGCCTTACCTCCGTCGTGGATGCGTACTCCGCCGGCGGGGGCGGCCGGAAAGAGGTCGATCACGCGAACCACCCCGCCTGCACCGCCAGGAACGCCGCCATCACCAGCAGCGCACCGGCAAGAATCGAGGTGGCGTACGAGCGGACGAAGCCGGTCTGCATGCGCCGGAGCCGGGCCGAGCCACCGCCGACAGCGGCGGCGAGCCCGTTGACCAGCCCGTCGACGCCCCGGTTGTCGAGGAAGACCAGCGCCCGGGTGAGGAAGATGCCCGGCTTCTCGAAGACCGCCTCGTTCACCGTGTCGGTGTAGAGGTTGCGCCGGGCGGCGGTGACCAGCACCCCGGCCGGCTGCGGCGCGGTGGCCGTACCGGCCCGGAACAGGAACCAGGCCAGCCCGGCGCCGAGCACGGTGACCAGCAGCGACAGCGTGGTGATCACGGCGTGCGAGAGGACCGCCTCGTGCTCCCCGTGCTCGCCGCCCAGCCCGGCGGTTGCCGTCAGCCAGTCCGGCACCGACGTGGCGAGCAGGAAGCCCGCACCGACCGAACCGACCGCCAGCAGGATCAGCGGGATGGTCATCAGCTTCGGCGACTCGTGCGGGTGCTCGATGTCCTCGGTCCACCGCTTCGGACCGTGGAAGGTGAGCACGAACAGCCGGGTCATGTAGAACGCGGTCAGCCCGGCGCCGAGCAGCGCGGCCCCACCGAACAGCCAGGCCGTCCAGTCCTCCCGCTCGAAGGCGGCCACGATGATCGGCTCCTTGGAGAAGAAGCCGGAGAACGGGAACATGCCGATGATGGCGAGCCAGCCCATCATGAACGTCAACCAGGTGACCTTCATGTACTTCGACAGCCCGCCGAAGCGACGGATGTCCACCTGGTCCTTCATCCCGTGCATGACCGAGCCGGCGCCCAGGAACATGTTGGCCTTGAAGAAGCCGTGCGCCAGCAGGTGCACGATGGCCAGCGCGTACGCGCCACCGCCCAGGCCGACGCCGAGGAACATGTAGCCGATCTGGCTCACCGTCGACCAGGCGAGCACCCGCTTGATGTCGTCCTTGGCCGCGCCGATGATGCAGCCCATCAGCAGGGTGAGCGCGCCGACGCTGACCACCACGAGCTGGAGCGTCGAGTTGGCGGAGAAGATCGGGTTGGACCGGGCGATCAGGTAGACGCCCGCGGTGACCATGGTGGCGGCGTGGATGAGGGCCGACACCGGGGTGGGGCCCTCCATCGCGTCCGGCAGCCACGCCTGGAGCGGGAACTGGCCGGACTTGCCGGCCGCGCCGAGCAGCAGCAGCAGGCCGAGCACCAGCACCGTGGTGCTCGTCAGCGCGCCGACGCCGTTGAACACCTCGTCGTACTGGGTGGTGCCCAGCGTGGCGAACATGATGAAGATGCCGATGGCCAGGCCGGCGTCGCCGACCCGGTTCATCAGGAACGCCTTCTTGCCGGCGGTGGCCGCGCTCGGCCGCCCGTACCAGAAGGAGATCAGCAGGTACGACGCCAGACCGACGCCCTCCCAGCCGAAGTACAACATCACGTAGTTGTTGCCGAGCACCAGCAGCAGCATGGCCGCGACGAACAGGTTGAAGTACGCGAAGAACCGGCGGCGGCCCGGGTCGTGCGCCATGTACTCCACGGCGTACAGGTGGATCAGGAAGCCCACGCCGGTGATCAGCAGCACGAAGACCGCGGCCAGCGGATCGAACAGCATGCCGAAGTCGACTCGCAGGTCACCGACCGCGATGAAGTCCCAGAGGCTCAGCTCGACCGACTTGTTCTCCAAGCCGCGCAGCTGGAAGAAGAAGGTCAGGCCGAGCACGAACGCGGCGCCGATGGCGGCGACGCCCAACCAGTGCCCCCAGCGGTCGGCCCGCCGGCCGAGCAGCAGCAGGACGGCGGCGCTGACCAGCGGGATCGCCACCAGCAGCCAGACGCCGCCGAGCAAGCCACCTGCCGATGCGTAAGCGACGTCGCCGAGCGGCGCCGCTGCGGCGTGCGCCAGATTCTCTTCCACTGCTTGCCCCTTAGTACTTGAGCAGGTTGGCGTCGTCGACACTCGCGGAGCGTCGAGTCCGGAAGATCGACATGATGATCGCGAGCCCGACCACGACCTCGGCCGCGGCCACCACCATCACGAAGAACGCCATGATCTGGCCGTTGAGGTCACCGTTGATCCGGCTGAAGGTGACCAGCGTCAGATTGGCCGCGTTGAGCATCAGCTCCACGCACATGAACAGCACGATCGCGTTGCGCCGGACGAGCACCCCGGCGGCGCCGATGGTGAACAGCACCGCGGCGAGGACCAGGTAGTAGTTCGGCTCGACCGAGAAGAACGATTCCATTACTTGTCCGTCCCCTTCAGCGAGGTCTCCTCGGCGGTCAGCTCGCGCTGCGGAAGGATCGCCGGGGTGCTGCGGTCGGTCAGGCGGCCGTCGGGCAACCGGGCCGGGGTGGCCACCGAGGAGGACGTCGCGAAGACGCCGGGGCCGGGCTTGGGGCCGGGGTAGTTGCCCGGCGCGAAGCGAGCCCGCATCGTCGACGGCTGGTCGACCTTGTCCTGCTTACGCCGCTCGATGTGCGCGAGCACCATGGCACCGACCGCCGCGGTGATCAGCAGCGCCGACGTCAACTCGAACGCCAGGACGTACTTGGTGAAGAGCAGCCGGGCGATGCCCTCCACGTTGCCCTCCGCGTTGGCCTGCTCCAGGCCGACCGCGGTGGTGCCGTCCAGCGCGTGGTAGACGCCGCTGCCGATCAGGCCGGCGAAGCCCACGCCCAGCACGATGGCGGCGACCCGCTGGCCGCGCAGCGTCTCGATCAGCGAGTCGGAGGCGTCCCGGCCGACCAGCATGAGCACGAACAGGAACAGCATCATGATCGCGCCGGTGTAGACGATGATCTGCACCATGCCGATGAACGGCCCGGCCTGGAGCACGTAGAACACGCCCAGACAGAGCATGGTGAGCACCAGCCAGAGCGCCGAGTGCACGGCGTTGCGGGCGGCCACCATCCCGATCGCGCCGACCAGCGCGAGGGGCGCGAGGATCCAGAAGGTGACCTGCTCGCCGCCGGACACCCCGCCCGCCGCGGCCAGCACCGTAGACGTGGTCATGCTCCCTCTCCCTTGCCGGCCGCCGCGCGCTGGGCGGCCTGCTCGGCGCCCGGGAACGTCACGCCGGGGTGCTCCTCGACCTGGTAGCGGCCGGGGCCCATCGGGGACGTCTCGGCACCGGCGGAGGTGCCCGGGTTGTCCAGCGCGCCGACGTAGTAGTCCTTCTCGCTGTCGCCCAGCCGCATCGGGTGCGGCGGCTGCTCCATGCCTTCGAGCAGCGGTGCCAGCAACTGCTCCTTGGTGAAGATCAGGTCCTGCCGGTTGTCCCGGGCCAGCTCGTACTCGTTGCTCATGGTGAGCGAACGGGTCGGGCAGGCCTCGATGCACAGCCCGCAGAAGATGCACCGGGCGTAGTTGATCTGGTAGATGCTGGCGTACCGCTCACCCGGCGAGAAGCGCTGCTCGTCGGTGTTGTCGCCACCCTCGACGTAGATCGCGTCCGCCGGGCAGGCCCAGGCACACAGCTCGCAGCCGATGCACTTCTCCAGGCCGTCCGGGTGCCGGTTGAGGATGTGCCGCCCGTGGTAGCGCGGCGCCGAAACCGGCGGCTTGAACGGGTAGTCGGTGGTGACGACCTTCCTGAACATGTGCGAGAAGGTGACCCCGAATCCCTTGAACGTTCCGGTGATCGCGCCCACGTCACACCTCCCTGGAGTCCGAGCCGGCGATGTTGGCCGGCTCCCGCTCGGCGACCACGCGCGTGATACGCGGGCTCGGTGGTACCTGTAGATCCATCGGTGGCAGCGGGAAGCTGCCGTACGGCCGGCTGTCCACCTGTTCCTGCGTCGTCGGCGTCGGCGTCGGCTTGCGGTTCGGCCAGAACAGCGTGGCGATCAGCAGGATGCCGGCCGGGATGCCGACCGCGATGAGCTTGCCGCGCGAGTCCCAGTCCTCGATGGAACGCAGGCCCGCCAGGACCAGGATCCAGACCAGGTTGATCGGCAGCAGCACCTTCCAGCCGAGCCGCATGAACTGGTCGTACCGGAGCCGGGGCAGCGTGCCGCGCAGCCACACGAAGACGAAGACCAGCGCGATCACCTTGCCGAAGAACCAGAGCATCGGCCACCAACCGGAGTTGGCGCCCTCCCAGATCGTGATCGGCCACGGCGCGTGCCAGCCACCGAGGAAGAGCGTCACGGTGAACGCCGACATCGTCACCATCGCGACGTACTCGCTGAGCATGAAGAGCGCGAACTTCAGCGAGCTGTACTCCGTCTGGAAGCCCGCCACCAGCTCCGACTCCGCCTCGGGGAGGTCGAACGGCGCCCGGTTCGTCTCACCGACGATGGCGATGAAGAACATGACGAAGCTCGGCAGCAGCAGGATCCCGTACCAGCCGGGCGCGTGGATCGTGGCGCCGCCGATGCTGAGCTGGGTGGCGTCTCCCTGGGCGGCCACGATGCCGCTGGTGGACATCGTGCCCGCGGTCATGAACACCGCGACGACGCTCAGGCCCAGCGTGACCTCGTAGGAAACCAGTTGGGCGGCGGAGCGCAGGCTGCCGAGCAGCGGGTACGTGGAGCCGGACGCCCAGCCGCCGAGCACGATGCCGTACACCGCGAGCGACGACAGGGCCAGCACCAGCAGGACGGCCACCGGCACGTCGGTGACCTGCAGTGGCGTCCGGTGCCCGAAGATGCTGACCATCGGGCCGAACGGCATCACCGACAGCGCGGTGACCGCGCAGACCACCGAGATCACCGGCGCGAAGAAGTAGACGACCTTGTCCGCCGCCTTCGGGAGGATGTCCTCCTTGAAGGCCAGCTTCAGGCCGTCGGCGAGGGTCTGCAGCAGACCGAACGGACCGACCTGGTTGGGGCCGGGCCGCACCTGCATGAAGCCCACCACGCGCCGCTCGAACCAGACGCCGAGCAGAGTGGCCAGCACGGCGAAGACGAACGCGAAGAGGATCTTGATGAGGACCAGCCACAACGGATCCTGGCCGAAGTCGGCCAGAGTCGGGTCCTGGGCGAGGTAGGACGGACTCACTGGTTACCCCCAGCGTTGAGGAGCGGACCCGGGAGACCGGTCTCGTCGGCCGCCACCCGCCCGGCCGGCACGGCCACGCTCGGTGCGGGGACCGAGATCCGGACGACCGTGCCGGACGTCGCCCCGAGGCTCCGTCGCACGGTCGAGCCCGGCGAGTTCGTCGGCAGCCAGACAACGCCGTCCGGCATCTCGGTGAGCGCCGCCGGCAGGGTCAACGCCCCCCGGTCGGTGCCGACCGTGACCGCGTCGCCGTCGACGACACCGAGCGCCTCGGCGGTGCCCTTGCCCAACCGGACGACCGGCGGGCGGGCGGTGCCGGCGAGGTGCTCGTCGCCGTCGGTCAGGCTGCCGAGGTCGACCAGCTGGTGCCAGGTGGCCAGTACGGCCTCCCCGGCGCGCGTCTGCGGCGCCGCGCCGGGCGACACCGACGGCGGGGCCGGCCGAGACGTACGCGTGGTCGGCAGCGAGCCCAGTTCGCGGCGCACGCTCGGCACGTCGGCCGTGCCGAGTCGCACGTCGAGCAGCGCCGCCAGCGTGTCGAGCACGCGGCCGTCGGTCATCGCCGCGGTCTTCAGCACCGCTTCGAACGGACGCAGCCGGCCCTCCCAGTCCAGGAAGCTGCCAGCCTTCTCGACCACCGGCGCGATCGGCAGGACCACGTTCGCCCGCCGGGTCACCGCGCTGCCGCGCAGCTCCAGGCTGACCAGGAACGGCACCGCGTCGAGGGCGGTCTCGGCCAGTCGCGGGTCGGCCAGGTCGGCCGGGTCGACCCCGCCGACCACCAGCGCGCCGAGCTGCCCGTTGGCGGCCGCCGCCAGGATGCCGTCGGTGTCCCGACCGGCCTGGCTCGGGATCACCCCGGCCGGGATGTCCCACGCCTCGCCCAGCTCGGCCCGCGCGGCCGGCTCGTTGACCAGCCGGCCGCCGGGGAGCAGGTTGGGCAGGCAACCCGCGTCGACAGCGCCACGGTCACCCGCGCGTCGCGGCACCCAGGCCAGCTTCGCGCCGGTACGCCGGGCCACGTCCGCCGCGGCGGAGAGCCCGCCCGGCACACTGGCCAGCCGCTCGCCGACGATGAGGATCGCGCCCGGCGCGCTCAGCGCCTCGGCGACGGTGGCGTGCTCGGCGAGCACGCTCGCCTCCTCGCCCGGCACCACCCGGGCCAGCTTGGCGCCGAGCTTCTCCAGGCCGCGGGTGGCGAACGGCGCCAGCGCGTACACCGTCAGGGTCTTCTTCAGGTACGCCTTGCGCAGCCGCAGGAAGAGGATCGGGCACTCCTCCTCCGGCTCCAGGCCGACCAGCACCACCGCCGGCGCGTTCTCCACGTCGGTGTAGGTGACGTCGGTGACCCCGGCGACCGAGCTGGCCAGGAAGTCGGCCTCCTCGCGGGAGACCGGCCGGGCCCGGAAGTCGATGTCGTTGGTGTTCAGTGCCACCCGGGCGAACTTCGCGTACGCGTAGGCGTCCTCGACGGTCAGCCGACCGCCGGTGAGCACCGCCGTGCCCTGGCCGCTGTCGCGGGCAGCGCGCAGCCCTTCGGCGGCCACGGTGAGCGCCTCACTCCAGGACGCCTCGCGCAGCTCACCGGTGCTGTCGTCGCGGACCAGCGGGGTGGTCAGCCGGTCGGTGGCCCGGGTGTACTGGAAGCCCCAGCGACCCTTGTCGCAGTTCCACTCCTCGTTCACCGCCGGCTCGTCGCCGGCCAGCCGGCGCAGCACCTTGCCGCGCCGCCAGTCGGTGCGCTGCCCGCAGCCGGCCGAGCAGTGCTCGCAGACGCTCGGGCTGGAGACCAGGTCGAACGGGCGGGCCCGGAAGCGGTACTGGGCGCCGGTCAGCGCACCCACCGGGCAGATCTGCACGGTGTTGCCGGAGAAGTAGGAGTTGAACGGGACGTCCCCAGCGTCGCCCTCTTCGCCATACGCGTCGTCGCGGTAGATGTTGATCTCCTCGGCGGACGACCGGCCCATCAGGTCGATGAACTTGTCGCCGGCGATCTCCTCGGAGAACCGGGTGCAGCGCTGGCAGAGCACGCAGCGCTCGCGGTCCAGCAGCACCTGGCTGCTGATCGCCATCGGCTTCTCGTACTCCCGCTTGTGCTCGTGGAAGCGCGAGTCGGTACGGCCGGTGGACATCGCCTGGTTCTGCAGCGGGCACTCGCCGCCCTTGTCACACATCGGGCAGTCCAGCGGGTGGTTGAGCAGCAGCAGCTCCATCACCCCCTCCTGCGCCTTCTTGGCGACCGGCGAGGTGAGCTGGGTCCGTACGACCATGCCGTCGGCGACGGTCTGGGTGCAGGAGGCGACAGGCTTGCGCTGCCCCTCCACCTCGACCAGGCACTGCCGGCACGCGCCGGCCGGGGCCAGCAGCGGGTGGTCGCAGAACCGGGGGATCTCGGTGCCCATCTGCTCGGCGGCCCGGATCAGCAGCGTCCCCTTGGGAGCGGTGACCTCGACGCCGTCGATGGTGAGCGTGACCGTGTCGGTCTGCTTGGCTACGTCCGTCATCAGTGAGCTCCAACCAGCTGCTTGTCGGAGAGCTTCGGCGCGGTACGTCCCTCGATGTAGTCGAGGTAGTCCTGCTTGAAGTACTTCAGCGACGAGGTCACCGAGCTGGTCGCGCCGTCACCGAGGCCGCAGAACGAGCGGCCGAGGATGTTGTCACAGGTGTCCAGCAGGGTGTCCAGGTCCTCGTGGGTGCCCTGACCTGCGAGGATCCGCCGGTAGACACGCACCATCCAGTAGTTGCCCTCGCGACACGGGGTGCACTTGCCGCACGACTCGTGGTGGTAGAACTCCAGCCACCGGTAGGTCGCGTAGACCGGGCAGTCCTGGTCGGAGAAGATCTGGGTGGCCGTGGTGCCGAGGATCGAGCCGGCCGCCGCCACCCCCTCGAAGTCCAGCGGCACGTCCAGGTGCTCGGCCGCGAGCAGCGGGGTCGACGAGCCGCCCGGCGTCCAGAACCTCAGGTTATGGCCGGGCTGCATCCCGCCGGCCAGCTCCAGCAGCTCGCGCAGCGTCACGCCCATCGAGCACTCGTACTGGCCGGGGTTCACGATCCGGCCGGAGAGCGAGTAGATCATCGGCCCGGACGACTTCTCGGTGCCCATGGACTTCCACCAGTCGGCCCCGCCGAGCACGATCGGCGGCACGCTGGCGATGGTGCCGACGTTGTTCACCACCGTCGGGCTGGCGTACAGGCCGTGGGTGGCCGGGAACGGCGGGCGCAGCCGGGGCTGGCCACGGAACCCCTCCAGCGAGTCCAGCAGCGCCGTCTCCTCGCCGCAGATGTACGCCCCGGCGCCGGAGTGCACCACCAGCTCCAGGTCGTAGCCGCTGCGCAGGATGTTCCGGCCGAGGTAACCCTTGTCGTACGCCTCCTGGACGGCGTTGCGCAGCCGGCGCGCGGCGTGCACCGCCTCGCCACGGATGTAGATGTAGGCGCGGTTGGCCCGGATCGCGTACGACGCGATGATCACGCCCTCGACCAGCGCGTGCGGGTCGTGGGTCATCAGCGGCAGGTCCTTGCAGGTGCCCGGCTCGCCCTCGTCGGCGTTGACCACCAGGTAGTGCGGCTTGCCGTCGCCCTGCGGGATGAAGCCCCACTTGAGACCGGTGGGGAAGCCCGCGCCACCCCGCCCGCGCAGCCCGGAGTCCTTGATCAGTTGGATCAGGTCGTCCGGGTGGGCCTTGAGGGCCTTGCGCAGCGCGGCGTAGCCGTCCAACTGCTCATAGGTGCCGATCCGCCAGGCGTCCGGCGACAGCCAGCGCTTGGTCAGCACCGGCGTCAGCTTGGCCAGCGTCTCCTGGCGGGGAGTGGTCACTTCTGGGCCCCCGTTTCGTTCGCGGCGGCGGAGTTCGCGCCATCGGCGCTCGCCGACGCTTCGGTGAGGTTGCGCTCCTGCGCGCCGGTGGAGTCGCCGGCGGGCTTGCGGTCGCTGGCCGGCGCGTTGGCCGCCGCACCGGCGGCCTCCGCCTTCCGCGCGTCGCGCGGGGCCGGCGGCGAGGTCTCCGTGGCCGCGGCGGGCGCCGGCTTGGCGGCGGCCTTCGCCTTCGCCGCCTCCTTGTCCGCCTCGGCCTTGCTGCGGATCGGGGTGTTCGGGTCGAAGCCCGGCACCGACACGCCGTGCTCCTGCGCCAGCCGCAACCCGCGCAGCGTGGCCTCGCCCGGTCCGCCGTCGGCGACCGCGCCGTCGCGCTCGTCGGCGAAACCGGCGAGCTGCACCGCCATCTCCTTGAGCGTGCAGAGCCGGGCGCCGCGGGTCGGCATCGGCCGGCCACCGGCGCGCAACTCGTCGACCACACCGACCGCAGTGGACGGGTCCACCCCGTCGAAGAAGTCGTAGTTGACGGTCATCACCGGGCCGTAGTCACAGGCCGCCAGGCACTCGGCGTGCTCCAGCGTGATCTTTCCGTCGGCCGTGGTCTCGTCGTGCCCGACGCCCAGGTGCTCGGTGAGGGTGTCATAGACCTCCTGGCCACCCAGCACGTTGCACATGGTGTTGGTGCAGACGCTGACCAGGAAGTCACCGGTCGGCTTGCGCTTGTACATGGTGTAGAAGGTGGCCACCGCGCCGACCTGCGCCTTGTTCAGGCCGAGCACCTCGGCGCAGAACGTGACACCGGCCGGAGAGACGTAGCCCTCCTCCGACTGGACCAGGTGCAGCAGCGGCAGCAGCGCCGAGCGGGACCGGTCCGCCGGGTAGCGGGCGATGATCTCGCGCGCCCGTTCCCGGGTCTCGTCAGTGAAAACGGTCATCGGTCACAACCACCCATCACGGGGTCCAGCGAGGCGCCGCCGGCGATCACGTCGGCGATCAGGCCGCCCTCGGCCATCGCCGGCAGGGCCTGGAGGTTGACGAAGCTCGGCTCCCGGTAGTGCACCCGGTATGGCCGGGTGCCACCGTCGGAGACCGCGTGCACGCCCAACTCGCCGCGAGGCGACTCGATGCCGACGTACACCTGGCCGGGCGGGACCCGGAAGCCCTCGGTGACCAGCTTGAAGTGGTGGATCAGCGACTCCATCGACTGACCCATGATCTTCGCGACGTGCTCCAGGGAGTTGCCCATGCCGTCGACGCCGATGGCGAGCTGGGCCGGCCAGGCGATCTTGCGGTCGGCGACCATCACCGGGCCCGGCCGGAGCCGGTCCAGTGCCTGCTCGACCAGCTTCATCGACTCCCGGATCTCGGCGAGGCGGACCAGGTAGCGGCCCCACACGTCACCGTCGGGGTGCGTCGGCACGTCGAACTCGTACGTCTCGTAGCCGCAGTACGGCATGGTCTTGCGCAGGTCCCACGCGAGCCCGGCGGAGCGCAGCACCGGCCCGGTGATGCCGAGCGCCACGCACCCGGTCACATCCAGCACCGCGACGTTCTTGGTGCGCTCGGTCCAGATCGGCTGGCCGGAGAGCAGGTCCTCGTACTCCTTGAGCTTCTTCGGCATCATCTTGAGGAAGTCGCGGATCTTGACGATCGCCTCGTCCGGAACGTCCTGCGCCACACCGCCCGGCCGGACGTACGCGTGGTTCATCCGCAGGCCGGTGATCGTCTCGAAGATGTCGAGGATGTACTCCCGCTCGCGGAAGCCGTACAACATGATCGAGATGGCGCCCAGCTCCATGCCGGTGGTGGCCAGCCAGACCAGGTGCGACGAGATCCGGTTGAGCTCCATCATCAGCACGCGGATGGTGGTGGCCCGCTCGGTGATGTCGTCGGTGATGCCGAGCAGCTTCTCGACGGCGAGGGCGTACGCCGTCTCGTTGAAGATCGGGGCGAGGTAGTCCATCCGGGTCACGAAGGTCGAGCCCTGCACCCAGTTGCGGTACTCGAGGTTCTTCTCGATGCCGGTGTGCAGGTAGCCGACGACCGAGCGGGCCTCGCGGACCGTCTCGCCCTCCAGCTCCAGGACCAGTCGCAGCACCCCGTGCGTGGACGGGTGCTGCGGACCCATGTTGACCACGATCCGCTCGTCGTGGAGCGGGTCGGTGCCCGAGACGACCGTGTCCCAGTCACCACCGGTGACGGTGAAGACCCGACCCTCGGTGGTCTCGTGCTCGGTCGCGTAGTTCGACGTCGTCACTGGTACGACCTCCTCCGGTCCGGCGGCGGGATCTCGGCGCCCTTGTATTCGACGGGCACCCCACCGAGCGGGTAGTCCTTGCGCTGCGGGTGGCCTTCCCAGTCGTCCGGCATGAGGATCCGGGTCAGGCTGGGGTGGCCGTCGAAGACGATCCCGAACATGTCGTACGCCTCCCGCTCCTGCCAGTCCGCCGTCGGGTAGACGGCGGTCACGCTGGGCAGGTGCGGCTGCTCGACGGAGACCGCGGCCTCCAGGCGGACCCGACGCCGGTACGTCATCGAGGTGAGCAGGTAGACCACGTGCAGCCGGCGCTCGTCGGCACCGAGGTAGTCCACACCGGACACCGAGGAGCACAGCTCGAAGCGCAGCGCCATGTCGTCCCGCAGCACCTGGCAGACCTCGGCGATCCGCTCCGGACGGACGTGCAGGGTCAGCTCACCCCGGTCGACGACGACCTTCTCGATCGCGTCGCCGAAGGCCGGGTACGCCTCCTCCAACGCGTCGCGGACCTCGTCGAAGTAGCCGCCGTAGGGCCGCGCGGCCTCCTCGATCGGCTGGCGCTGGCGGACCAGGCCGCCGTAGCCGGACACGTCGCCGGTGCCCTGGTTGCCGAACATCCCGCGGCCGGCCGGGCTGGACGGCGGGTACTCGGCCGGCGCGGTGCCGCTGGCGCCGGCCGGGGTGACCGGCACCGGCACCCCGCCGTCGTTGGGCTTGTCGGTGGGTGACGTCATTTGGGGCCTACCTGCGGGTGGAGGTGGTTCTGGGCGTTCATCCAGTTCTCGATCCGCAGCTGCTCCTCGCGCCCCTCGCGGACCGCCTGGGTCCACTCGGCACGCCGGGCCTTGTCGCTGCGGTACGAGGACGGCATGGAGCCGTACGGCACGACCGGAACGTCACCGCGCTCCTGGCGGGCCGCCAGCATCTTGCGACCGTTCGCGCCGAGCGGCTCGTACATGATCTTCTCGCGGAGCTTGAGGATCGCGTCGATGAGCATCTCGGGCCGGGGCGGGCAGCCGGGCAGGTACATGTCGACCGGCACGACGTGGTCGACACCCTGCACGATCGCGTAGTTGTTGAACATGCCGCCGCTGCTGGCGCAGACGCCCATCGAGAGCACCCAGCGGGGCTCGGCCATCTGGTCGTAGATCTGGCGCAGCACCGGTGCCATCTTCTGGCTCACCCGGCCGGCGACGATCATCAGGTCGGCCTGCCGGGGCGAGGCCCGGAAGACCTCCATGCCCCAGCGGCCCATGTCGTAGTGCGGACCACCGGCGGCCATCATCTCGATGGCGCAGCAGGCCAGGCCGAAGGTGGCGCCCCACACGGACGACTTCCGGGACCAGTTGACCAGCTTCTCCACCGAGGTGAGCAGGACGCCGGCGGGAAGCTTCTCCTCGATGCCCATCTGACGTTCCTTCCTCAGTCCCAGTCCAGGCCGCCGCGCCGCCACACGTAGGCGTACGCGACGAAGACCGCGACGATGAACAGGACCATCTCCACAAAGCCGAAGATCGGCAGAGCGTCGAACGAGACCGCCCAGGGGTAGAGGAAGATGATCTCGATGTCGAAGACGATGAAGAGCATCGCCGTCAGGTAGAACTTGATCGGGAACCGACCACCGCCGATCGGCTGGGGGCTCGGCTCGATGCCGCACTCGTAAGCCTCGAGTTTGGCCTTGTTGTATCGACGGGGACCGGTGAGACGGGCGGCGCCAACGGAGAACAGCGCGAACGCCGCGGCGAGGGCGAAGAGCCCGATGATCGGTGCATAAGGCGAGAGCGACATCTTTTCTCCTGCTCGTCCTTCCCTGCCCTCAGTGCTTGACGAAAATCACACTATTCACGTCCCTCGCGGTGGCTGCCGCCGGGGGTCGATCTCCATCCCGCTCAGGGCTGTGACCAGCACCGATACGGTTTGTCCAGCCGGTCCCCCGCCAGCGTCGGCGATGGCGGGGAGCCGCAGTCATCGATCGCATTACACGGCCGGAGCCGCCTTCGTCATCGCGTTGATGACCCGGTCCATCGCGTCCCCGCCACGGGGATCGGTCAGGTTGGCCAACAGTTTGAGCACGAATCGCATCAGCGTCGGGTGCGGCATTCCGTGCTTGGTGGCGATCCGCATGATCTCCGGACGGCCAATCAGCTTCACGAAGATGCCGCCGAGGCGGTAGTAGCCACCGAGCCGGGCCTTCAGCTCGTTCGGGTACGCCATCAGCGCCCGCTCCCGCTCCGGGCCGGCCGGCCGGGCGAGGGCCTGGGCCACAACCTCCGCGGCCAACTCGCCGGACTCCATGGCGTACGCGATGCCCTCGCCGTTGAACGGGTTGACCATGCCGCCGGAGTCGCCGACCAGCAGCACGCCGCGCGTGTAGTGGGGCACCCGGTTGAAGCCCATCGGCAGCGCCGCGCCGAGGATCGGGCCCTCGGCGTTGGCCTCGTCGGTCATCCCCCAGTCCTCGGGGGTGTTGGCGAGCCAGTCGGTGAGCAGCCTGCGGTAGTTGGTCTTGCCGAACGCGGAGGACGAGTTGAGCACGCCGAGGCCGACGTTGACGCGGCCGTCACCGAGGCCGAAGATCCAGCCGTACCCGGGCAGCAGGTTGTCGCCGCTGTCCTTGCTGCGCAGCTCCAGCCACGACTCCAGGTAGTTGTCGTCGTGCTTGACCGGTGAGCGGTAGTAGCGGCGGACGGCCACGCCGATCGGCCGGTCCTCCCGCTTGGCCAGCCCGAGCGCGAGCGGGAACCGACCGGAGACCCCGTCGGCCGCCACGACCAGCGGAGCGCGGAAGGTGGCGGGCTCCTTGCCCGGCCCCACCTCCGCCTCGACGCCGGTCACCCGGCCGTCGTCGTCGAGCACCGGGCCCAGCACGTTGACGTTGGTGCGCAGTTCGGCGCCGGCGGCCACCGCCCGCTGGGCGAGCAGGTCGTCGAAGTCGAGCCTCGTACGCACCAGGCCGTAGTTGGGGAAGCTGGCCAGGTCGGGCCAGTCCAGTTCGAGGCGTACGCCGCCGCCGATCACCCGCAGGCCCCGGTTGTGCAGCCAGCCGGCCTCGGGCGACGTGTCCACGCCCATCCGGATGAGCTGCCGCACCGCGCGCGGGGTCAGCCCGTCGCCGCAGACCTTCTCCCGAGGGAACTCGGTCTTCTCCAACACCAACACCCGTGCGCCGTGCCGGGCCAGGTGGTACGCAGTCGCTGATCCACCGGGACCGGCGCCCACGACGATGACGTCGGCGTCGTGTTCCACCGCGGTCATTCGCGCCTCCTCCCGCACGCTCGTGAAATGCTTCACAAGCCAGACGGGACGAGTGTATGACCGGTGTCATACCTGCGCAGCGCCAGGGGTACCTAACTCGCTGGTGTTACAGCCGGTGACCGTCCACAGTGGGCAGCTGTCAGGCCCGACTGGGCGCGTCGAGGCCAGCGTCGACCCGGATGGATTCCGGCAGATGCTCACGTAACGCACCCCCGGCCGCCCGGTCCAGCGCGGCCAGCACCTCGGCGACCACCTGCCGGACGTCCGCGGGGTCGGCACCGGCCAGCGCACGCAGTTGCGCGATGAGTTCGGCCGCGTCGTCGTCGGTGGCGGCCACCGGGTCCGCCGGGTCTGCTCCGGTCATGCCGACGAGCGTACCGGGCAAAGTGGACTAAATGCCGGTATTGGCGAAACCCGAATTATGTCCAGATCGGGTCGTCGTCCGCGACTACTCGCGGATCCCCCGGTGCAGGGCGACCACGCCGCCGGTCAGGTTGCGCCACGCCACGCGGCCCCACCCGGCCGCACCGACCCGTCCGGCCAACGCGGCCTGATCCGGCCATGCCCGGATCGACTCGGCCAGGTAGACGTACGCCTCCGGGTTGCTGGACACGCTGCGGGCCACCGCCGGCAGGGACCGCATCAGGTACGACAGGTAGACCGTCCGGAAAGCCGGGTTGACCGGGGTGCTGAACTCGCAGACCACCAGCCGTCCGCCCGGCCGGGTGACCCGGGCCAGCTCGCGCAGGGCCGCGTCGGTGTCGTTGACGTTGCGTAGCGCGAACGAGATGGTCACCGCGTCGAAGCTGGCGTCGGCGAACGGCAGCCGCAGTGCGTCCCCCGCCAGCAGCGGCACCTCGGGCCGAGCCCGCTTGCCCGCGTACAACATGCCCAGCGACAGGTCGGCGCCGACCGCGTACGCCCCGGACTGGGCCAGCTCACGGGTCGAGACTCCGGTGCCCGCGCCCACGTCCAGCACCCGCTCACCCGGCCGCAGGCCGAGCGCGGCGCGGGTGGCCCGACGCCAGGACCGGTCCTGACCGAAGGAGAGCACCGTGTTGGTCAGGTCGTAACGCTCCGCCACGCCGTCGAACATCGCGGCGACCTCGTGCGGCTGCTTGTCCAGGCTGGCTCGCTGGCCCTGCGGGGTACGGCTCACCCCTCCACTCTGCCAGCCGCCGTCCGCCCAACGACCGCTGGGTCCGCGTACCCCCGGCCACCTGGGAGCGTCCGCGCGGGCGTCGCGCGACGAACAGGCACACGCACGGCACGGCCGGCGCGCGGGACACAGGCGGCGCAGCCGGCGACGCGGCACGGCCAGCGGCGCGGCGCGCGGCTGTGCCCTGGCACGCGAAAGGGCGGGGTGGTCGCCCACCCCGCCCTCGCGTTACGCCTCGGTCAGTCGGTCGACTTCTCGTCGCCCGGGGCGACCAGGACGACCTTGCGCCGACGGGAGAGCACCAGCAGCGCTCCGCCCACGAGCAGGATGATGCCGCCGATGCCGCCGATCAGGCCGACCTGCACACCGGTCACCGGGAGACCGCCACCACCGGAACCGCCACCGGCGGCCGGCGACGTGGTCACGCCGGGGGACGTGGTCGCGTCCGGCGACGTCGTGCCGCCCGGGGTCGGGGTGGCCGTCGGGTCCGCCGTGGGCGTCGCCGTCGGGGTCGGAGTCGGGGTGGGCTGCACGGTCAGGTCGACGAAGACGTCGAACTGCGCGCTGTTGTCCACCTCGTCGGCCTCGGTGAACGCCCGACGCTGCGCGCCGGTGGCCACCTTCGGCTGCTCCTCGGGGCTGCCCGCGGCGGCGTCCAGACCGAAGGCCCACAGGAAGCCGGGCCGGAGCACCGACTCGGTCACGTCCGCGCCGACCTTCACCCGGACACCGGCGGTGTAGAACTGCCCCGGCTTCAGCACCACGCCGCTGTCCTCGCAGTACGCGTTCGCGAAGCCACCCAGCGGCTGCTCGACGCAGCCCTCCGGCAACTCGGCGAAGGTGACGCCGGCCGGCAGGGTGATCCCGTACGCCACGCCTGTCGCCTTGCGACTGCCGTCGTTGTAGATCGCCCAATCCAGCGGTGCGGTCTCGCCGGGCTTCAGGGGCCGGAGGTTGGGCTCGCCCGCCTCGTCCCCGTCCACCGTCACGTTGGCGTAGACGTCCTGCACCCAGGCGGTCAGGTCGTAGCCGGGCTCGGTGACGGTGATCTCGTGCTCGACGGTGTTGTCGTCGAGGTCGGGGTCGGTGGTGGCCGAGCTGATGGTGACCACCAGCTTTCCGGCGTCACCACGACCACCGGTGGAGAAGAGCGGGATGCCGAAGTCCTCGGTGGTGCCGGCGGCCAGATCGCCGAGCAGGCAGCTGAAGGTCGTGCCGGTGACGTCACACCCGACCGGGACGAGGAACCCGACCTTGCGGTTGAGGCCCTTGGTCTCCACGGTGACCCGGACGTCCTTGGCGTCGACCGTGCTCCGGGTGTTGTCGACCTGGAACTTGAACGGCTTGGCCTTGGCCTCCGTGACGCCCTGTGCCAGTTGGTAGCTCAACGGCTGGAGCGCCAGGTCGGCCTCGGCTGCGGCCTGCGCCGGGGCGGCGACGGTGGCCAGGCCACCGGCCGCGAGCAGGGCCACGACGCCGGCGCGAGCCAGGGTCGAGCGGTGGAACGCTGTCATCGGTCCCCCGGGGGATAGGGAAGAGAAAATGTGTGGAACGAGCGGACGTTATCGAAGGTCGATCTCCCGCGCCACCGTGGGAGACGGTTTTCAACCGTCCGGACCGGACCGGACAAACGGTACGGGCGGAATGGTCACCCATCCCGCCCGTACCGCCGTGCGTTATATGAACGACCCCTCACGGGTCGATGGAGGACCATCCCGGAACAGCACCCATCCGACCGCGTGAAACGGTGGATGGTGAGACGGATATGAGCCCGGACGGTAGCCGCCCACGATCATCTCCACCAGCCCCGCAGCGGGCAGCCTGGCGCTGCGACGACAGGGACAACCCGTACCGCCGAACCGGCCGCGCGGGTGCACGACCCCCGGTCAGCCGAACGGCCGGGCCACGACAAGCCCTCAGTTGACCTCGACCAGCGGGAGCGACCGGCCGGCACCGCCGCCGGGCAGCGCGATCGACGAGAAGTGCGAAACCACCCGCTCGTCGGTCGGGTCGTCGGCCGGCGTGTGGTGCACCGCCAGCCGGTTGTAGAGGGTGTCCCGCTGCGCCGGGATCCGGTCGGCAGAGCGGATCATGCCGATCAGCTCGTGCAGGTTGGAGCGGTGCCGGGCGCCGGCCGAGGAGATGACGTTCTCCTCCAGCATGATCGAGCCGAGGTCGTCCACGCCCATGTGCAGGGCGAGCTGCCCGACGTCCTTGCCGGTGGTCAGCCAGGACGCCTGCAGGTGCGGCACGGTCTCGAAGAAGAGGCGGGCCACCGCGACCAGACGCAGGTACTCCAGCGTGGTCGCCTGCGTGCGGCCCTTGAGGTGGTTGTTCTCCGGCTGGTACGTCCACGGGATGAACGACCGGAAGCCACGGGTGCGGTCCTGCACGTCGCGGATCATGCGGAGGTGCTCGATCCGCTCGGCGTGCGTCTCGCCGGTGCCCATCATCATGGTGGCGGTCGACTCGACGCCCTGGCGGTGGGCCAGCTCCATGACCTCCAGCCAGCGCTCGCCCGACTCCTTGAGCGGCGCGATGGCCCTGCGCGGGCGCTCGGGCAGCATCTCCGCGCCGGCACCGGCGATGGAGTCCAGGCCGGCGGCCTTGATCCGGGCGATGGCCCCGTCCAGGCTCACCCCGGACACCTTGGCCATGTGCAGGATCTCGCTGGGGCCGATCGAGTGAATGGCCAGCTGCGGGTACGCCTGCTTGACCGAGGAGAACAGCTCCTCGTAGTACTCGACGCCGTAGTCCGGGTGGTGCCCGCCCTGGAGCATCACCTGGGTCGCGCCCAGCTCGACCGCCTCGGCGCAGCGACGCAGGATTTCCTCGGTCGGGTGGGTCCACCCCTCGGAGTGCTTCGGCGCCCGGTAGAACGCACAGAACTTGCACGCCGTCACGCAGACGTTCGTGTAGTTGATGTTGCGGTCGATCAGGTAGGTGACGACGTTGTCCGGGTAGCGCCGCCGGCGCACCGCGTCCGCCGCCTCGCCCAGCGCGTGGAAGGGCGCCTCGGTGTAGAGCAGCAGGGCCTCCTCGGGCGTGATCCGCCCGCCGTCCGCGCCACGCTGCAGGATGTCGTCGATCTCCCGGCTCACCGTCACGCCCCCGAGCCTACGTCGGCCCTCCGGCGGCCGGCACGCCCCTCCGTCACCGGTGACGTGTCAGGACGCCGAACCTAGTGTCCGCCCTCGCGCTGCGTTGCCCCACCCACCGATGCACGCCGATCACGAGGATCCGACGGCTGTCACGACGCCGACCGCGCCGGCACGCAGACGAGGAAGGCGGCCCGGGACACGCGGTCGAAGGACCAGCGACCAGCCGGCACGGCGAGTCTCACAAGACAGGTACAGATCCCTCATCAGCCAGCCCAGATCGTCAGTCTTTGACGTCTGAGGACCCGAGAAGGGGTATCATTGCAGGTGTTTGCGGATTGGAGTGAGCTACAGGATGCTGCTGCGCTTCCGGGCGACCAACTTCGCCTCACTGCGCGACGAGGCCGAGCTGAGTCTCATCGCCAGCGACGAGCACCCAGATCTCGCCATCCGACCAGTGCCACGGGACAAGCTGGGCGTGCTGCCCGTAGTGGGCATCTTCGGCCCGAACGCCTCCGGCAAGTCCAACATCATCAAGGCCCTCGGCTTTGCCCGTGACGCGGTTCGACTCTCCCATCAGCGGTGGCTGCCGGAGGAACCGATCCCGGGCCGGTGGCCGTTCCAGCTCGACATCGACAGCAGTGAGCAACCGAGCGAGTTCGTGTTCGACTTCGTCGTCGAGGACGTCCGGTACGAGTTCGGCTTCTCGTTGGACGATGAGGTGATCCGGCAGGAGTGGCTGTACGCGTTTCCCAAGGGGCGGCGGCAGATCTACCTTGAACGCGACGGCGGCTCGCTGCACTTCGGGAACCATCTGATCGGCCCCCGTGAGCTGATCGCGGAGACGGTACGCCCGAACAGCCTCTTTCTCTCCGCCGCAGCCGCGCTCAATCACCCACAGTTGGGCCGGATCTATCGCTGGTTCAGCCCACGCCAGATGATCTCGCCAGGCGACGGATCAGCTGCTCGCCGCCCTCCGCACGTCTTGCCGGACCAGCGGATGCTCGCGCTTCTTCGCTTCGCGGACCTAGGCATCGTCGGCGCGGCGGTCGTTCAACGGGAGCCGGATCCGGGCCGCGCGCCGGCAGAGCCACAGATCGAGTTCCTCCACTCGGCCGGCACCGAGAACGGGGAGGCCGCTCTGCCCTGGCAGTGGGAGTCTGCCGGCACACGCAGTTGGTTCGATCTGCTCCAACTGGCCGTGCGGGCCCTCGATGCCGGCGGGTTGCTGGCAGTCGACGATTTGGGCAGCGATCTGCATCCGCTCCTCACGACCGAACTGATTCGCCTCTTCCATCAGCCAGACACCAACCCACACGGCGCACAGCTCATCTTCAACAGCCACGATGTCGGCCTCCTCGGCCGCCATCGGGACATCCGGCTCAGCCGGGATCAGGTCTGGCTCACCGAGAAGGACAGCGTCGGCGCGACCCGGCTCTACCCCCTGACCGACTTTCGGGTGCGTGGTGGCCTCGATGACGTCGAGGGTCGATATCTGAAGGGCCGCTACGGTGCGGTGCCCTTCCTGGACCACGAGGTGCTCGACCGCCTCGTCTCACCGAATCGCGCGGCCTGAGCAACCGGGTAAAACTCCAAACCCCTAAAAACCAGCCATTGAAGTTTAGTGGCTCAGTGGCTAGGGTTCTCCCATGCTCCTTGTCGATCTGCCCGACACCCCGGCAGCACGTTGATGGCTCGGGCCAGCAAGCCGCTGCGGCGTCAGCCCGGAAGCCGACAGGAGCGGCAGACCTACCTGATCTGCTCCGAAGGCAAAAACACCGAGACCCTGTACTTCAAGGGTCTGCGCCGCGAACTACGGGCCAGCAACGTGCGGATCGTGGTCACTTCCGGCCAGGGCGAGCCGTACGGCGTCGTCGAGAAGGCCATCGCCGAAGTTGAGAGGGCCACCGCAAGTGGCAACGATTACGACCGGGTGTTTTGTGTCATCGACGTCGAGGCTCCCCCTACGCACACCCATGCCCGGCTCGACGCCGCGCTCAGGCTAGCCGCCCGGCACGGCATCATCTGCGTCGTCTCTAATCCCTGCTTCGAGCTCTACCTTCTCTTGCATTACCAGGACGTGTCTGCCTACCTGACGACAGAGGAAGCTGGCCGTCTGCTCGAAAAACACCCATGCGGTTACCGCCGGAGAGGCAAACTGCTGAACTTCGAGGCCCTGCAACCGGGCCGAGCCGAGGCGCACCGGCGGGCAGCCCGGCTGGATCGGTCGCACGCGGGGCAACCGGTCCCTGCCCGCAACCCATGGACCTCCGTGCCGGACTTGGTGACCGAGCTCGAATCAGCCGCCGCGCGGCACCCCCAACGACCCCATGCCTGAGGAGCAAGCCGTGCCGATGCACGAAATCCAAGTAGACGATCAGGTGTACGAACTGCTCCAGCGACACGCACGACCCTTCGTCGATCGGGAAAACGACGTACTTCGCCGGCTGCTGAGAATCGACAGTAGCCCCGGCACCGCGAAGAGTCAGCGGCTGGGCGGCGGGGATCTCAGCAGTCTGATCGACGCCAAGCTTCTGGCACCGGGCGACGATCTCGTCCACGTCCAGACACGCAAGGGTCTGACCCACCGAGCGGTGGTGACTGAAGACGGCAGCATCCGGCTACCCGACGGGTCCACCTACGCGAAGCCATCCCCCGCCCTCAAAGCGTGCGTAGGCCACGACATCAACGGCTGGGGTCAGTGGACACACGCCGCGACCGGCCGGTCACTTCACGAACTTCGCGAGGAGCTGCGGCAACGGTGAGCCTGCCACTCGTGGCCAAGCGTCACGCGTCGTAGTCGACCGTGAGCTTGTCGGTGGTCGGGCTGGACTGGCAGGTCAGCACGTAGCCCGCCGCCAGCTCGTCCGGCTCCAGCGCGTAGTTACGGGCCATCGTGACCGCACCGTCCACGACCTTCGCCTTGCAGGTCGAGCAGACGCCACCCTTGCAGGCGTACGGCAGCTCGCCGCGCACCTTCAGCGCGGCGTCCAGCACCCGCTCCTCGCGACCCATCGTGAAACTGGACGACCGACCGTCCAGCACGATCGTCACCTCGGCTCCGGCGCCGGCCTGATCGACGGGACGGCGGACCGGCTCCGGCGGCGCGTCGACGTGGAACAGCTCGGTGTGCACGGCCGACTCGGGCAGCCCTCGACCGGTCAACACGTCCCGGGCGTCGACCACCATGGCGTACGGGCCGCAGAGGAACCACTCCTCGATGACGTCACCCGGCACGATGGTGTCCAGCAGACGGCCCAGCCGCTCGGCGTCGATCCGCCCGGAGAGCAGCGGCGACTCGCCCTGCTCCCGGGACAGCACGTGCACCAGGTGCAGCCGGGTGGGATAGCGGTCCTTCAGGTCGGCCAACTCCTCGGCGAACATCACGGTGTTCGCCGTGCGGTTGCCGTACACCAGGGTGAAGGTGCTGGCCGGCTCGGCGGCCAGAGCCGTCGCGACCAGCCCGAGCACCGGGGTGATGCCGGAGCCGGCGACGACCGCGCCGTAGTGCCGCACCCGGTCCGGCGCGAACGCCGTGGTGAAGGTGCCCAGCGGCGGCAGCACCTCGACCGTGTCGCCACCGCGCAGCGCACCGCACGCGAACGCCGAGAACGCACCGCCGGGGATCTCCCGCACCCCGATCCGCAACCGGCCGTGCCGGGCCAGGTCGTCGGGGGTGGAGCAGATGGAGTACGACCGGCGCACGTCCGTGCCGTCGTCGGTCACCCGGCGCACGGTGAGGTGCTGGCCCGCGCGGAACGCGAAAGTGTCCCGCAACTCCTCCGGTACGGCGAACGTGACCGCCACCGAATCGTCGGTGAGCCGGTCGACGGCGGAGACCGGCAGCGGGTGGAAGACCGGCCGACGGCGGACCGGCCGGGAGATGGTGACTGTCACAGTGCCTTCAGGTGGTCGAAGGGTTCGGAGCAGGAGCGGCACCGCCACAACGCCTTGCACGCGGTGGAGCCGAACCGGCTGACCTGCTCGGTCTCCGGCGAGCCGCACTGCGGGCAGCGGACCGCGAGGGTCAACGACACCACGCCGGGGGCGGGCACCGGCGCAGGCGGGGCGATCCCCGCGGCGGCGAGCTTGACCCGCCCACCGTCGGAGATCCAGTCGGTGCTCCACGGCGGGCTGTAGACCGTGCGGACCTCGACGTCCGGGTGACCGGCACCGGCGAGCGCACGCCGAATGTCGGCCCGGATCACGTCCATGGCCGGGCAGCCGGTGTAGGTCGGCGTGATGGTGACGGTGACCCGGCCGCTGGCCGGATCCTCGTCGACCGCGCGCAGGATGCCCAGCTCGTCGATGGTGATCACCCGGATCTCCGGGTCCACCACCGACGCGGCCGCCTCCCTGGGATTCACCACTGCGCTCCAGGGTGGGCGCGGTGCAGCACCTGCATCTCGGCGAGCAGGTAGGACAGGTGCTCGGTGTGCACGCCGGCCCGCCCGCCGCCCGGGGCCCAGCCGTCCTCCGGCCGGGTGAGCGTCGCCTCGGCCAACACCGGGCCAACGGTGTCGTCGAACGCCGGTCGCAGGGTGGCCGGGTCGACCGGCGCCGCCGGGTCTACGGCGAACAGTTCATGGGTGTACGGCCACACCTGGTCGACGGCGGCCTGCATCCGACGGTGCGACTCCTCGGTGCCGTCGCCGAGCCGCTTCACCCACAGCGCGCCGTGGTCCAGGTGGTACGCCGACTCCTTGCGCGCCTTCGCGCCGATCGCGGCCAGCCGCTCGTCCGCGCATCCGGCGAGCGCCGTGTAGAGCGGCAGCTGGTACGCCGCCAGGAAGAACAGCTTCGCCATGGTCACCGCGAAGTCGCCGTTGGGCAGCTCGACCAGGAGCACGTTGCGGAACTCGCGGTCGTCGCGCAGGTACGCCAACGTGTCCTCGTCGCGGCCTGCGCCCTCCAGCTCACCCGCGTACGACAGCAGCAGGCGGGCCGCGCCGAGCTGGTCGAGGGCGATGTTGGCCAGCGCGATGTCCTCCTCCATCTCCGGCGCACGGGTGGTCCACTCGGCCAGCCGCTGCGCCGCGATCAACGCGTCGTCGCCGAGGGCGAGGGTGAAGTCGTACGGCCCGTTCACGCCGCCACCCCGCTGAGCCGGCTGGTTCGCTCGCTCCGCTCGCTCACAGGTGAGCCACCCCGTCCGGCACCTCGTAGAAGGTGGGGTGGCGGTAGACCTTGTCGGCGGCCGGGTCGAAGAAGGCGTCCTTCTCGTCCGGGCTCGACGCGGTGATCGCGCCGGCCGGCACCACCCAGATCGACACGCCCTCCTGCCGGCGGGTGTAGAGGTCCCGGGCGTTGCGCAGGGCCAGCTCGGCGTCGGGGGCGTGCAGGCTGCCGACGTGGGTGTGCGAAAGCCCGCGCCGCGCCCGCACGAAGACCTCCCACAGCGGCGAGTGTTCGGTGCTCACGCGGCTACCTTCTCCCTGTTCTCCGCCCGCTTGGCGGCGTACGCCGCGGCGGCCTCGCGTACCCATGCGCCGTCGGCGTGTGCGGCCCGGCGGTGCGCCATCCGTTCCCGGTTGCACGGCCCGTCGCCGGAGATCACCCGCATCAGCTCGTCGTAGTCCGGCTGGGTGTAGTCGTACGCCTGCCGCTCCTCGTTCCAGCGCAGGTCGTCATCGGGGATGCGCAGCCCGAGGATCTCGGCCTGCTGGACGCACATGTCGACGAAGCGCTGACGCAGATCGTCGTTCGAGAAGCGCTTGATCTTCCAGGCCATCGACCGGGTGGAGTGGGTGGAGTCGCCGTCCGGCGGGCCGAACATCGCCAGTGACGGGTACCACCAGCGGTCTACTGCGTCCTGGGCCATCGCCTGCTGCCCCGGGGTGCCGTGCGCGAGGGTGTGCAGGATCTCGTAGCCCTGGCGCTGGTGGAACGACTCCTCCTTGCAGACGCGGATCATCGCCCGCGCGTACGGGCCGTAGGAGCAGCGGCACAGCGGCACCTGGTTGACGATCGCCGCGCCGTCCACCAGCCAGCCGATCGCGCCCACGTCGGCCCAGGTCAGGGTGGGGTAGTTGAAGATCGAGCTGTACTTCTGCCTGCCGTCGAGCAGCAGCTGGACCAGCTCGTCACGGCTGATGCCGAGGGTCTCGGCGGCGGCGTAGAGGTAGAGCCCGTGGCCCGCCTCGTCCTGCACCTTGGCCAACAGGATCGCCTTGCGCTTGAGCGACGGCGCCCGGCTGATCCAGTTGCCCTCCGGCTGCATGCCGATGATCTCGGAATGGGCGTGCTGGGCGATCTGTCGGATCAGCGTCCGGCGGTACGCGTCGGGCATCCAGTCGCGCGGCTCGATCTTCTGCTCCGCGTCGACCACCTCGGCGAAGTACGCCGCCAGGTCCTCGTCGGGCGCTGGTCCGCCCCGGCGCTGACGCGCGGCGGCCGCACGCAACTCGGCCTCGGCCGCTTCGACCTCGCCGAGCAGGCCAGCGCCGGGCGCGTCGTCCGATCCGGAGAAGTCGCTGCCATACATGAGGCAAGTGTTACAGCTTGCGCCTTGATGCACTAGGGGGTGTAACAGGAAACCCGAGTCACCTTCCGTCACGGATCGGCACTTTTTAGCCACGCATCGCTACCGACTCGCCTATGACTTAGATCACTGCCTCAACGTGAAACCTCACACAAGACACATATAAGCCTGATTTCCCACCGATACGGCGTGTTGCCAGGTGTCGGACCCTGCCGCCCGGCCGGTCCGGACGTAGACTTCTGCCGGTCAACCGATCGGCTGTCGCCAATCGTCGGTTCCACAGAGGCCACCTCCCCCGTGGCTCGGCGAACGCACCGATCGCCCCGGACAACAAGCCGGTCCCCCCGGCCCTGACATCTGGAGCTCACCCAAATCATGCGATCTCGCGTGACCATGGTGTTCGCCGTCGTGGCGGTCCTTCTCGGTGGCGTCCTGCTGGTCCCCGCCGCGTACGCCCGACTCTCCGACGGCGGCAGCAGCGGAGGCGGAGGCGGCGCCGCGAGCGTCGCCGCGCCCTCGCCCACCCCGCCGCCACCACCCACACTGGCCGCTGGCCCGGTGTCGGTGGCCTTCAAGGGCCAATTCTTCTCGTGGGCGCTGATGGATCGGGAGACCGGCAAGATCTCCGGGTCACCGAACATGACCGCGACCAGCTCCACCGAGTCGATGATCAAGGCGTGGATCGTCTCGGACTATCTGCGGCAGCTCGGTGACAAGGAGCCGAGCGAGGCCCTCAAGAAGATGGCCGTCACTGCCATCCGGGACAGCAACGACGGGGCCGCCAACAAGGTCTACGCCGCTGCCGGTGGCTCCTACAAGCCACTGCCGAACGGGCAGCCCAGCCCGGTCATCCAGCGGGCGATCACGATCTGCGGGCTGACCGACACCAAGCGGGGCAATGTGCCGAAGTACGAGGGCTACTGGAGTTTCACCAGGATGTCTCCCCGCGACGCGGTCCGGCTCGGCGACTGCATCGCCAGCGGTAAGGCCGCCGGCCCGAAATGGACCAAGTGGGTGCTCAACGAGATGAGCAAGGTTCGCGGCACCACCGCGGACAAGGACCAGAAGTCCGATTCGGGTGGTGGGCGCTGGGGGATCATCGACGGTCTGCCGAAGTCAATCACCGCGCAGGGCCCGGTCAGCATGAAGAACGGTTGGACCCCGCTCAACTACGACGGCAACTGGCACGTCACCTGCCTCGCGGTCAACGACAAGTGGAGCCTCGCGGTGATGCTGCGCTACAACTACGCCAAGCTCCCCCTGGACTACGGCGCGCAGGTCTGTGCCAGCGTGGCCACCCAACTCGTCACCCCGCAGCCGGGCGCCGCGCTGAAGGTGCCGCAACAACCGGACGCGCTCTGATGGCCGGCAACCGTCGGGCTGACCGACGCGGCGGCGGCGACGCGGCCCCGCTGCGGCTGATCGCCATCGCGGTCATCCTGACCGGGCTGGTGCTGGTGTCGCTGCGACTGCTGCCCGGGTCGCCATTCGAGTCCGCCGCCGCCGCCAAGTGGGGTGATTCCGACGCTGCCAGCCGGTCCACCGGCGCGGCCACCAACCGCAGCGCCCGCCAGCCGGCTTCGCCGTCGCCGAGCCCCAGCCCGTCGCTGGAGCCGCTGCCGTTCGCGGCCAAGGACCTCAACCTGGACATCGAGGGCTGGTACGCCTGGAGCGTGCTCGACCGCCGCACCGGGAAGATCATCGGCTCGAAGAACATGGACGAGACCAGCACCACCGCCTCGATGATCAAGTCGTGGATCGTCGCCGACTACCTGCGCCGCACGGCCGAAGACGGCGATTCGCCGAGCGACGCGAAGCTGGACGACGCCACCAAGATCATCCGGGACAGCGACAACACCCGCGCCGAGCAGTTCTACAACTCAGTCGGCCGAGACGCCTCGATCCGGCGGCTGATCTCCATGTGCAAACTCACCGACAGCAGCGTCGCCCCCGACAAGGGCTGGAGCCGGACGGCACTCTCCCCCCGCGACACCGCCCGGCTGGGCAACTGCATCGCCACCGGCACCGCCGCCGGGCCGAAGTGGACCAAGTGGCTGCTCAACGAGATGGAGCTGGTCCGCGGCGCGGGAGACTTCGGCATTCGCAAGGCCTTCCCGGCCGCCGAGCAGAAGCAGATCGCCATCAAGAACGGGTGGATCGACCGCACCCAGGAGCAGGAGATGCACATCAACTGCCTGGCCATCGGCGACACCTGGACGATGGGCGTGATGGTCAAGTACCCGATCGACATGGGCTACGACTACGGCATGAAGAACTGCGAGAAAATCACCGAGGCGCTGCTCCGCCCCGCCACCTGACCCACCCTCCCGCGCCCTGCGGCGCGGTGGCCCGGCGGCTCAGCCGGCGAAGAACTCCGGGCCACCGTCCGGCAGCGCCGGCACCTCACCGATCGCGGCGGCGCGGCGGGCGAACTCCCGCAGCCCGGCGACCTGCCGGTCACCGAGCGAGAAGTCCAGGGTCCGGAAGTACGTGGCAAGCGTCGCGGCGTCGAACGTCTCCCACCGCGCCGCCGCCTCGGCGACCTGGTCCAACTCGGCGAGGCAGAGGTCCCGGGAGCGCAGGAACGCCTCGTGCACCTCCTTGACCAGGCCCGGGTGGGCAGCGGCGAAGTCGCGACGAACCGCCCAGACGGCGAAGACCATCGGCAACCCGCTCCACTCCCGCCACGCCTGCCCAAGGTCGGTGACCATGAGACCCCGCTGCGGCGCCTCATGGAGCGCCCGCAGCGCCACGTCGCCGATCAGCACCCCGGCGTCGGCCTCCAGCAGCATCTGGGTCAGGTCCGGTGGGCAGCGGAAGTAGTCGGGGCGTACGTGGTAACGCTCGGCGAGCAGCAACTGGGCCAGCATCACCCCGGTCCGCGAGGTCGAGCCGAGCGCCACCCGGGTGCCATCCAGCTCGGCGAGAGGTCGGGTGGAGACCACGTTGACCGAGAGCACCGGACCGTCGCTGCCCACGGCCAGATCCGGCAGGAGCAGCAACTCGTCGGCGTGCCGCAGGTACTCCACCAGCGAAATCGGCCCGATGTCCAGGTCACCGGCGACCAGCGCGGCATTCAACTGGTCGGGCGAATCCTTGTGCAGGTCCACGTCGAGCAGGGCACCGGAGCGCATCAGACCCCAGTAGATCGGCAGGCAGTTCAGGAACTGGATGTGCCCGACCCGCGGGCGTGCGATGCGCTCAGCCATGACCCGACCGTATCCCCGCCCTCTGGCTCCGGCTCGCCGGGCCGGCCCGAAGTGGCCAACCCCGCACCCGGCTGGCGCTCTCGTCCGCCGGGCGAGCCACGCTCGGGTACGGCCGGATCGCCACTCACCGGCCCGCGTAACGCCCGGGCGACGATCGGCACGAAGGCCAGCACCACCAGCAACCCAGCCGCGCCGGCCGCCGCGATCAACGGTCGGGGCGGAACTCCCGTGAGCAACACGCCACCGACCAGGTAGCCCGCCATCGAGCCACCCTGCACCGCCGCGCCATAACTGGCGTACGCGCGGGCACGCATCGCCTCCGGCACCCGACGAGCGGTAAGAAGGTTGGCGAACACGTTCTCCGCGCCGTTGGCCGCGCCGGCCACCAACCAGAGCGGCACCAGCAGAGCCGCCGCCGGCACCGTCGCCCCCAGCAGCACCATCAGGCTGCACCCACCCAGCGTGACCAGCACCCCGCGCACCAGCGCACCGTCGTCGTGGAACCGACGTGCGAGCCGCGCCGCGTACCAGCCGCCCGGCAGCATGCCGGCCATCCATGCTGCGCCGACCAAGCCGTACGTGGTGGCAGAGCCGTTCAGCGTCTCCCGAATGAAGAAGACCTCGATCACGTTGATGCCGCCGACCGCCGCGATCACCACGGCAGTGCTCACCACCATGACGAGCATCAACGGATCCCGGCGCAGCCGCCAGCCCTGGGCCGTACCACCGAAGGACGCCATCGCACCGGCGACGGCCACGGCCGGCGCGGCCCCGGCCGGCACGGACCCGGCCGACGCGGCCAGCGCGGCGCCGGCCGGCATGGTCGGCACGGCCCCGGTCGACGCGGTCGACGCGGTCGGCGCGGTCGGCGCGGTCGACGCGGTCGACGCGGTCGGCGCGGTCGGCGCGGTCGGCGCGGTCGGCGCGGTCGGCGCGGTCGACGCGGTCGACGCACTCCTGGCCAGCACGGTCCTGGTCGGCGCGGTCGGCGCGGTCGGCGCGGTCGGCGCGGTCGGCGCGGTCGGCGCAGTCGGCGCGGTCGGCGCGGTCGGCGCGGTCGGCGCGGTCGGCGCGGTCGGCGCGGTCGGCGCGGTCGGCGCGGTCGGCGCGGTCGGCGCGGGCTTGGCCGACGCGGCCGACGCGGCAACGGCGGGTGCGGTCCGTGCTGCGGCGGTGGTCGGGCGGCCGCCGCGACGAGTCCGCAGCAGGAGGCCGGCGACCACCAGCGCCAGGTAGGTCGCGGCGTCGACCAGCAGCGGTACGCGGGTGCCGAACTGCCCCACCAGCAGCCCGGCCAGCACCGGACCGCCGAGCGCGCCGAGGGAGACGGCGGTCTGACTGATCGCGCTCGCCCGGGGCAGGTCAGCCGGGCGGACCATCGCTGGGAGCAGCGCCGCCAGGCAGGGCTGGGTCACCGCGA
This sequence comes from Micromonospora sp. NPDC047467, assembly GCF_040643095.1. Classification (NCBI taxonomy): domain Bacteria; kingdom Bacillati; phylum Actinomycetota; class Actinomycetes; order Micromonosporales; family Micromonosporaceae; genus Micromonospora; species Micromonospora sp. NPDC047467. Next base: position 332,694 of record NZ_JBEYTO010000002.1, on the reverse strand, counting down.
GCCCGCAGGCGAGCAGCGTGACCAGACCGACGACCAGGACCGGGTGGCTGGTGACGGCGAGCATCGTGCAGATGGCGGCCTGAGCCACCCCGACGGTCACCAGCAGGGTGCGGCTGTCCACCCGGTCGGCGACGCGGCCGGCGAGCGGGGCGAGCACCACCAGCGGCAGGGTGGCCGCGAGCAGCAGCCCCGAGACGGCGAGCCCACCGGCGCCGGCTCCCTGCAGCGCCAGAGCGAGCGCGGTGGCGGCGAGGAAGTCGCCGCAGATCGTGGTCCCGCGTGCGGTGGCGGCCAACCAGACGTCCGTCCAGCGCGACTCAACAGTTGTGAAGGACATGCTTCGAAAATAATCCTTCACAACTGATCGACACAACCCCCTCAGGCCAGCGGCACCACCCGGTACTGCACCGCCACCGAACGAGCGCCCTCCGGCGGGTCGGATCGCCGACGAGGGTGGTACGGCCTGAGCAGCGCCACGACGGCCTCGTTCAACTCCGCCAACTCCTCCGCCGTCAGCAGGACCAGCGTGTCGTTGAACAGCGCAACGTCGTACCACTCGGCGGGCTCATCCCCGGCGCGCCGCAACCAGTCCCTGGTCCGCTCCATGGCCCGGACGGCGTGCGCCTCCACCAGCGCCTGCTCCGCAGCCCGCGCCTCGGGCCCGGCCTCGCGGCCCGCGTCGACCATCCAGCTGACATTCGACGTACGCCACACGCGCTCGCGGGCGTCCCCCCGGCTCGGCGCCTGCTCCACCAGCCCGAACTTCGCCAGCGCCCGCAGGTGGTAACTGGTCGCACTCGGCGACAGCCCGACGATCTCCGCGCACTCGGTGGCGGTGCCGCCACCCTCGCGGCTGCTCAGATACTCGATGATCGTGATGCGGGCCGGATGAGCCAGCGCCCGCATCACCTGCGGGTCACTGATCATTCGGCGCGGCTCGGGACGGGCGTCGGTCATGACCCCATGATCCCGGCCGCCCACCCGACCCGCCATCACCCCGCGCTCTGCCGGCACACGTCCGGCGTCCACGACCCGCGCTGAATGGCGGCGGCCAGCGACAGTGACGGCAAGCGACGGCGCTGGTCGGCGGCGGAGTGGCAGCGACCGGCGGTGCGGCGATCGGCGGAGGACGCTGCTGCAGCCGGCGGAGGACGTGGCTGCGGCGGCGACCGGCAGCGCGACGGCGCGGGTGCGGC
>NZ_JBEYTO010000002.1:328852-331399 GCF_040643095.1 Micromonospora sp. NPDC047467 | reverse complement strand
CGGCGCGGCGGGCGCGGGTGCGGCGGCGCGGCGGGCGCGGGTGCGGCGGCGCGGCGGGCGCGGGTGCGGCGGCGCGGCGGGCGCGGGTGCGGCGGCGCGGCGGGCGCGGGTGCGGCGGCACTTGGCACCTGGCACCTGGCACCTGGCACCTGGCACCTGGCAGAGGCTCTGACCGCAGGCAGCCCGCCGGCAACTCCCGACGCGGGCGAGGCGGACCGCAACCTGGCCGAACGGGGCACAAAAATGTCGTACACATGTTCTATCTTGTCTTCATGTTGAGGGCGTTGTCGCAGGCGAGTGGTGCCGTCGACGACTGTGTCGCGGCCTCCCTGTGGGCGCTCTCGGACGCCGAGCTGCTCGCATCGCTCGATGCTGCGCACGCCGCAGCGCAGCGGCTGGCCGCCGTCGAGCTGGGTCTGGTGCGCGAGCTGGACGCCCGCGGCCTGGCCGTCACCGAAGGTGCCTCGTCCACCGCAGTCTGGCTGCGGGATCGGCTCCGGCTTTCGGGGCGATCTGCCCGTCAGCTCGTTCAGCTCGCGGCCACCCTCGACGCCGCGCCACCAGCGGTCCGCGATGCCCTGCATGGCGGCATCATCACCGTCGAACAGGGCCGCGTCGTGGCGGAGACCGTCGCCGCCCTTCCTGTCGAGGCGGGGCCGGAGGTGACCGACAAGGCCACCCATCTGCTGATCGCGTGGGCCGACAGGTTCGATCCGGCGACCCTGAGCCGTCTCGGGGAGCGCGTCCTCGCGCACGTCGCCCCCGACCTGGCCGACCAAGCTGAGCTGGCAGCCCTTGAGCGGGCCACCGAGCGGGCCGAGGCCCGCCGGCACGTCACCCTCTCCGACCAGCAGGATGGGCAGGTACGTCTCAGCGGGAGCCTCGACACCGAAACGGCGAGCCTGCTGCGTGAAGCGATCGATCCGCTGTGCGCCCCCGCAGGTGCACACGACGATCGCAGTCCCGGCCAACGCCGGGCGGACGCGCTCGGTGAGATCTGTCGGCTGGCGCTGCGCACCGGCCATCTGCCCGACAACGGCGGCGACCGCCCACAACTGGTGGTGACCGTTGCGCTGGATGCGCTGGTCAACGGCGTACGCGCGGGCGCCCTGGAGACCGGCGAACGCCTCACACCGGGCGCGATCCGCCGACTCGCCTGCGATGCCGCAGTGCTGCCGGCCGTGCTTGGCGGCAACAGTCAGGTCCTGGACGTCGGGCGTCAACGCCGTCTCTTCACCGGGCCACTGCGTCGCGCGCTGGTGCTGCGCGACGGTGGCTGCGCCTTCCCCGGCTGCGACCGGCCGTCCCGATGGTGCGATGGCCACCACGTCCAGCACTGGGCCGATGGTGGCGCAACGGCGTTGGGCAACGCGGTCCTGCTCTGCGGCCACCACCATCGCCTCATTCACCAGGGCGACTGGGCGGTCCGCATCGCGCCGGACGGCAAGCCCGACTTCCTTCCGCCCCGCTGGCTCGACCCGCACCGCGTCCCACGGCGCAACCTCTACCATCGCCGCTGCTAAAGCCGACAGCACCACAAACGCGGCACCGGACCAGGGCGAACGGCCCACCTCAGCCGCCCGCCGGCATTGCCGTCCACCGCGATGGGCCGCAGCGCCCACCTCGGGATCCAGCGCGGGCTCAGCGGCAAACACCCCGGGACCGAAAGGCACGGCCGACACAGCGAATCGAGCGACCAGCAGTTCGAGCGACACGGAGGTTCGGACGACACAGCAGACGAGCGACACAGCAGATCGAGCAGCGCAGCAGATCGAGCGACCAGCGGTTCGGACAGCACAGCGGATCGGGCGGTTGTTCGCCGGCATGCCGTCCCGCCGTCGCGGCGCCACGCCGTCTCTTCCGGGTGGCCGCATCGGTAATTCGGTGGCAGGGACAGGCTCGGGAGCGTACGGTTGCACCCCGCTTGACGGCCGAGGTGAGCTGCACCGGAACGGACGTCGCCGCGCCGGGCGGCCGGCCATCCGCCCCCGGACACGCGAGCGAGCAGCAGCTGTGGACGATGGGACGTCAGCATGCCCGCACCTGACCTTGACACCCACCTCGACAAGGACCTTTCCGCCGAGCGCGCACACCTGGCCACCTCGCGTGCGGCGCTGCGGCGGATGCGGGAACGAGCCGAATCCCTCTTCGCCACGGGCGACCAGGTGGCCGGCGACGCGTACGCCGCGGAGACACTCGGTCGCACGCTGGCCCGCCGGGTGGCCGAACTGGCCGACGACCCGACCACGCCGCTCTTCTTCGGCCGCCTCGACTTCGCCGGAAGCCCGGACCGCGAAACCTTGGGCAGCAAAGACAGCAGTAGCCCGAACCGCGAGGCCAGCGGCACCGACAGCAGCAGCGACAGCAGCGACAGCAGCGGCAGCGGCAGCAGCGGCAGCGACAGCAGCGACAGCAGCGACAGCAGCGGCAGCAGCGACAGCAGCGGCAGCAGCGGCAGCAGCGGCAGCAGCGACAGCAGCGGCAGCAGCGACAGCAGCGACAGCAGCGACAGCAGCGACAGCAGCGACAGCAGCGACAGCAGCGACA
>NZ_JBEYTO010000002.1:43876-328754 GCF_040643095.1 Micromonospora sp. NPDC047467 | reverse complement strand
CAGCAGCGGCAGCAGCGGCAGCAGCGGCAGCAGCGGCAGCAGCGGCAGCAGCGGCAGCAGCGGCAGCAGCGGCAGCAGCGGCAGCAGCGGCAGCAGCGGCAGCAGCACCAGCACCAGCACCAGCACCAGCACCAGCACCGATCATGACGGTCGGCGGTATCACGTCGGCCGGCGGCACGTCACCGACGAGCGGGGCGAGCCGTTGGTGCTGGACTGGCGGGCGCCGGTCTCCCGGTCGTTCTACCGGGCCAGTGCGCGCGATCCGCAGGGGGTGGCGGTCCGGCGGCGGTTCGGGTTCAGCAACGGGGTGCTGACCAGCTTCGAGGATGAGCGGCTCGATCGGGGCGAGGAGCTGGGCACGACCAGCCGGATCCTGACTGCCGAGATCGAACGGCCGCGCGTCGGGCCGATGCGGGACATCGTGGCCACCATCCAGCCTGAGCAGGACGAGTTGGTCCGGGCCGATCTGGCCGACTCGATCTGCGTGCAGGGGGCACCGGGCACGGGGAAGACGGCGGTTGGTCTGCACCGGGCCGCGTACCTGCTCTACCTGCACCGGGAGCGGTTGCGGCGGGCGGGTGTGCTGATCGTGGGGCCGAACCGGGCGTTCCTGTCGTACATCGCGGCGGTGCTGCCGGCGCTCGGTGAGGTCGAGGTCGAGCAGGCCACCGTCGAGGAGTTGATCTCGCGGGTGCCGGTCCGGGCGGTCGAGGCGCCGGCGGTCGCCACGCTCAAGCACGACGTGCGGATGGCCGACGTGCTGCGGCGCGCGGTGCAGGCTCAGATCGGTACGCCGACCGACTCGATCACGGTGTCGGACGGTTCGTTCCGGTGGCGGATCGGGCTGGACCCACTACATCGGATCGTCGAGGAGACCCGTCGGGAAGGGCTGCCGTACGGCACGGGCCGGGAGCGGGTCCGCGCGCGGGTGGTGAGTCTGCTGCAACGGCAGGCCGAGGCGCGGCGCGCGGAGTCACCCAGCGATGCGTGGCTACGCCGGATGGGCCGCTGTCGGCCGGTGGTCGACCTCCTGGACGCGGTCTGGCCGGCGCTCACCCCGGAAGGGCTGGTGTACGGCCTGCTCTCCGACCCGACTCGACTCGCCGCCGCAGCGGATGGTCTGCTCACCGACGCCGAGCAGGCGCTGCTGACCTGGGTGAAGCCGGCCCGTACCGCGAAGGCGACCCGCTGGACCACCGCCGACGCGGTGCTGATCGACGAGGCGGCCGGGTTGCTGGAGCGGGCCTCCGGGTTCGGGCACGTGGTGGTGGACGAGGCGCAGGATCTCTCCCCGATGCAGTGTCGGGCCATCGCCCGGCGCAGCGAGCATGGCTCGGTCACCCTCCTCGGTGACCTCGCTCAGGGCACCACGCCGTGGGCGGCGACGGACTGGCGGGAATCCCTGGCTCACCTGGGCAAGCCGGACGCCGTGGTGGTTCCGTTGACGGTCGGTTTTCGCGTGCCCGCCGCAGTGGTCGCGTTCGCGAACCTGCTGCTGCCGGCACTCGCCGTCAACGTGCCGCCGGCCGAGTCGCTGCGCCGAGACGGCGGCCTGGACGTGCGTACCGTGACCGACCTGACGTCGGCGACGGTGGACGACGTGCGGGCGGCGCTCGCCCACGACGGCTCGGTCGGTGTGATCGCCGCAGACGACGCGGTCGACGGGCTGCGCGCGGCGCTCGCCGCCGCCGGTGTCGCGACCGCGACCGCCGACGACGTGGTGGCCGCGGAGCGGGTCACCGTGGTGCCCGCGACGCTGGTCAAGGGCCTGGAGTACGACCATGTGGTGGTGGTCGAGCCGGCCGCGATCGTCGCGGCCGAGCCGCGCGGGCTGCACCGGCTGTACGTGGTGCTCACCCGTGCGGTGTCCCGGCTCTCGGTGCTGCACCGCGAACCGCTGCCCGCGCCGCTGCTGACCACGCCGCCGGAAGCCGCGCCGCCCGAGGCCGCACCGCCCGAGGCCGCACCGCCCGAGGCCGCACCGCCCGAGGCCACACCGCAACAGGCCACACCACCGCAGGCCGGGCCACTACAGCCGGCATCGCTGTAAACCTCGACCAAACCCGTTGCGTGCCGCTGCGGGCTGGCGCCGCCGCGGGTCGGGTCAGCGACCGGTCAGGGCTGAGGCGATGTCGCGCAGCGGTTTGCCGGGCTCGGCGATCGGCACCGTGAAGGCCAACCACGAGCCGTCGACGAACTCGATCCGGAGCCGCTTCGGGTTGAGCCGGTGCCAGCCCACCCGGGCGTCGGCCACCGCGGCGCGGGGCGTCGACCAGACGATCCGGGTTTCGGCCGCCGCCCGTTCGTCGTCGGCCCGGTTCGACCAGAGTTTCAACGGCCCGGACGCGCACACGAGCATCCGCCGGTCGGTGACGGCGAGGATGGTGTCCTCGATGGTGGTCGCCGGAGGCACCGGCCGCCGCGCGTACTGCAGCGTGGAGGCGGACGAGCCGGGCGCTCCCCGGCCGGCGATTCCGTAGGCCAGGCGATCGACGATCCGGTCTCCCGCCGGGAAGGAGAATATCGGCGAGAGCAGGTTGAGCAGCGCCCCGGAGACGCCACCGCCGCCGCGGGACGTGGCCGGCTGCTCCTCGATCGGCGGGTCGGGCGGCAGGGCGCCCTGGGCGATTCTCGCCTTCGCGACGGCGAGCAGCTGCTCACCCGGCTCGACGAGCTGGGTCAGCCGTTCCTGGTAGCTGATGTCGGCCATCGGATCAGTATCGATCCGGGCGGTCGCCGGTCGGTCGTCCGGCAGCGGGCGCGTCGCCGATCACCTCGCCCACCAGCTCGCGTACCCGGGCGGCGGCAGCCTCCTGCGCGCGGCCGGCGGCGGCGGTGAACTCCTCAGCCAGCGTGTACGAGTCGAAACGCATGGCCCGCGCGTCGAGGTCGGTCGACACGATCGTGCCGTCGGCGGCGGCGGTGACCCGGACCAACCCGGAGTCGCTCACACCCTCGGCGTTGCTCTGTTCGATCTCGGCCATCTTGCCGGCCAGCTCACGTTGCCAACCGTCCAGGTTGCGGGCCAGCGCCTCGATGCGGTCCAGACCCGGAAAGGTCATGTCGGTCCCTCTCAGGTCAGGATGGAGTCGAAGATATTTTGCACGCCCTTGGTGTACGGGCCGAGATCCTCGCGGTACGTGCCGTCCACCAGGTAGTTGCGGTCCTTGGTGCCGTCGGAGATGTCGTGCAGCCCGACGCCGGTGTCCAGCAGGGCGCCGCCGATGCCGGGGATGTTCACCGGGGACGCCTGGTTGATGAGGAACTTGCCCGGGAAGAGCACCTTGAATTTCTCGATCTGGAACGCCCGCGCCTCGGCCGTCCACCCGGACTTGTTCCACATCCGGTATGCCTTCTTCGCCTGGCGGATCTTCAGCACCGCCTCGCGGTACTTCATCAGCAGCTCGGCGACCTTCTGCATCTTGGCGGCCAGCTTCGTCAGGATCTCGGCGAACCGCGCGACGACCTTGACCATCCGGCCCACCACGGTAGCGAGCTTGGCCAGCACCCGGACGACCGTCGCCGCGAGCGAGATGCCGGCGCTGAGCGCCGCGGCCACCGCCGCGATGATGACCTCGGTGAGGAACCAGAGCAGGAACTCGAGGATCAACTCGACCAGCAGGTTGAACGCGTCGACCGCCGCGTTGGCCGCGTCGACCAGCACCTCCTTGGTGCCGTCCAGCCCACGGGCCAACTCCTCGATCGCCTCCTCCACCGACTCCATCGACGCGTGGAAGCTCTCGGCGGCGTCGCCCTTCCAGGAGCCCCGCAGGCGAGCCCGGTGCTGCACCTGCTCGCCAGCGATCTCGCGGACCGCCGCACCGGTGCTCAGGCAGAGCTGGGCGGCGCGCATCAGGTCGTCCGGCTCGCCGGCGACGAGTTCGAGCAGCTGCTCGAAGGGCCACAACACCGCGTTGGACAACGGCTTGAACGGGTCGGGCGTACCCGAGACGATCTGCTCGAAGTACGTCTTGTTGCGCTGCAACGCCTCGGTGCTCACGCCGGCACCTGCCCAGTCCGGCCGGCGTCGCCGGGCGAGGACGGGCTCGGCGACCAGGGGCCGGGAGCGAGTACGTCGGGAGCGGGCGGACGGCCGGGCACGAACAGGTCCGTGTTGGCCACGTCGGAGCCCGTGTAGGAGTCGGCGGTGTCGGTGAGTCCTTCGGCGATGTCCGCCATCACCTCGGCTCCGTCGGCCAGCCCTTGCAGGCACGCCTCGAACTGCTCGGCGTACGTCGCCGCGAGGCTGAACGACGCCGGCATCACACCGAAGGCGTGCCGTGGCACGTGGCCGTCGCCGAACGAACGGTGCAGCTCGCGAAAGCGGGCCGCCCGGTCGGTGGACGCTGCCGCGAACGCCTTCAGGGCCTCCGGCTCGACCTCCAGCTCACCGCTCGGGCTCGACACGGACCCTCCTCTGTGTCCTGTGCGACAGGTCAGTCACCACGGCTCCCCACCATAGGCACCCCGCGCCGCTGTCGGTACCCCGGCGCGGCGGCGGGACACCGGGCATTGACTTTGCGGCGTAAAGTAGTTTGCGTGGAACCCAACGATGACCTGCCACCCTCCGACGCGGCAGCCGCGCTCCGGCTGATCCGTGAGCAGCAGGCAGCCACCGCACGTCGGCTGGAGCCGGACGCCCGACTGGTCTACTGGCCGTGGGGTGTGGCCTGGCTGATCGGCTTCGGGCTGTTCTTCCTGCGCTTCGCACCCGACGGTCGGGTGTTGGTCCGGCTACCGGACTGGCTGCCCCTGACCATCCTGTTCGTCCTGCTCGCGGCTGCCGCGGCGGTCCAGGCGGTCGCTGGCGCGCGGGCGTACGGGCAGGTCAGTGGCGACTCCGCGCAACGCGGACGCTGGTACGGCTGCGCCTGGGCACTGGGGTCGGTGAGCGTGTACGCGGCGGTCGGCCGGATCTCCGAGCACCTGCCACACGACCAGGAGGCGCTGCTCTGGTCGGCAACCGCCGTTGGCCTGACCGGCGCGCTGCACATGGCCGGCGGAGCCATCTGGCTGGACCGGGACCTGTTCCGGCTCGGCGTCTGGATCAGCGTGAGCAACGTGCTCGGCACGATCGCCGGGCCGGGCTGGCACGCACTGGTCATCGCGGTGGCCGGCGGCGGCGGGATCCTGGCCGCCGGAACGATCGCCCGGCGGCGACAGCGACACCGGTCGTGACCGAACTCGACCCGGTCATCCACGCGCAGGCCCGGCTGCGGGTGGTCGCCGCGCTCTCGACGCTCAACGACGGCGACCGGATCGCCTTTCCCCGGTTGCAGGAACTGCTCGCGATGACCGCCGGCAACCTCTCCGTGCACCTGCGCAAGCTGGAGGACGCCGGCTACGTGGAGATCAGCAAGACCCACCGTGGACGCACCCCGGCCACCCTGATCCGGCTCAGCCGGCGCGGCCGGCTGGCGTTCGAGGAGTACACCGAAGCCATCCGCACCCTGCTCGACCCCACTGCCACCAAGGAGCAGTCATGACCCTCGCCCGCGCCGACCAGGCCAGCCGCCGGTACGGCGACGTCCTCGCCCTCGACCGCGTCGACCTGGAGGTCCGCGCCGGTGAACTGGTCGGCCTGCTCGGCCCCAACGGTGCCGGCAAGAGCACCCTGATGAACCTGCTGGTCGGCCTACGCCGTCCCAGCTCGGGCCGGGTCGAGTTGTTCGGCGGCGACCCCCGCGACCCGGCGTCCCGCCGACAGATCGGCGTCACCCCGCAGGAGACCGGCCTGCCGGGCACGCTCCGGGTCGGCGAGGTCGTCGACTTCGTCTCGGCGCACTATTCGGACCCGGTGCCCCGGGGCGAACTGCTCGACCGCTTCGGCCTGGGCGACCTCGCCCGGCGGCAGACCGGTGGGCTCTCCGGCGGGCAGCGGCGCCGGCTGGCGGTGGCGCTGGCGTTCGTCGGCCGGCCCCGGCTCGTGCTCCTCGACGAGCCCACGACCGGCCTGGACGTGGCCGCCCGGCACACGCTGTGGGACGCGATCCGCGCGTTCCACGACGACGGCGGGACCGTCCTGCTGAGCAGCCACTACCTGGAGGAGGTGGAGGCGCTCGCGCACCGGGTGGTGGTGATCGGGCAGGGCCGGGTGCTCGCCGACGACACGGTCGAGGCGGTGCGCGGCATCGTCGGCGTACGTCGGGTCAGCCTGGTCGCCGATGCGCTGCCCGAGCTGCCCGGTGTGGTCCGCACCGAACGGATCGACGGCCGGCTGCACCTGCTCACCACCGACGCCGACGAGTTGGTCCGGGCCCTGGTCACCGCCGGGGTCACCTTCGTCGACCTGGAGGTGCGGCCGACCTCGCTGGAAGAGGCGTTCCTCGCCATCACCAGCACCCACCAGCCCACCGCCGAGAGCCAGCCCACCGCCGCTGCCGGCGGCCTACCCAACGCCGTCTGAGGAGGCGCACCGTGCAGCTCGCCCTGGTTCACGCCCGCTACCAGCTTCTGGAGCTCATCCGGATCCCGGTGGCCGTCGTCGGCAGCGCCTTCTTCCCGGCCGCCGCCATGATCTTCTTCGTGGTGCCGTTCGCCGGTGACGATCCGGTCGGCGCCACCTTCGCCACCGCGTCGATGGTCACCTTCTCAGTCATGAGCGCCAACATCTTCCAGTACGGCGTCGGCGTCGCCGAGGATCGCGACCAGCCGTGGAGCCCGTACACCCGGACGCTGCCGGCCGGGCCGGCGCCCCGCTTCGCCGGCCGGGTGCTGGCGGGCCTGGCGCTGACGTTCCTGTCGCTGATCCCGGTCGTGTTGATCGGCGCGACCCTGACCGCGGCCCGGATCACCCCGGCGGCGTTCCTGCTGGCCATCGTCACCGTGGCCGTCATCTCGGTGCCATTCACGCTGATGGGGCTCACCATCGGCTACTCGCTGCCGAGCAAGGCGGCGATCGTGGTGGCGCAGGTCGTCTTCCTGCCGCTCGCGTTCGGCGGCGGGCTGCTCTCCGCGCCGGGGGACGCACCCGGTTTCATCGAGACGATCGCGCCGTTCCTGCCCACCAGGGGTGCGGCCGAGCTGATGTGGGCCGCGGTGGGCGACTACGACGTCGAGCCACTCTCGTTGATCATGCTCGGTGTCTGGGTGGTGCTGCTCGCCACGCTCGCCGCCTGGGCGTACCGACGGGACGAGGGTCGCCGGTTCAGCTGACGATTCGTCCGTTTCCGCCCCGGGCCGCAGCGGGACGGTGCCAGGATTCCCGCAGGGGGCCGCCGTGGCCGCCCCGGCCGAGAGGGGTCTTGACGTGAGCACCGTCCCGCCGGGTACGCCCTGCTGGGCCGACCTGGCCACCCCGGATCTGACCGACGCGCGGCGGTTCTACCCCGAGCTGTTCGGCTGGACCGGACGGGTGACACCGGAGCCCGAGGCGGGCGGCTACACCGTCTTCCTGCTCAACGGGCAGCCGGTCGCCGGAGTGGGACCGCCCGCGATTCCCGATCAGGTGCCGATCTGGTCGACGTACCTCGCCACCGACGACGCGGAACTCGTCGCCGGCCGGGTCGAGCGGGCCGGCGGACAGGTCGTGGTGCCGCCGTTCGAGGTCTTCGACCGGGGCCGGATGGCGGTCTTCGCCGACCCGGCGGGCGCCACGTTCAGCGTCTGGCAGCCGCTGGCGATGCCCGGCGCCGAGGTGTTCAACGTGCCCGGCGCCATGAGCTGGAACGAGCTGGTCACCCCCGATCCGGAGGGCGCGAAGGTCTTCTACGAGCTGGTGTTCGGCTGGCAGCCGGACGAACAGCCGGTCGGCGGAATGACGTACACCGGGTGGCGGCTCGGTGCGCGGATTGTCGCCGGGATGATGCCGCCGCTGGCCGACGACTTCCCGGCCGACCTGCCCGCGTACTGGACGGTGTACTTCGCGGTGACCGACGCGGACGCCGCCGCGGCCCGCGCCGCCGAGCTGGGCGGAACCATCCTCGTCCCACCCCGCGACATCCCGACGGGCCGGTTCGCCGCCCTACGCGACCCGCAGGGAGCCCTCTTCTCGGTGATCGACCTCGGCCCGGAAGAGGACTGACCGCCCCCGTCAGCGAGGGCGGACGGGGACCACCAGGGGGCCGTGGGTGCCGGGGACGACGCGGACGCTGGCCCGGTAGTGGGTGGCCAGGAGGTGTTCGGTCAGCACCTCGCGGGGGGTGCCGGTCGCCACCACCTGACCGTCGGCCAGCATCACCATCCGGTCGGCGTACTCGCCGGCCAGGGAGAGGTCGTGCATGGTGGCCAGCACGGTCAGGCCGTGCGCGCGGCGGAGCTGGTCGACCAGTTCCAGCACCTCCTGCTGGTGGCCGATGTCCAGCGCGCTGGTCGGCTCGTCGAGCAGCAGCAGCGTCGCGCCCTGGGCGAGCGCCCGGGCCAGGAAGACCCGCTGCCGTTCGCCGCCGGAGAGGGTCGCCAGCTCGCGGCGGTGGAAGCCGACGAGGTCCAGCCGGTCGAGCACCTCGTGCACGGCGGCCACGTCCGCGGCCGACTCCCGGCCCAGCGGCGGGATGTACGGGGTACGGCCGAGCAGCACGTAGTCCAGCACCGACATGCCGGGTGGCACCACCGGTGACTGTGCCACCGTGGCCACCACCCGGGCGCGGTTCCGGCGGCGCAGTTCGGCGCTCGGCGTACCGAACAGGGTGATCGCTCCCGGCGCGGGCAGCAGGCCGCCGACGGCGCGCAACAGGGTCGACTTGCCGGCGCCGTTCGGGCCGATCACGGTGACCCACTCGCCGGCGGCGACGGTCAGGTCGACGCCGGTGAGGATCGGGGTGCCGCCCAGGCTGACGTGCAACCCCCGCACCTCGACCGCCGTCGCACCGGCCTGGCGGGGAGCGGGCACGCTGACCGGCTCGGGGCTCATGTGAGCACCCGCCGGGCGGTGCGCAGCACCAGGACGAAGAACGGGCCGCCGAGCAGGGCGGTGACCACCCCGATGGGCACCTCGGCCGGGGCAGCGGCGGTGCGGGCCACCACGTCGGTCAGGGCCAGGAACGCCGCGCCGAACAGCATCGACAGCGGCAGGATCACCCGGTAGCTCGACCCGGCGAGCAGCCGGACGGTGTGCGGCACGATGATGCCGACGAAGCCGATCAGGCCGGTCGCGGAGACGGCGGCGGCGGTGCCCAACGACGCGGCGGCGATCAGCAGGTAGCGGGACCGCTGCGGGTGCAGGCCGAGGCTGCGCGCCTCGTCGTCGCCGAGCGCGAGGACGTCCAGCTCGCGGCGGTGCAGCAGCACCACCACGGTGGTCACCACGGCGTACGGCAGCACCAGCAGCACGTCGTGCCAGCCGGCGGTGGCCAGCCGGCCCAGCAGCCAGGAGTAGACGGACTGGATGGTGTCGGAGTGCCGTTGCAGCAGGTACGTCTGCCCGGCGGAGAGGAACGCGGAGACCGCGACCCCGGCCAGGATCAGCATCGCCGGGGACCGGCTCCGGCCGCCGGCCGCGCCGAGCAGGTAGGTCATCGTCACGGCGAGCAGCGACCCGACGAAAGCGGCCAACGGGATGGTCAGCGGCAGCCCGGAGATCGCGCCCTGCCGGCCGGCGCCGCCGAGGGCGATCACCGCGGTGACCGCGAGGCCCGCGCCGGCGGCCACCCCGAGCAGGTACGGGTCGGCGAGCGGGTTGCGGAACACGCCCTGGTAGCAGCCGCCGGCCAGGGCGAGCAGGCCACCGACGAGCAGGCCCAGCACGACCCGGGGCAGCCGCAACTCGGTGACGATGGCGATTTCCCGCTCGGTCAACCCGCTCTTCAGGTGCACCCCGGGGATCAGGTTGAGCAGCTCGGCGGCGACGCTGCCCGGCGGCAGACTGACCGGGCCGAGCGACACCCCGGCGACGAGCGCGACGAGCACCGCGAACACCCCGGCGGCCAACCAGCGCTTGCGCAGGCCGGCGGGCCGGGACGCGAGCTGCGTCCCGGCCTGCCGCGTGGTTGGTGCCGGGGTGGCCACCGGAAGCAGTCCGGTCACCGACGGACGTCGATCACGCGGGCACCTTGGCGACCGCGTCGATGACAACCCGGAGCAGGTCCACGATCCGTGGGCCCCACCGGGAGGCGATGTCGTCGTCCAGCGCCACGACCTGGTTGTTCTTCACCGCGGTGACCCCGGCCCAGCCGCTGCGGGCCTTGACCGAGTCGCCGCTCTGCTGGCAGCACTTGGCGTCGGCCAGGAAGACGAAGTCGGGGTCGGCCTTGACGATGAACTCCTGGGACAGCTGCGGGTAGCCGGCGCTCTTGCCGTCCGCGTCGGCCGGGTCGGCGATGTTGGTCAGACCGGCCAGGTCGTAGATCGAGCCGATGAAGGTCTTGCTGGTCGCGCTGTAGAGCTCCGGGCCCAGCTCATGGAAGTAGGTGAGCTTCTCGGCGCGCTGCGGCACGTCCTTGACCAGCTTGGCGATGTCGTCCTTCATCCGGGTGGTGACGTCGGTGGCCTGGTCGGCGTGCCCGGTAAGCGTGCCCAGATCGGTGATCTGCCGGTAGGAGTCGTCAAGCGTGGTCGCCGCCGGGGTCAGGTACACCGGGATCTTGAGCTTGCCGAGCTGGTCGACGATCTTGTTCCGGTCGTCGGAGATCACCACCAGGTCGGGGTTCTTGCTGGCGATGGCCTCGGCGTTGGGCTGGAAGCCGGACAGGTCGGTCTTGGGCGCGTCAGCCGGGTAGTTGGACTGGTCGTCGACCGCGGTCACCTGCGGGCCGGCACCGATGGCGAAGAGCATCTCGGTGGCGGTGGGCGCCAGCGACACGATCTTCTCGGGCCGCTTGTCGAGGGTGAGCGAGCCGACCGTCACCGGGAAGCTGGCGGTCGCCGAACCGACGCCGGGCGCCGGCTGGTCGGTGGTCTTCTCGGCGCAGGCGCCGAGGGCGAGCGCGGCGACCGCGAGGGTCGCGGCGAAGAGCCGGGGGGTACGTCTGAACATGGGGCCTCCTGTCGGTCGAGGAGTGTTGCTTCGCCGACAGGGCTTCCGTACGCCCGCCCACGAGGCGCCCTTCCTCGAGAGCGCGTGTCGCGACCGATCCGCAGGCGACCTGGCTTGTCCCCACCGTCAGGCGGGGCATCACAGTTGCGGGACAGCGCCGGTATCGCACCGGCTTCGCTGCGGAGTGGTCGCTAAGACGGTAGCGCACCGCGGGATCTGGAGGCTCGGAGCGGGTGGTGGGGCCCCGCAGGGGCGGAACGGGGCCCCACCCGATCAGGAGGCGGTGATGGTGACGTTGTCCACAGCCGCCTCCACGAGGCTCGCGCCGGAGGCATCCGCGGCCTCGACGAGGATCCGCACGGACTGGCCGGCGTACGGAGTGAGGTTGAGGTTCGCCACCGCCCAGCTCCCGTTGCGGTTGGTCGCCGCGCCGGCCTGGGTGAGCAGCGCGGTGGTGCCGCCGTTGTGCACCACGCTCACCCGCAGGTAGTCGGCTGACGACGAGTTCGAGCCGTGTGCCAGATACCAGGCCAGCGAGAGGGTCAGCGTGCCCGACGACGGCAGGGTCACCGCCGGGGACCGGGCACTTGTCACGCCACCGTCGACGTCGTAGTCACCGGCCGCCGAGCCGGCGAGCCGGCCGGTGACCAGGTCGTTGGCGCCGGCGTACGGGGTGAGCTGCTTGGCGCCGGAGGAGGTGGTCGCCTGGGCGGCACCCCGCTCCCACACTCCGCTGGTGGCGGCGTCGGTACCGGACGGGTTGATGGTCCACCCGGTGGCGGTCTCGAAGGTGTCGGACCAGACCGTGGTGCCGCCACCACCGCCGCCGCAGTACTGCGCCTGCTTGCCGATGGCCCGGTACGGGCAGTCGGCGTACTCGCTGAGCATCAGCACGGCCTCGCGGTTGCGGCTGGTCTGTGCGGGGATCACCTCGTCGGGCGGGTAGAAGCCGCCGCCGCTCGCCGAGCCCGGGTACATCTCGAAGGTGTACGCCCAGATGTTGTGGGTGGCCCACATCCAGTCGATGCTGTCCCCGTCGGTGATGTAGAGGTCGCTGGACTGCTGCGGGGTGTAGTTGTTGGTGGCCGCCATCTGCTGGCCGATGGTGGCGAAGGTGTTGTACTGGTCGGCGTTCATCCCGGCCGCGGTGTTCGCGGTGGTATAGCCGTACGGCCAGAGCACCAGCTGCGAGTACGTGTGGAAGTCGATGTTCGCCTTGATCTGCTGTGTCCCGCCGACCACGCGACTGTTGACGAAGTTGCGCAGCGCCTGCGTCTCCGGGGCGGAGAACGCCGACGGGCCGCGGTAGGTCTCCGACGAGGTCGAGCCGGACGAGCCGCCGCAGCAACCCCAGTTGTAGGACCAGTTGCGGTTCAGGTCGGTGCCGACGTTGGACGAACCGCTGTTGGGCTGGCGGTTCTTGCGCCAGGACCGGTACGACCCGGTGGCGATGTCGTACTCGCTGCCGTCCGGGTTGACGGTCGGCACGATCCAGATCTCCCGGCTGTTGACGATGTTGGTGATCCGGGAGTCGCTGCCGTAGCTGTCGGTGAAGAGGTTGAGCAGGTAGATCGCCATCTCGACGGTCAGGTGCTCACGGGCGTGCTGCTGGGCGTTGAACAGGATCTCCGGCTCGTTCTCGTCGGTGCCGACGTTGTCGGAGATCTTCACGGCCATCAGGTCGCGGCCCTCGTACGACGTACCAATGCTGATCTTGCGGGCGATGGCCGGATGGTCGGCCACGGCCTGGTTCACGACGGCGGTCAGTTCGGCATAGTCGTGGTAGTTGGAGTCGGCGGGCGGGAAGGCCAACGTGCCCACCCCACCGGCGCCGCGTTCGGCGTTCGGTGGCGGGGTCAGCGGTTCCAGGCGGAATCCGAGCCGGCCGATCGCGGCGGCCTCGCTCGCGGTCGCCGAGATGTGCAGGACCCCGTGCTCGGAGTAGTCGATGGCGGCCCCGGTGCGGACCACCGCGTTGCGGTCGGCGAGGGTCCGGGGCCCGAGCACCCGGTAGCCGGCGGCGGCCGACTCGGCGGTGCGATCCGGTGCCGGTTTCGCGGCGACGGGTCCGGCGGCCACGGTGACGATGCCCAGCCCGGCGACGACAGCGAGCGCCAGGGCACGGCGGAGAGGTGTGGGCGTGCGGAGGGCCATGTACTACCTCCTCGAAGGGCGGGACATCCCGCTCGGTGATGCACACTTCACCACCAGCCACATGGTCGAATCAATATCCGTCGTTGCCTTATGCATCCCAGATTCACCATCGCTGCGGCAATGATTTTCTTCCCAGCACCCTCTGGCGAAACTTCCTTCCGCGCGGAACACTGACCAGCGACGATGCACCTCTCGACACCGCGGAGCACCCATGGCCAGATCCCGCCTGCACGCGGCCGCCCTCGCGGGCGTCAGCGCGCTCACCCTGCTCGCCCCCGCAGCCCCCGCCACAGCGGGTCGACCACCCGCTCCCGCCCACGACGAGCGGATCACCTTCCAGGACTGGTCCGGGCCCGCCGACTGGCACCGGGGCAGCAGCGCCGGCACCCGCGTCGTGCCCGGGGCGCGAGCGGGCGTCACCCTGGCCCGCCCGGCCGGCACCATCGAGTACGCCGATCCGCACACCGGCGCCACCCGCACCTGGGAGTACGGCACCTGGACCTCGCCGGTGACCCGGATCGGCTTCGACGCCACCGAACTGATCGCCTCGTGGAACGCCGAGACCCCCGCCGGCACCTGGATCCAGGTGGAGATGCAGGGCAGCTACACCAGCGGCGACCAGACCCCCTGGTACGTCATGGGTCGCTGGGCCTCCGGCGACACCGACATCAAACGGGCCAGCGTCAACCGGCAGGGTGATCCCTGGTCGACGATCTGGACCGACACCTTCAGCATCGACGACGCCGACGCCGGGGTGCTGCTGCGGTCCTACCAACTGCGACTGACCCTCTACCGGGCACCCGGGCAGACGGCCTCGCCGGTGGTCCGGATGCTCGGAGCGATGAGTTCCAGCGTGCCGGACCGGTTCACCGTCCCGCCCAGCGCGGGGCACATCGCCTGGGGCGTCGAGTTGCCGGTGCCGCGCTACTCGCAGAACGTGCACAGTGGGCACTACCCGGAGTACGACGGCGGCGGCGAGGCGTGGTGCTCGCCCACCTCCGCGGAGATGGTCGTCGAGTACTGGGGGCGCAGGCCGTCGGCGGCCGACACCTCCTGGGTGGACCCGACCTACCCCGACCCGACGGTCAACCACGCCGCCCGGATGGTCTTCGACTACGCGTACGACGGCGCGGGCAACTGGCCGTTCAACACCGCGTACGCGGCCAGCTTCCCCGGACTGGAGGGCCGGGTCACCCGGCTGCACTCACTCGACGAGCTGGAGCGTTTCATCGCCGCTGGCATCCCGGTGGTGACCAGCCAGTCGTTCCTGGCCAGCGAGTTGGATGGCGCGAACTACGGCACGTCCGGGCACCTGTTCGTGGTGGTCGGCTTCACCGCCGAGGGCGACGTCATCGTCAACGACCCCGCCTCGTCCAGCAACGACGTGGTGCGCAACGTCTACAAGCGTGCCCAGTTCGAGCAGATCTGGTTGCGGACCAAGCGCACCAACGCGACCGGCGGAGTCTCCGGCGGCTCGGGCGGCATCGCGTACCTCATCAAGCCCACGTCAAAGCCCTGGCCCCGGGTCCCCGGCTCCACCAACTGGTGACCGCGCGGTCGATCATGAAGTTATTGCCCCATCGCTAGGCGTGTCGGAGCAATAACTTCATGGTCACCGCGAGGGTCGGTCGGTGGGGGGGTCGTCGGTGGGGGGCGGGGTGGGGTTGTCGTCGCCGGCTAGGGCGGAGCGCAGGCGCTCCTTCTCCGCACGGCGGCGCTCCGCCGCTTCGGCCATCTCCTCGGCCATGTCGTCGCGGAAGCCACGCAACAGGAAGAAGGAGAGCGCGGCCGAGAACGCCAGCGCCAGAATCAGCTTCAGGAAAATGTCCATGTCGACGAACCAGAGGCCCGCCAGCACGGCGACGAACAGCCCGAGCCGGCCCAGCGTGTACTTGACCGCCGCGCTCACCTGCACCACATCCGTTCCCTAGCTCGCCCGCCCTGCGGCGGAAAGATCGACTCGCCCGGCGGGCGGTCGGGGTCAGCCGGTCCGGCGGGCCAGCCAGCGGACACCCGGAAACCAGACCACCGCGTACGCCACGGTGAACGCCGCCGCCGCCAACGCCCCGGACAGCAGCGGCGGCAACCCGGAGGCCAGCCCCGCGATCAGCAGCCCCGAGACCACCCCGACGGCCGCCGCGACCAGAGCCGCCACCACCCGGGCCGCGCCGAACTCCCAGGCCCGGAAGTCGTCCCAGAACAACCAGGCCGGCAGGATCACGGCCAGCCAACCGTTGGTGTGACCGAAGTCGCCGGCACCGAACATGGCGAACGCCAACTCGAACAGCACGAGCGCCAACACGCCGATGATCAGACCGGCCAGGCACACGCCGAGCAGGTCGGCCAGGGTACGGACCCGCCCCTGGTCGTCTCGGCGGGGAAACCCGCCCTGCTTCTCGGACTCGCGCTGCTCGGTCATCGACTGCGAGGGTACGTGGTGGCTCAGGCCCAGACCTGCTGCGGTTCGGCGCGGCGTTCGGCCAGCGACGGCGCCTTGTCGTACTCCCGGACCACGTTGTAGCGGGTGTCCCGCTCGACCGGCTGGAAACCGGCGTCCCAGATCAGGTGCAGCAGGTCGTCGCGGTGCATGGTGTTCGGGGTGCCGTACGAGTCGGCGTCGTGCGTGATCTTGTATTCGACGACCGAGCCGTCCAGGTCGTCCACGCCGAAGTTCAGCGAGAGTTGAGCCACCGACAGCCCGTGCATCACCCAGAAGTTCTTCACGTGCGGCACGTTGTCGAAGAGCAGACGGGAGACGGCGAACGTCTTCAGCGACTCGGCCGGCGACGCCATCGTGGTGCGCGCCTGGATCCGGTTGCGGATCTTGCCGTCCGCCGAGTCCACGAAGTCGTGCTGGTAGCGCAGCGGGATGAAGACCGCGAAGCCACCGGTCTCGTCCTGCAACTCCCGCAGCCGCAGCACGTGGTCGACGCGGTGCCGGGGCTCCTCGATGTGGCCGTACAGCATGGTCGCCGGGGTCTTCATGCCCTTGCTGTGCGCCAGGGCGTGGATGCGCGACCAGTCCTCCCAGTGGCAGGCGTGGTCGACGATGTGCTGGCGGACCTCCCAGTCGAAGATCTCCGCGCCACCGCCGGTCAGCGACTCCAGGCCGGCGTCCATCAACTCGTCGAGGATCTCGTCGGCGCTCAGGCCGCTGATCTTCTCGAACCACTGCACCTCGGTCGCGGTGAAGCACTTGAGCTTGACGTTCGGCAGCGCCGCCTTCAGCTCGCGCAGCACCTTCGGGTAGTAGCGCCACGGCAGCGTCGGGTGCAGGCCGTTGACGATGTGCAGCTCGGTGAGCTGCTCATCCTCCATCTCCTTGGCCTTGCGGACCGCCTCGTCGATGCGCATCGTGTACGCGTCCTTCTCGCCCGGCTTGCGCTGGAACGAGCAGTACGCACAGGACGCCGAGCAGACGTTGGTCAGGTTGAGGTGCCGGTTGACGTTGAACATCACCCGCTCACCGTTCAGCTCGGTGCGCTTGTGGTGCGCCAACCGCCCCAGCCAGGTCAGGTCGTCGCTCTCGTAGAGCGCGACCCCGTCCTCCCGGGTCAGCCGTTCACCGGCGTACACCTTCGCTTCGAGCTCGCGCTTGAGTCCGGCGTCCATGGCACGTCCCTTCCACCTGCGGTCCCGGTCGAGCGTACGTCGGCGCTCCGATGGTCGCGGCGGCACGGTCGGCGGCAGCGATCCACCCAACAGGCCCAGCGACCCATTCAACAGACTCTCAGCCTCCCGTAACCCGGCCACGCATCGACATCACCGGGCGGGTGCGGTAAGACAGGGTGGGGCGGAACTCACACACTGGTCTGCCCCGACGGCCGCGCCTACCGAGCGTGGCGGCGAGCACTGGACGGGAGCGGAATGGTCGACAGCGAGCGCGGGCGACGGCAGCGACGACGGAGCCCGGTGATCTCGCCGGTGCTGCGGCCGAAGCTCTGGGCAGCCCTGCTCGGCGCGATCGCCGCCGCCGTGCTGGCCACCCCCGCGTACGCCGACCCCGCCGTGCCCACCACGGTGCCGGACACCGGCTCCCGGCCCGCGGCGGTCGGCCAGCTCCGGCTTCCCGGCGGCGCGCCCGGCACCGTCGGCACCGTCCCACCGGTGGTCAACGTCGGCGCGGGCCCGCTGGCCGCCCAGATCGCCGCCGCCGAGAGTCAGGTCGGCCTCCTCGGCGACGGGCTGTTACAGAGCCAGCAGAAACGCACCGCTGCGCAGGCCCAGCTCGAAGCGGCCGGCAAGGCGCTGGAGACCGCGCAGGATGCCGTGCTCCGTGCCCAGCAGGCGGCCGACGCGGCCGCCTCGGACGCCGTCAAGGCCGCCGCCGCGCTGCCCCCCGGCGACTTCGTCGACGACATCCAGGGGTTGAGCCGCCTCCACCGGATCAACCGTGGCGAAAAGGTCGAGGGCGCCACCACCGGCGTGACCGGGGAGCTGACGCGGGCACGGGCCGGCGAGCAGAAGGCCTACGAAGCACACGCCGCGGCCAAGGCCGCGGTCGACGCAGCCCAGGCAGAGTTCACCACCGGCGAGACGGCGCTGCGCGCGGCCGAGACCAGCCTGCTCACCCTCCGCAAGAACAACGCCACGCAACTGATCGAGCTCGAGCGTCTACAGGAAGCCACCGAGCAGCAGCTCGGCGCGGGCTACGTCACCGGTCAGAACATCAGCGGGATGGCCGCGCACCCACGCGCGCTGGCCGCCGTCCGGTACGCGCTCGCCCAGCTCGGCGACCCGTACAAGTGGTCGGAGGAGGGGCCGGACGCGTTCGACTGCTCCGGCCTGATGTGGGCGGCGTACCGGTCGCGCGGCGCCGACTACT
Source organism: Micromonospora sp. NPDC047467 (assembly GCF_040643095.1). Lineage (NCBI taxonomy): Bacteria > Bacillati > Actinomycetota > Actinomycetes > Micromonosporales > Micromonosporaceae > Micromonospora > Micromonospora sp. NPDC047467. The sequence goes on along the minus strand of NZ_JBEYTO010000002.1, from coordinate 310,863 downwards.
TCAACCTGCCCCGGGTTGCCCGGGACCAGTACGCGGCCACCCGGGGTCGTACGGTGCCGCAGAGCGCGCTGCTCCCCGGCGACCTGCTCTTCTTCGCCTCCGGCAGCAGTTGGACGACGATCCACCACGTCGGCATGTACATCGGCAACGGCAAGATGGTGCAGGCGCCCACCACCGGTGACGTGGTCAAGATCTCGGTTGTCCGCTGGTCCCGGCTCTACGCCGCCACCCGGGTGATCGGCGCGGTGCCGGCCCCGGCCGTGCCGACCCCGCCGCCCGTGCGGCCGACGCCCACCCCGACCCCGACCCCGACCCCGACCACGAAGCCGACGCCGACCACCACGCCGACGCCGACCACGAAGCCGACGCCCACGCCGACCGGGTCGACCAGCCCGACGCCCACCGACACACCCAGCCCGACGCCGACCGGCAGCACCACGCCGAGCCCGACGACCAGCCCCGGCGGCCGGCCGACGACCCTGCCGACGCCGCCGACCACGGCACCGGCCAGCGCATCGGCCACCGCGTCGGCGCCCGCCACGCCCGAGACCAGCCGGGACGGGACCACCAGTAACAGCCCGGCGGGCAGCCCGAGCACCGACAGCTGACTCGCCACCGCCGGCTCTGGCTGTCCGCCTGGGACGATCTGTGGCACCGTGACAACCAGGCACATCCGGTCCGAACGTCACGGGCTCGGGTGCGAGCATGGCGCGGAGGGCGGAGATGGCCGAGCAGAGAGATCCGGCGGAGACTGTCGACCCCGTCGTCGATCGGGCCGACCCGCCGGAGCCAGGCGCGGCTGATCCGGCGACCAGCACCGATGCCGGCTCGGCCGTCGAGGGCACGCCCGACGGCGATGCGGGCAGCAGCGCGCCCGAGATGGATGGCGGGCGCCCGGGGGCCGACGATGCTCCCCCTGGCCCGGCGACCGCCGTCCCGGTGCGAGCACGGGCCAGTGTCGCGACCGTCTCGGCGCTGACCGGTGACCTCCCCGTCAGCGCCCCGGCCACCGCGACCACCTACCGGGCGACCGGCTCGGCCAGCCCCGCCAGCCTCCCGCTGCCCGGCCAGCGGGAGGGCTCGACCGCCCCGGCCCGGGCCAGCGCCACGGTGCCGGAGAGCAGCCGGTTCGCGGCCTCCACGGGGGGTACGCCGGAGCCCCACGCCAGCACGCCCGCCGTGTACCGGTCCGGGCCGGTGAATCCCGAGCCGCCTGAGCCGGCGCAGCCTCCGGAGCCAGCCCAGCCTCCCGCACCGCCGACCCCGGGGCCGACGCCTCCGGGACCGACGCCTCCGAGGCCCCAGCCGACCGGCCCGGGTGAGCCGGAGCCCGCGCCCAGCCCGGGGCCGTACCCGCCCGGCCCGGCACCGACGCCGGAGCCAGTCCCTCCGCCGCAGCCCGGCCCCGCGCCGCCGCCCGTCCCGGGTCCACCCGTGCCGCCGCCCTCGCCCCTGCCGCCCATCCCGGGCCCGCCGACGCCGCCCGTTCCCGGGCCGTCGACGCCCCCGCCCGGCCCGCCGTTGCCCGCGCCGCCACCGCCGCCCGGCCCCCGGCCGGCGCCACCGTTTCCGCCACCCCCGGGGATGACCAACACCCCGGGTGTACGGGCCACCGCGTCGGTCTCCGCGCCGCCGGCCGGCTGGCCGTCCGCGAACGGCACGACGCAACGGACCCCGGGCGCGGCACAGTCGACTCCGAGCGGGGTGCGGTGGACACCGCCTGCGACGCCGCCCGCCCCGCCTGCGACGCCGCCCGCCCCGCCCGTGGCGCAGTCGGCTCCGCCCGTGGCGCAGTCGGCGCCGGGCGCGACACCGCCGGCACCGAACGGTCCGTGGGCCGAGCCACCCGGTGCCGCCGCGCCCGTGGTGCCCGCGCCCGCGCTGCCCAGTTGGCCGCCATCCACCACCAGCGCTCCTCGGCCGAGCGGCACCGGCACTCCCTCGCCGTCCACCACTGGCGCCCCCTCGCCGTCCACCAGCCGCGCGCCCTCGCCGAGCGGCACCGGCAGCGCCCGAACGGCCGCGCCCTCGACCTACCCGGCGGGCGACCGCGCCGGGCGGGGTACGGCGGCCGCCACTCGCCCCACGGGGCGCGATGGCAGCGCCGAGCTGCCGGGCACCGTCTACGGCGGCGGTGAGGGGCCGGGCTTCACCACGGTCGCGCTGCCAGCCAACGGGGCGGTGGAGAATTCCGGCTCGCTGACCGGGCACATCCTGGCGCAGGGCTGGGCGGACACCCCGGCCGAGCGGTCCCGCAACACGCGGGTGGTGATCGTCCTGATCGCCGCTCTGGGGCTGCTGGTGGCGATCAGCGTGCTGGTCGTCCTGCTGGCCAACGACGCCATGGACAGCCTGGTGGGGAGCGTCCTCAACGGCTGAGTCGCAGAGCAGTAACGATGGTGAGTCCGCCCACTACGGTCGGCCAACCCGCTGGCGAGTCTGGCGAACCGCCGTACACTGGTCGGGATCACTGACCCGGCGCGTGTGGTGCGCGCCCCTGGGCGGTCTTGCGGGCGATCCGGCGGCACAGCCGCGGCAGGCCATCGCGAAGATGCGCCCCGCTCGAAAGGCATTTGTTGACCACCTCTGCTGACCCCAGCACCGTTACGTCCGTTTTCGATCCCAGTGCGGTGGCGAACGACGCCGCCCCGGAGACTCCCGACACCGCCCCGGCGACTCCCGACGCCGCCCCGACGGGGGCCGCGCCGGTAGCGACCGCCGCCGACCTGACCGAGCCTGCTCCGGGCGCGGACACGCCGGCCGAGTCCGCTTCGCCCGAGACCGTCGAGGCGGTCGACTTCGCCGGCCTCGGCCTGCCCGAGGCTTTGGTTAGCGCGCTGGCCCGGCAGGGCATAACCGCCCCGTTCGAGATCCAGCGGGCCACCGTTCCGGACGCGCTCGCCGGCCGGGACGTGCTGGGCCGTGGGCAGACCGGGTCGGGCAAGACGCTCGCGTTCGGTCTGCCGATGATCGCCCGGCTGGCCAATCGCAACCGGGCCCGGCCGATGCGCCCGCGCGCCCTGGTCCTGGTTCCCACCCGCGAGCTGGCCATGCAGGTCAACGACGCCCTGGTGCCGCTGGGCAAGGCCGTCGGCATCTTCCTCAAGACCGCCGTGGGCGGGGTTCCGTACGACCGTCAGATCGACGCGCTGCGACGCGGCGTGGAGATCATCGTGGCGACCCCGGGCCGGCTCGGCGACCTGATCGAGCGGGGCATCTGCCAGCTCGACGACGTCGAGGTGACGGTGCTCGACGAGGCCGACCAGATGGCCGACATGGGCTTCCTGCCCGAGGTGACCGAGCTGCTGGCGAAGACGCCCGCTGGCGGTCAGCGCCTGCTCTTCTCGGCCACCCTCGACGGCGACGTCGACACGCTGGTCAAGCGGTTCATGAGCGACCCGGTGACCCACTCCACCGCGCCGTCCACCGCCTCGGTGTCCACGATGGACCACCACATGCTGCTGATCCCACCGCACGAGAAGTTCCCGGTGGCCGCCTCGATCGCCGCCCGGGACGGGCGGACCATGGTCTTCGCCCGTACCCAACTCGGCGTGGACCGGCTGGTCGAGCAGCTCGCGGCGGTCGGCGTACGCGCCGGTGGGCTGCACGGCGGCAAGACCCAGCGGATGCGGACGAAGACCCTGGCGGAGTTCCGTGAGGGCCGGATGAACGTCCTGGTCGCCACGGACGTGGCGGCGCGGGGCATCCACGTCGACGGGGTCACCCTCGTCCTGCACGTCGACCCGCCGAAGGACCCGAAGGACTACCTGCACCGCGCCGGGCGCACCGCCCGGGCCGGCGAGTCGGGCGCGGTGGCCACGCTGGTGCTGCCCAAGCAGCGCCGTACGACCCTCGCGATGTTGGAGAAGGCCGGCGTGGCACCGGCCGAGACCCGGGTCCGGCTCGGCGACCCGGTGCTGGCCGAGTTGATCGGCGCCCGCGAGCCCAGCGGCGTCCCGGTCCGGGTGGAGGCGGAGCCTCGTGGCTACGGCGACCGCTCCGGCGGCTCGCGCCGCTTCGACGACCGGTCCGGCGGCCCGCGTCGCTTCGGCGACCGTCCGACGGGCGACCGTCGCTACGGTGACCGGCCGACCGGCGAGCGCCGCTTCGGCGACCGCCCGACCGGCGACCGGCAGTACGGCGACCGCCCGACTGGCGAGCGCGGCTACGGCGACCGCCCCACCGGCGAGCGTCGGTACGCCGACCGGGACAGCCGGGGTTACGGCGACCGCCCGCAGGGTGAGCGGCGCTACGGTGACCGGCAGCACGGCGACCGGCCCACCGGTGAGCGCCGCTTCGGCGACCGCCAGCAGTTCGGTGACCGGGCGGACCGGCCGCAGGGCGACCGCCGCTTTGGCGACCGCCCGACCGGCGACCGGCAGTACGGCGACCGCCCGACCGGCGAGCGCCGCTTCGGCGACCGCCCGACCGGCGACCGGCAGTACGGCGACCGCCCGACCGGCGACCGGCAGTACGGCGACCGCCCCACCGGCGAGCGTCGGTACGCCGACCGGGACAGCCGGGGCTATGGCGACCGGCCCAGCGCTGACCGGCCCACCGGCGAGCGGCGTTTTGGCGACCGCCCGCAGGGTGACCGGGGCGATCGGCCGGCCGGCGAGCGGCGTTTCGCGGACCGGGACACTCGGGGTGGCTACCGCTCCGAGGGCCGTCCTCGGGACGACCGGCCCCGTGACGACCGGCCGCGCGACGACCGGCGTGGTTTCGGCGGGCGGCCGCCGGCGCGTACCCACTGATCCATTGATCTGACGGACGCCGTCGCGGAGCTGACGCTTCGCGGCGGCGTTCGCGCATGCGCTGCTATTGGCGGTCCGGTCGCGTAACGTCCGGCTCATGGCGACCATGGCGAAGTCGATTTTCTGGTCCCGTACGGACACCGCCGGCAGTGAGCAGGCCCTGCTCGACGACAGCAACGGGTTGTCGGCCCGGGGCACGTTGCTCGCCGTCGACCCGGTGCCCTTCACCGCCCGCTACCAGGTGGCCACCGCGCCCGACTGGAGCGCGTCCCGGGTCGAGGTCGAGGCCGAGGGGTCGGGTTGGCTGCGCAGGGTGACGCTGGAGCGGGCGGCGGGCCGGTGGCGGGTGACCACCGCCGAGCAGGGTGACCTGGACGCGGCGCTGGTCGCGGCCGGGCATCCCCGGGCCGGTCTGCCGGGCACCGACGACCCCGGCCGGCTGGACGACGCGCTCGACGTCGACCTGAGCGGCTCGCCGCTGTTCAATGCCCTGCCGGTGCGGCGACTTGGGCTCGCCGGCACACCGGCTGACCTGCCACACCGGATCACCGTCGCCTGGGTGCTGCTGCCCGGCCTGGAGGTGGTGTCGGCCGAGCAGATCTACACCGGGCTCGGGCCGGGGCGGGTGCGGTTCGCCAGTGGCACCTTCACCGCCGACATCGATGTGGACGCGGACGGCTACGTGGTGCGCTACCCCGGTCTGGCCGAACGGATCGACCCGCGCTGAACGCTGACCGAGCCGCCGTTCAGGCCGGCCAGGCGCCGCTGGCCAGGAAGCGGTCGATGGTGGCCGCGTGCGGCGCCAGGTCGAGGCCCTGGGCGGCCAACCAGTCGTCGGAGTAGTACGTGTCGGCGTACCGGTCACCGGGGTCGCAGATCAGGGTGACGACCGAGCCGGTCCGCCCCTCGGCGATCATCTCGGCGATCAGGCCGAAGGCACCCCACAGGTTGGTGCCGGTGGAGCCGCCCACCCGGCGGCCGAGCACCGCCGTACCGGCGCGCATCGCGGCCATCGAGGCCGCGTCCGGCACCTGGACCATCCGGTCCACCACGGCTGGCACGAAGGACGCCTCCACGGTGGGCCGGCCGATTCCCTCGATGCGGGAGCCCCTGCCGGTCCGCACCGACCAGTCGCCGGCCAGCCATGCCGGGTAGAAGGCGGAGTTGTCCGGGTCCACCACGCAGAGCTTGGTGGAGAGCCGGCGGTACCGGGCGTACCGGCCGATGGTGGCGCTGGTGCCCCCGGTGCCGGCGCCCACCACGACCCAGGCCGGGATGGCGTGCCGCTCCAACTCCAACTGCGCGTAGATCGACTCGGCGATGTTGTTGTTGCCCCGCCAGTCGGTGGCCCGCTCGGCGTACGTGAACTGGTCCATGAAGTGGCCGCCGGAGTCCTCGGCCAGCCAGCGGGCCTCGACCACGACGCTCGCCGGGTCGTCCACCAGGTGGCACCGGCCGCCCTGGAACTCGATCTGCGCGATCTTCTCCGGCGACGTGGAGGCCGGCATCACGGCGACGAACGGCAGCCCGAGCATGCGGGCGAAGTACGCCTCGGAGACCGCCGTGGAGCCCGAGGACGCCTCGACGATCGTCGTGCTCGGCCCGATCCAGCCGTTGCAGAGCCCGTAGAGGAAGAGGGAGCGGGCCAGCCGGTGCTTCAGTGAGCCGGTCGGGTGCGACGACTCGTCCTTGAGGTACAGGTCGACACCCCAGGCGCGGGGCAGCGGGAACGGCAGCAGGTGGGTGTCGGCCGAACGGTTCGCGTCCGCCTCGACAGCGGCGATGGCCTCGCTCACCCAGCCGCGATTGGCCTCGTCACACCGGTCGAGATGAGTCACGCCGGAAACCTAGCAAGCAGGCCTGAGGTGGTCAGCTCCGGTCCGGCGGGGCGGTCCGGCGGAGCTGGCGGCGTTGCCCGGCCCGGCCGACGGCCTGGACGAGGGGGGTCAGCCCGACGGCCAGCCGGGGCAGGGTGTCCAGCAGTCGGACCTGGGCGCCCCGCCAGCGAGGCAGGCTGACCACCGGGCGGGGCCGGCGAGCCAGCCGGGCCGCCCGGGCGGCCACCCGCTGCGGGGTCAGCATCGACCCGGTGAACGAGGCCGCCGCCCCGGGGTCGTCCAGCCGGTCGTGCAGCATCGGTGTCCAGATGCCGTCCGGGCAGAGGCAGGAGACGTGCACCCGCCCGTACCCGGCGATCCGCAGGTCGCTCAGCGTGCCGAGGCTGAACGCCAGCAGCGCGTGTTTGCTGGCGGCGTACACCGTCTCGCCGGGCGCGGCGATCAACCCGGCCAGCGAGACGATGTTCAGGACGTGGCCGTGGCCCTGCCCGCGCATCACGGCCAGCGCGGCGAGGGTCCCGTTCATGGCCCCGTGGGTGTTGACGTCGAGCACCCGGCGGCGGGTCGGCCCGTCGTGCTCCCAGGACGGCCCGGTGACCAGGATGCCGGCGTTGTTGACCCAGAGGCCGAGGCCGCCCCGGCTCGCGGCGGTCGCCGCGATCCTGGCGCAGGCGTCCTCGTCACGGACGTCCAGCGCCGCCGACCAGCCGCCGAGCGGCGCGGCGGCAGCCGCCGCCGCGGCCGGGTCGAGGTCGGTGAGCAGCACCGTCCAGCCGTCGGCGTGCAGCGCGGCGGCGACGGCGCGGCCCAGGCCGCCGGCGGCCCCGGTCACCACGGCCGTGCCGTGTCCCGGCGAGGTCATCGACGCACGTTACCGCCGCGCGGCGCGGCGACACCAGGGGTACGCGGGTCAGGCGGGCGGCTGGCCCACCGGCTGGGGGCGGTTCTCCCACTTGGTGGAGAGGGCGATGGCCGTCCGGGTGGAGGCGACCCCGGGGGTCCGGTTCAGCCGCACGATCAACTGCTCCAGCTCGGCGATCGTGCCGACCCGCGCCTTCAGCAGGAACGACTCGACGCCGGCCATGAAGTAGCAGGATTCGATCTCGGGCAGCACCCGCAGCGACTCCAGCATGTCGTCGGAGTCCGCGCCGGAGTCCTCGACGATGCCGATCAGCGCCGTGACGCCCAGCCCGATCGACTCGGGTGCCACGTCCGCGCGGTAGCCGCGGACCACGCCGCTGCTCTCCAGCTTGCCGACGCGCTCGTGCACGGCCGGAGCGGAGAGGCCCACCTGCCGGGCCAGCTCCGCGTACGAGAGGCGGGCGTTTCCCCGCAGCAGGTCGACGAGGCTCAGGTCGATGGCGTCCACGGAGAGTGACCTTAACCGGTTGGGCGTAACGAGACGCCTTCGGCATCCGTTGGACAGAACAGTGAGTAACTGTTCACAAACTGACTGTCAAGGCAGGGGTTGCACCAGTACCATTACTAACTTCCCACTCAGTGCATTTTTCGCGTTTGGCGGACAGGCCAGGTCGCTGGTGCTGTAATTGCCATACGTCCCTCATGACGGCTCTGGGCTCGCACCAGCCGGGGGCAGTGTGTTCAGCCAGGGGCTTCGTCGACGCGAGGAGGGGGCTGTGGACACTGGAGATCGCCTGCTGACACCGGGTGAGGTCGCCGCGCTGTTTCGGGTGGACCCGAAGACTGTGACGCGATGGGCGGCGGCTGGCCGGATAGGAAGCATCCGGACTCCAGGCGGGCATCGCCGTTTTCGGGAATCCGAGGTGCGAGCCCTGCTTGAGGGGGAGGGCATGCTTGACGAGGTGGACGAGGTCGGAAAGCCACGCAACGTGGGGCCGGCCGCTTCCACCGGGCCGGGTCCGGCCAACGCCGGCATGTATTGAACTGGTGCGGACAATGTAACGCGGACCGGACACCAGTCCGGTCCGCGTCCCGCTTTGACGGCACCGGCAGGGCCGGATCAGCTGGACGGACCGCTCAGCTCCGGCCCGCGCCGAGTTGGCCGGACCAGCGCCGGAACAGGGTGTGTGGCACGCCGAGCGCGTCCAGCACCTTGCCGGCCACGAAGTCGACCAACTGCTGGGCGCTGGCCGCCGCGCCCGCGCCGTAGAAACCCGGGCTGGCTGGCAACACCACCGCACCGGCGTCGTGCAGCGCGATCAGGTGCTCCAGGTGGCTGCGGGTCACCGGCGTCTCCCGGGGCACCACCACCACCGGTCGGCGCTCCTTGAGGTTGACCTCGGCGGCACGCTGCAGCAGATCCTTGGAGAGCCCGATCGCGATGCCCGCGCAGGCCGCCGTGCTGGCCGGCACCACCGCCATTCCGCGTACCCGGTAGGAGCCGCTGCTCGGCCCGGCTGCCAGGTCGCCCGCCGGCCAGTGCCGCACGTCCGCGCCGGTCAGGTCCCGGCCGAGCCAGGCCGCGAGGTCCTCGGCCCAGTGCGCGTCGCGGAACGCCCGGCCGGTCTCGTCCAGCACGGTGAGCCGTGCCGCGCGGGACACGATCAGGTCCACCGACTCCCCCGCGTCGAGCAACCCGCCGACGACGGCTGCCGCGTACGGCGTTCCGGAGGCTCCGGAGACCCCGACCACCCATGGTTCGCGCATGCCCCCAGCCTGCCTGGTCCGGGTGTGCGCCGTGCCGTGGCCCCCGCCCTCGTCCGCCCGCCGTCGTCCCGGCCCACGACGGACATCATCGGCAGCCGATTTCTGACATGTTCGGATGGGAGGATCACCCCTGTGCAGCGACCGGAGGGGCGGTACGACCGATGACGGCGACGGCAGCCCGCACACTACGTGCCGAGTGTCCCCTTCCCTCCCGGTGCTCACCGCATGCCCAGCCGACCCAGGAGTGGCTGGCCGGCTGGGTGCGCCGCTTCGACCTGCCGCTGGACGACGTCGCCCTGCGCCGGTTGGACGCCGGTCGCATCGCCTGGTACGCCGGCCGGCTCTACCCCGACGCCAGCGCCGCCGACCTGCGTACGGTCGCCGCCCTCTGGACCTGGTTCTTCCTGCTCGACGACGCCTGCGACGGGCCACACCGCGCCAGCGGCGCGGACGTCGCGGCGCTGCGGGACGGGGTGCTCCGCGTGCTGCGCCACGGCCCCCGCGCCCGCCCGGCGGGTTTCCGGGGACCGCTGCGCCGGATGCTCGTGGAGGCGTGGCGAGCGCCGCGGGCCCGGATGCCCCCGCCCTGGCAGCAGCGTTTCGCCGACGCCGTCGCCCACCACCTGGCAGGCAACCGGACGGAGGCGGAGAACAAGACCCGGGGCCACGTTCCCGGTGTCACCGAGTACGTGGCGCTGCGCCGGGCCACCTCGGCGGCGTACGTCTCGTACACCATGATCGAATTTGTCACCGGTCACGCGCTGCCGGACGCCGTCTACCACCACCCGGCGCTGCGGGAGCTGGCGGCCACCGGCAACGACCTGCTTTCCTGGTTCAACGACCTGGTGTCGTTGGAGACGGATCGGGTCACCTCGGGCGGGCACAACCTGGTGCTGGCCATCGCGCGGGAGCAGCGCCTGCCGGACGATCGGGCCGTGGAGGTGGTGGTGGACCGCTGGCGCACGACGATGGGGCGGTTCATGGAGCTGCGGGCCACGGTCCCGTCCTTCGGCCCCGAGCTGGCCCCGGCGGTGGCGGCGCACGTGGAGGGGATCGCCAGCTCGGTGCGGGGGACGATCGACTGGTCACTGGAGAGCGACAGGTACTCGGCGTCCCGAAGCTGAACGAGGGCGCGCCGCCGGGTCACCGGGCGTGCCGGTGCCGGTCGGCGAGGGTGTTGAGCAGCGCGGCGGCGGTGCCAGCGTCGGCGACCGTGACGACGATCGAGCGCCCGCCGGTCCGCTCGACCAGCAGGCCCTCGCCCGCACGCAGGACGATGCCGACCCGGCCGCCGCGGCCCACCCGCCAGCCCCAGCCGCCGAACTCGCGCAGCGGGTGGACCTGGACGACGCTGGCGCGGAGCACCTCGTCGAGGGGGACCCGAGTGCGCGGCCAGCCGGCCGACGACCGGACCAGCAGGCCGGTCTCGTCGACCCGGACGGTGAAGGCGAACATTGCCAGGAAAACCGCGACCAGCAGCGCCGCGACGATCAGCAGCCCCCACATGCCGCTGACGACGGCGAGCGTGACCAGGACGGCTATCGATACCGCGCCGAGGGCGATCCCCGGTCCGGCGCCGGTGCGCCCGATCCAGACGGCCCGCTCGCCCGGCGCGAGGGGGACGCGGGACGCCTCGGGCGCCACGGGGGCGTCGGCCGGCTGGGGCGGGTCACCGGGCAGGAGTAGGCCGACGAGCACAGCCGGGACGAGGGAGGCGACGATCGCCAGCGCGAGCGCGCCGCCGACCCCGCCGGCCGCGCGGGCGTCGGCGAGGCCGAGCTGCCCGTGCAGGGTGCCGAGCAGCACGAGGGCCATGAAGAGCGCCAGCCAGATGGTGGTTGCGGCGCCGATGCGGCGGCTCACCGCGGACTGCCCCCACAGCGTCGTGACCGCGCCGAACCCCAGCACCAGCAGGGCACCAGTGCCGGAACCGGCCCAGACAATGGCATCGAGGGACATGAAGTCGTCGGGCCTGCCCTGGGCGTTCCAGTGTGTAGCCACCGGGTCGGGCAGGTCGCCACGCCAGGAGAGGGCCACAGCGGCGGCCACGGCAAGGATCACGAGGCCGACGATGGTGACCGTCAGGCCGACGAGGCGCGTCCGCCGACGCGTGTCACGGGCAGGCGCGGTGCCGGTGGTCATGATGAGAACGCCTCCTTGAGGAGTGTGGCGGTGGCTTCCGGGGAGAAACGCAGGGCACGCGCCTCGCGCACCACCTCGTCGATGGCGGCCAGCAGCTTCGCGTGGTCGGCGGCGGGCCGGGCGGTGACGATGGCGCCGCGACCGCGTCGCAGCTCGATCAGCCCGTCGTCGCGGAGCAGTTGATAGGCCCGGAGCACGGTGTGCACGTTGAGATCGAGCGAAGCGGCGAGCTCGCGGGCGGCGGGCAGCCGTTCACCGGGCTGGAGCACGCCCTGGGCCACGGCGAGGCGTACCTGCGTGACGAGCTGGGCGAAGAGCGTCTCATCCAGCGAGGGGTCGATGCGGAAGAGCATGCTTAAAGAATACTTGTTCTAGTGTTGTTAGAACAATGCGGGTAGCAGCACGCGAACGGCGGCGGCGCCGAGCGCACCGCCGCCGTCTGCCGCTACAGCTAGGCGCGCAGCCCCAGCCGCACCACCAGGTCGAGCAGGGCAAACACGAACAGCGCGATGCCGACGAACCCGTTGGCGGTGAAGAACGCCCGGTTGACCTTGCTCAGGTCGGTCGGGCTGACCACCAGGTGCTGGTAGGCGAACGCGACGGCGGTCAGCGCCAGGCCGACCCACCAGAGCCAACCGAACCCGACCAGGGTCCCGAACCAGACGAAGAGCCCGAAGGTCACCACGTGCGCCACGGTGGAGGCGTGCAGCGCGAAGCGCCGGCCGTACCGGGCGGGCACGCTGTGCACGCCGATCTCCTGGTCGATCTCAGAGTCCTGGCAGGCGTAGATCAGGTCGAAGCCGCCGATCCACAACCCGACCGCCGCGCCCAGCAGCCAGGCCGGCCAGGAGCCGTCCAGGGTGCCGGTGACCGCCAGCCACGCGCCGACCGGGCCGACCGCCTGGGCGATCGCGAGGATGGCGTGCGGCCAGTTGGTGAACCGCTTGCCGTACGGGTAGACCACCAGCGGCACCACGGCGAGCGGCGCCAGCACCAGGCAGAGCGGGTTGAGCAGCGCGGCTGCGGCGAGGAAGATCACCAGCGCGACGGCCGCGCCGGTCCAGGCCGTGCGGACGCTCACCGCGCCGGTGACCAGCTCCCGACCGGCGGTACGCGGGTTCCGCGCGTCGATGCTCCGGTCGAGGATCCGGTTGGCGGCCATCGCGAACGTCCGCGCCCCGACCATCGCCACGGTGATCAGCAGCAGGTCCCACCAGCGCACCCGCCCGCCGGAAACCTCCATGGCGGTAAGCGCCGACAGGAAGGCGAACGGCAGCGCGAAGACGGAGTGCTCGATCGCGACGAGGTCCAGGAAGGCCCGCACCCTCCCCCGCGATCTTGCACTTTCTGCCGGGGCAGAAGGGGATGAAGGAGGCGAATCGGAGACCGAAAGCGCAAGATCGCGGGAGTTGTCGGCGGCGGGCATCAGATGCCGTACTCCTTCCAGCGCTTGTTGACCAGGGCCGTGACTTCCGGACTCATGGTCATCTCCTCGGGCCAGCCGCGGGTGTAGCCCTCGGTGGGCAGCTTGCGGGTCGCGTCGACGCCCGCCTTGCCGCCCCAGAACTGCTGGTACGACGCGTGGTCGAGGTGGTCCACCGGGCCCTCGGTGAGCAGCAGGTCACGGGCGTAGTCGACGTTGCCGAAGGCGCGGAAGGCGACCTCGTTGTAGTCGTGCACGTCGCAGTCCTCGTCGACGATCACGATCAGCTTGGTCAGCGACATCATGTGCGCGCCCCAGATCGCGTTCATGACCTTCTGGGCGTGCTTCGGGTAGCGCTTACGGATGGACACGATCGCGCAGTTGTGGAAGACCCCGGCGGCCGGCAGGTTGTAGTCGACGATGTCCGGGATCAGGAAGCGCAGCAGCGGCGCGAAGATCCGCTCGGTGGCCTTGCCGAGGCCGTGGTCCTCCTGCGGCGGCTGGGACGTGACGATCGAGTGGTAGACGGGGTCGCGCTGCATGGTCATGCACTCGATGTGCATCACCGGGAACGGCTCGACCGGCGTGTAGAAGCCGGTGTGGTCGCCGAACGGCCCTTCCGGCAGCCGCTCGCCCGGCTCGATGTAGCCCTCCAGGACGATCTGCGCGTGCGCCGGCACCTGAAGCGGCACGGTCAGGCAGTCGACCATCTCGACCCGCTCGCCGCTCAGGAAACCAGCGAACAGGTACTCGTCGATGTCGGCCGGCAGCGGCGCGCTGGCCGAGTAGGCGACGGCGGGGTCGGCGCCGATGGCGATCGCCACCGGCAGTCGCTGCCCGAGCCGCTCGGCGACCGCGTGGTGCGCCGTCGAGTTCTTGTGGATCTGCCAGTGCATGCCGATGGTGTTGTGCGAGTGCTGCTGGAGGCGGTAGAGCCCGAGGTTGCGCTTGCCGGTCTCCGGGTGCTTGGTGTGGGTCAGCCCGAAGTTGTGGAAGATCCCGCCGTCGCCCGGCCACACCTGCAACCCCGGCAGCCGGTTCAGGTCGACGTCGTCGCCTCGGTAGACCACCTGCTGGCAGGGTGCCGTCTTGACCTTCTTCGGCGGCATGGACTTGAGCTGCATGACCTTGCCGAGCCCGCCCATCATGCCCGAGAAGCCCTGCGGCAGCTCCGGCTTGAGCATCTCGCCGATCCGCGTGCCGATCTCGTCGAGGTTGTCCACCCCGAGCGCCATCGCCATCCGCTTCTCGGTGCCGAACAGGTTGATCGCCACCGGCATCTCACCCCGGGTCGGACGCTCGAAGAGCAGCGCCGGCCCTCCAGCCCGCACCGTGCGGGTGACCACCTCGCTGATCTCCAGCGTGGGATCGACCGGGACGTCGACCCGGCGCAGCTCCCCCGCGCGCTCCAGCGCCGCGAGGAAGTCCTTCAGATCGGTGTACGGGAAGCCACGAGCCGCCATGGCCCCAGTCTCCCGCACGGGGTGCGCCGCCGACGAAGCCGGGTGGTGTGACGCCCGCGATGACCGGGGGCAGCGGCCGGTCGGCGGACCCTCAGCCTTGATCCACTCGACGTCCACGAAACCGGGGTGTCCTGCCGCCTGGGATACACCGACTTCACGGAAACCGAGTGGATCAAGAGCGACCTGGCCGCGCGGGCCGACGGCGAGTCAGGCCGCGGGCGTCCACGCGTGGGGCGACAGCGGCGGGTCGAGTGGCGCGCGGGTGAGCCGGTTGGCGAAGGTGGAGATGGTGTACGTCCCGACGCCGAGCACCACGTCCAGCGCGTGCCGGGGCTGGTAGCCGGCGGCCAGGAAGTCGTCCAGTTCGTCGTCGGGCACCGCGCCTCGGTGGTCGAGCACGGCCAACGTGAAGCGGCGCAGCGCTTCCAGCCGCCGCTCGGGCAGCGCGGTGCCGGCGCGTAGCGCGGTGATCAGCTCGGTGGTCGCGCCGAGCCGGGTGAGGGTGCCGGTGTGCAGGGCCACGCAGACGTGGCACTCGTTGGTGGTGGCAACGGCGAGGACGACCACCTCTCGCTCCAGCGGCGAGAGGTCGGTCTGTTCGAAGCCCTTGTTTGCGGTGAGGAAGCCGCTGAGCAGCTGGGGTGACTCGGCCATCAGGGCAACCGGCGCGGGCAGCCAGCCGAACTGACGGCGTACCCCCTCGATGGTCGGCCGGGCGGCGGTGGGCGCGGTGTCGGCGGTGTGTGCGGTGAAGACGGGCACGGTTACCTGCTCTCGCGGCGTCGGTCGGGACGGCGAGGACACGTCCCGTACGATAGTCAACGTGGTTTACCAGATAGTAAATGTGGTTGTCGAATATGACAACCGCTGACCCCACGCGGCCCGGCTTCGCGCTGCCCCTGTTGCTGCTGGCCGGGTTCCGTACGTTGATCGACGACCTGCACGCCGAGCTGGCCCGACAGGGGCACCCGGAGCTGCGACCGCTGCACGGTTTCGTGCTCCAGGCCGTGGGGATGGACGGCACCACCGCCACCGAGCTGGGCCAGCGGCTCGGCATCTCCAAGCAGGCCGCCGGCAAGACGGTCGACCGGCTCGTCGCCGTCGGCTACCTGGAACGGGTCGACGATCCCGCCGACGCCCGCCGCCGGCTCGTCCGGGTGACACCACGCGGCGCTGACGGGCTGCACCGCTCGGCGGAGATCTTCGACCGGCTGCGCGAGCAGTGGGTCGACGCCCTCGGCGCGCAACGGGTCGACGCCATCGAGGACGACCTGCGCACGATGGCCTCGACCAACTGGTTCCGCCTCGACGTGCCGGGCTGGTTCGGCGGCTGATCGCGCTGGCCGGTTCCGGGCCGCAGGACCCCCTCGGCGACCAGGAGTCGGTCCTGCGCGGTCAAGCCCGTGGGCACATCTCACTGACCGTGGCGAGACAGCAGACGCGGCAGGCAGGCTGGATCCATGTCGGATGCCTACGTCGTCGGCGACCCGGACGGCTTGTCGCCCCTGCTGGTCGAGTTGCGCGACACCATCGCCCGGGAGCTGCACGCCCAACTGGCACTGCGCGGTGAACGGATCGAACTGGCCGACCTGCCGGAGGTCTCTTACCAGGTCACCATCCAGGTCGAGCGGGCACTGCGCGCCTGGCGACCCGCCCAGCGCTCGGGTACGCGGGTCGCGTTCGACGACGGCCCGCAACCGTCGGGCTGATCGGGCCGTGCGTCGCCGGGGTCAGTCCAGGCCGCCGTACGAGTGCAGGCCGGTGAAGAAGATGTTCACGCCGAACAGGTTCATCAGCACGGTGAGGAAGCCGAGCACCGCCAGCCAGGTGGCCACGTTGCGCTTGACGCTGGGCGTGGCCCGCGCGTGCAGGTAGCCGGCGTAGACCACCCAGGAGATGAACGCCCAGGTCTCCTTCGGGTCCCAACCCCACGGCCGACCCCAGGCCGCCTCGGCCCAGATCGCGCCGGCGATCACCGCGAAGGTGAAGATCGGAAAGGAGAACGCGTGCAGCACGAACGTCAGCCGCTCCAGGCTGCCCGCGCCGGGCAGCCGCTTGGCCAGGGTGTACGGGAAACTCCGCTTACCCTGCTCGTACCCGTTGCGCATGATGAACCCGACCGCCGGCACCGCGCCGAACAGGAAGATGCCCGACGCGAAGACGATGGTCGACACGTGGATGACGAACCAGTACGAGTTCAGAGCCGGCACCAGGGGCACGATCGGCACGTACAGCACCAGCTCGGCGGTCGCCACCAGCAGCACCATCACCAGGGTGAGGAACAGCCCGAGCTTGCGCAGCGACGGCAGCTTCCAGAGCACCCCGAGCCAGGCCACGACCCCGATGAAGGTCACCGTGAGCACGAACTCGTACATGTTGCCCCAGGGCATCCGGTCGGCGGCGATGCCGCGCGTGACCAGAGCCGCGAGGTGCAGCACGGCGGCGACCGCGGTGGCGGCCACCGCGATCAGGCCGGCGATCCGGGCACGCCGCGCCGAACCGTGGACCTCGGTCGACGGCGGGACCGGCGCGGAGTCCGTCGGGGTGGACGAGCCGCCCGCGCCGACGCCCACGAGCTCACGAGCCGGAGCCGCCACGGCGACCCGGGTACGCGCGTTGCCCAGCGCGTACTCCACAGCGTGACTGATCATCGCGATCAGGTACACCAGGATCGCGAAGGTCACCAGATTGTCGGAGAGCGCGGACATCACTCGGTCCCTTCTCGCACACCGGCCCGGCCACTGGAGTCAGCGTCGGTGCCCGCCCGCTCGGCCGCCTTCCCGTCACCGCCCACAGCGGTGACGAGCTGGGCGAACTCGTCGGCGAACCCTGGATAGTCGGTGCGCGGCAACCCACCGGCCTCCATCAAGCTACTACCGCCCGTCGGAGATCCATTCGCGGGGTCGGCCGGCAGCATCCGGAACCACACCCGGCGGCGCCGCCCGAACAGCGAACCCATCAGCCCGACCAGCAGGAAACCGCAGCTGACCAGCAGGATCGTCGAGCCGGGATCGTGCCGGACGGAGAGCGTGACATACCGCTCGGTGCCCAGGAACTCGACGGTCGTGCCGTCGTCCAGCGTCCAGGTCTCGCCCTTGCGCAGCAGCTTGGTGCCGATCTCCTTGACCTTGCCGGTGCTCACCTGCCGCTGGTCGAGCTGGTAGACCGAGCTGGGGATGCCGGCGTCCAGACCGAGGTTGCCCCGGTACGCGACCAGGTTCAGCGCCGGGTTGCGCTCCGTCGGGTACTCCGAACGGGCGAACGGCGCCTGCTGCGGGGCCGTGGGCAGGTAGATGCCGGTGAACGCCACCTGCTGGTCGGGTGCGCGCTGCCCGGTGCCCGGATCGACGTTGGCGTCCGGGAAGGCCGCCAACCCCTCGCTGGTCAGGCCCATGTCACCGGTCGTCAGGAACGGGAGGTCACTGATCTGGCTGCGGCCGAACCGGTCGGTGTAGCGGATCACCGGGGCGTACCCGTGGCCGAGCAGGTAGACGTTCGCCCCGTTCAGCCGCAGCGGCGAGTTCACCGAGAAGTCCGCGCTGCGGGTCGGCTCGTTCGGGCCGTCGACGGTCACCGTGGCGTTGAAGAACTCCGGCTGACCGGACGGCAGGAACCGGGCCTGGAATTCGTCCAGCCGCAGGCAGAAGCCGGGCAGGTCGGCGCTGTCCACCTGGGGGCCGAGTTTCGCCTCGGCGTACTGCTGACGGGTGTTGCAGAAGGCGTTGTCCGCGCCAGCCACCAGCAGCCGGTTGCCGCTCCAGCCGTACCACGAGCCGAGCGC
The DNA here is from genome assembly GCF_040643095.1 of Micromonospora sp. NPDC047467. Lineage (NCBI taxonomy): Bacteria > Bacillati > Actinomycetota > Actinomycetes > Micromonosporales > Micromonosporaceae > Micromonospora > Micromonospora sp. NPDC047467. The sequence continues at coordinate 292,834 of NZ_JBEYTO010000002.1, read as the reverse complement.
GACGCCGAGCAGCACCACGATCAGCGAGGTGTGGAACAGCAGGTTGCCGGTCTCCTTGAGGTAGCCCTTCTCGGCGGACACCTCGTCGCCGCGCACCTCCACCCGCCAGCGCCGCTTGCGCAGCACCTCGGCGACCGCCGCCGCGCCACCGGCCGGGGCGGGCAGAACGGTGTGCTGCGGCAGCCGCGCCAACCGCTTCGGCGCGGCCGGGGGCCGGGACCGCAGCGCCCGGACATGGTCGCGCAGCCGGGGCGTGATGCAGCCGATCAGCGAGGTGAACAGCAGCAGGTAGATCGCCGAGAACCAGACCGAGCCGAAGACCTCGAACGCGCCGATCCGGTCCAGCCTGGGGGCCCATTCCGGGTGGTCGATGAAGTACTGGTTGACCCGCTCCGGGCTGACCCCGCGCTGCGGCAGCACCGAGCCGGGGATGGCGGCGACCGCGAGCAGGAAGAGCAGGATCAGCGCGGTACGCATGCTGGTCAGCTGCCGCCACGAGTTGCGTAGCAGCGCCAGCAGCCGGTTGGGGCGGCGGCGGGGCGCCGGCGCCTCGGTCTGCGGCCTGTCGTCGACGGCGGTCATCAGATGCTCACCTCGCCCACCCCGACGGTGGTCTGCAGCCAGATCACGAAGTTCTGCCATCCGCCGGTGACCAGCGCCAGGCCGATCAGGATGAGCAGGGCGCCGCCGATCCGGGTCACCCAGCGGCTGTTGCGCCGAACGGCGCGGAAGACCCCGAGCAGGCGCTGGAAGCCGAGCCCGAAGACGACGAACGGTATCCCCAGTCCGAGGCAGTACGCCACGGCGAGCACCACGGCGCGGTCGCTCTGGCCGCTCGCGGTCGCCATGCCCATCACCGCGCCGAGCGTGGGGCCGGTGCAGGGCACCCAACTGAGCGCGAAGACCGCCCCGACGACAGGGGCGCCGAGCAGCCCGGCCGACGGCAGTCGGGAGATCCGGAACTCCCGTTGCAGTGCGGGGATCAGCCCGAGGTAGCCGAACCCGAGCACGATGATCAGCGCGCCGACGACGATTTCGAGCTGCCGCTCGTACTCGAAGAAGACCCGGCCGATGCCGGCGAACAGGATCGCGGTGGCGACGAAGACCACGGTGAAGCCGGCGATGAAGAGCATCGTCCCGGCGAGCACCCGGCCCTTGACCGCCACGGTCGCGGTCCGCTCGCGGACGGCGACACCACCACCGCCCTCGACGGGCGCGGGGTCGGCCTCGGGTCGGCGGCCTTCGAGGTCGGCGCCGGCGAGGCCGGTGACGTACGAGAGGTAGCCGGGGACCAGCGGAAGCACGCACGGGGAGAGGAAGCTGACCAGGCCTGCGAGCGCCGCCGCGCCGATGGCCAAGAGCAGCGGCCCGCTCAGGGCCAGCTCCCGGAAGGTCTCGCCCATCAGCCCGACGCCGGCTTCTCGCCGGCGACCCGCTCGACGATCGGTTGCAGGCCCTCCTGCTTGACGGCGGCCCGGATCACCACCGCGACCCGGCCCTCCCGGTCGAGCACCACCGTCGCCGGGACGGTGTTGGGCGGAATGTCCAGGTCGAGTGCCAGGCGGCTGGACGGGTCGAACAGGCTCTGATAGGTGACCCGGCCCTCCTCGAACGCCTTGGCCTTGTCCCGCTGATCTTGGACGTTGATGCCGAGGAACGTCACCCCGGAGCCCTTGGTCGCCTGGTAGACGGCCTCAAGGTCGTCGGCCTCGGCCCGGCACGGCGCGCACCAGGAGCCCCAGAAGTTGACCACCACGACCTGACCGCGAGCCTGGCTGACGTCGTACGTGCCGCCGGTGAGCAGCTCACCAGCGAGCTTCGGAGGCGCCGAGCGCTGGTCCGGGGCGCACTCGATGACCCCGTCGGCGGTGGTCGTGCAGGTCTTCTCCCGCCCCTGCGACGTGCAGCCGGCCAGCGCCACCGTCGCGACGGCGGCGAGCAGACCCGCGGTCCACCTCCGGGCGTTCATCAGGCCCCCTTGGCCGTCCGGGCTGTCGCGGAGAGAGCGATCAGGTGCGCGGCCGGCTCGCTGTAGCCGATGCCCTCCACCTTCGCGCCGTCGAAGTGGAACGAGGTCAGGCTCGCCAGCCCACACTGCCGCTTGCGCGGGTCGTGCCAGAGCCGCTTGCGCTCGACGTGGCGGCGCAGCGTCCAGATCGGGAGCTGGTGCGACACCAGCACCGCCTCGCGCCCCTCGGCCGCGACCCGGGCGGCGTGCACGGCGGCGAACATCCGCTCGGCGATCACCCGGTACGCCTCACCCCAGGACGGGGTCACCGGGTCACGCAGCACCCACCAGTTGCGCGGGTCGCGGAACGACCCGTCACCCGGGGACACCTTCTTGCCCTCGAACCAGTTGGCGCTCTCGATCAGCCGCTCGTCCACCCCGACCGGCAGCCCGAACTGGGCGGCGATCGGCTCGGCGGTCTGCTGTGCGCGCTCCAGCGGGCTGGCCACCACGTGCACGATCTCCCGCTCGGCCAGCCCTTCCGCAGCGGCCTTGGCCATCTGCACGCCCAGCTCGGAGAGGCGGAAACCGGGCAACCGGCCGTAGAGGATCTGGTCGGGGTTGTGCACCTCGCCGTGCCGAAGCACGTGGACCACCGTCTTGCTCAAGGTTTTTACCCCCCGTTACCAGCCGCTGCCGCCGCATTCGCCGCCGTCGGCAGGGCGGCGGCGATGTGCTCCAGAACGGCGTCGTCGATCGCCGCCGAGACGAACCACGACTCGAACGCGCTCGGCGGCAGATAGACGCCGGCGGCGAGCATCGCGTGGAAGAACGCCTTGAACGCCGGCACCTGCTGGGTGCGGGCGCTGTCGTAGTCGACGACATCGGCGTCGGTGAAGAAGATCGAGAACATGCTGCCCGCGTACGACAGGTGGTGCGGAACCCCGGCGGCGGCCAGCGCGTCGGACGCGAGCTTGCCCACGACGGCGGCCGTGTCGTCGAGTTTGCGGTAGAGCGCGTCGTCGGCCAGCCGCAGCGTGGCCAGGCCGGCGGCGCAGGCCAGCGGGTTACCGGAGAGCGTGCCGGCCTGGTAGACCGGGCCGGCCGGGGCCAGCCGCGCCATGATCTCCGCGCGCCCGCCGAACGCCGCGGCGGGCAGGCCACCACCCATGACCTTGCCGTACGTCCACAGGTCGGCGTCGGAGGCGTCGAGGCCGTGCCAGCCGGCGCGGGAGACCCGGAACCCGGTCATCACCTCGTCCACGACGAGCAGGGCGCCGTGCGCGTGCGCGATCCGGGCGAGCTGGGAGTTGAAGCCGTCGCGGGGCGCGACCACGCCCATGTTGCCTGCCGCGGCCTCGGTGATCACCGCGGCGATGTGTTCGCCCTCGGCGGCGAAGGCCTCCTCGACGGCCCGGATGTCGTTGTACGGCAGCACGATCGTCTCGCTGGCCGCCGCGCCGGTGACGCCGGGCGAGTCGGGCAGGCCGAGGGTCGCCACTCCGGACCCGGCGGCGGCGAGCAGCGCGTCGACGTGGCCGTGGTAGCAGCCGGCGAACTTGACGATCTTGGAGCGGCCGGTGAAGCCCCGGGCCAGCCGGATCGCCGACATGGTGGCCTCGGTGCCCGAGTTGACCAGGCGTACCTGCTCCACCGGGGTCCGGTCGACGATCTCGGCGGCCAACTCCACCTCGCCCGGTGTGGGGGTGCCGAAGCTGGTGCCCCGGGCGGCGGCAGCCTGCACGGCGTCCACCACCTCCGGGTGGGCGTGCCCGAGGATCAGCGGACCCCACGAGCAGACCAGGTCGACGTAGCGGCGGCCGTCGGCGTCGAACAGCCAGGGGCCCTCGCCACGGACCATGAAGCGCGGGGTGCCGCCGACCGCCTGGAAGGCGCGCACAGGGGAGTTCACCCCGCCCGGCACAATGGCGCGGGCGCGGTGGAACAGGGCCTCGGAGGCCGGCGCGTCGGCCGGGTAGCGGCCAGATCCGGCGGAAACGATGTCGGTCACGATGCGGCCATTGTGTCAGCGCCGGCCTGCCAATCCGCAGCCACCCCGGGCCGACGTTACCGGACTCACCCACCCCGGGCGCCTCCCAGCAGCACGAACGCAGGGCTGGCGGAGGGCGGCACGGAGGTGACGTGGGGGCCGGCGCGCGGCTCCCGACGGGCTGGGGCGGCTGGATCGCGCTAGGCTGACCGGGTGGATCGTGCCGAGCTTTCGATCACGCTTCACCGGACAGGCGACGAAGCAGTGCTGCGCCTCGCCGGTGAGATCGACATGCTCACGGCCTCCCAGCTCTCGACCGTGGTCAACGAGGTTCTCGCCGACCCGCCTCCCCGGATCGTGCTCGACCTTGAGGGCGTCACCTTCTGCGACTCGCAGGGCCTGGGCACCCTGGTGGTGCTCAGTCGCAAGGCCAGTCGCGCGCAGAGCCTGCTGATGCTCACCCACGTCGGCGACTTCCTGATCCGCGTCCTGGACATCACCGGCCTCCGCAGCGCCCTGATGATCCGCAACGACCAGCCCGCCGGCTGACCCCAGGCCACCTCCGCCCCGCCGAGGGCTGAACCGGCGAGGGCAGAGCGGGAGCCGTCAGGAGTTGCTGCCCCAGCGGGCCTGCTCCAGCATTTCCATCGCCCGCTCCCGGCCCTCCGGGTCGTCGGAGCGGAGCAGGGTCGTCGCCTCGTCGACCGCGTCGGTGAGCCGCCGCCACTGCGTGTCGCGTTCCCGGACCAGGTCCGACTGGGCGGCCAACTGCCGGGTCTTCACCCACAGCTCGACGAAGACCGACACCTTGGCCCGCAGCACCCACGGGTCGAAGGGCTTGGTCAGGTAGTCCACCGCCCCCACCTGATAGCCGCGCAGGGCGAGCTGGGCGTCCCGGTCCGCCGCCGTGAGGAAGATGATCGGCACATGCCGGGTCCGCTCGCGGCGCTTGATGTGGCTGGCCGTCTCGAAGCCGTCCATGTCCGGCATCTGCGCGTCCAAGAGGATCACCGCGAAGTCGTCCACCAACAACTGCTTGAGAGCCGCCTCGCCGCTCTCCACCGCCACCGACTGAACCGGCAGGCCCTGGAGGATCGCCTCCAGGGCCATCAGGTTCTCCCGCCGGTCGTCCACGAGCAGCGCCTTGGCGATCTGGGTCACGAGATCTCCTTGCTTCGGCTGCCGCTGATCCAGGACGACATCAATTCAATCAAATCGTCCAGATCGACCGGCTTGGTGATGTAGTCGCTTCCCCCGGCCGCGAGCGCCGACTCACGGTCACCCGGCATCGCCTTCGCGGTCAGGAAGACGACGGGAAGGTCGGCGAACCGGTGGTTACGGCGGATCTGCCGGGTCGTCTCGTATCCGTCCTGGTCCGGCATCATGGCGTCCATCAGCACGATGTCCACCTCCGGGTGCTCGGCCAGCAGGCGGACGCCGTCCGCCCCGTTGTCCGAGTACAGCACGGTCATGCCGTGCAGCTCCAACGCGCTGGTCAGGGCGAAGACATTGCGGACGTCGTCGTCCACGATCAGCACCGTGGCGCCGTCCAACTGACGGGTGACCGGTGCCTCCGGCCGCTCCGGCAGCAGCTCCAGCGGCGGCATCAGCAGCGACGACGGCAGGCCGGCGCGCTGCGGCGACGGCGACAGGGGCGCGACCACCGCGTCCGGTGCCAGCACCTGCGGCACGAACAGGGTGAACGTCGAACCCTGCCCGGGCGCCGACGACACGGTGATGGCGCCACCGATCAGCCGGGCCAGGTCGCGGCTGATCGACAGCCCCAGGCCGGTGCCGCCGTAGCGGCGGCTGGTCGTGCCGTCCGCCTGCTGGAACGCCTCGAAGATGATCGACAGCTTGTCGTCGGAGATGCCTATCCCGGTGTCGATCACGGTGAACGCGATCACCTGCTGGGCGTTGGTCAACGCCGGCACGTCGAAGACCGCGTTCTCCGCCGCTGGCGCGATCCGCAACGTCACCGCGCCGTTGTCGGTGAACTTCACCGCGTTGGAGAGCAGGTTGCGCAGGATCTGCTGCAACCGCTGCGCGTCGGTGACCAGCGCCGGCGGCAGATCCTTGCTCACCCGTACCTGGAAGTCCAGGTTCTTCTCCTCGGCCTGTGGCGCGAACGCCTGCTCGACGTAGCCGCGGATCTCGGCGAACCGGATCTCGGTCGGCTCGACGTCCATCCGACCCGCCTCGATCTTGGACAGGTCCAGGATGTCGTCGATCAACGAGAGCAGGTCCGAGCCGGCACTGTGGATGGTCCGCGCGAACTCGATCTGCTTCGGGTTGAGGTTCTGCTCCGAGTTCTCCGCCAGCAGTCGCGCCAGCAGCAGCAACGAGTTCAACGGCGTACGCAGCTCGTGGCTCATGTTGGCCAGGAACTCCGACTTGTACGCCGATGCCCGGGTGAGCTGCTGCGCCTTCTCCTCCAGGCCGAGCCGGGCCAGCTCGATCTCCCGGTTCTTCGTCTCGATGTTGCCCTTCTGCTCGGAGAGCAGGGTGGCCTTCTCCTCCAGCTCGGCGTTGGTGCGCTGCAACTCCGCGGACTGCTCCTGAAGCTCGTGCGCGAGCCGCTGCGACTGGGCCAGCAGCTCCTCCGTACGCCGGTTGGCCTGGATGGTGTTGACCGCGACACCGATGGTGAGAACCAGCCGCTCCAGGAACGACAGGTGCAGCTCGGAGAAGGCCGCCACACTGGCGAACTCGATCACCCCGAGCAGTTCCCCCTCGAAGAGCACGGGGAGCACCACCAGGTCGGACGGGGGCGTCTCGGCCAGGCCGGAGCGCAGGGTGAGCCGGCTGTTCGGGGAGGCGCTGACCCGGATCGTCCGGCGGGACAGCGCGGTCTGGCCGACCAGCCCCTCACCCGGGCCGAAGGTGACGTCGTGCCCGCGCGCCACGTACCCGTAGGACGAGGTCAGCCGCAGCCGCACGCTGCCGTCGGTCTCGTCGGCCAGGAAGAAGGCGCCGAGCTGGGCGTCGACCAGCGGCGTCACCTCCGTCATGATCATGCGGCAGACCTCGCCCAGGTCACGCTGGCCCTGCAACAGGCCACCGATCCGGGCCAGGTTGGAGTCCAGCCAGCCCTGCTCGGCGTTCTTCTTGGTCGTCTCCCGGAGGGTGACGATCATCTGGTTGATGTTGTCCTTCAGCTCGGCGACCTCGCCCTGCGCCTTCACCGCGATCCGCTGGGTCAGGTCACCCCGGGTCACCGACGTGGACACCTGGGCGATGGCCCGCAACTGGGTGGTAAGCGTCGAGGCGAGCTGGTTGACGTTCTCGGTGAGGTCCCGCCAGGTGCCGGAGACGCCCTTCACCTGCGCCTGACCGCCGAGCTTGCCCTCGATGCCGACCTCGCGGGCCACCCGGGTCACCTCGTCGGCGAACGACGAGAGCTGGTCCACCATCGTGTTGACCGTGGACTTCAGCTCCAGGATCTCGCCCTGCGCGTCCACCGTGATCTTCTGCGACAGGTCGCCCTTCGCCACGGCCGTGGTCACCGAGGCGATGTTGCGGACCTGACTGGTCAGGTTCGACGCCATCGAGTTCACGTTGTCGGTCAAGTCCCGCCACGTACCACTGACGCCCTTGACCTGGGCCTGACCACCCAGCTTGCCCTCAGTGCCCACCTCACGCGCGACCCGGGTCACCTCGTCGGCGAACGACGACAACTGGTCCACCATCGTGTTGACCGTGGACTTCAGCTCCAGGATCTCGCCCCGCGCGTCCACCGTGATCTTCTGGCTCAGGTCGCCCTTCGCCACCGCCGTCGAGACCTGGGCGATGTTGCGGACCTGGGCGGTCAGGTTGGACGCCATCGAGTTCACGTTGTCGGTCAGGTCCCGCCAGGTGCCGGCGACCCCGCGCACCTGCGCCTGACCGCCCAGCTTGCCCTCGGTGCCCACCTCACGCGCGACCCGGGTCACCTCGTCGGCGAACGACGACAGCTGATCCACCATCGTGTTGACCGTGGACTTCAACTCCAGGATCTCGCCCCGCGCGTCCACCGTGATCTTCTGCGACAGGTCGCCCTTCGCCACCGCCGTTGTCACCGAGGCGATGTTGCGGACCTGACTGGTCAGGTTCGACGCCATCGAGTTCACGTTGTCGGTCAAGTCCCGCCACGTACCACTGACGCCCTTGACCTGGGCCTGACCACCCAGCTTGCCCTCAGTGCCCACCTCACGGGCCACCCGGGTCACCTCGTCGGCGAACGACGAGAGCTGGTCCACCATCGTGTTGACGGTGTTCTTCAGCTCCAGGATCTCGCCCTGCGCGTCCACCGTGATCTTCTGCGACAGGTCACCCCGCGCCACCGCCGTCGACACCTGCGAGATGTTGCGCACCTGGCTGGTCAGGTTGCCGGCCAGCTGGTTGACGTTCTCGGTGAGGTCCCGCCAGGTGCCGGAGACCCCGCGCACCTGCGCCTGGCCGCCCAGCTTGCCCTCGATGCCGACCTCGCGGGCGACCCGGGTCACCTCGTCGGCGAACGACGACAGCTGATCCACCATCGTGTTGACGGTGTCCTTCAGCTCCAGGATCTCGCCCTGCGCCGCCACCGTGATCTTCTGCGACAGGTCACCCCGCGCCACCGCCGTCGACACCTGGGCGATGTTGCGGACCTGGGCCGTCAGGTTGGACGCCATCGAGTTGACGCTGTCGGTCAGGTCCTTCCAGGTGCCGGCCACGTTCGGCACCTCGGCCTGACCGCCGAGCTTGCCCTCGGTGCCCACCTCGCGCGCCACCCGGGTCACCTGCTCGGCGAAGAGCCGCAGCGTGTCGGTGAGGTAGTTCATGGTGTCGGCCAGCTCGGCGACCTCGCCCCGCGCGCTGACCGTGATCTTCTGCGACAGGTCGCCCTTGGCCACCGCGGTCGCCACCTGCGAGATCGACCGCACCTGGCCGGTCAGGTTCGACGCCATGGTGTTGACCGAGTCGGTGAGGTCCTTCCAGGTGCCGGCGACGCCCCGCACATCGGCCTGGCCGCCCAGCTTGCCCTCGGTGCCCACCTCACGGGCCACCCGGGTCACCTCGTTGGAGAACGACGAGAGCTGGTCGACCATCGTGTTGACCGTGCGGCCGATCCGCAGATATTCGCCGCGCAGCGGCCGCCCGTCGATCTCCAGGGCCATGTGCTGGGACAGATCGCCGTCCGCGACCGCCACGATGACCCGGGCGATCTCGGTCGTCGGCCGGCCCAGGTCGTCGATCAGCGAGTTGACGGTCCGCTGCGCCTCCGCCCAGGCGCCGTCCAACCCCTCGTCGTCGAGCCGTTCGGTGAGCCGGCCGTCCCGACCGACGATCCGACTGATCCGCCGCAGGTCCAGGTACTGCCGCTCCTGGACCGAGACCACCTCGTTGAAGGCGTCCGCCACCTCACCGGCAGTACCGGCGCGGCGGGGAAGCCGGACCTTCAGGTCGCCGCGACGGACCCGTCGCAGCGCCTCGGTCAACTCACCGAGGAGCGCCTCGTGGTCGGGCGCGGACGGATCCGCCACCGACTGCTTCGCCGTGGTCATCATTCCTCGCTCCACTCGGGGGCACCGGCCCTGCGGACACACCGGCACCCCATATTGTGCCCGCGTTCGCCGTGGTGCCAGGGTGCGCGACCCGCCGAGCGGCATCCGGCTGGCAATCCGTAGCCCTCAGACCGGCACGGCCAACCCCAGACCTCGCCCGGACGCCAGACCTGTCGCACCGACCTCGATCCGCCCATCCGTCGCATCGACCGACCGGGCCGCCTGGCCGACGATCGTTGATCGGCTTGGCACTCGGGTGGGGGACGGTAGAGGATACGAGAGTGTCAGCCGAGGCGGGGCCTGCGACGGCCGAGGCCCGGAACGGGGCGGTCCGGCGTGTCCGCCTGCCCGCTGACCGCCGTACACCCGCCGCCGCCCGTGCCGTCGTCCGCTCGGTGCTGACCGAGGCGCACCTGGACGAACTGGCCAACGAGGCGCTGCTGCTCACCACCGAGCTGACCACCAACGCCGTCGAGCACGCCCGTACCGAACTGGACATCGAGGTCATCGCGGACGAGGCCGGGCTGTCCGTGACCGTCTCCGACTTCGCGCCCGGCTCCGGCGACGACGAGCTGACCATCGGCAGCCGCAACGACGCAACGGAGATCAACGAGGTCTCGGAGCGAGGTCGAGGGCTGCTGCTGGTCGACCACTTCGCCAGCCGCTGGGGCACCACGTACCTGCCCACCGGCAAGGGCGTCTGGTTCCGGCTGGACCGGCCCGGGGCCAACGCGCCGGCCGAGGCCAGCTCCGGGGGTACGTCGACGACGGCCGATGCCGCCGACAACTCCGCGCCGAGCGCCGGTGCCATGAGCGAACTTATGCAGACCGCTCCCGACGTGCACGCCGACGATCCGCTGCCCGACTTCGCCGCCAGCCTGCTCAGCCGGGTCGCCGAGATGGTGGGCGCGGCCGGCGGCACGATCCGCCTGGACCGGGGCGACGGGCAGGGCCCACAACTGCTGGCCCGCTTCGGCCGACAGCCCCGCCCCGGCAGCGAACTGCTCCGGGTGCCGTTGACCGTGCAGCGCCCGTACGCCGGTGAGCTGGAGCTGGACACGGCGCCGTCGGCGTACGCCCGGCCGCTGGCGGTGCTCACCGCCGAGCGGTTGTCGCTGCACCTGGAGAACGACCGGCTGCGCCGGGCCGACGTCCGCCGGCAGGCGTGGTTGACGTTCCTGGCCGAGGTCAGCGAACTGCTGGCGCAGTCGTTGGACGTCGAGCTGACGATGGCGCTGATCCCGCAGCTCGTGGTGCCCCGGCTCGGCCAGTGGTGCGCGGTGCACACCACCGACGAGTGGGGTCGGCTCCGGCTGGCGGCGGCCAGTCACGCCGACGAGTCGGCGTTGCCGCAGTTGCACAAGGTGCTGGCGGAGACCGGCCCGGATTCCATCCAGGCCCGACTGCGCGGGGCGTCCCGCGGTGCGGCGCAGATCCCGCTCGGCGGGCCGATGGAGGGCTTCGCGGTCCCACTGATCGTGCGCGGTCAGCGGCTCGGCACCCTGGCAGTGGGCCGGCACCAACGACACCGGCACGACCCGGACCAGATGGCCGTGCTGGAGGACGTGGCCCGCCGCGCCGCGCTGGCCATCGAGAACGCCCGGATCCACGCCGAACGTCGGCGGGTCGCGCAGGCGCTCCAGCAATCCCTGCTGCCGCCCGTGCTGCCGGTGGTGGACGGGATCGGCTTCGCCGCCGAGTACGTCCCGACGGGCGACGACGCGGAGGTGGGCGGCGACTTCTACGACGTGGTGCCGCTGCCCGACGGGCGCTGGCTCGTGGTCATCGGGGACGTCTCGGGCAAGGGGGTGCAGGCAGCCGCCGTGACCGGCCTCGTCCGGGACGTGATCCGCGTGCTGGTCGGCGACGGCAAGCCACTGCCGGAGGCACTGGCCCGGCTCAACGAGACGCTTGTCGAGCGGGGCGGCGGCCGGTACTGCACGCTGGCCCTCGCGGCGGTCGGGGTGGGCGACGGCGGCCAACTGGACGTCTCGCTGCACCTGGCCGGGCACGACCGGCCGGTGCTGCTGGCCGGCGCGGGCGGCGCCCGGTTCGTCGGCACCGGAGGGACGGCGTTGGGCCTGCTCGACACGATCATCTCGCCGACGGCGGAGATCACGCTTGCCCCGGGCGACTCGCTGATCTTCTACACCGACGGGGTCACCGAGCGACGGCGTGGCCGGGAGCTGTTCGGCACCGACCGGCTGCGCGACGCCGCAGCGCCACTGGCCGGGTACTCGGCCGACGTGGTAGCCGCCCGACTGCGCGCCGCCGCGATCAACTTCTCGGTCGAGCCACCCCGGGACGACATCGCCCTGCTGGTGCTCCGCAACGACAAGGTCTGACCGGCGGACGTCGAGCCGCTGGCGCTCGCCGTGGCGGCGCTGGGTCACCCGCCGCCGGGGAGGCGGCCCGGGGCGAGGCGGTGCCCCGGGTCGAGGTGCTCCTTCGCGGCGTGCAGGCGGGCCAGGCCGGCCAGCTCGCCCCACAGGTCGACGGCCTGCCGGACCGCAGCGGGAGCGGAGACCACCACGCAGCGGCCCTGCCGGGCCAGCAGCACCCCACGGACGGCGGCCAGGATGGACGCCACCCGGTCGGGGGCCAGCGTGCCGGGCAGCGCCGCGTGCACCACGCCCAGCCCGGCGGAGCCGCGCACCGGCACGGGGGAACCGGCCGCGTCGCGCAGCGCGTAGACGGCGGCGTGCAGGTCGGTGATCGGCACCTCCAGGCGCAACGCCGTGTCGCCGGGCGCGAACGGGTAGCGGCGCCACCACGGCGGCGCGGAGTGGGTGACCGTCGCCTCCCCGTGCAGCAGGCCGACCAGTCGTTCGGCGCGCTCGGTGACGTCGGCCGGGCCGCCCTCCAGCAGCACCACCAGGCTGCCCGCCCGGGACGGGGCGCTGGACCGCCCGGACATCGACGGATGGCGCTCCCGGGCGGTCGCGGCCGGGTGGCCGGGCGGGTACGGAGTGCGCGGCCGGGGTGCCCCGGCGGGCAGGTCCAGCTCGATGGCCGCCGGCTCCAGTCGGGCGGCGAGGATCATCCGGACCAGGTCGTGCACCTCCAGCGGGGTCCACACCGGCCGGGACACCCAGAGCCGGCTGGCCGGCACCGGCTGCACCCGCAGGCTCGCCGAGACCAGCACGCCGAGCGCGCCCTGCGAGCCGCAGAGCAGCCGGGCCAGGTCGAGCCCGGGTGCGCCGCCACCGGCGCTGACCAGCTCACCGTCGGCACCCAGATAGCGGACCCCGATGAGCTGGTCGCAAGGGCTGCCGTGGCGGTGCCGGAGCGGGCCGGCCTCCCCGGCGGCGAGCACCCCGCCCAGAGTCGCGCCGGGTGACGGGGCGTCCATGGCGAGCCGCTGCCCGGTGCGTTCCAGAGTGGCCTGCACGGCCCGCAGTGGGGTGCCCGCGCCCACCTCGGCCACCGGCGCGCCCACCGGCTCGTGACCGATGCCCGCCAGCCGGCCGGTGTCGAGCAGGATGTCGACCTGCGTGGGGGTGGCACCCCAGTCGATCTTCGTGCCGGCGCCGCGCGGCACCACCGCGAAGTCGTGCGCGGCGGCCAACCGCAGCACCTCGGCCGCGGCGTGTGGGCCACCCGGCACGGCCACCCAGCGAGCCGGCTGCCCGGCCACCTCGTCGGCCGGCCCGGCGAGCCGGGCGAACGGCGGACCGCAGATCGCCGTCAACCGCCGGGTGATCTCGATAGCGCCGGACCGGCCGAGGGAACTCGCTGCTGCCGCCATGCCGGCTATCGTACATGTGTTCGAATGATGTGGTGATGGCGATCGAGATGCCGCTGGTCCGCCGCGCGGCGTCGGCCGGCCGGTAACGTGGCCGCCGTGACCACCGAGACTGCCCCGCCCGCGGCGAAGCGGGTGCCCGCCGAGCGCACCCACCACGGCGACACCGTCATCGACGAGTACGCCTGGCTCGCCGCCAAGGACGACCCGGAGACGATCGCCTACCTGACGGCTGAGAACGCGTACACCGAGGAGCGCACCGCGCACCTGGCCGCCCTCCGGGCGGAGCTGTTCGAGGAGACCCGCCAGCGCACCCAGGAATCTGACCTGTCCGTGCCGACCTGCAAGGGCGGGTACTGGTACTACACCCGGACGATCGAGGGCCAGCAGTACGAGGTGCACTGCCGGCGCGCGGTCCGCGACGGCGAGACCGAGCCGCCGGTCAGCGTCGACGGCGTACCCCTGGACGGCGAGGAGGTGCTGCTCGACGGCAACCAGCTCGCCGAGGGGCACGAATTCTTCTCCCTCGGCGCGTTCGACGTCAGCCCGGACGGCCGCTGGCTGGCGTACTCGACGGACTTCTCCGGCGACGAGCGGTTCACCCTGCGGGTAAAGGACCTGAGCACCGGCGAGCTGTTGCCGGACGAGGTGCCGGACACGTTCTACGGCACCGCCTGGTCGGCCGACGCGTCGGCGCTGTTCTACGTGACGGTGGACGACGCCTGGCGGCCCAACCGGGTCTGGCGGCACACCATCGGCGCCGCTGCCGCTGACGACGTCGTGGTCCACCAGGAGGACGACGAGCGGTTCTGGGTGGGCGTGGAGCTGACCCGGTCGGAGAAGTTCATCCTGATCGACATCCACAGCAAGATCACCAGCGAGGTGTTGGTGATCCCGGCCGGCAACCCGACCGGCGCGCCCGCCGTGATCGCGCCCCGCCGCCAAGGCGTCGAATACGCGGTGGAGCACCACGGCCACCGCTTCCTGATCCTGCACAACGACGGCGCGGAGGACTTCGCGCTGGCGTTCACCTCGGCCGACGTACCCGGCGACTGGGTGCCGCTGATCGAGCACACCCCGGGCACCCGGCTGGAGGCCGTCGACGCGTTCGCGAACCACCTGGTGGTGTCCCTGCGCACCGAGGGGCTCACCGGGCTTCGGGTGTTGCCGGTGGGCAGCGACGACGCATACGACATCGACTTCCCCGAGCCGCTCTACAGCGTCGGGCTGGACGCCAACCCGGAGTACCGCACCGGGCAGGTCCGGCTGCGCTACTCCTCGCTGGTCACCCCCGACTCGATCTACGACTACGACCTGGTGACCCGGCAGATGGTGCTGCGCAAGCAGAAGCCGGTGCTGCCCGGCCCGGACGGCCGGCCGTTTGACCCGGCCGAGTACGAGCAGCACCGCGACTGGGCGCTGGCCGACGACGGCACCCGGGTGCCGATCTCGCTGGTCTACCGGGTCGGTACGCCCCGCGACGGCTCGGCCCCCTGTGTGCTGTACGGCTACGGCTCGTACGAGGCCAGCATGGACCCGTGGTTCTCGGTGTCCCGGCTGTCCCTGCTGGACCGGGGCGTCATCTTCGCGGTGGCGCACACGCGGGGCGGCGGCGAGCTGGGCCGACGCTGGTACGACCAGGGCAAGCTGCTGGCCAAGAAGAACACCTTCACCGACTTCGTGGCGTGCGCCCGACACCTGGTCAAGGCCGGCTGGACGGCCAGTGACCGGCTGGTCGCCCGGGGCGCCTCGGCCGGCGGTCTGTTGATGGGCGCGGTCGCCAACCTCGCCCCGGACGCGTTCACCGGGATCGTCGCGCAGGTGCCGTTCGTGGACGCGCTCACCTCGATCCTCGACCCGTCACTGCCACTGACCGTCACCGAGTGGGAGGAGTGGGGCAACCCCCTCGACGACCCCGAGGTGTACGCGTACATGAAGTCCTACACGCCGTACGAGAACGTTGTCGCGGTGGACTATCCGGCGATCCTCGCGGTGACCAGCCTCAACGACACGCGGGTGCTCTACTCCGAGCCGGCGAAGTGGATCGCGCGGCTGCGGGCGACCGCCCCGGCCGGCGACTACCTGCTCAAGACCGAGATGGGCGCCGGGCACGGTGGCCCGAGTGGCCGCTACGACTCCTGGCGTGAGGAGGCCTTCGTCAGCGCCTGGATCCTGGACCGCATCGGCCGCGCCTGACTCGGCCACGCCAGGCGATGATCGCGCTCGATCGTGGAAGTGGGCCCCTCGACGGCCCGGGGAGCCCACCGCATCCAGGATCGAGCGCGATCACGCCGGCAGGTCGGGCCTAGACTGCCAGGGTGACCGGGGTTACGCAGGGCGACGACGGACCGGCCGAGGAGGTCCGCCGGCCGACCATCGCGGCCGTGGCCCGTGACCGCCGGGTGTGGCTGATCCTCGCGGTGGTAGCCGGCCTCCTGGTCTGCTGCTGCTCGGCCGTCGTCGGCACGCTTGTCGCGCTCTCCGCCAGCCTGCTCTCGACCTGACCGCCCGGGTCGCCTCGGCTCACGTCGTGCGCAGCTCGTCCACCGCGATGCTCACGCGCAGGAAGAGCAGGCCGACACCGACCGTCACCAGCACCGCCGCCAACGCGCCGGCACCGAGCCAGGCCAGGTGCTCCAGGGGTACGGCGACAGCGCGCTCGACACCGGCGGTGTGCACCACCCGGGTGTACTGCCCACGGGTGGCCGGATCGCTGCAGAGCGCCGCCGTGGCCTCGCAGACCTCCGCCGACGAGTCTCCGCTCGCCACCGTCGGAAAGGACCCTCGGCCGACCATCGCTCCCACGCTGAGCGCGAGCAGGATCGCCGGCACCGCCGGCGCGAGGGCCTGCCAGGCCACGGAGCGGCTCAGCGTGCCGCGGGGCACCCCGGTGGCGACCAGCGCGGCGTAGGCCCGTCGACGGGCGACGATGCCCTCGACCAGTGCGACGACCAGCCCGCCGGCCGCGATCAGCACCGCCACCGCCACCGCGGCGTCGACCAGATCCATGGTCGACAGGTAGAACGGGTCGGAGCCCTCGTCCACGCCGGCGCGCAGGTTCTGCTCCCGTTCGAGCGTGTCCCGGGCGACGAAGTAGGCGCGCAGCGCTGCCGCGCCGGCCCCGAAGATCACGGCGGACAGCAGCGCCGCGAGCGTACGGCTGCCCGCCCACGGGTCGGCCATCAGCCGTCCCGCCGCGAGCAGCGCCGGTGCGCGGCGGGCGTGCTGACGCAGCAACCGCCCGCAGGTGTACGAGATCCAGCCCGTGCCGATCACCACCCCGACCATCGCCACCAGGCCGCCCGCCGTGTACAGCAGCGGTACCAGCCAGCGCAGCAGCAGCTCGTTGCCGCTGAAGCGGTACGCCACGGGAGGGACCGCGGCGAAGGAGAGCACCCCCAGCCCGATCAGCAGTCCCGCCCACGGACGCGGACCACGCACCCGGGCGACCTTGCGGCTCACCCCGAGCGGGCTGGTGGTGACCGTACGCAGCATCACGGCCGTCGCCAGTGCCGCGATCACCGGCAGGCCCAGCACCACCGCGACCAGCGGGCCGGTCGACGGCAGCACATCGGTGGGCAGCGCCAACCGGCCCTGCGCGTCCGGCCGGTGCAGCACCTCCCGGCCGCCGAGATAGACACCCAACCCGGCGAGCGTGCCGAGCAGGCTCGCCAGGCCGGTCTCCAGCACTGCCAGGCGCGTCACCTGACCCGGGGTGGCGCCAGCCAGCCGGAGCGCGGCCAGCCGCCGGTCCCGGGCCGGTGCGCCGAGCCGGGCACACTGGCCGGCCAGCGCCAGCACCGGAATGGCCAGCATGAGCAGCGCGAACACCGTCCCACCGCGCAGCCCCGGCTCCCGCAGCAACGCGTTGCGGTACTGCTCGGACTGCACGTAGGCGTCACCGGCGGGTTTCGGGATGGCCAGCACGGTGAGCGCCGCCAGCCCGGCCAGGGTCGCCAGCAGAGCACTGAGAGCGGTGAGCACCACCCGGGTCGTGTCGGTGCGATTTCCCGCCAGCGCCAGCCGGACCAGCGTCGCAGGCCTCACCGCTGGCCGCCGACCACCGGCAGGTCGAGGCCCAGACCGGTGTGGTCCACCAGGCCGTCGCGCAGCACGATCTCCCGATCGGCGTACGCGGCGATCCGCGGCTCATGGGTGACCAGCACGACGGAGGTGCGTTGCTCGCGGGCGAGCCGGACCAACTGGGTGAGCACCTGCTCACCGGTGAGCGTGTCCAGCGCGCCGGTCGGCTCGTCGGCGAAGAGCACCTGAGGCTCGGTGACCAGCGCCCGTGCGGTTGCGCAGCGCTGCTGCTGACCGCCGGACATCTCACCTGGCCGGAGCTCAGCCAGATCGGCCACGCCGAACCGCTCCAGCCAGGTGAGTGCCGCCGTCCGCGCCTCTCGCCGCCCCGTGCCGGCGAGGAGCAGCGGAAGTCCGACGTTCTCGGCAGCGGTCAACTCGGCGACCAGCTGACCGAACTGGAACAACACCCCGAACTCGGTGCGGCGCAACCGGGACCGGTCCGCCTCCGACCAGGTGTCGATCCGTTGGCCGCGCCAGGTGACCTCGCCCGCGTCCGGCCGGAGGATCCCCGCCAGGCAGTGCAACAGGGTCGACTTGCCGCAACCACTCGGACCGGTGACCGCGACGATCTCGCCCTCGGCCACGTCGAGTGTCACGCCACGCAGGGCGGGCGATGGGCCGTACGAGCGAACCACGCCGCGAGCCTGGAGCTGCGTCACGGATGCACCTCCCGGTGCCAGTCGGCGACCCGGCCCAGGGTGGTGTGCAACCACCGCAGGTCCGCGTCGAGGTGGGCGATGGCGAAGTCGACGGCGATCACGTCGCTGAGCGTGGCGGCCGGGTCGGTCTTGACCGAGGTCAGCTCACGCAGCCGGGCGGTGTGCGCGGAGCGCTGGGCGATCAGGTACGACCGGGCCCGGTCGACGTCGGCGACCAGCAGCGCCACCATGACCTTGGTGAAGAGCGTGCTGGCCACGTACGGCATCGGGGTCTCCACGGTGGAGAGCCAGACATCCAGGGTGGACCGCCCCTCGCCGGTCAACGCGTACGCCGTGCGGTCCGGACCGGACGCCCGGTCCTGGCCGGCGGCGGCGACCAGGCCGTCGCGTTCGAGACGGCCAAGGGTCGCGTAGACCTGCCCGAAGGCCAGCGGCCGAGCCCGGGGCAGCCGCTCGTCGTGCGCCCGCTTGAGCTCGTATCCGTGCCGACTGCCCCCGGCGAGCAACCCGAGCAGAACGTGGGGCGTCGACACCCCAACCACTATTCACTCAGCGAATACCCCTGTCAACCACCCCCCACACCCACCCCCCACCCTGGCCCCCGGTGATCATGAAGTTATTGCCGCGACGCGCCGATGCGGCGGGCAATAACTTCATGATCACGCGAATGGTCGGTGGGTGGGGTGGAGGTTGGGCGCGTTGGCGGCGGTGGGCGTCGGGTCGGCGAGGACGCCCATCTTGCGGGCCGTCGACCACCGCCACCGGCTTCAGCGCCGTCGAGCGGGCGGCCGTTGTGTCACTTGCCGCGTACGCCCGGTCGGTCCAGTGGCGTCGACTCAGCGGCGGCGCAGGACGACCACTGCCACGTCGTCGTGGATCTTCGTCGGGGCGAGCTCCGCCAGCAGCCGACCACAGAACCGGTCCAGATCCTCGTCCACCGTGCCCACCACCGCGGCGAGCGCGGCCATTCCCTCGTCGATGGTGGCGTCCCGGCGCTCGATCAACCCGTCGGTGTAGAACACCAGCGTGGCCCCGGCGGGCAGCACGAACTCCAGGTCGGCCGGGCGGGGCGCGCGGACGCCGAGCAGCGGCGCCGAGTGCTGCACGAACTCGATCTTGCCGTCCATGGTGAGCACCGGCGGCAGATGGCCGGCGCTGGCCAGCCGGACCCGCCCGGTCGGCGGGTGCAGCAGCAGCACGCAGAGCGTGGCCAGCTCGTTCGGCAACAGGGTCCGCATCAACTCGTTGACCCGGTGCAGGATCTCGCCGGGCTGGTGCCCCTCGACCGCGTACGCCCGCACGGCGTGCCGCAGCTCGGCCATCACGGTGGCCGCGTGCAGCGAGTGGCCTGCCACATCGCCGATCGCCAGCAGGAGATGCCCGTCGAGCATCACCAGCTCGTAGAAGTCACCGCCCACCTCGGTCTGCGCG
The DNA here is from genome assembly GCF_040643095.1 of Micromonospora sp. NPDC047467. Classification (NCBI taxonomy): domain Bacteria; kingdom Bacillati; phylum Actinomycetota; class Actinomycetes; order Micromonosporales; family Micromonosporaceae; genus Micromonospora; species Micromonospora sp. NPDC047467. The sequence goes on along the minus strand of NZ_JBEYTO010000002.1, from coordinate 273,450 downwards.
CTCGCCGGCTCGTAACGCACCGCGAGATCCAGCCCGGCCACCTCGGGCAGCCGGCGCGGGAGCAGGCTGCGTTGGAGAGTGACGGCGATGCGGTGCTCCTCGTCGAACGAGCGCTGCGCCTCCACCGCCGCCGCCACCGCCTGGGCGAGCTGCACGAGCACCGGGGTCCGGGCGGTCTGGGTGGCGGTCGGGACCACCACGTACAGCGGGGCGCGGTCCTCCCGCAGCCGGGCAGCGGCCACCGTCACCGAGTCGTCGGCCGGCCAGTCGAGCAGCGCCCAGTTCGTCGGAGCCTCCACCCGGACCGTGGCGCCGGTCCGGACCCCGGTGTCGTCGACGACCCACGGCACGACCGCCGCCTCAGCACCCGGGCCGGTGCAGATCCCGGCGAGGCAGTCGCCGTCGAACGTCTCGGCGATCACCGCCGCCGGGCTCTTGAAGATCTCCGCAGCGCCCGCCGCTGCGACTTCGAGCAGCCGCGTGAAGTCCGGCGCGGCGTGCACCGCCACGGTCGTGTCGGCGAGCCCGAGCAGCCGCTCGGCGAGCAGTTCGGCGCGCTGCCGGGCCCGGTAGTAGCGCAGCACCGCGCGGGTGGTGGCGATCAACTCTTCCGGCTCGATCGGCTCGGTGAGGTAGGCGTCCGCACCTCGGGTCAACCCCTGGGCGCGGTCGGCCACGTCCACGGCGTGCGCGGACACGTGGATCACCGGCATCGCGGGATGCGCAGCCTTGATCCGCTCGCACACCTCGTAGCCGCTCAGGTCGGGCAGCCGTACGTCGAGCACCACCAGGTCGATCCGGTCCGTGTCGACCCGGGCGAGCGCGTCCCCGCCGTTCTCCGCCTCCAGCACGGTGAACCCGGCCCGGGTCAGCCAGCTGACGAGCAGGTACCGCTTGGTACGGCTGTCATCGACCACCAGGACGGTCGCCGGCCCGCCGTCCACCGTCACACTCCGCCGGTGGGGAGCGAAACCGTGAAGGTGCTGCCCCGGCCCGGTTCGCTGGTCAGCTCGAGCGTCCCCCCGAGCAGGGTCGCCAACCGCCGGGCGTACGGCAGGCCGAGGCCGGTGCCGCCGACCCGGGTGGCGCCCGGCACCTGGTAGAACTCCTCGAAGATCCGATCGTGCAGCTCGGGGGCGATGCCCGGGCCGGTGTCGCTGACCTCGAAGATCCACCGGTCGTCACGCCGCTGGGCTCGCAGCCGCACCTCGCCGCGCTCGGTGAACTTCAGCCCGTTGTGCAGCAGGTTGCGCAGCACCTGGCCGAGCAGCACCTCGTCGGTACGCAGGACGGCTGGCGCGACCGGCTCCTCCACCACCAACTCGACCTCTGGCCTGGTGGCCAGGGCGCGCAGCGTACCGCGCAGTTGCCCGAAGACCGGGCGCAGATCGATGTCCGCCCAGTCGGGCTCGATCCGGCCGGACTCCGCCTTGGCCAGATCCAGCAGCTCGTTGACCAGCCCGAGCAGGTCGGCCGCCGAGGAACGGATCAGACCGACCTGACGGGCCTGCTCGGCGGTGAGCGGGTCGGAGGCGGAGTCGGAGAGCAGCCGCCCCAACCCGATGATCGCGGTGACCGGGGCGCGCAGCTCATGGCTCACGTTCGCCAGGAACCGGCTCTTCGACTCGCTCGCCGCGCGCAGCTGGGCCGACTTCTCGTCCAGCTCGGCGTAGAGGGCGACGACTCCCCGGTTGGTCTCCTCCAGCTCCTCGGTGAGCTGGTTGTAGAGCGCCAGCACGCCGCGGTTGGTCTCCGCCAGCTCGTCGTTCAGGACGGCCAGCTCGTCGCGCTGGCTGCGTACCTCGTCGAGAGCCGCGATGAGCTGCCCGTTCTGCACGGTCAGCTCGTCCAGCGCGCTACTCGGCGCGCTCAGACCGAGTTCGGCACGGAACTCGGCGAGGCGCTCCGGGGTCGGCGTCGGCGCGTTGGCCGGGACTCGTCGGGACATCCTCACGACCGTAACCCCCTCGACGGTCGCCGCGCTCAGTCTGTCGACCAGTCGGGACACCGCACCGGACTGCGGCTCGTATCTGCCGTCGGGCAGGGGGGTCACCGGGGCGAGGTCGGCGCGCAGGTGGAACCGGCCGTCGGCGCCGGCGTCGATGTCGAAGGACACGTCCGCGCCACCGCACGCGCGGAGCAGGTCCCGGGCGACCTCGCTGAGCGCGGTGGCGATCCGGACCTGGTCCTGGTGTTCCAGACCCACCACCGCGGCGACCTCCCGGCCCCGCTGACGGATCACGAAGATGTCCTGCTCGACCCGCAGCGTCATCTGCAACAGCGGCAGCCCGGCCGACGCCCCGCTCATGTCCAGGACCTCGCGACCAGAACGCAGGCGTCGTCACGGCGTATCCCGGCGTCGCGCAGCAGGGTCGCCGCCACCACGAGCGGGGACCGTTCGGCGATATCGGGGTAGTCGGTCATCCGCCAGCGGTCGACCACGCCGTCGCTGTGCATCACCAGCAGCGCGCCGGGACCGAACGGATAGTCGTAGCCCCGGACCGTGGGGCGTTGGTGCCCGGCGATACCGGGCAGCGACACCAGCCCACGACGCTGACCGTTGCCCTCGACGACCATTCCGGCGATGTTGCCCAGGCCGGCGTAGTGCAGCACGCCCTCCTCGGGCACCAACTCGGCCACCGCCAGCGCCGCGCCTCGGGTGTACGACATGGATCGGTGCAGGTGGCTGACCACCGCCGCGGGTGGACTGGCCGGCGCGTCACGGAACGCGGCGAGCGCCGCCTCGGTCGCGGCGGCGGCCAGGGGGCCGTGCCCGAGGCCGTCGCTGACCAGCACCTGGTGCCGCCCGTCGGCGACCCGGACGGCGTACCCGTCGCCACTGACCGTCTCGCCGGTCAGCGGCCGGGTGAGGGCGCCGGCCCAGGACGGTCGGGCCGGCGCCGCCGGCCAGACCTGCACGGCGAGGACGGTGCCCCGACCTGGCAGGGAGTACGCGTCGAACCAGCTGGCCTGCCGGACGATGGCGCCGAGGCCGATGCCGAGCGTGCCGGTGGTGGAGTGCCCGTCCTGGGACGAGACGGTCAGGTCGGCCATGCCGGGCCCGGAGTCGATGGCCACCAACTCCACGCCGGCCTCTCCGGCACGGCGCACCGGCCGGAGCAGCAGGGTGCCCTCGTCGGCGTGCTTGACGAGGTTGCTGGTCAGCTCGGCCGCGACGATGGCCAGGTCGGCGATGCGCGCCGGAGCCATCTCCAGCTGTGCGCCCAGGCGTTCGGCGGCACGGCGTACGGCGCTGGCCGTGCTGCTGGCCTCCACCCGGAACCAGAGGCCGCTGTCGGTGATCGGGTCCCCGTTCACCGGGACCACTTGGTGACCGTGATGCGCGTGCCGGTTTCCGGAGACGTCTCGATCTCGAAATCGTCAACCAGCCGTCGAGACCCGCTGAGCCCGAGGCCGAGGCCGCCGCCGGTGGTGTAGCCGTCGGTCAGGGCCAGGTCGAGATCGGCGATGCCGGGCCCGGAGTCGGCGAAGACGATCCGTACGCCCTTACGTCGGCCGTTGTCCACGATGGTCACCTCGACGGAGCCACCACCGCCGTACACCAGGGTGTTGCGGGCCAGCTCGCTCGCCGCGGTGACCACCTTGGTCTGGTCGACCAGGGACAGCTTGACCGCCACCGCCACGGCGCGGACCAACTGTCGGACGCGGACCACGTCCTCATCGCCCTGGATCGACTGCGCCTGCGGGTGGCCCACGTCGATGCCCGCGGTCACAGCCGGGCCGTCTCGGCGTCCGGGTCGTCGTCAAGCTGGTCGTCTAGCTCATCGCCGCGAGCCGCCGCGATCAGCTCCATGCCCCGCTCGACGTTCAGAGCGGTACGGATGCCGTTCAACGACAGCCCCAGCTCGACCAGGGTGATGGCGACGGCTGGGCGCATCCCGACCACCACCGTCTCCGCGTCGAGCACCTTGGAGATCGACGCGATGGTGGAGAGCATCCGCCCGACGAAGGAGTCGACGATGTCCAGCGCGGTGATGTCGATGATGACGCCGTGGCAGCCGGTGGCCACGATCCGCTCGGCGAGATCCTCCTGGAGCTGGACCGCCGTCTGGTCGGACATGTCGAGCTGGATGGAGACCAGCAGGATGTCGCCGATCTTGAGGATCGGCACGCGTTCCATCAGGCGTCCCGGCGTGACTGACGGCGGGCGGTCTCCACCCCGTTGAGCCGCAGCACGTGGCGCAGCGCGTCGGCGAGGCTCGCCTTGGTGGCGATGTCCCCGAACTCGATGCCGAGGGCGACGATGGTCTGCGCGATCTGCGGGCGGATGCCGGAGATGATGCAGTCGGCGCCCATCAGGCGGGCGGCCACCACGGTCTTCAGGATGTGCTGGGCGACCTGGGTGTCCACCGCCGGGACGCCGGTGATGTCGATGATCGCGTACGGGGAGCCCGTGTCGACCAGGGTCTGCAACAGGCGCTCCATCACCACCTGGGCGCGGGCGGAGTCCAGGGTGCCGACCAGCGGGACGGCGACCACGCCCTCCCAGAGCTTGACCACCGGCGTGGAGAGTTCGAGCAACTGCTCGGCCTGATCGGCGATCAGGCTCTCCCGGGTGCGGACGAAGCTCTCGAAGGTGAACAGGCCCATCTCGTCGACCAGCCCGGAGAAGGCGACGTAGTCGCGCAACTTGTCGTCGCCGCCGGCCTCCTCGATGAGCCGGGCCAGCACGTCCTTGAGCGCGAAGACGCTGATCGCGGTCTCGGTGGCGGAGAACCCCTGCCGGGCCCTGCCACGGGACAGCTCGGAGAGCGCGGCGCGCAGTTCGGCAGTGTTGTCGGCGGACAGGTCGATGGCGCCCTGCTCACCGGTGGTGACGATGGCGTGGTGCAGATCCTGCACCTGCCGGCGCAGCTCGGCCTGACTCAGCCGACCGCGCAGCGAACCGGCAATGATCTCGGTCCACCGCTGCGTGACCCGCTCGGCGTGCCCGCCGAGCAGCGCGGCGAGCCGACCACTTTCCTCGGCGTTCAACGCCATTGCGAAACCCCCTTGACCTGGACCGGCCGGACTCTATCACCGGGGGCCGTCAAGCTACTTGCTGCGTAGCAACAGAATGATGACGGCCACCGGATCCTGGCTCCCGATCTGCGTACGACCCCGGTCGTGGGATACCGTTCCCCCGATAACAGGAGGTTCTGGCGTATGTCCTTGACAGTGCACACGGAACAACGCGGCGACGTGGTCGTCGTGTCGGTCGCGGGCGAACTGGACATGGCAACCGCACCGCAGTTGCAGGACCAGATCACCGACCTGCTCGACAAGGGCCGTAGCCGGCTGGTGTTCGACCTGGCGGATGTCTCGTTCTGCGACTCGACCGGTCTGTCGGTCTTCGTTCGCGCCAAGAACAGCTGCGACGAGGCCGGTGGCGTGGTGCGGCTGGCCGCACCCCAGCGGGGTGTGCTGCGCATCCTCGAGGTGAGCGGGCTGGTCGAGGTGCTGCACACCTACCCGACGGTGGATGAGGCAGTCGCCGGCGAACCGACGCCCGCCTCCTCCTGACCGCTGCCGCTGCTCACTCGTCCTCGACGTAGCGGGGACGGGCGATCGCCATGCCCGCTGCCGTCTGCACGGCGAGGGCGCCCAGCAGGAACCCGATCGGGGCCGTCCAGCCGCCGGTGACCTCGTAGAGGATGCCGACCATCAGCGGGCCGAGGGCGGCGATCACGTACCCGGTGCTCTGCGCGAACGCGGAGAGCGCGACGGTGCCCTCGGCGGTGCGGGAGCGCAGGCCGATGGCGGTCAGGATCAGCGGGAACGCCCCCTGGCCGATCGCCAGCAGGGCCACCCAGAGCAGCGCGGCGCCGTGCGGGGCGACCGCCAGCCCGAGGTAGCCCAGCGTCGACGCGGCGGTCAGCCCGAGCACCAGCGGGCGCAGGGTGGCCAGCCGGCCGGCCACGGTGGGCATCAGCAGCGCGATCGGCACGCCGAGTGCGGTCACCCCGGCGAGCAGCAGCCCGGCCGACTCCGGCTGGTAGCCGGCGTCCCGGAACAGCTGGGCCAGCCAGCCCATGATCGCGTACCCGCTCAGTGACTGTGCCCCGAAGTAGATGGCCATCGCCCAGCCCAGCCGGGTCCGCGCCGGCCGGATCCGGGACGGCGCGGTGGGGGTCGCCGTCGGGGTCGCCCGCCGCGCGCTCGCTCGGGCTCGCAGCGCCAGCGGCACCCACGGGAGTACGGCCACCGCGGCGAGCGCGGCCCAGATGCCCAGCCCGGCCCGCCACGACCCGAAGGCGTGCGCGATCGGCACCGCGGTCGCCGCGGCCACCGTCGTGCCCACGGTCAGCGCCATCGTGTACGCCCCGGTGACCAGGCCGGTGCGGTGCGGGAAGTGCTGCTTGACCAGCATCGGCAGCAGGATGTTCGCCACCGCGATGCCGGACAGCGCCAGCGCGCTGGTGAGGACGAAGACCCAGGTCGAGTCGGTGAGGACCCGCAGCACCTGACCGGCGGCCAGGGCGAACATGGCGACGACCAGCACCCGGGCCGGCGCCACCCGGCGGACCAGCCACGGGGTGAGCGCGCCGAGGCCGGCGAACGCGATGGTCGGCAGGGTGGTGACCAGGCCGGCGGTGACCCCGGTCAGCCCCAGCCCGTCGCGGATCTCGTCGAGCAGGGCGCCGAGGCTGGTGACTGCGGCGCGCAGGTTGACCGCCACCAAGAGCATTCCGACCAGGACGAGCGCGCCCCCGGTCGCCGGGTGGATCCGGCGGCCCGCGCGGGTGTCGCCCGTCTTGGGGGGATCGACGGCGATGGGGGCGGGCAGCGCCGGAGCGGCGGTAGGTGGCGGGGTCATGACCTCTAACCTACAATCATGGGATGAATTCGGGACCGGTGATGTAACCAGTGCCACCCTCAGTCGATTCCCCCGCAGCGCCACCGGTGCCGCCTCGCGGGCACCGGGTCCGTCAGACCATCGAGCAGCTCCGGTCCCGGATCCTGGGCGGCGAGTGGCCGGTGGGCGGTCGCATCCCCACCGAGCCACAGTTGGTCGCCGCGCTGGGCGTCGGGCGCAACACGATCCGCGAGGCCGTCCGCGCCCTCCAGCACGCCGGGGTGCTGGAATGCCGGCAGGGCTCCGGCACGTACGTGGTGTCCACCGACGAACTGGCGCCGGTGGTGGCCCGCCAACTCGGCGACGACCGGATGACCGAGGTCATCGAGGTGCGGCGCGCCTTCGAGGTGGAGGCCGCCCGGCTCGCCGCGCTGCGGCGTACCCCAGCCGACCTGGCGGCGCTCGACGGCGCGCTCGCCGAGCGCGAGGCGGCCTGGCGCGGTGGCCGGGTCGACGCGTTCGTCGAGGCCGACGCGGCCCTGCACACCGTGGTGGTCGCCGCCGCGCACAACGCCATGCTCGCCGAGCTGTACGCCTCGGTCGGCACCGCCCTGCGCAGCACCGTCGCCCAGGCGATGGGGGACGCCCTCACCCCCGAGCGTTACGTCGACCACACCCGGCTGGTCGACGCGATCCGGGCCGGCGATCCGGGCCGGGCAGCGATCGAAGCCGGCGCTTTTCTGGAGCCCGCCGCAGGGGCATAGGTTGTCGGCGACAGAAAACCGGGACACCTCAGGAGTACGGATGCTCAAGGGCTTCAAAGACTTCATCATGCGCGGCAACGTCGTCGACCTGGCGGTCGGTGTCGTCATCGGCGCCGCGTTCACGACAGTGGTCACGTCGCTGACCAACGCGTTCCTCAAGCCGTTGATCGCGCTGTTCGTGCTGTTGATCACCGGCAAGGACAACGGCCTCGAGGGTGCCGCCTGGACGATCCGCGGCGTCGCGTTCGACTGGATCAGCTTCGTCAACGCGGTGATCACCTTCCTGCTCACCGCAGCGGCCCTCTACTTCCTGGTCGTCTACCCGATGAACCGGCTCGCCGAGCGGCGCAAGCGCGGCGAGGAGCCGCCGCCGGCCGCGCCGAGCGAGGAGGTCAAGCTGCTCACCGAGATTCGGGACGCGCTGGTCTCCGCCGGCCACACCACGCCGGGCCAGCAGCGCGGGGCACTGGACGACGTGCTGGGCCGCCGCACCGAGCCGCCGGCGCCGCGCTGACCGCGAACGGATGCACATCGGCCCCTGCGGGAATCCCGCAGGGGCCGCATCTTCTCGTACGTGTGTTCGATAGAGTCCCGCCATGGAGCAGCGAAAGCACTGGTGGAACGGGAAATGGGGGCGGCTGGCCCGGCGGGACGTCTTCCTGCGGGTGGACGCCGACCGGTGGCACGTCGAGCAGCGGGCCGGCGGCGCCGAGGGCATCTCCAAGTTCTACGAGTACGGCAGTGCGGACGAGGCCGAGGAGACTGTCCGGGCGCTGCTCGACGGCCCGGACACCTGGCGGGAGTTGTCCCCGCGTCCGCCCGGCGGCTGGACCCTCCCGAACAACTGAACGGCACCGCCACGGCTGCTCCAGGCTCCGGAGGCGGTACCGCGTTCGGCAGTGATGTCTCTGCGACATATTTATGTCGCAGAGACATCACGCTCTACGGACCGATCGGCCCCTCGTGCCCCCGCTGCCGGTCGGGCAGCCACTGCCGGTCAGACAGCCACTGCCGGTCAGACAGCCACTGCCGGTCGGACAGCCGCTGCGGGCTGCCGGGCCGGCCGGCCGGGCGGCGGGGGCGGCGACGGCGTTTAGCGGCGTATCACGCCGGGAACCGCGAAGAGATGGACCAGCAGGACGAGCAGCAGGCGACCATCTCGCGGATCACCACCGGAATGCCGGTGATCGACGTCGCCGGCACCGAGGTCGGCACCGTGGACCTCGTCCAGCGGGGTGACCCGAACGCGGTGACCGTGCAGTCGCCGACCACCGACCCCCACGGCACGCCCGCCGACCCGGGCGGCAGCCTGAACGAGTTGATCGAGGCGACCGCCGTGGAGGAGCCGGACGTTCCGGCCGACCTGGCGGCGCGACTGCTGCACAGCGGTTACCTGAAGGTCTCCACGGAGTCGACCCAGGTCGGCGCCGTGTACGTCCCGGCCGACCGGATCGCCACCGTCGCGGACGGCCGGGTACGCCTCACGGTCGGCGTGGCCGACCTCCCGCCCGAGGAGTAGGCCCCCCGCAGGCCCCCGCCGAGCCGGGCGGAGCCGAGCCGCGCCGAGCCGCGCCGAGCCGGGCCGGGCCGGGCCGGGCCGGTGATCGACTCCATGTCGGCGATGTGGGGGTGTCTCGGAGCTTGGATACCGCCATGTCGGCGACCTGGAGTGGATCAATGGTGTTGCGGTGCCCGGTCGACGGGGACAGCCCCACTTCGCCGATCTCGTGTGGGTCTCTCCGGGGCCGCAGTCGCGGCAGGCTCGGTGGGAGCGGCAGGCTCGGTGGGCTCGGCGGGGCGGCGGCGGTGGAAGAGCAGCAGCATCAGGCAGCCGGCGACCAGGCCCCAGAACGCGCCGCCCACGCCGATCAGCGTCACCTCGGAGGCGGTCACCACGAAGGTGACCACGGCGGCCTCCCGCGTCGCTGGCTCGGCCACCGCCGAGGCGACCGCCGAGGCGAGCGCGGTGCCGAGCGCGCCGAGCAGGGCCAGCCCGGCGACCGCCTCGATGAGGATCGGCGGGGCGACCGCGACCAGCGCGGTGGCCACGCCGGCGCCCAGCCCGAGCAGGGCCAACCCGATGCCGGCGGTGACCGAGGCGATCCACCGGCGCTCGGGGTCCGGATGCGCGTCGGGGGCGGCGGCGAGCGCGGCCGTGATCGCCGCGAGGTTCACGCCGTGCCCGCCGGCCGGTGCGGCCAGCAGGCTGGCCAGCCCGGTGGCCCGCAGCGCGGCGCCGAACGGCGGTCGGTAGCCGTAGCCGACCAGCACCGCCATGCCGGGTACGTTCTGCGCGGCCATGGTGACCAGGAACAGCGGGAGGGCGAGCCCGACCAGCGCGGACGCGTTCCAGGCCGGCGCGGTGAGGGTTACCGACGGGATGAGCGTGACCCCGGTCAGACCGGCCGGCGGTGCGGTCAGCGCGATCGCCGCCACCGCCACCAGCAGCGCGCCCGGCACCGCCCAGCGGCGGGCGAACCGGTGCAGCAGCAGCCAGCCGACCACCACCGGGCCGGCCACCGTGGGCAGCTCGACCAGCGCGCGGAACGGAGCGGTGCAGAGCGGCAGCAGCACACCGGCGAGCATCGCGCCGGCCACCGGCTTGGGGATGGCGGCAACCGCCCGGCCGAGGGGCGGAAACAACCCGGCCGCGACGATCAGCAGGCCGGCGACGAGGAACGCGCCCACCGCGACCGGCCACCCGCCCGGCGGCGGCCCCGTCGCCACCAGCAGCGCCGCGCCCGGGGTCGACCACGCCACGCTCATCGGTATCCGGTGCCGCCAGCCCAGCCAGGCGGCAGCGAGCCCGCACGCCACGCAGAGGGCCAGCAGGCCGGAGGCCGCCTGCGCGTCCGACGCGCCCACCGCGCGGAACCCGGCCAGCACGACGGTGAACGAGCTGGCGAAGCCGACCAGCGCAGCCACCCCGCCGGCCAGCAACGGTTGAGCCCGACCGGCCATCCCACCCCTCCTGTTCCGTTTACGGAACGACAGCGTGTAGCACGATAGCCGGATGCCGCACCCACCACCAGCCCGCCGTCCGGGCCTCGACGTGGATCCCGCCATCGTCGGCCGGCGGGTCCGTGCCCTGCGCGAGGAGCGGGGCATCTCGCTGTCCACACTGGCCCGCCTCGCCGGCATCGGAAAGGCCACCCTCTCCGGCCTGGAGCACGGCACCCGCAACCCGACCCTGGAGACGCTCTGGGCGGTCACCGCACAGCTCGGGGTGCCGCTGACCGCCGTGCTGGCCGAGCCGGCCGCCGCAGCCACCGTGCACGGCACCGCGGTCACCGCCACCCTGCTGGAGGTGTTCACCGACACCGACGCCACCTACGAGCTGTACCGGATGCGCGTCGCGCCCGGCCCGGGGCAGCTCTCCCCCGCGCACCAGCCGGGGGTCACCGAACACGTCACAGTCTTCGCCGGCGTGCTGCGCGCCGGCCCGGCCGAGGCGCCGCTGACCGTGCCGGCCGGCGGGCACCTCCGCTGGGTCTCCGACGTGCCACACAGCTACACGGCCGTCGGCGACGAGGAGGTCGCCGCGAGCCTGCTGCTGCGCTACCCGCGCCGCTGAGCCCAAGGCCGCCCGACGCGAGACCGGCCGAGGGTGGCTCAGCCGTCGACCGGGGTCGGCACCGGCAGCCGGCGTCGGACCGCCCAGAGCGCCACCTCGGTACGCGACACCGAGCCGGTCTTGCGCAGCAGGTTGGACACGTGCACGGTGACCGTGCGTACCGAGATGCCGAGCGCCTTCGCGACCTGCTTGTTGGACATGCCGGCGACCAGGCAGCCCAGCACCTCGACCTCCCGGGCGGTCAACTCCGGGTCGAGCGGCACGTCGAACGGCACGTCGGACGGCACGTCGACCGGCGCGAGCGGGGCGAGCGCCGACGCCGGATCGACCGGTGCTGCCGCCTGGCGCGGGCCGGGCAGCCGCCGGAGCAGCGCGTCCGGCCCCTCCCCCGCGTGCGCCGCCAGCAGCTCGGTCAGCGCGTAGGGGTTGCCGCCGGTGCACCGCCACACCGAGGCGACCAGCCGACGCGAAGGGTTGCTGTCCGCGTACACCTGGGTCAGGACCTCGGCGACCTCGGCCGGGCGCAGCGGGCCGAGGTGCTGGCGGACGGCGCCGCGGACGCCGCTGAGCCGGGCGAGCGCGCGGCGGGTGAGCTCCGGTGCCACCGCGTCGGCCGGCGGTCGGCTCGCCACCACCAGCAGAGCCGGCAGGTCGGCCACGGTGGCCAGCTCACCGACCAGATTGACGCTGGCCGGGTCGAGCGCGTGGAGGTCGTCCACGACCAGCACGGCCGGGCCGGCGCCGACCAGCAACTGGACGGTCCGCACGGCGAGGCGCAGCAGGGTGCCCGGCGCGTACCGCTCGCGGGGTGCGGTGGGCTGCTGGGCCAGCCAGGCCAGCGCGTCCGACGGCAGGCCGAGCCGGCTGGTGTCCCGACCGGTGAGCACCGCCGCCAACCAGTCGTACGGGGCCGGGCCGTGCACCCGGGCGGCGCCGGAGAGGATCAGCGCGGGACGTGGGGTGAAGGCGTCCACGGCGGCCGCGACCAGCAGACTCTTGCCCACCCCCGCCACGCCGGTGAGCACCGCGACGGTCGGCGCCGAGCGGCGCAGCGACGCCACGGCGGACCAGGCCCGGTCGAGCTCGGCGAGCTCGCCAACGCGCCCAACCATGGACACCGGCATCATTTCTCAACCCTACGCAGTAGTGCGTAGAGACGAAGGCGGGGTGTTCTTGGCAAGCTTGACCCCATGACGCTGATCCTCCGCTCGGTCATCCTCAACGACATCGGTCTGGTTCGCACCAACAACGAGGACTCCGCCCTCGCCGGTGACCGCCTGATCGCCGTCGCCGACGGCATGGGCGGGCTGCCCGCGGGTGAGGTGGCGAGCGAGATCGTGATCCGGATCCTGGACGAGCTGGCCCCGCCCACCGACCCCGACGGGGCCGCCGACGCCCTGCGTGCCGTGGTCAGCACCGCCAACCAGCGCATCCACGCCGCCATCACCGTCGACCCGGCTCGGGAGGGGATGGGCACCACGCTCACCGCGGCGCTGCTGGCCGGCGACACGCTGGTGCTGGCCCAGGTCGGCGACTCCCGCTGTTACCTGCTGCGCGACGGGGAGCTGACCCAGCTCACCCGGGACGACACCTTCGTCCAGGCGCTCGTCGACCAGGGCACGCTCTCCCCCGAGCAGGCTCGGCACCATCCGCAGCGGTCCCTGGTGACCCGGGCCGTGCAGGGTGCCGACACCCCACCAGCGGTCGGCGTGCTCACCGTCGTTCCCGGCGACCGGCTGCTGCTGTGCAGCGACGGGCTCTCCGACTACGTCGAGGACGAGGCGATCGCGGCGACGCTGGGCATGTACGTCGACCGCCAGCAGTGTGGCGAGCAGTTGGTGAAGCTCGCCCACCACGCCGGCGCCCCGGACAACGTCACGGTAGTGGTCTCCGACGTCACGACCCGCTGACCTGCGCCCAATCGGGTTGCGGCGGATGCCGGCACCGGTTGGGATGGGCGGATGACCATCCGACGGGTGACCGCCGACGAACGTCTCACCACCAGCTTCCCGCTGGCCGCGTACGCCTTCGAGTCGTCGCCGCTCGGTGCCGCCCGGGTCGAGGAGTTCCGCGACTACCTGCCCTACCACCAGGGCAACGCGACGCTGGTGGTCGAGGAGGACGGCGAGACGCTGGCCGCCGCCTCGGTCATCGGGATGCGGCAGAACCTGCGCGGGGCGGTGCTGCCGATGGCCGGCGTCGCCGGTGTGGCCACCCATCCGCTGGCCCGCCGGCGGGGGCACGTGCGAGGGCTGTTGCACCAACTCCTCGACGAGATGCGCGACGAGGGGCACGTGCTCAGCGCGCTCTACCCGTTCCGGCCCAGCTTCTACGCCCGGTTCGGCTACACCGGGCTGCCCAAGCCGCGTACGGTCACGTTCACCCCGGCGGATCTGGGGTCGCTGGTCCGCGCCGAACTGCCCGGCGAGGTGGGCTGGGAGCGGATCCGCGCCGGCTATCCCGCGTGGCGTGCGTTCACCGAGCGCTGCCTGGCGGAACGGCACGGCTTTTCGATCTTCCCGGACTACCGGGACGTCGGCCTGCGCGACCGGGACGAGTACTGGCTGCTCACGGCCCGGGTGGACGGCGAGGTCACCGGCGCGCTCACGTACCGGATCGACGGCCACGGCGGCACACTCGTCGGCAACGAGCTGCTGTTCACCGACCCGCTCGCGCGGGCGCTGCTGCTGCAGTTCCTCGCCCGGCACGTCGATCAGGTCGACCGGGTCACCGTCCAGGTCCCGCCCGACGAGTTGCCGGAGCTGTGGCTGACCGACCTGGACGTGCACGTCGAGGCGCGGGCGGGCCGGCCGGGCGCGTCCGCCCCGATGGCCCGGCTGCTGACCCTGGACGCGCTCAGCGGGCTGCCCGCCGGCCCGGGCCGGGTCCGGATCGAGCTGACCGGGGACCGGTGGCTGGCCGGCAGCCACCTGCTGGACGGTACGACCGGCGCGTTGGAGCTGACCGCCGACACCTCCGGGCAGGTGCCCACGGCCACCCTCACCGCCGCCGGGCTCTCCGCCTTGGCGTACGGGGTGCTGGACCCCGCCGAGCTGCCGTTGCGCGGGCTGGGCGACGTACCGGCGGACGCCGCCGCCGAGCTGCGCGGCATCTTCCCGCGTCGGGTGCCGTACCTCTTCGCCGACTTTTAGCAGCTGGTTAAGACGGCATGGCGGATTCGTCCGGACGCCGTCGCGGCTCCTAGCATCACGGGGTGCGCCTGACGTCGCTTGCCGCTCTGCTCGTCCTCGGTGTCGCCGCCGCGACCCTGCCCGCCTGCGCGTCCAACGACCCGGCACCGGGCGTCGCGCAGCCGTCGGCCTCGCAGCCCGACACGTCGGGCCTGGTGACCGGCGACCAGGACGTCGCGTCGGGCCGCGACGGTCTCGGCGGCCCGGGTGCCAGCGCGAGCCCGAAGCCGACCGCCCCTGCGGCCGGAAAGGCCCTCGCGGCGGGCAACCCGAACGGCAACGCCACCGTGCCAGCGGAGGCACGTGCGGTGGACACCTCGAAGCCGACCCGGACCATCGGCACCGGCACTCCGGCGAGCTGCACCTCCGCGGCGGTGGTGAAGGCCGTCGCGGCCGGCGGCGTCATCACCTTCGACTGTGGGCCCGCCCCGGTGACGATCAAGATGGCCGCCACCGCCAAGGTCCGCAACGCCAATGGGCCGAAGGTCGTGCTCGACGGCGGCGGCAGAGTCACGTTGAGCGGCCAGGGGCAGCGCCGCATCCTCTACATGAACACCTGCGACAGCGCCCAGGGCTGGACCACCTCGCACTGCCAGAACCAGGACCACCCGCAGCTCACCGTGCAGAACCTGACCTTCGCCGGCGGCAACTCCACCGGCGGCAACTCCACCGGCGACAAGGCCGAGGGCGGCGGTGGCGGGGCCATCTTCGTACGCGGCGGGCGGTTGAAGGTCGTCAACTCGCGGTTCGTCGACAACCGCTGCGACCGCACCGGCCCCGACCTGGGCGGCGCGGCCATCCGGGTGCTCAGCCAGTACGACAACAAGCCGGTGTACGTCGTGAGCAGCACCTTCGGCGGCGGTTCCTGCTCGAACGGAGGGGCGCTGAGCAGCATCGGGGTGTCATGGGTGGTGCTGAACAGCCTGCTCAGAGACAACAAGGCCATCGGCAACGGCGCCAACCCGGCCAAGTCCGGTACGCCCGGCGGCGGCAGCGGCGGCGCGATCTACTGCGACGGCAACGAGTTTACCGTGCGGATCGCCGGCACCATCATCGAGAACAACAAAGCCAACGAGGGCGGCGGCGCGGTCTTCTTCGTCAGCAACAACCGCACCGGCACGATGAAGATCGAAAACTCGACCCTGCGCCGCAACCCCAGCGGCAAGTTCGAGACTCGCGGCTACCCCGGCATCTTCTTCCTGGGCGCCCGAAACCCCACCCTGACGAACGCGAAACTGACCTGACCGACCTCTCGCCCGCCTGAGCCGGCCCGGGTGAGGGTCAGTAGGGGTTTCCGTGGCCGGCGGGGCGGGCGTGCAGGAGGCCGGCGGGGCGGCCGGGCAGGGTGTGCGCTCCGGACAGCGGCGGGCTGCCCGTGTGGTCACCTCCGGCCATCCCCAGGAGCAGTTCCTTGAGCGCCGTGAGCGCGTCGATCCTGGGCTGCCAGCCCAGCTCGGTCTCCGCGCGCTCGCTGGACATCAGCGGCGCGTTCAGGCCCAACTCCACCCAGCCCGCGTCGACCGGTTGCAGCCGCGCCCGCCAGGTCAGCGCCGCCGCCACCCGCAGCACCGGCGCGGCGACCGGCACCGTCCAGCCGTGGAAGTGCCGGGCCACCAGCTCCGGAGTCAGCACCGGGTCCGCGGCGACATTGAAGGCTCCGCGCGCATCACCCATAACCGCCCTGGTGTACGCGTCAGCCACATCATCGGCATGCACCGCCTGCATCCGCAGCCGGCGGTTGGTGGGCACCAGCGGGATCCGGCCGAAGCGCAGCAACCGCACCGGCGCCAACGGGCCGAGGAAGTAGCGGGTGATCTCCGTACCGGCGTCCCTCTGGAAGATCAACCCGGGTCGCAGCCGGACCACCCGCAGCGTCGGGTGCTCCCGCTCGACCCCGTCCAGCAGCGCCTCGACCTCCGCCTTGTGCTCGCTGTACGACGAGCCGGGCACCCCGGTGGCCGGCCAGCGCTCGCTGATCGGGTGATCCTTCGGGCCCGGGGCGTAGGTGCCGACCGACGAGGCGTACACCAGAGCTGGCACACCGGCCCGGATCACCGCCTCGAAAACCGCCCGACTGCCGTCGACGTTGGTCCGGCGCAACACCCGCTGGTCGTGACTGGGTTGGATCTGCCACGCCAGGTGCACCACCGCGTCCGCGCCAGCGAACACCTCGGTCAACTGCCCCACCGCGCCCGGCGCGCCGATGTCGCACGAGTGCCATTCCACCTGGTCGTACGGCGTACCAGCATCGGGGCCGGGCAGCCGCCGAACCACCCCGGCCAACTCCACGCCCCGCTCCCGGCGCAGTCGGCGCAGCACCGCCGTACCGACGTTGCCGCTCGCCCCCACCACCACGATCCGCATGTCCGACCCCGTACCCGTCCAGCAGCAGCTCAACCGCCCCCAGCGCGGCCTGCGGGGGCGCGCGGCCTGCGGGGGCGCGCGGCGCCTCGATCGACTCGGTTTCCTGGAACCCGGGGTGTCCCGGCCCCTCGGATACCCCGGTTTCCGGGAAGTCGAGTCGATCAAGGTCGAGGGGAGTTCCGGACCCAGCCGTGCTTCTCCTTGCCACGCCGGCCAGCCGTGGCCGCCAGGCAGCGCGGGCAGATCCAACCCACCGCGTCGGCCTCGGTGAGCACGTCGGTGCCCGAGTAGTCGAAGCGCACATGCGGGAAGCGACGCAGGCGGGTCCGGCTCAGAGCCAGGCCGCAGACCGTCTGGTTCTGGCCGGGCAACCAGGCGTGCACCTCCCCACCCGGCTGCCGTACGCCGTCCGGCCGATCTCCTCCCCGGACGCCGCCACCGCCGGAGCGCTGCCCGATCTCATGCGCGTCCCAGTTCCCCAGCCGCCCTCAGCCATGCACGGGCGACACCCAACTGCTTGATCCACTCCATATCCCCGACATGGGGGCCTCCCGCACACCGGACACCGCCACATCGCCGATCCGGTGACGATCTAGGGTGCGGGTGAGCGCTGGCCAGCCACAGGCATCGACGGTCGACCGGAAGCCGAGAGCCGTCGGCGGGAACCGTCCGGTAACCTGAGCGCGCGGGCCGCTAGCTCAATGGCAGAGCTGTGGACTTTTAATCCATAGGAATTTCTGCCAGCAACGGAATGACCATGTAGTGACCTGCGAGAATTCGCCTTCTTTAATCCACATCGGACTGTGGATGCTCGTCGGCTGCTCGCTCGTTATAAAGGAATTTGCCCTCGACAGGCGGTGCGGTGCGGGTTGGCCATGGGATGAGCATCGGTTTCCTAGGGCGGTGCTTTATCCGCAACCGCAGGCTGATGACCTGCGGCTTTTCTATTTCAGACTCTCGTGTGCTGGTCGCAGCGGGGTGCTGCTGTGGTCGCTTGAGAGATCAGCTAGGCGGCGTTCGCCATGGTCAGGCTGTGAGAAAAGGATGGCGGCGAACAGCGCCCCGTTGCGCATGCGCATGCCCCTGCGCAGGGGCATGCGCATGCGCAAGAACCCCGACTCAGAACCTGTTGATCCGTAGTATGACTTAGCTCGAACAGAAGGCGAGCCCAACTACTTTGCGAAAGCTCTAGCCTCTGACCGGCGGATACGTTTCCGCTGGTCGTTGGCGTACAGTTGCTCCAGCACGCTTGGGATCGCTCACGGAGAACCGGCGCTTTGCTGATTTAGTTCCGGTAGTGCTGGAATGGTCGCCGACATCCGATCACCACCGGATCGCCACGACAGCTTTGAACGGTTGAGTTCGGCGGTCATTTCGCGGCGAGCCGCTTGCGGTGTGTTTCGGCGGTTTCGGCGAAGTCGTGCTCGTCGGCGGCCCGGTAGCGGAGGTAGAACCATTCGGGCACGCGAGCAACGTCGAGACGGGTCCGGAAGATGCCGTCCTGAACGTCGCGGGCAATCGCGCAGAGCTGTTGCTGAAGATCGTCGGATAGAGGTCCTGGTTGGCCATCACGGAGCTCCACCTGAACGATCTTGGCTAGTCGTTCGCGTTCGTCTGCGACCCGTCGTTGGTTCGACCAGATCTCGGTGGCGAGTTGGATGGCGGCGAGCGACGGGATGTAGAAGCTCAGCAGTATCTCGGGGATGGTTGCTCGGGTGACCATGCCGATGATCAGACCGATGATGATCCAGCAGATGGCTACTGCCGCGATCCGTTCGCTGTACGTGCGGCGGAGGCGGGCATCCCAGGCGAGGTTTTGTTCCTGGGAGATGAGCACGTCGTATGGGTAGTGCACGCCGGTGGTGGAGTCGTACCAGCCGTCGGTGATGCGCCGGTCGCGCTTTCCCCCGACGACGAGTCGTCGGGCTAGGCGGGCAATGTCATGGTCGGCGACTGGATCGCCGGCGGCGGCGCGGCGCCAGGACAGGTGGAACAGTGCGGTGTCGAATTGCTCCTGGAGCAGGGTGCCCTGCTTGGCGGTCTTGGACATCATGTTCTTCAGCAGGAAGAAGGAGATGACGAACCAGCAGGCTCCGAGGATGGCTGGCAAGACGCGGCTTTGACCGGTCGCCGAGGTGATAAGGCCGAGCGCGGCGAGCAGGAGCGCCATTCCGTTCCGGATCGCTTCGATCTTCTGGCCGTACTGATGGCTAGCTGCGGCGGCGCGCTGCAGTCTGACCATGTCGTCATCGAGCTGGCGCTCGTGAATGGGCCGGCTGGGAATGCCGCGAGGCTCGGTCGGGGTGTTCGCGGTCGTCACGGCCGGGTCATCCGGTCGCCGAAGAGGTTCTGCCACTCGGCGTAGGCGGCGCGGTCCTGGCCCTCGTCCTCGAGGTCAACGGCGCGCTCCGCGGTTCGCTGCGCGTCGCGCAGTTGGTCCGCTGCGGCTCGTTTCTGGGCCGGGGTCATGACGGTGTTGACGTCGCCGCCGAGGCCAGCCGGGTCGAGCCAGGCCTCGTCGAGGCGGTCGGCGGCGGTGGCCAGGAACAGCACGATCTCGTCCTGGTAGCGGCCGACGGGTGCCTTCACTATGGTCTGCGCCATGACCTCGAGCAGAAAGGAGGGGGAGACCGGCTCGCCGAGGTGGCGGTTAATGCCTTTGATCATCTTGACGAGGGGGACGTACTTGCCGTCGCTGTCCTTGTTCTTGTCGATGCTAAGTTCGTGGTGGCGCTTCGGGTTGGTCGCGATCCAGGTGCCGGCGGCCGGTTCTGGGATGAAGTAGCCGCCGGCAGATCGTTTGAAGGCGGGCACGGCCTCGATGGACATGACGTCGTCGCCGTAGGGGATCACGATGGCCATGCCGTCGCGGTAGGCGTCGGGCCAGCGCTCACGCAGTACTTTGAGCAGTGCGGTGAGCACGTCGAGTGGTGACCGGTCACGGTAGCCGCCTTCTGGCCCGTCCGGGTCGATGACCAGGAAGATGTCAACGTCCTTGAGCTTCTTCGTCTTGGTGTCCCGCCGGTAGGAGCCGGTGAGGAAGTCGTCCACGAGTTCCCAGGTCTCGCGGACGAAGTCGCGGACCGCTTCGTGACGCGCGGCGGCCAGCTTCTGCTCGGTGGCGGTGATCTCCAGGTTGTGCTTGAGCTTAATGAACGCGTCGTCGATGTATGCCATGGCTGTTCTCCTGTTAGTGGTGGTACCGCAGGCTCGCCGACGCGTGCGGGGCGGTGCCGACCGTGCCGAAGGTAAGGCTCTGTAGACCGGCGGTGGAGGCCCGGGTCGTCGTGCTCCAGCCGGGCTGCGCGGTGTGGGTGCCGCTGAAGGTGCACACCAGGCGGAAGGTCGTTCCTGCCGGCACTCGGTCGAGCTTGGCCCGGAACCGGGCCAGCCGAGCGCGGGAGGCCGTGAATTCGGCGTCGCCGCCGCCTGTGGTGGTGTAGGCGACCGGGAACTCGATCACTGGTTTCGCCTGCCCGGTCGGCGGCTGGCATTCCAGTACTACAGCGGCCAGGGAGCCCTCAGCGATCCACGCCTTGATGGCGTTCTCGTTGGTCTTCCACCGCGCGTGCAGCGGCCCGGCGTTGATGCCGAGGTCGGCGAGGATGTCGCCGATCGAGCCGAGGATGACCTCGGTGAGGTGGGTCGCTGTGTGGACCCGGGTGTAGGAGTACGTAGAGGTCGTGGTCACCGTCCGGTCACCGCCCGACGCAGCGCCTCGATGTCGACCAACGGCGCGCCCGCCATGGTCGCTGAACTCTGCTGAGGTGCGGGTGGTTCCCCGGCCGACAAGCGCGGGTGACGGGCGACCGCATCGGTCACCACCTGGGCCAGCGGCTCGGCCGCCGGCAGGTAGATGGTGAACGTCGTCGCGGTGGCGGCGCCCGGGATGATGTTGAGGTTCTCGTCGGCGCGCAGCGCAGGTGTTCCCGAGACGGTGGTGATCTGACAGTGCACCGTTCCGGCGACCAGTACGAGCGGCCGCCGGTCCAGGTGGCCGCCGGCGATAAGCATCCGGCCGGCCGGGGCGGCAGCCTGCATGGCGGCCTCGGCCTCCTGCCGGGAGCACGTGGCGGACACCGCGATGGTGTCCGCCACCAGGTCGGTGATCACTTGCCAGGTGTCGCTGGCGCTGCGCACGGGGGCGGCGGCGATTGTCCTAGTTCGCAGCATCGCGGCCTCCCGTGGCGGCCGTCGTGGTCAGCGCGGCCTCGTCGGCCAGGGTGGCGGCAAGGGCCTCCAGGGTGAGCAGGCCGGGACTCAAAACGGTCGCGCGGTCGCGGGCAAGAGCCTGGAACACCGCCTTGCGGGCACGCCGGCCATCGAGACCGATCGCCTGCGCAGCCACCGCGGCCAGGTCGGGATGATCGGCAAGACGCCTCAGCGTGGGATAGGTGTCGCCGAGAGCGCCGAGCGTGGAACGCAGGATGGCGCGCAGCGCAGCGGCGTCGGGCAGCGGGACGAGGATCGCGGCGTCCGACCGGGACAGGAAGGCCTCGTCGAGGGCGTCGGTGAAGTTGCTGGTGGCGACCACGAACAGGTGCGGGTGCAGCTGGGCGTTGCGGTCCAGCGCGGTCAGCACGGCATCGGTAGCCCGGTGTACGTCGGCCGGGTTCGCAGCGAGCGAGGCCGCCGAACGGGCGACCGCCATCGACTCGACCTCGTCAAGGACCACCACGGTCGGCATGCCGTCCGCCGCGAGGGACGGAATGTAGTCGCCGAGCAGTTCGTCGACACGCTGCTGGGACTGACCGTGCTCAGCGCTCATCAACCCGTGCGGGTTGATCTCGATCAGGCGCACCGCCCGGCCGGGCACGTAGCTGGCCAACTGCTGAGGTAGTCCCCGAGCCAGGGTGGTCTTCCCCGTACCCGGCGGCCCGTACAACGTGCACATGCCATGCAGCGCGGTCGCCACGAACGGCGAGGACGGCCGGATCAACAGCGACAACAACGCCTGGTTGGCCAGGCGCTCTTTCACCTCCGGCGGTGCGACAATCTCGTCCCACGTTGCCAGCTCACGCGTGTCATGACGAACGAGTTCGTTCACCACGACGCACTCCTGCACCTTCACTCCCGCAACCCCTCTCGCTCACCTCAGATTTGAACATCATCTTCGCAATGATCGCAGCCTACACGACGCCAGGATCGCACAAGTCGCCGCATTTGTGGCCTTGAGACTCGCGCCCTGCTCTGATATAAGTCCGCTACCGCCCCGTAGGATTGATCGGGGAACCAGCAACGAGCGAGCGAGGCGGTGTACGCAACAGTGGCGAACAGCGAGGCATCGGAGGCCTCCGCATCGGAGGTGGCGGCGCTCTTCGACCGGCGCCGTCTACGGGTGGCCCGAGAACTCCGGGGACTCACGCAGGTTCAACTCGCCCGCGAGGTCGGCTCCGTCCGCGCCGCATCAATCAGCCAGTTCGAGCAGGGCCATTCAAAGCCGTCAAGCGCCACCTTGCAGCGACTCGCGGTGGCACTCAGAGTCCCCTTGAGATTCTTTGCTGCTCCTTTACGAACTGATCATCCGGGCGAGACGAGCGGGTTCTTTCGTAGTCTGCGCTCAGCGCCACCAAAAGAACGACAAAGGGCGCTCGCTAATGTAGAGATAGTGCGTGAAATCTCGCGACAGCTTGAGACCTTCGTTCGCCTCCCTAACGTAGACATCCCATCCGCCCGAGAGAACGTAACCGAGGAAACGCGGCACGAAGAGATTGAGAAGATCGCAGAAAGCGTGCGTAAACAGTGGAACCTGCCACCTGGGCCGGTAGACGACGTGGTGTTGGAGCTGGAACGGCACGGAATCGTCACTACCAGGTTCAACGTCGGCCACGCGCAGATTGACGCCTTCTCCGTTCCGTTCGCAGACCGGCCCATCGTCGTGCTGGGCGCCGACAAAAATCTCCGTGACCGCTCCAGATTCGATGCGGCACATGAGTTAGGCCATCTGGTGATGCACTCCGAACACCAGGCTGGAAGTAAGGCGATAGAGACACAGGCTCACCAGTTCGCTGCGGCTTTCCTCATGCCCGCCGGGCAAATCAGAGATCAACTGCCCGCCAGAGCAGACTGGCCTGAGCTGATGCGACTCAAGGCTTATTGGCAAGTCTCGATCGCCGCGCTGCTCATGAGGGCTCGTACTCTAGGAGTAATGACGGAGCCTGCCTATGTTCAGGCAATGAAGATCATGTCAACAAGGGGCTGGCGCCAGAATGAGCCGGGCGTCCTTGGTGAACCCGAGCGTCCCGTTCTCCTGCCTCGCGCGCTGGAGGTCGCTGCCAGCGTCGGAATTCCGCTCAGTCTCCTCGCCCAACGGGCCGGTCTTCCCGAGGCGGACGTGCGCTCGATTATCGGCGCCGAGACGGATGAAAGACCGACCGTAAAGCTATAACTGCGGCACCGGGATGTAGCCGGTGATTTCGCGTTCGAACACCACGTTGTCGAGGCACCCTCTATCCGGTATCACACCTCCGGCCGCTGGTTGAACGGCGCAGATTCCGCCAGGTGATCCATTAAGAAGGCGTCCAGCGCTCAAGCCGGTACAACCCAGTTCGAGTTGGTCATCACCGCTCTGGTCCACGGATCCGGCTACGAACGGGTAGCGGATTTCCACAGACGGCAGGCTGCTCGGTCGCTGCGGGCGTTCTGCACGGCCCGAAGGCCAGGGACGTTCGTGAACCACCAATCCTCGACATCGATAAGTCAGAAAGCGCCCGATGCCGCATGGGACCGAGGGAAACCGCCACCGACGATCATGCGCCGCAGGCGCGGGTCGCGCTCGGCTGCGGGTTTACTGGTTCGCTTGGTGGGCCCGCAGCGGCCGTACGGGCAGTTCGCGGGCGAGGGTGCCGAAGTAGGGCAGCTTGGCCCAGCTGTCGTGGTTGCCAATGACGTAGAGGCGTTGCCTGGCGCGGGAGACGGCGACGTTGAACAGGTTGGGTTGACTTGCGGCCCAGGCCCGGGCGCCGGGACGGGCAGGGTTGCCGCCGAGGACGAACAGCACCACGTCGGCTTCCTTTCCTTGGGCGGTGTGCACGGTGCCGCAGGTCATCTGCGGGTGGAGCGGTGCCCAGCGGCGTCGCAGCCGGCGGGCGGCGTCGCGGAACGGACTGATCGCCATGATCTGGTTCGGGTCGATGCCGGCGCGCAGCAGGTAGGTGAGGATCTGTTCGGCGGCGGCGCCTTCGTCGGGGATCCAGTGCCCCTCGGCGTCGGAGCTGGCGACGTCGATCCAGGTGCTTTCCGCAACGTCGAGCAGGTGCTGGCGGGGTGCGGTGCCATGGATCATGAGGCCGCCGTAGACGGCGGTGTTGACGATCTTGAACATCGGGTCGTCGCAGCGGCGGTGCACCCGCAGCGGCGCGCCGACCCACACCTCGACATCGTCGGGCCCCGGCAGAAGAGTGCCGAGCGGCGTGAGTCGATCGCTGAGTGTCTGCACAGAGCCGCGTCCGGGCAACCACGTCTCGGCGACGCGGTGATGTCGGCGCAGCGCCTGCTGAGTGGTGTGCAGGACGGTGACGACGGGCTCGAGCTGTAGTGGATCGCCGACCGCGACCAGGCACCGGGTGCGCCAGATCGCGCCGGCAGCGATCTGCGGGGCTGCTTGACCGGCTTCGTCCACGAGCAGCCAACCGAGCGCCTCGGAGCCGAGGGGGCGCAGCAGGCGGCCGACTGAGGCGAACGTGGTGGAGACGACCGGCACGGTCATGAACAGTGACTGCCAGGCTGCCCGTACGGCGGGTTCGGGTGCGTCCGGCGGCGCCTGGCCGGACAGCACGTCGATGGCGGCGGTCAGGTTAGCGCGCATGATCTTCGCTGTGCCTGCCAGGAACGCTTCGTGTAGGTCCAGTGCGGCGAGGAAGACGCGAGTCCGGGCGACGTTCCACTGCTCGTCCGACCACGGCGCGGCCAACTCGCGCCGACGCGGGTCGGCCAACCATGCCTCATCCGGCACCAGGTCGCCGTGTTCTTGGGAGATGTGATCGAGGACGCGGCGAGCGTCGGCAAGCTGCCCGGCGGCCTGCCGCAACGTGGTGGCCGCCGCGATCACCTCGTCAGCTGCCGCGGTGGCGGCATCGTGCGAACGATGTGCGGCGGCTGCGGTGGCGACGGCGGCCTGCTGGGCGGTGTGCACGGCAGTAGCGAGAGTGGTGTCTTCGTCGTGCCAGCGGCGGATCGCCTTGCCGAAGGTGAACAGGTTGTCCCAGAATCCCGGCTTGAGCTCGCGGTGCTCCCGCCGCCGCTGCACAGCACCCTCAACCGCCGGACGCGCGGCTGCGGCGGCAGCGGCGGCTGAGCGGTGAGCGTCCTCCGCCCGCCGCTGCATTGCGATCGCCTGTTTGTGATGGCCGGCAGCGGCGGCTTCAGCCTGTTGTAGCTCGGGCAGAAGCCGCAGCGCGATGTGGGCACGTTGACGTGAATCGCGCAGCTGCTGCTCGGCGCCGAGGGCGTTGGTGAACGCGTCAACGGCGTGCTGCCACGGCCGAGTGCCGCCCGCTTCGGCGTCTTTGAGCCACTCGTGCAAGCCGGGCCCCTCGTCGCCCGGCTTACTGTCTGGGTCCGCGGGGTCGCCGTACCAAAACCGGCCGACGAACTCGCGGCGGTTGCGCTTGTTGCCCAGCATCGCGGCGACCATGCCCCAGGCCGGCTCGCCAAGCACCCGCTCGGCGTGCTCACGCAGGTACGACGCCTGGTCCGCCCAAGATTCGTCGATGGCCGCGGCCTGGGGGATCTCGCGGGTGACGTTCGCGAGGGCGCCATTGTTAGCCGAGGCCACCACGATCTCGAAGCCGACAAGGTCCGGGCGCAACGCCCGAACCCGCCGCTGGTGCTTGTCGCTGCGCCAGCCGAGCGTCTGATCGGTGAATGCCGCGCTCGGCGTGCGAAGCGTCGCAAGGCGGCGGGCCCGCTCGACCACCAACGCGGCGACCAGGTCGCGCAGCATGGTGGTCTTACCGGTACCCGGTGGGCCGTTGACCGCGAACACGCCGGCTGTGTCGCCGAGCCGGTCGCAGATCGCGTTGATCGCCAGCTGCTGGCTGGTCGCCAGCGAATGCGCGGGATCGGCCGGCCAACGCCCGGCCGGTACCCGTGCCGGCGCCAACTCGTCGAGCAGCAGCGGTGTGTGCAAGGGGTCGCGCACGTCCCAGCGGGGCAAGCCGGCGACGGTCTCGTCACTGCTCAGGTAGCTGGCTAAGGCGGTTCCGCAGTCGCCTTCGGCGACGGCGGCGGCGACCCGCCGGAGGTCGTCGACGAAGAAGCTGTTGAGAAAGTCGGCCTGCGCGTCGAGCGCACGTCGGCGTGACACCAGCTCGCTGTGCACTCGCACCCCCGTCGGACGCAGCAGTTGCGTCACGCCGAGCTGTGCTGCGGTGAGCTCGACCAGCGCCTGCAACAGTTCGGGCGTGACCGGCCGGCTAACCGCCACCCCATCCTCGGCCAGCCTCGCCGCCTCGTGGTCGTCGTCAGCAGCCGCCACGGCCTCGCGCACCCGATCGCCGTGCAGGCGCGCAGACAGGTCAAACCCGTCGAGCCAGCCCGGCGCTGCTGGACCCGGATCCATGGCGCATCCGACCGCCCACGCTGCCGTCGACAGCACCAACGAGTCCAGCAACAGCCGGCCGTCGTCGGTGACCGCCACCGCGAACAGCGCCGACTCCCCACGCGGGGTGCGCTCGTCCACGTCAGCTGTCGAAGCGCCGAACACCTCCTGCGCGACCGAGTGAACCCGATCGAGGGAGAACACGCCGCCATAGACGGTGTGCCGCCACACCAGATCCGCGCCAATGCGGTGCCGCCGCAGCGGATGCCCGTCCTGCCAGGGCAGCGACTCACCCGGCCGGGGCGCGTACCGGCGCTCCCGCGGATCGGGCCGTTCGAGGGTCTGCGCGGCGAACAGCTCCACCGACCGCCAGAACCGCACAACGTCGCGCCGACGCGCCGCCTCCACACTGACCGGCGCTCGCCGAGGCGGGGCAGGGGCGACGGTGCCCGAGGGAGTTGCCAACCCGCCCGTCGCGGGGTGCGCGGACGCCGGCGTCGCCGCCCTCGTCACCTGCTCGTAGGTCCTCACGCCAAGATCGGCGAGGGTGAACGTCGTCGGGCACAGTGGGCACACCAGTGCCACGTACCGATACTGCCGGCCACGGCTCTCGTACGGCTTGCGCAGGCTGTGTAGCCGCCCGCCACATGTCGTGCAGGGTCGCGCCACCGGTTCCTCGTACGACCAACCCGGCTCCGCGAACCGCCCTGTCACTGCCGGTAGCCGCACCGCCCACTTGGCCAGTACCACCTGCTCGACCGTGCCTGTGTCGACCACCCGCGAACTCCCATCTTCCAGCACAGAGACGGCCCTCACTCTAGGCACGCCGACCCAACACCGAAGACGCTCACCGACAGCCTGTGGACAGCGCGCAGTTATCCACAGCACGCCGCAGCCCCAGCCTCTACGGGAGGCTTTGACGCGCCTCGCCGGGGGCACCGGATCACACTGATGCCGCGAGGATGGGCCGGTTCTGACTCGCGCTGAGAGTGCGTGGGCGTACAAGCTCTGGTATCCGGGGCGGGTGAGTCCCGCACGGTATGCCCGCCAAATCGACTTGCCCCGAACTGGACACGTCATTGATCGGCCGAGATTTTGACGCCAGGCTCCCGATGCGCCGGCTCAGCGCCAGGGTCGAGGCATCCAGCCTTCTCGAGCAAGCCCGATGGCGTCTAGGACTACTCTCTGCCGCCCAAGCAGGAAATCGACGGCATCGATCTGGAAGTCGACACCTTGAACAGGGAGGTCGGGCGAGACAAGCGCGTTGACGACGTCATCGAGGGAACGCGGCTCGCCGTGGCAGGCCATGTATCGGAAGGATGTCCCGTAGATTTCGTTGAATTGCAGTGGTCGCAGGCAGAGCTGCTGCGGAGTGGCCACAGCCCACGTCCAAGTGATCTCGGAGAAATCCGGCCAACCCTTGGGCATGTCTACCACGGCTACGCCCGACATCAGTTCCGCGCGGAGGCGGTTGAGTTGGGATGCCGCGGCACTCATCCAATCCTCGATCTTCGTGACCTCCGGGAGAGAGATGGCATCGATGGGCCACTTGATTTCGAAGCAAACGCCTCGTCTCTGCTGCGGATGCACCGCCACCACGTCAAGGTCTCCGGCAGCTGCACGATCTTGCCGGCGAGCGCGTAGTCGCTCGGCGACAAGAACGCCGGGAATCTGGCCAAGCCAGTCTTTCCACCTCACCGCCCGGTTTCCCTGTCGCTGCCCAATCGGCCCATAGCGGCCAGGATCGTAGGCTGCACCGCGCAGGATGATCGCATCGGTGGCCCTGGGAGTGATCAGTGGCGGGCACAGAATGATCGTGCCCTCAAGCTCCGCGAGAGGTGAGATCCGAGCGGAGCGGCCGGCAGTGAAGGTGAGACGCTCGATGGTGGTGTCAATGCACTTCGGTGGAACCGTCGGGAGTATCTCGGCGGTCATCTCCAGCAGCCGCG
The DNA here is from genome assembly GCF_040643095.1 of Micromonospora sp. NPDC047467. Classification (NCBI taxonomy): domain Bacteria; kingdom Bacillati; phylum Actinomycetota; class Actinomycetes; order Micromonosporales; family Micromonosporaceae; genus Micromonospora; species Micromonospora sp. NPDC047467. The sequence continues at coordinate 245,271 of NZ_JBEYTO010000002.1, read as the reverse complement.
TTCGTGGGATTCGCGCCAGAGCTGCGTCGGTGCGCTTGAGCAACCGCGTCGCCGACTCGTGGAGTTCGGCGAATCCCATGACAACTGACAGCACGTCGACGGCATGGCCAACCGTCAGACCGTCGTCGAGCTGGAAGAGGTCGGGGAGGTTTCCCTCCGGGAGCGCATCGCGGTAGGCGCCAATGGCCGCTCTCGCGCGCCGCGTCGCCGCTTCAAGGACATCACGAGGGGGAAATCCTCGGGATGTCTGGGGCAGATTCTTGATCCACGCGTGTTCGACCGAGGTGATTTCCGGCAGTTCGGCAGGGATTGCGGCGTGCTCCAAGAAGCTGTCGGCCGCCTCGATAGCCGGATTCCAGCGGTGCCGAATCCGGAAGGAGTCACCCCGTCGTCGGACCTCGTAGCCGCCGGCTCGGACGGTGCCATAAAGGTTGTCGAGCCGGGTAGCTTCTAGGGCCGCGACGCAGATGCGCGCGGCATCGTCAGCCTCACAGCGCCCGTGACCCTTGGCGATCTGGTGGTCCCACGTGATGATCTGGGCGAGGACCGACTCCCAGGGCACATTGCTGTCGAGCCCTTGGGCAATCTCCATCGCACGCAGGCGCATCGCGTGCTGGAGCAGCGTCATCAATCGTTCGGGCCCGGACCGCCACCCAGGAAGATCGTGCACGCTCCGGCGGCGGCGGTCGATCAGGTCTAGGAGCTCATCGTCCGGCCTCACCTCGTGGCAGTCCGCGACGGGTGGTCTACCGAGGGTGTCTTAGCGGACCTCACGGCGTATCAACGACCAACGCGTACGGGTTTGTCTTGTCCACCGTCACCCAGCGCATCAACTTCCCACCGGCCGGCACGGTGCTAGAGGGGGTAACCAGGTGGAACCCGATCGTGATCTTCTCGTCTTCGATGGCTTGGCCCTCACGTCCGAAGAGATTGTCCTTCTCGACGGTCGGGTAGAGGATGATCGCGCCGGTCGCCCCGCCGCTGAGCGCGTCGGCCTCGGAGTCCGGGATCGTCGTCTCGACGCCGGCGATCCTCATGGCCGCGTTGCGGTGTCGATCCTCGCTAAACACTCGGAACGAGGCGCCGGACGAGGTGCGTTGGCGCTCGAAGACGCTGAACGGCCCGTGCCCGGCGACGACGCGTCGGGTGGTGGACCTGGTCTGTTGGGGCACGAGTACGGCCCACCGTGCGAGTTGGTCGGGACGCAGTTGGCGTAGCCACGCGAGTTCCGGTTGAAAGGTGTCGTCGGCCAGCCACTTGATGTTGCCGAGGACGGTCAGGAGTGCTGCGTGACTGACAACTGCCACTCCCGCCTCGAAGGTGGTCTTGGCTCCCGGGACTGCGAACTCGACAGTCCGTTGGCTTGCGGCAGCGAGCAGTGGCTTCCACTGTTCGAGGTTGTGCTTCATCTTTGTCGTGGACGTCGGGAAGGCCACCGGTTCCATGGGCTTGCCCGGTGAGCTCTTCATGACGAGCTTGGCATTCCACATCTTGTTGCGACCGGTGGGTCGCAGGTCCGGGCGGTGTTGGGCGATCAGGGGCGGGATCTGTCGAGGGGTCAGCTGCGGCGTACCGTCGGCCGGGTCCGCGTACTGGCGCAGTTCACGACGGAGGAAGTCCTCGTCGCGGCAGGCGGCCTCGAACATGTCGTGCAGGTCTGGGGTGGTGTAGAGGCGGACCAGGTCTCGGTAGCCGGGTCGGAAGCCGAACCAGCGACCCATCTGCATGAGGGTGTCGACCTGGGCGGTGGCACGCCGGTAGTAGGTGACGGTCAATCCTTCGACGGTGAAGCCGCGAGCCAGCTTGTTGCCGCCGACGAGGATGCGCCAGATCTCCCGCTGGTCGAAGTCGAGGCTCTCCTGCTGCCTCTCAAGGTCGGTGTCGCTGTTCACGACGATGACCGGGCTGCCGTTACGGTCGGCGGGGCTCATGAGTCTGAGCGCCTCGCCGATGTCGTCGCGCAGGTCGTCGAAATCGGCCGGTGCAAGCAGTGTGGGTGCCTGCGCACGAGATACGGGCAGGACGTCGGTGATGTACAGATCACGCAGCCGCGCCAAGCCGGAAGGCCGGTAGTAGCCGGCGGTGTTCCAGAGGTGGCCGATCACCTCGGCCGTCTGCCGGTGGGAGTCTTTGCCCATTGCCTCGTGCACGAGCATGGTGTGGTGCCGGTAGGACGTTCCGTGCCGTTGCCGGTACAACTTGAGGGCACCGGTGAGGACGAACATGTCCACGGCGCGACGCAGTTCGCCGTCGTCGGGTTCATCGGCGAGGTACCGAACGTGGGCCCGTTCCTTCGACGTTTCGAGGGGCCGCTGTTCGAGGGGTAGTTCGGCGTCGAAGTCGTGGAAATCCTCTGCGCCCATGTAGCCGGCGGGCCGCGGCAGGGAGATGAGGAAGTCGCGGGGGAAGATGTCCTCGACGTCGGAGGGGTCGATGAACACGTTGGCGTACGGAGTGGCGGTGTAGCCGACGTACTGGGCGCGGGGCATCATTCGCATCAGTTGCCCGATGAGCCGGTTGATCGCGGTGCGTTTCTTGCTGTCCTCCTTCCACTTCTTCGGGCTGACGGTGTTGACCGACGCCTGGTCAGACTCGTCGTCGATGATGAGGACGGGTACCTCGCCGAGACGCTCACTGATGCGACCCAGGTCCGCCACCAGTGCTTCGAGGACGGAGGCGTTCTTCTTGGCGACAACGAGACGGGCGTCGCTGGTGTGAAGATTCGCTGGGTCAAAAAACTTCCGGTTACGCTCGCGTCCCCTGAACTCGAGAGCGGAGAAACCCATCTTGAGTCGCTTGTAGTCGCCGGCGTGGTTGCTCAGGCGGTGGATGTCGGGGTATCCGGCGTCGGAGGGTCGCCCCCCGTGTCGGACGAAGCGGTCGCCCTTCCAGTCGGGGTCGTTCTGGTACTCGTGGACCTTCTGGTCGTGGGGGGATATTTCCCGTTCGATGTTCTCCCGACCGCACAGTTCGATGTCGAGACGCCGCTGGGTCTGTGCCCGCAGCATGTTCGTGGTGCCGGTGAGGACGATGACGAGTCGGTACCCGGCATCAACGGCCTTGGCCACGACGCCGGTGAAGTTGGCGGTCTTGCCGCTCTGGACGTATCCGACGACAAGGCCCTTGGCCTGGTACGCAACGGGTCGAGTCGGGTCGGACAGGCGCCGGACGACCTCCTCGGTGGCCCTGTCGAGGTCGGCGACAGCGTCGGCGTTGCGCCACTTGTCGAGCAGGTAACGGTGGTAGTGCGCCCAGTAGAAGGTGCGCTCGGTGCGGCGTTCCGGGGTGCGCCACTCCTCCCAGTCGTCGGCGATGACGATGACCCCGTCTGCGACGGCGTAGGGGAACAGGTCGGCGATCAGGTCCGCCGTCGACTCGTCGACGGCGAGCGCGGCGATCACCGCCGCGCGCCGTTCGGTGGTGTTGTGGCTGGTGCCTTCGGTCCAAGGGGCGCTGCTCTGTTCGTGGTCCCACCCGGCGAGGGTGTGCGCGATCTGCTGGCGTAGGGCATCCTCGGGGCCAGCGTCGCGTAGGTGGGTCAGAAACGCGGAGCCGTTGGCGATGTCGGGGGCATCGGCGCCCAGCATGGCGGCCAGGGCGTGCAGACGCTTGGGGCCCGTGCGTTGCATGGCGGCGAGCGCCGCACCGTATGCGGTGGTGACGATGTCGCTCATGGCAGTTCCTGTTGTCCCCTCGCGAGTGCGTCGGTCAGGATTTGCGGCGTCTCATCGCCGCTGAGCCCGGTCAGGTCCAGCCGGTAGCGGACGTCGGTCACGCGGGTGCCGTCGACATCGGCCTGCGCCAGAAGCCTCGGCGTTAGGCGGGGAAACGCTTCGGTGACCGCAAATGCCTGAGGAGGGGTTCGTAGTCGCCAACGACGCTGGCAGGTGGCCGTGTACCGGTCACGCCAGCCCGAGGCTTGCAACAGGCCGTCGAATCCGGTGTGCCGGGTCGTGGTGAGCAGGAGGGCGCGGACTTTGTTGATGAGTTCCGGAAGGGAGCAACCGCCGCTGCCCGCCGCGGTGATCTGCAGGGACACCAGCCAGAGCGGCCGGTCGCCGGTCGCGACCATCTGGGTCAGCGAGGAGATCCAGTGCGCTCGCCGCTCAGACGTCGTGGTCTTGACCTCAACGTCGTGCTCGTCCAGCCCGAAGTCGTGTTCCTCGGCCTGTCCGCCGCGCCATGCCGTCAGTGCGACGTCCGGTCCGAGGGCGTGCACGAGGCCTGCAAGGAACAGCAGTTCTCCGACGAGTCCGGTCTCCTTCTCCTGCGACAGGACATCCTCCGTCTGCAGGAGGTGGCCCAAGCGACGCAGGGTCTCCGCGAGTGCAGCGGTCAATGTCTGCTGGTCGAGCTGGACTCGATCGGCGACAGCGCACAGCAGCGGGTAGGCGTCAACGAACAGCCGCGGGTCGGTGACGGCAATCTCGATCATGCGTTGTCCGTCGTGGTGGACGGTGTGTGCGGTGAGGTGTTCGAGGCCGGCTGGTGGAACCTCGTGGGGCGTTGCCGGTCCGCGTAGCCCGATGCGGGAGGTGTGAGGGTCGACGAAGAGCACGATCCGCGGCGATCCCGGGATGGGATGGTCGATCGGGGCCTGGCTGCGGAGGTAGGCGTTGAAGCTGTCGGTGCTGAGGTGGCGGTCTGCTGCGCTGGTCACTGGCGGGCCTCGAAGGTCGACTTCTCCGCCTTCGCGGCTGCGGTCAGGATCTCCTGCCAGAGGTCGATGTTGTCCTTGTCGCGCGCACCAAAGTGTGAGCCCTCGAAGACGTTGCCGGCGAGAAGGAACAGCACGGCCTTCAGCACCGGTAGATCGTTGCTTCCGCCGCGGCGTCCGCCGAGCAGGGCCTGCCGGTATGACCGGTTGAGCCACAGCGTCCTGGTCTCGCGGTCGAACTCGAGGAACGCGTCGGTGGTAAACCGCCTCCACTGGATGTTGACGGGGTCCTCGTGCAACAGGGGCAACTCGTCGCGGATCTCGCGGGTGACCCTCGGGTGGAAACCCTTGCCGGGTGGTAGCACGGCACTGCGTCGCGCGGTCCTGCGGCGGTTGGCGGTGGCCCACGCCGCCTCGGCCGCTTGGAGGTAGTCGGTGATCGTGGTCCCGTCGTCGGCGTGGGCGGTGGCGACAGCCGGGGCGAAGCGGGGTCCGGCTGATACCCGAGACTTCTCGGGGTTCATGACGAACATCCCCGCGGTGTCGCCGTCGATGTCGATTCGGACGCGGGCGAGCTGAAGTCGGGTATCGGGCGCGTGAATACCCTCCCACCCTCCGGCGTGCAGGAGTCGACCCCGGCGGTAGAAGTAGAGGCCCTGGCGCGTCTCTGCCCCGCCGGGGAGTCGGTACTCGGGCGTGTTGGAGCGGCGCGACCAGATGTGGCAGTCAAGGACAACCTTCGCTCCATCGATCGATGCCTTGAGCTGTTTCGGCCAGCCAGGCAGGGTCTCGGGGTAGGCGAAGGGGTCGATCGGCGCGACCGGGTGACGTACGCCGGCGCCGAGGTCGGCGTCCTCCACGTCGATGACGATCCGCACGCCGCGGTCGACGAGGATGCGGTGGAAGGTCAGGCCGAGATGCCCCTGCAAATGTGAGATCGTGCGACTCAGAAACTCGTCAACCTGCTCCGGGTCGTCCGTCGAGGGAAAACCATTGACGCTGTCCCACCGTACGACCGTGCCCGACGGGCCGATTGGGAGCTGCCAGTCGCGGTCAATTTCGGCGGCGGCGAACGCCTCCGGCACAATGTCACAGTCAAAGGTCTGACGACCGGCGTCGAGCTGCCAGCGTCTTCCGACCGGTTCCGATCCGGAGGCACGCGAGAGCACGCTGAGACTGGCTGCCTGACTGAACGATGCCGCCTTCAACCCGAGGCCGAAGTGGCCGAGGTCCTCGCCCGTGTAGCGGCGTTGGCCGCCGATGGTCATCGCGTCGTCGATGCTCTCGGGTGCGATGCCGCGACCATTGTCGACGACGTAGAGGCCGACCAGGCGGGCGTTGCGTTGGACGAACCGGATGAGGATGTCGGTCGCGCCGGCGTCGATGGAGTTGTCCACCAGGTCGGCCAGGGCGGTCTCCAGCGAGTGGTTACGACCGAGGGCGTCCAAGGCTCGTGGATCGGGTGGTAGCTCCACCGATCCCTCGGTGGGAACCTCCTGGAACCAGACGGACATCTACCGCTCCCGATTCATTGACCGGCGGTGCCGGCGAAACCTTCAGAACCCGCTGACTGGACGAAACCCGTTACGTCGGCCGCGACGCATGGCCTCCAAAGCGGTGCCTACGTGCTTGCCGGCGGGGTCCCACCCCTGGTCGATGGCTTGGGCGATTTCTGCTGCGGACCTGCGGTGCTCGGCGTCGAGGTGCCCTGTGTCGGCGCCCCAGGCGGCGAGGTCAGCCCAGTCGGTCGCGGTGGTGCCCCTGATCAGGTCCATGTCGGGGCCGTAGGTGTCGACATCGACGAGTTCCGCCGCGAGCGGCGCCGGCGTGGTCCAGTCGAGATCCTGTACGGCGGTCCAGCACTCCGGCCTCTTGGTCCACTCACCGACGTTGGTGCGGCCCTCGGGCGGTGACGTGATGACCTTGTGCACGAGCAGGGAGAGGTCGATGGCGGCGTCCTGCAGGGCGGGCGTGAGGTCCTGCGTCCGCCAGATGCGGTCCAGGTCGACTCTTCCACCCGTCCCCTGGACCAGTTTCGCGACGGTGTAGGTGACGATGTTTGCCTTGTAGCCGCCGAAGTTCTGCCTTGCGACGAGCTTGTCGACCTTGCGGAAGAGAATCGCCTTGGCCACCAGGTGTCGGCAGTACTGCTTGTCCACGGCAGGGGGCTGCTCTTCGAGGCTCTGCGAGAACAAAGTGAAGTTCTTCTCCGCACCCAGGCTGACCAGATGTGGCTCCTTGGCCCAGGAATGTTCGAATTTGGCGAGGTCCGACTTGGTGAACTTCTGGGCGGGCGGGTTGGCTGCCTTGAACACCTTCTGCCGGGCAGGCGTGCCCTCGCGGGTCAGGGCATTGGCGTACTGGCCCCGGGCGCGCTCGTAGAACCAGTGGGTGTCGTGGGGGTGTGAGGCACTGGGTGGCGCCCACAGGGTCCGCATGATGCGCTCGACGTCCACGTGGAACGCGCTGTTCGCCTTCAGATCCGAGGCGGTGACGCGATTCTGGGTGTTCGAGTAGGCCGAGATCTGCGGAACGATGTCGTCGAGGCGGTCCGGCGATACGACCGTCAGCTTCATCTGCACGTACGCCACGTCGACGTCCACCTTGTTGCGGTGGGCGTGGTGGATGGTCGCGGTGGTTTGCCCGCCGTTGACGATCTGAAGATTGTGGATGCGACGGATGACCCGCTGCCCTGACGGGGCATCCTCGAAGTCCACCCTCGATGCGGTCGCCGCGATGCCGTTGTTGTAGGCGAGAAACCGCTCCGGGTTACCTCTGAGGGTGTCGAGGATTCCTCGGTTGACCGCCCCGCGCACTTGCAGGAACGAGCGGACGTTCAGCTCCAGGAGCCTGGCTCCGTGCGTCGAGTACAGGTCGGCGAGGCCGCGGGCCGGCACGATGGCGAGGAGGACCGAGTAGTCCTCGTCCGTACGCGGGGTGGCCAGGCAGGGCAGACCTGCGGGAAACTCCGCCACGATTGGCTCGGCTTTGTTCCCGGATGCCGACCAGTTCGCCAGCCGGCGCAGGTCCCACAACTCCCGGGTGACGTGCCGCCCCTCGAACAACATCGGCGGAACGCCATCGCGCGCGACGCTGCGTGCGTTGGTGACCAGCACCAGACGGACCGACTCGACCCTGCCGAACTTCTCCGCGACGGCTTCACACATTCCGGCTACCTCGGAGGACCGGTCCCGCCTTGCCATGCTGCCCCGCACGCAGCGAGACAGAAAGTTCTCCATACGCCGGAACGCCGCCTCGACGTCGGCACGCCCGATTTTGTGGTCGTCGTCGGCGCGGGGACTGTAGTAGGTGAGGAACAGGTCCAACGATCGGTCATCGGACGCGGCACCGTAACCGCTGACCTCGACACCGTGGTCTTTGAAGTGCACAGCCACGGCATCTTCGGTGTGCCCGTCGGCTGTCAGCTGGTCGAGCATCAGCTGGGTGAATGCCTCATGGAGGTCGCAGCCCTCGATTTCAGCCTGGGCCCTGACGTCCTCGATGAGGCCGTGCGCGTAGGCACCGACATCCGGTTCAGCCACGCGGGCCCCTGTGCCGCAGGACGCAGGCACAGCGCAGCGGGCCACACGTCCCGGGCGGACTCGTGAGGGGCATGCAGTTCTCCGGAGGATCGCTCGGCACGTGCGGTGACAGTACGCGCCGACTCGGTCGCTGATGGCACCAACTCTCCACGATAAGGACAGGACCGACAAGACCCGCTAAGCCGAGGCGCCGTCACCGCATCGGTCCTGTTCCGGATCGGCCGAACCAACCACCTCTGGAGCGATCGGAGGCCGAAGAATCTCGTGCGACCTCGTCAGGGTCGCCGAGCCCGTGGCGACAACGCGGAGCGGCCGGACGCGCGGCGTCGGACCGCAGAGGTAACCTGCGCAGTGCGTTCTGACCGATCGGAGGTGACACGGGTGACGGACGATGCCGTCGAACGACCTCGGGCAGGCTACGGCGTCAAGCTCGTACGTGGCCCGTTCGTGCGCCTGGCACCACACCGTCAGGCATGCAAGGACGACGACGAGTTCCTCCGCTTCGCGGCGGCGTGCCGTGATCGCGGCGAGCGGCTGGCCGCGGACCTGTTCTGCGGTGCCGGGGGCCTGAGCCTGGGTCTGACCGAGGCGGGGTTCAAGGTGGTCCTGTCGGCCGACCGCGACCTCGAGTCCGTCGAGACGCACCGACACCACAACCCGGGCCTCACCCTCGACTGCGACCTCGGCGAATCGGCCAATGTCAGACGGATCGCCGCCTTGGTCAAGGAAGCGGGGATCGAGCTACTCGCAGGTGGTCCGCCGTGTCAGCCCTTCTCCCGGGCGGGCCGCTCACTGATCCGTCACCAAGTCCGCCACGGCCTTCGCCCGGCGCACGACGAACGCCGGGACCTCTGGCGTTCGTTCTTGGAAGTGATCCAGTTGGCCAGGCCGGCCGCTGTGATCATGGAGAACGTCCCCGACATGGCACTCGACCGGGAGATGTTCATCCTCCGCACCATGGTCCACGAGTTGGAGTCCATCGGTTACGCGGTCGAGGAACGAGTTGTCGACACCCTGCGCTACGGCGTGCCGCAGTTCCGCCAGCGGCTGATCTTGGTCGCACTGCGAGACGGGGTCGCCTTCGACTGGCCGGAGGAGGTACCGGACCGGGTGTCGGTCTGGAACGCGATCAGCGACCTACCCGAGGTCGAGGGCGGCTGGAGGCCCGAGGGTGGGGCGGACGGTTGGACGGATTACACCGGTCCGACGTTTGCCTTTCAGAAGCACATGCGCAGGGGTGTCGCACCGTCGGACGCTGGCAAGGTCTTCGACCACATCACGCGACCCGTACGCGAGGATGACCTGCGCGCCTTCGACATGATGGACGCCGGCACCAGGTACTCGGACCTGCCGGAGGACGTCAAGCGCTATCGCGACGACATCTTCGACGACAAGTACAAGCGCCTGAGCGAGGACACCTACTCCCGCACCATCACCGCGCACATCGCCAAGGACGGCTACTGGTACATCCATCCCCGACAGGACCGCACGCTGACCGTGCGTGAGGCCGCTCGACTGCAGACCTTCCCCGACCGGTTTCGCTTCGCCGGCCCACCGTCGGCGGCGTTCCGCCAGATCGGCAACGCCGTACCCCCGGCGCTCGGCACCCAGCTCGGACGCGCCGTCATGACGGCGCTGGACGCCCTGAGGCCAGCCCCCTACCGCAGCCACGACATCGCCCAGGCCCTCGCCACCTGGTTCGACGGCCTAGTCGAGCCGACCCTTCCGTGGCTGCGTGCCCGGACGCGGTGGCAGGTAATCTCCGCCGAGATGCTCCTCGACCGGGCGGCACCCGAGCAGATCCGAATTCTCTGGTCACTGCTCGAACGATGGGAGCAGCCGCAGGACACCGTTGACGCCGGCGACGAACTTCTCGAGATCGGGCGGTGGGTCAACCGCGAGCACCGAGCCGAGCGGCTGCTCGAACTGGCGCGCACGCTCACGTCGCAACCGGACCTGCTCGACGACGATAAGATCCAAGGCCTCCGCGGGGTCGACGCCTCGGTAATCGACCTCGCCGTCCTCGCGATCCCGACCCGCGGCGAGGACGACGCGGAGGAGCCTGTGCTGATCACCAAGGGCACCCACCGCGTCGCCGCCCGCTTCACCGGCGAGCACGTCGAACGAAGCCACAGGATGACCGCTGGGCGTCTCGCCGTCGCCCGAATGATCGGTGATGACAAGAACGCACGGCGAGCGCACCTAGGCCTGATCGAGCTGGCTACCTCAGTCTGCCGTCCCACCGACCCCGCCTGTCCCCGCTGCCCGCTGATCGAAGCATGCAGCGAGGCTGCCAAACGGGGTAATCGGACCGCAGGGCAGCCGGTGGTCAGTCCCTGAAGCCGAGCGCGGCAGCGACGTCAGGGGCCTCGGCCCGCAACGTCTCACCGATGCGCTGCAGGGCCGCGTACTCGCCGGCACGCATTGCTGCGGCGCGCAGCGCCAAACCGACAACTGGCATGGGCGGCGCCGCCCCAGACGCCTCACCGCGAGACAAGGCGGCCAATTGCTCGGAGCCTGCCTTCGAGCCCTCGGCGGCACTGCGCGAGTTCTTGCGGTAGGCGTCGTCCGCACGCATACACAGCTCGTGAACGGGACGTTCGATCAGCTGACGCAGCTGCGGCGGCATGGCCACCCTGATCTTCGCCACGTTGATGTTGAACACCACGTCAAGGTCCGTGTCGAAGTCCAGTGCTACCCGCGCGAGCTTCGTGTGCTCGTCGATGCCCCGCATCCCGTTCCACCCGCCCCACTGGACCAACCGCTGGGCGCGGTAGATGTACAGGCCCTGCTGACGGTTCCAGTTCAGCGGGCCCGACAGCCGCTCGAACTCCGCCTGGGACGTGAACTGATCGCGAGACGGCAGGACGTACCGCTGTAGTGCCACCGTGCCGGCGGCCTCACCGACTGTAACCTCGAAGCGCAGCGGAGGAAGCACCTCGCGGGCGGGCTCGTCTGGAGCAAATGGGTTCCACGGCCGGACCTTCTCGCCGTTGATCGTGATTACGAGACCACCGCCAACCTCACCCTCGAGGAAACGGTGGAAAACCGTACCCAGGTGGTCTGCCGTCCTGCCTGCCAGCGCCTCCAGTCGGCGGCGCGCCCAGCCACCCTCAGGCTTACGTTCCGGCAGAACGCGGTCGAGACCGCGCCAGAGCACAGCGGTCCCTCCCGTGTCCGCCACCGTCTCGCGGGCTCGGGCGACCTGATCGCCGTCTGCCGGTTCGGCGATGACCCAGTCGTCCACCTCGGCGATCAGGTCAAGATCGATCATTCGCGAGACGGTGCGGGCCGTGGCCGCTCTCCTGCGGCTGACCACCGTCAGGGACCGGCACTGCGACAGAGAGGCAGTCTTCAATCCCAGCCCGTACCGACCGAGATCACCGCGACCGTAGTCGCGTCGGCTGCCGTAACGCATCGCTTCCAACAGACCGTTGGCACTCATACCCTCGCCGTCGTCGGCGATCATCACCCACGAGTCGGAACCATCGAACACGACGTCAATCTCGACCCGACTCGCGCCCGCAGCAACGCTGTTGTCCACGACGTCTGCCACAGCAGTCGGGAAGTCGTAACCGATGTCACGCAGCGAGTCGGTCAACCGCGCAGCAGACGGCGCCACGCTGTACAGGTTTCGCACGCTCACGACGCTTCCTCCGTTCGACAACGACGACGGGGACCAGGATGTCACACTCCTGCGCGACCCACCTCACGGGACGCACAGCGATGCGCCTGAAGCCCAACTTTTGACACGGAAGGCAGGGCGGTCGAGCGGTCGCCTGCGCGCGAACTGGGATGAGATTCCGGTGAACTTTGCCTGCCCTCGGCAGAGTTCACCGGAGCTTTCCGATGCATGGCGGCGCCTCCCCTCGACACGTGCGCCAGATTAGAACAGGGGTACGACCGGAGCGCTCGACTGGAGCCGGTCAGGCGGACCGCGGTGGATGTGACGATCAGCGAACCGACCGCATTCGTCCTGCCAGCCGCAGGTGGAACAGGTGTGCAGCGTCCGGAACGCAGGAGGCAGCCCAGTTACCCAGCGGCGAGGTTCTGACTTGCGGCCGTCCGGGCGACCGGACTCGCGGGGGTGGTGCCCGCGCATGACGAGCCGCGCACCTCGACAACAACCCGACGCGCCGGCTCTTCGACCCCTCGACGAACCTCGCACTCCCACACCCTGACCACTCGCCAACCGGCCTCGATCAACTCGTTGTCGACCCGCTGATCACGGGCCCGGTTCGTGGCGATCTTTGTCCTCCACCTCTCGGCGTTGGGACCACGGAATCTGGAGGGTCCGTGCTGCGGACATCCGTGCCAGAAGCACCCGTTTACGAACACCGCGACGCGCGGACCGGGGAACACGAGGTCCGGCCGGCAACGGTTGAACAGGGTCCGCCCAAGGCGAAATCGGAGACCCAGTGCGTGTACGGCGCGGCGCAACGCCATTTCGGGTGCGGTGTTCCGTGTACGCCGTCCTCGCAAATGAGATCCCTGGGCTGTGGCTACCCAGTCTCGAGAACCACCCCGAGACGGTGGGGAGCCGCCGCCATCGGCACTGGTCATCACAGTCGTCACCTCGGAATCTCGGTAAAGGGCCACCCCGGTTCCCCAGCCGGCTCTCACCCTGTTTACCAGTACCGACTGGGCCTCGACCGACGTCGACGGAAGGCCCGGATACAGCTCACTTCGAGGGGCATAACTGGCGACCCCCTGCGGACGAGGCCCTCGGGCCTGCAGGGGAGACGACGCGGATCTGAGCCCTGAATCGCCGCCTATCCCAACATTGACGCGGGTGCAGGTCGATGGCCAAGTGATTCTCGACGCCGTCGCGCTGGCGGTCAGGCTCTGGCCCGACGCTGAGACGACGACGATCGATCAGGCTAGGGGCCGATTGGGTCGGGTGTCGGCCTATGCGGCCGTCGGCACCGACATGGATGGCCGAGAAGATCGCTGCGGGCGCCTGTCCGCCGCCGGCTCTGCCGGCGAAGTGGTGAACCAGCCACGAAACGGCAGCGGCCGGGAGGCGGCTACGGTCGTTCGGCCGTGCGGTCGCGGGGTTGTGGACGAGGTGGCGGCTGGCCGTGCTGGCCGGGCGAGGTTCATGGCTCGGCGGGCGGTGCGGGCGGCAGCGCACATGCCGCGCTGGCCGGCGCACTGCAGGTTGCGGCAGTTGCCGTGGTTGTCGGGTTGGTGGGCGGCGGCGACGTCGAGGGCGAGCCGCCACAGGAGTGGGTCGGTCACGTCGTTAGGGATCACGGCGAGCAGGCTGAGGCGTTCACGAGGCATGGTGAAGTCCCTTTCGTCGACGGTCACGTCGTCCGGCACGGACTACCGGACGGACGGTGGACACGATCGACGCTCACCTTTGCCCAAAGATCAAGTCGTCCGGTCTCTTCGGCTTTCCGACTGGCGGCGCGAAGGTGCGCCTGGCAGCAGATCTCCGGTCGTCGGACGAGGCACAAGAACTGGCTGTTCTGAGGTAGTCCCTTGGACGCCGTCACGAGCGCGATGAGCCCCGACTCGCCGTCATTGGTGACCGAATGGAGCCCGGCTGCTTCCCAACCGCTGCGCAATCGCCGCCAAAACGGAGACACCCGCTGGGCGGCGCAGGCTGAGACGCCTGGGCATGTAGCGACCGCTGCCGACAGCTGGTGGGTCGGGGCTCGTCGGAGCGCGCGAACTTGGCGGACGGCATGGCGGGTTTGCTTGGGCGTGCCGACTTGGTTGGTTGAAGTCGTCGGCCGCCAGTCGCCGCGCCACGTTCGGGGTGCCCGCCCTCGGCCGACCCGGTTGGGGCCGGCCGAGGGAGGGCGGTCAGGTGGTCAGTGGTTCGGCGGGTAGTGGTATTCGCCGTCGGCGATGGCTTCGTCGCCGGGGCGGTCGGGGTCGTAGATGGGGTGCGGGGCGCGGGGCCTGATGTCGTAGATCAGGTTGTCGGGCGGCCACTGCTCGGGAGTGTGGGGGAGGTCGGTCAGGGCAAGGCGGTGGGTTTCGCCGATGGGCTGCCAAACCGGGTCGGCGGGGTGGCCCTGTTCGGGGTTGCTGGTGACGACGGTGAGGTGCCGCAGGTTGCGGCGGTCGAGGTACCAGCGCAGGTCCTGCTCCCGTTGCGGGTCCTCAGCTTGGAACAGCAGGGGCGCCAGGTTGGTTTGTTCGGCCAGCCGCCGGTAGTGGTGGACGCGGTTGGCGAGGGCGCTGGTGTGGATGTTTCCGGGGTCGGGTTCGTACCAGAACGCGTGTCGGTTGCTGGCGTGGATGTACTCGCCGTGCCAGGCGGCGCGCCGGGGTGTCGTGATGAGTCGGCAGGTGCGTGGTGACCACCAGGTTCGTAGGTCGGTGCCGGGCTGGGTACGGGCGCGGGTGGCCAGGTCGACGAAGAAGTCGCTGGCTTGGAGCAGACCGGGCAGGCGCGGGTCCTCGCGCAGCCGGTCACGGGCTCTGTAGACCTGCGTCGGCGTGACGCGTCGGTAGCCGCCGAGAGGGGTGAGCTGGGCACCGAGCGGGCCTACGCACCACAGGGTGTGCTCGGTGTCGCCAACGGCGGTGCTCAGGAGGCGGTCGATCCAGCCGCGGCGGGCGAGGATCTTCAGTCGCCGGTTGGTCGAGGCCGGGTCGGTGGCGAAGCCGAGTGTGGTGAGTTGGGCGGTGGTCAGGGTGCGGTGCTCGGCGAGCATCTCGACGGCCCACCGGTCGCGGAGGCAAAAGCGGTGGGTTTCGGCGAGGAGCAGCTCGAGCGGGACCGGTTGGGTGGATGGGACGATGAACTGTGAGTGGTAGGTGGTCAACACGACCAATACCTCCGGTGTCGTGCTGCCGATGGGCGGCAGCGGTGATGGTTGCCGCGCGACTGCGTCGGTGCGGTCGCGCGGGTGGGGTTCACGACCGCCGCGACGCTGCGCGACGGTGGATCAAGGGGTTGCGGTGGCGGATCGCCGGCCCTGCGCTCGGATGTCCGAGTGGATGCGACACCGACGGGGTCCGCAGGTGAGGTCGCCGGATACGGCTGTTGCCGCCGGTCTTTAGGAGAAGGACCGAAGCTCCTTGGCGTTTCGGATTCCTCCGGCAGGGAGAGTGGACGCCAGTCGGGGGGTTCAGCCTTGCGACGGCTCGGGCTTACAGCACTGACCGAGGGCGGCCGAGCGCGTCAGGCCCGTCGTCGGGCTCTCGCAGGTATGGCGGCGCGACGGCGAGGCTGGCCACGGCGTGGAGACCGTTGGTGGCCGTGCGGCCACCACAGCGGCCCTGCGCGGCCGACACCGGCCTTCGTGGCGTGGTCACGGTTCGCGACGACTAACAGGCACCTGCAGGGGCTGCTCGGTTAGACACTGGTGCGGATGGTGAGCCCGTTCGGCGGGATGGAGCCACAGCGGCACCGACCATCGGGGGCCTTCCCAGCGGGCCATACGGTGATAGGCGCGCCAAGTTCGCAGCCGAATTCGGTCAGGGGTTTGCTGCAGCACGTTCGTGCCCGCCTCGCGTAGCTCGTCCGCCTCCTTCGTGATCGCGGGGAGGCGGAGCCTGCGCCGCGCGACAGCGCTGAAGCCGGCCTCGATCGGTTGCAGGTACCCGTCCGCAGCGGTGCGGTCTATTCGGCCGAGCGGCCTGGCCCTCGCGGCGGGGTTGGGCTTACGGCGTGCAGGTGAGCGCGGATGGCGGTCAGCCGTTGGTCGAGTGTGGCGACCTGGTCGCGGCGCTCGTAGGGCAGTGGGGTGCCGCGGTGGCAGTACGGGCAGGCTTCGTCGTCGCGCCAGTGCTCGCCTCGGGGGTCGGGGCGGCGGTAGGTAATCGCGCAGGTGTCGCAGATGAGCAGGTGCTCGCGGTCGTGCTCGGCGGTGAGCTGGTGGATGGTGGTGTGGCGGCGGGCCCGCCACGCCAGGTGGGCGCGAACGGCGCTGACCTCGTCGTCGCGGGCAGTCCGGTAGCCCTCGATCGCGGCTGCCTGGACCTGAGCCCAGGATCGAGACGGTGATTGGCGCAGCCCGTCGAGCATCCAACTGTCGAGGAGTTGGCCTCCGTTGGCGAGGGTGGCGGCGGCGGCGCGTAGTCGGAGGTGGTCGCCGTGCCGGTCGGCGGCGGTGAGGAGTTGTTTGGCCTGCTCGGTCCAGACGTCGGTGTGCCGGTCGAGCAGCGCGGTCCCGGCCTGGCGGGTCAGTTGCGGGTCGTCGCGGTTGGCCCACCAGGCCAGCAGCGTGTCGACGAGTTCCGGGTTTTGGTCGTGCAGGTCGGGCAGGGTGGCCGGGTACCAGCGGGCGAGCAGGTGCGCGACGGCCGGGATGTTCAGGAGCCGTGCGACCTCGTCGGCGGCGTCGCGGATGGCGCCGAGTTGGTCGATGCGATCCCGCCGGTCAGCGCCAGAGGCGGCCTGGTCGTAGTGGTGCTGCGCCCGGACTTCGGCCGCGATACGGCCGGCGAGGAGCTGCGGCAGTGAGGCGCGTGCGGCGGCCCGGTCGGGCAGCAGCCATACCGGGCCGCCGATGGCGGCGGTGGGGTCGCGTACGAGCCCGCACGCGGCGACCACGAGGCTGTTCGCGTCGGCGATGTCCCGCCAGGCCTGCCCGCCGCCGGCCTGGTGGTCGCGGCGGGCGGCGACGAGTTGCTTGCTGGCGGCGGCGAGGAACGTGGCGGCGCGGGCGTCGGTGGTGGTGAGCAGCAGCAGCGGTGGGCAGTGTGGCCACCGGTCCTGCCAGGCCCGGTCGGCGGCGTAGGCGAGGTAGCGGGTGACTTTGTCGCGGAGCACGGCCTGGGTCATGGTGGCGAGGTCAACCTCGACGAACGCGGCGGCGGTGCCGGTGACCCCGTCGTGGTCGACGTCGACCAGCAGCGCGGCGTCTGGGGTCAGCCGGCGGGTGCGGGTGCCCCAACCGGGCGAGCGGGTTTCCCATGCCTGCCAGCCAGCCCGGTCTGACCACCACCTGCGCAGCGCGAGTCCGGCGGCCGGGCCGTGGTCGCGGACCGCGAGCCATATTTCGCCGATCGTCGCGGCATGCGCGACGTGCAGGCCGGATGGGCGTTGTCGGCCGGGCGCGGCGGCGGTTCCCGAGACGAGCCGCGCGCCGGGGATGCGCAGCCACCAGTGCCGTGGCGCGGACCCGGATTCCCGTCCGGGACGGACCGCGTCGATGAGGCCGGCGGTGCGTAGCCGGTCCAGGCGGTGTCGGACCGTGCGCACCGGCGCGCCGGTGGCCCGGGCCAACTGGTCGGTGGTCAGCACTCGGTGGGTGTCGAGCAGGACGAGCAGGTCGTGCGACGGACCACCGGAGGTCCGCAGACGCCGTATGAAATCCTGGTTCGACATGCCGACCTCCCTGATTCGGCTCCCATGGCCCACTCTCGGTGACACGGACAGTGTCAGTCGCCTGTCGATCAGAATCCGTCGCAGCGGCCTTGGCCTGCGGTGTGACGGTGGTGAACGTTGCCGTTCGGATCCGAAGCAAACGGCAACCCCCACAACCCTTCTTCCACGGCCGTGACGCCGGACAGTCGAGCGAAGGTCGGCACCGTTCGGCCGTTCGTAGCGAACCGATCGATACCAATCCAGCCATGGATCGCCACCAGGTGCGGTGGATCGCCCGGCGCCGGTCTTGCGGGCCCGACGGAGCCTGCGGCGGTCTGGGTCCGGTCTTGTACCGGCCGCTGGAACTTCCTCGCCCTCAAAACGGGGTTTGTCAGCTCTAGCGAACGCCCCCCTGGTCTGACAAAGTCTGACACCGCGCGCACACAGCCGTTAGCAACGGCTGACAGAGCAGCTCAGCCGGCATTTGCCCCGTTTGGCGGGGGGATGCCGCCGGCCGAGGTGTCTGCCCTTCCTGTCCCTGCTGGTGTCTCCCAACAAGATCGGGGATCAGCCGGCAAAGCTCTGACAGTCGTCGGTGCTGTCCGTCGAGAGGTGGATCCGGCGTGCGAGGGCGGGTAGGCCCGTGACCAGGACTGTCAGACCAGCGGGCTGCGCTGTCAGAGTCCTGTCAGACCAGGGGGGCGTTCGCTAGAGCTGACAAACCCTGTTTTGAGGGTGTCGGAGCAACACGCCCGCAACGGTGAACTCGATCAACGCTCATCTTCGCCTGAGCCTCGAGCGGTCCGCCGCACTCGTGCTCACGGATGGTCGGCGAGGTCTGCCCCCGGCCGGGCCATCAGACCGGCCAGGTATCAGCTGGCCAGCTGAGATGACAGATTCGTCGTACGGGCGGTCGGGGTCATAGATGAGGGGCGAGGCTCGCGGCCACACGTCAGCGAAGATCACGTTGTCGGACAGCCGCTGCTCGCAGACGCGCGGGCGGTCGCTCGGCCGGTCGGGGTCAGGCGGTCAGTTCCGCCGATCGGTTGCCAAATCGGCGCTCCCACACTCAAACCGTCGCTTGTGTGCTCTGCCGAACGCCTACCGAACTCACAACCGCTCACAGCGGCTCACGGGCCGACGCAGGTCAGGTGGCCAACCTCATCGGCACGGCAGGGGACGGACGACAGCGGATACGCACCAGATCTCGACGACCATGGCGGCAGCGCCTTGCTTCCCCCGATCGCACATGTCAGCGCCGTGTCCGAACCAGGCGCGCCGATCAGGGTCCGAGCTTGCGACACCGCCTGTTCCGACGCCCGACCGTTGTCGCGCGACACAATGTCATCGAAAGAAGTCGATGACATCGTCCGCGTGAGGATGGCCACGGCCACGTGACAGGACTGGCGGCAGGGCGCCGGTCACGTGTCCGGACACGGCCGTGACACCAACGCCAACTCAACGACGACCGGCGTTGCCATCGCGTAGGCAACATGATTCCTAGGTAGTCAGAACTTCTGCCACTACGGCCCGGCCGGCGTCCGAGACAACGCGCATGTCATCGACGTTCATCGTTGACAGAGTGTCCGGCAGGGTCGCTGAGCAGGGCCGGGACAGTTCGTGGACACGTGACACGGACCCGAGTGACACACGATTGGCCACGGGGACATCTGCGCGCCAGCGTTGGCCATCCCGGCGCGCCGCCACCACGCCACTCGGACAGGCCCGCAGGCAGCCCGCCGGCCATGACCGTCGCGCCGCTGCCGCACATGTCCTCCGACAACAGTGTCCATCTATGAACATGAGTGCCGGTTCGCCTGTCGCGATCGCGTCCATGTCATGTCCGCGCCACCGGCACGTGTCACGTTGGCACGGCGTCAGATGTCCGCAAGTCGTCACACCGCCTGCCGCGACATCGACAGGAGTCACTGACAGATCGGCCGGTGTGACACGTCGGCACGCGAATGCGGCACGAGCGGACCCAGAAGAGCGGTGGGCCCGCGACGGCGTGAGGTCCTCGACCCACGCCCAGCCCGCCACACCGCGCCAGCGGCTCGTGGCACCACACCGACCCCGACGACGAGCTCGGTCAGGAACTCCTCCGAGTCGACGACGTGGACAACGGTGACGGAATCTCCGGCAGCGGTCACGAACAGAGAGCAGGTCAGCTGCGAAAGGACGATGGTCGACGGGTGACTTTGTGAGTCGTTGTGAGCGGTTGTGAGTTCGGCAGGCGTTCGCCAGAGCACACAAGCAGGGGTTTAAGGGTGTCAGAGCCCGACCCGTCCGGCTCAGAGTCGGCTTCGACTGGAGCGAACTCCACGTCGCACCACCACGACCCCTGCCCGCCTCGTACCGGCTCGGTCCGTTCCCTGACCGGCCACCGGCGTCCGGACGCTACCTGACGCCACCAGCGCCGCAGGCCCGATCGTCGCCATCGGGTCGACGCCACGTCGGCCTGCCTCCTCACCCCACCGTCCCGAAACCATCCGGCGACGCCGTCGCCTTCTCCCACTGCAGAGGACCATCGCGATGAGCACCCCTGAACCTCACGTCGAGCACACACAGCCCGTCCGCACCGTCGAGGACCTCCCGCCTGGCACATGGACTACCGAGCGGATCCGCGCCCTGGGCATGGTCACCGACCTGAGCACTGCGGCCCGGATCTTCGGGCTGTCCCGTTCCGTCGCCTACGACTTGGCCAAGCGCGGCGAGTTCCCGGTCGCCGTGCTGCGCTTCGGCAGCCGCTATCGGGTGCCGGTCGCCGCCATCCTCCACGCCCTGCACCTGCCGACCGGCGACGACAGCCATCAGCCACCCGATCGCCGGGGGACGACTTGATCGCCGGCGGAAGGCACGCGTGGATCACCCCATACGCAATCCGCAGCCACCGGCTGCCGAACACCCCACCCGAGGGAGACAACTGATCATGGCGGAAGGATCCGTCTTCAAACGCTGCTCGTGCCGCGACGGCAACCGGCGCAAACTCGGCAACCACTGCCCGCAGCTGCGCCGGGCGAGCGGAGCGTGGAATCCCACCCACGGCCGGTGGGCCTACCAACTCGAACTGCCCACCCACCCCGGCCAGGCGCGCCGGCAACTACGCCGCAGCACCTTCGACACCCGCGACGCCGCCACCGGCGACCGCGACCACGCCAAAGCCCTACTCGCCCTCGCTGCTGACGACCCGGCAGTCGCCGCCGAGATCGCCGACATGCTCCTCGCCGTCACCGCCGGCGCGCCACTGCCGGACCGCGACACCATCGCCCGACGGGTCCGCGCCGGACTGCCCGCCACCGTCACGACCACCGTCGGCGAGTACTTGCTCTCGTGGCTGGCATCCCGCCGCAGCCTCAGCAGCGTCCAACCCAACACTTTGCTGGCCTACGAGTCGCACATCCGCGTCCACCTGGTCCCACACCTCGGCACCATCGCCCTGGTCAAACTACGGGTCGAGCACGTTGAAGCCATGTTCGCCGCCATCGCCGACCGCAGCACCGCCATCGAGATCGCCCGCCAGAGCGACGACCCCACCATCCGCGCCAGCGTCCGCGGCCTGCGCACCACCAAACCGGCCAGCATGCACCGCATCCGCGCCACCCTGCGCAAGGCACTTAACGACGCCATCCGCCGCGGCAACAACCGGCTCATCGACTTCAACCCCGCCGCCCACATCGAACTGCCCTCCGGGGTACGCCCCAAAGCCCGGGTATGGACCACCAAAGCCGTACAGCGGTGGCGCGACACCGGCGAGCGGCCCAGCCCGGTCATGGTCTGGACTCCGCAGCAGGCCGGCGCGTTTCTCGACCACGCCGAAGAGCACGACATCGCCCTCTACCCACTGTTCGCGCTCATCCTGCACCGCGGACTGCGCCGCGGCGAGGCCGTCGGACTTCCCGACACCGCCGTCGACCTCGACAACTCGATGATCAGCGTCACCCAACAGATAGCCACTCACGGCTACACGCCCGTAATCAAGAAGGTCAAGTCCGAGTCCGGCAACCGGATCATGGCGATGGCCAGCATCACCCGCGTCGTCCTGCGCGCCCACCACGCCCGCCGCGCCCAGTGGAAACTTGCCGCCGGCCACACCTGGCCCGACACCGGGCTGTTCTTCGTTCAACCTGACGGGCAGCCCTGGCACCCCTACGCCGTCACCGACCGCTTCGAGGTCCTGGTCCGCGACGCCGACCTACCCCCGATACGACTGCACGACCTGCGGCACTGCGCCGCCACCTACCTCAAAGCCGCCGGTGCCGACCTCAAAGACATCCAGGAACTCCTCGGCCACTCCTCGGCCGCCATGACCGACGTCTACACCTCGGTCATCGCCGAACTCGACGTCGAACGCGCCAAAGCCGAAGCCGCCGCCGAACTGCTCCCCCGCCGACGCAAGCGCGCCGCATAGACAGACAAGGCACCCGACAGGCGGGGACGGCAGCCCAAGCTGCCGCCTCCGCAGCCGAGCCCGACGCCGTCCGCTGCGACGCTGCCCGCCGTGTCCGCGAGTAGCGGACGGAGCTCAAGCCGTCCGCCACTCCAGCGGCCACGGCGCGTCAGGCCTTGCCCGATGGTCCGCTGCGGATAACCGCCGCCCCACGAAAAGGGGCCTTTCAGGCAGTACCCCGGAGGAGGCCGCACAGGCCGACCGGCTGCGGTGATCATGCGGTCGGCGATCAGGTGCGGTGATCGAAATCGAAGCCGGCCACCCACTTCTTGAGAGCATCACGGATATATGTGCGGACGTACGTCTGGAACCGGGTTCCCGGCATCGCGCCGAACTCGAACGGTAGATGGCCAGCCGTCTGGCTCAGGCACTTGTTGGCGGACGGGGAGAACGAGTTGGTCACGAACAGGCTCGCCATCGTCCGCGGGAAGTAGGCCCGCACACCGACATACTTCAGTGCCTCGTCTCGTGGAACGCCGAGCGGGTAGTACTTGCCCTCGATCGTCAGCACACAGCCGGACGCCTTTGGTAGTTGCGTCTTATCCCGGCATACGCGCGCCGCTTTCGTATCGACGAGCAAAATGTCCGATTCCGCGTCGAATTTCTTGGCCTGCACCTGCACCCTCACCCGGAGATGGACCTCGATCGGGCGAGCGTCTCCGAAGTACAGCACCGCGTGGGTGAACGGTCGTCGCCGAGCGTGAATGAAGCCGGGGGCGCCTCGGAAGACGAGCTCCGACACTTCCTTCTCGTAGCAGTCTTCGTAGGTGACCCGGGCACCGCACTCGGCCGCCGTAGCGATCACCTGGGCGAACAGGTAACCTTCGTAGATGCGATCCGCCTCATCGGATCGGGTGAACGGTGTCGTCACACCCTGCATCGCGTCAGCCAGCTCAGTGAGCAAGTCGCCGATGGGATCCGTCATCCCGGGACCACCGCCGCCCGGAGGGCGATCAGGGTGCCGACAACACGCTGCCGGCCCTGCGTATCGGCTTCCAGGTCGGGCTGCCAGAGGATGACCGCTTCTTCGTTGTCCTCGTCGAGTGCCGTGATGATCTGCTCAGGCACCGCGACTCGACCCTGGAAGCCGTCGGTGAGCACGCGCACCGTCTCCGTGCGGAGGCTCGGCAGATCGCGGTAGATCGCGAGCATTGCATCCAGCAAGAGCAGAACCCGCTCTGTATCCGTGTACGGCCGCCACCGAATTTCGGGCTCAATCCGGCTGCGTTCGTCCGGCCGTATGCCATACCCGAAAAGACGGCCGCCGCGCCGCTGACCGTGGCTGCTACTGCCTTCCGTCACCGACTCGGCGGCGCCCTCAGCAACGGCGGCATCCACCGCCTCCACCACCCAGGTCAATCCATGATCGGCACACAGTCGCCTGAGAGTCAGGTCTACCCGCGCCAACTCTGACGCCTCCATCGCTGGGGCCTTCCCACATCTCGGCATTGTCCAGGGCATCCAGCCCAGTCCAACCAAACACCATAGTGGTCAGTCTGGCCACCGGCTGCCCCCCGATTTGCGCGCAATCGGGTCAGCCAGAGGGGTCAAGATCGACGGCGGTTCTTGCCGGTGGCTGCGCATTGCCGCCGGATCGCAGCGCATGCCCGGCTCGGCACCTCCTCCTCGGGAGAGCCCTCCGCCCACAGAGCAAGGACTTCCTCAGCGAGGCCCTCATCTGTAAAAGATCAACGCCACGTGCGGCAAACCCCGCCACGATCCGCCATGCCATAGCCCACGCCGCTACATCGTCGAACGCCTGACTGAAGGTGGGAAGGAAGGCATCGACCGCGTCAACCACCGGATCGATCCGCTGCCGATCGACCCCGCGGTTCTCCAGCCATATTCATCGCCGCCGGCCGGCGTGGCTGGGCGAGCTCGAATGGGCAAGCGGCGGAGGTTGACGGGAGCCAGCATCACCCGCAGCATCAAGGTCGCATCACTGTGTAGTCGCGAGCGGGAGGGCCTCATGCTCATCAACATCGTGGCCGGCCTGATCACGGCCGCCTTGCTCGCGGCCGGCGGCTTGGTCCTGCGCCACCGCACGCACCTCGGACTGCTGCGGACCACTCTGACGTCCGGGCGGCTGCGCGTGTCGGTTGCGGCGCTGCTGCGCATCAAGGACGACGACGGTTATGTCCTAATCCACCATCCGTTCCGGCCGGGCGTGTACGGGCCACCGGGCGGCGTGGTCAAGTACACCGACGAGGCGCGCGGAGCCCTAGACGCAGTGGGGTTCGTCGAGCAGCGCCCGGCCGGCCGCGAGCTGACAATGAAACACGACTTGCGTGGATTTGTCCCAGCCCGGCATGGCATCGGATTCCTGCGCTGGTACGACCGCTGCGCCGGCCGCGAGTCCGGTCCCGAATGCCTGCGGCGGGAGCTGCGCGAGGAGCTGTCCGAGGCCGGGCACCCGGAACTCGCGCCGCTGGCCGGCAAGCTTCGATTCGAGCTGATCAGGTCGGTCGTCGACGGGCCGCGGCCCACGCCGGGCAAGCAGCACCGCACGATGCGGTCCTTCGAGGTGTACGACCCGATCCTCGACTCGCCCGAAGCCGTCGAGCTGCGGCGCCGCATGCTGGAGTTGGCGCACGACGCGGCGGAGACCGAGATCGTGCTCGCCCGGGTCGCCGATATCGAGGACGGTCGCCGCGAGCAGTTCCTGATCAGTCCGCAGTCGGCGTTCCTCCTGAGCACACGCCGAATCCATGAAGACCTGCCCGCTCTGCGCTGACCCTGCGGCCGACATCATGGAAGGAGGCGGCACCGGATGACGCCGACGGTCGATCCGCTCGCCGAGTTCCTGGGTGCGGAGGTGGCGTTGGCCTTGCGGCGCTGGGCTAGGGCCGGTGGGGGCATCGTGGAGCTGCCGGACCACAAGTGGAGCGCGTCGGGTTTCACCGGTGCCGTGGTGACCGCAATTCTCTTCAAGGATCGGCACCTCGATGGTAGGTGGCGCTCGCGTAAGCAGATCATCAAGGTGATTCCGGCAGGCAAGGAGTGGGAGACGGGCCTGCACGAGCTGGCCTGGAAGCAGAACACCGAGTTCGCCAAGCGTTATCTGGTTCGTCAGTTGGGCCGCCCCTGCGAGGTGGGCGACGGGCGCCACATCATGTTCCAGGACATCGCAGGCGACCTGCTGGACTATCGCCCGATCGACAAGCTGTCTCCCGAGATACAGGAGGCAGGCTGCGCGGCCGTAGCGCGGCTAGTCCTGACCGAGTGGAACGGCGACCGATGGCCGGACCGAGTGACGCTCGACCGGGACGCCGTCGACAACTATCTGCGTCACGAGCTACGAGAGCCAATCGAGCGGATTGAGCGCTGGGCGGACGAGCGCGGCCTGGTGCGGCCCGGGGACGAGCATGTCGGCGTTGACCGGCTGCCCAATCCCGTCGCGATGGTCCGATCCGGCCTATCCGTGCGGCATGTCGTGATCCAGTACATGTATGGCCTGAGCCACGGCGACCTGCACCGCGGGAACATCCTCGTCCCTGATGCCTTGCCGCTGGAGCCTAAGCGGATCAGGGTCGTCGACCTGGCAGCGTTCGACCCGGCCGCTTCGCTGACCCGCGATCTTGTTGCGCTATGCCTCTCGGCTGCCGCGGCCGAGCTCGGCGTCGCCCCTGAGGCGTCGGCGTCGGAGGATCTGGTCCATCTGCTCCTGGCTGGCACCGGCGAACCGTCTGGACAGGAGAAGACGGGCAAAATCCTCAGGGCCGTCCTACGGGCGGCCGAACAACCCGCGCCCTTCCGGGTCGAATGGCGGGCGCAGTATCTGCTTTCGTTGCTCGCAGGCGCCTTGGCGCACACCACCTACCGGAACCACAGCGATGCCGTGCAGCGCTGGTTCTTCCATGTCGCGACCAGGGCCGGGGCGGAGTTCCTACGGTTCGCGGAAGAAAGGGACATGATCCCGGCAGAGCCGGAGACGGACGAGAAGCCGGAGCAGGTGATCGTGTCCCTGGTGTCGGCTGCGGCTGATCGAACCGCCGCCTACGACCTGCAGCGCCGGCTGGTTGACGTCGTCAAAGGGGCGCCGAACTGGACGATTCACGTCCTGTGGCACCGGGATGAGGCCGGCGAGTCGCCCCGCAGTCTGCGCCGTCCGGACGCTGTGGTGGTCCTGCTCTCCGAGCGCAGCGCCATAGACCCCGGCTGCAAGCGCGAGATCAGGGCAGCCTTGACCGGCGCCATCGATCTGATCGGTTTCCGGACCGGTGGGATCGAGGTGCCGCACGAAGACCTGCGCGGGGCGCCGGTGCTCGACTGCGGAGACGAGGGTTTTGCCGATCTCGTTAGCCGGATCACCGAGATCTCTATGCAGGGACGAGTGGGCCGGATGCTCGAGGAGAAGCTGTCCCGGACCGAGGCGGAGGAGCAACGGGCGGACGGCGCGCAGCGGCGAAGGCTCGCGATTCACAACCGTGAGCAGCGGGTGCGGCTGGAGGACGAACTTCGCCGCCGGAGCGCCGCCGGCCGCCGTCGTGACGCGGCCGGGCCCGCAGACCTCACCGAGGAGAACGTCTCGGACGGCCGCGTCCGGCTGGTCAACCAGGCGCCCATCGTCCCGGCGGCCGAGTTCCACGATCGGGTGTCCGAGAAGCACCGGGTAGAGGAGGCCATAATGGACGCCTCAACCCGGGTGGTCGTGGTCCACGGGGCCGCGGGCGTGGGCAAGACCGCGTTCGCGGCGGAGCTCCGGCGCCGGCTCGCCGCGCGGGAGGCGGAGGCCGAGGCGGATGCCGTCGTCTACCTCTCGGCCGACGGATACCGTCCCATCAACGTGGCCGTCGTGCTCGCCGACCTGGCCCGGGCACTCCCGGAGAGTTCGGGCCGGGCACGGCTCGAGGAGCGTCTGAACGACCCGGTCGAGTGGCGCCAGAAGCTGACCGATGTGCTGGCAGCACTTCGGAACACCACGGTCGTGGTGATCCTCGATGCCGCGGAACACCTGCTCGATGACGGTGCCTTCCGAGACCGTGAGCTGGGCGCGTTGGTCATGGAGCTGGCCGGTCACCCTGGGCACCCGACGACGCTGGTCCTGACGGTCGCGGGCGGACCGCCGCAGCAGCTCCGCCGCGACCTACCAGCCAATGTTCGATTCGTCCCGATGAACCCGCTGCCGTTCGACGACGCCATCGCCCTGCTGATCGCGCTCGACCGCGGGGCGGCGCTGGCCCTGTACCGGATGGAGCCGGTGGACCGGCAGCGTGCGTACACGCTGAGTCAGGGAAATCCGCGCATCCTCGAGTTGCTGGTCGGCGTGCTGCGGCAGGAGCCGGACACAACGGTGCCCCGCCTTCTCGACGAACTGGAGCAGGTGCCTCTGCCGGATGTCGAGGCGACGCTCCTCGAGGCGACCTTCAGCAACCTCGACCGCACGCAGCAGCGGGTCGTGCAGGCCCTCGCGGTCTACGGGCGGCCGGTCCCACCGGAGGCGGTCGACTTTCTGCTGGCAGCCCTGGTGCCAGGGGTCGACAGCGCCCCTATCCTCCGAGGGCTGCACGAACGGCGCGTCGCCCACCACGACCACGGGCACTACTTCCTGCCGCCTGCGGAGAGCGACCGAGTCGTCCGCGGCTTGGAACGTGGCGATCTCGACGACCACCGCCGGGTACCTCTGCCCTTCACCCGCTTTGCGATGTGGCATCACGCCGCAAGGTACTTCGAGGAACGCCGAGTGGCTCCGGTCCGAAGCCTGCTCGATCTGCGGCCCGCATTCAGCGAGATCGACCTTCGCATCCGGGCCTGGGACTGCCGTCGCGCGTACGAGGTCATGAACACCATCGAGGACTACCACCTGCGCCGCTGGGGGCAGAGCAACGCACTGCTTGAATGGCGGCGTGCGGTCCGGGGCCGGATCGGGGACGACACCGAGGAAGCGAACAACCACCGCCGCATCGTCGCGGCGCTGCAACAGCAGGAACGCATCGAAGACGCAATTGTCGAACTTGCGGAGGCCCGCCGGAAATGCTCATGGTTCGGCGCGCCCAAGGCCCGGCTCATGCTCGACATCCAGCTGGCGACCGTGCGCTTCGAAGCCGGCGAGTTCAGCCACGCCGCGCGACTCTTTCGCCGGCAGGTTTGGCAATGCCGCATTCTCGACAGAAGACGCGAGCTGGTGATCGTCCGCGCCGACCTGGCACTCTGCCTGGCTCGGGCTGGCCACCACGCCCAAGCGCTGCGCGCCTTCAGCACGGCGCTCGCGAACGCTCGCGCGCTGCTGGACACCGTGGAGCGCGAACGGATCCTCCCGTTGCTTCTCATCGACTATGCCTGGACCCTCGGGCAGATCGGTGAGCCGCGATCGGCGTTGGCCCTGTTGCAGGAAGGTGCCGCCGTCGCGTCCGGAGCGGCTACCGAGGACGAGGTCGCCCTAGGGCTGTGCTTCAACGGCGAGGCTGCCGTTCACATCGACTCGGATGCGGCCGGCGAGGCCGTCGAGCCGGCCCGGCGTGCCGCCGAACTGGGAGTGCGTACCCGGGATCCGCGTCTGATCCGACAGGCCAACCTCAACCTGGGCCTGGCGTACCTGCGTCTCGGTGGCCGGGACGACGAGGCGCTCGCCGCCGCCGAGGTCAGCGCGAGGCTGGACAGCGGGGATCGTGCGGTTGGGGCGAACGGCCTGCTCGGGATTGCCGCGTTCCGCCAGCGGATGCGAGACCGGGCGCGGCTGGCATTCCTCACCTCGCGGGACGGGGCCAACCAGCGCATCGGCCGGGAACCCCGCGACTATCTCGCGTGGGAGGCCAAAGGACTGGCCTCCTTCGGCCTCGCTTTGATCGAGGAGTCACAGCGGCGCAGGCGCCTCGCCGAGGCTGGGGAAGCCTTCGAGCAGGCCCGGCAGATCACCTCGGCGCTGGGCGCCGTCAATCGCAGCGCTGTCCTGCTCGGCGCCTTCGGCGAGCGGGCCGATGACGATTTGGTCGCCGCAATGACAGCGGTGGCCCGGGGGTCCGCGTCCCCCTTCTCTTACTAGATCTTGACCACCGACCGTACCGACACGTTGCTTACGGTCCCGTCGGCCCAGCGGACCTGGAGTCGGCGCAGGCCGGCCCGGTTGACGTGCACGACCTCGCCCGTAGGCTCCTGACCTGGCCGGGGCTGTCGCCGCCGGACCCAGTCACCGCGCCGCCATCCCCTCCGATTCGACGGAGCGTCGCCCGGGCCAATGGATCGGTAATTTTCATTGACCACTGTCGTCACTCCTCGGTCGCATCCAAGGTGCAGAAAGGCCGCTGCGCGGAACTGATTTTCCGCCAGCGCGAATAGGATGTCCGGCACGGTCGAAAGGATGGCGACGCCTAGGTGCGCACACCTGAAGTTAGGGTGCCAGCACGCTGCGCGTCTATGACGTCTTTGATGGCGGTGAAGTGCCGTACATGGCGGTATCCTGTCGCGGCCATGCCGCGTCGGCACTGCCTTCCGGCCTCCGCTTGCGCACCGGCGAATAACGGTAGGAGCAGCTTGTCGAGTCGTCTTCGGATCGCCGTTTTCGATCCGCTTCCCATGTTCGGCCGGGGAATCGCCCAAGTAATGGGCGACACCGACCACGATGTCGAATTTCCCGGCGATCTATTTACCTGGAGCGGGTATGCAGGACCGCATCTCATTTCGCTGACCCTGCTCGGCCCGTCAGATTGGACACTGCTCGCGACGCTGCGGGACAGCCGGCCGCGAACCGCGGTGGTTGCTGTCATCGAGAACGGCGATGTGGACCGATGCGTGCGAGCGCTGACCTCCGGCGCCGTCGGCGTGATGGCGCGGGAGGCCGACGCCGGTACGGTGCGCAGCGTCCTGTCGGCAGCCGCCTCGGGCCACAGCCTCCTTCCGGCCGACGTGGTCCGGGCTCTGACGTCACCCCCCCGATCACCGCAAGCCGGACATGTCCCTACGGAGATCGAGATCTCGTGGATACGCCTGCTCGCCCAGGGCTTCACGGTCGCGCAGCTGGCCGCGCACGCGGGTTACTCCGAGAGAATGATGTTTCGCGTCCTGCGCGCCATCTATGGACGATGGGGGGTCGCCAACCGCACCGAGGCAATCGTCCACGCACGCGGAAACGGCTGGATCTGAAGCTGTCGGCGCTGGGGCGTGATCAGGCCGACTCGTAGGCCCACACCATCAGCTGGGCACGGTCGCGGCAGTGCAGCTTGGTCATCGCGCGGTTTTGCCGTGAGTCATGGCGGTGAGCGAGCTGCTCACATGCTCGCGGCGATCGCGTCGTTGCTCAGCCCTCGGGCCACCAGCTCGACGCTCTCCTACTCGCGGACGGTCAGAAGGTCCCGGTCGACCGCCAGGTCGGGCGGGGCGGACGCGGTGACGAACTCGCTGATCAACGTGTGGATGACCACCGGGGACAGCAGCGCCTCGCCACGGGCGACGACAATGACGGCGCGCAGCAGGTCAGCCGGGGCGACCTACTTGAGCAGGAAATCGCTGGGGTCGCCTGCAGCGCGGCGCTCGTGCTAAGCAACAAGCAGTTGGTTCGCGCATCGCTCCATCCGACCTGCACGGATTCACAGGTCAGCAGGTTGTGGGCCGCCTGGGACTCGAACCCAGAACCTAAGGATTAAAAGTCCTCAGCTCTGCCATTGAGCTAACGGCCCGCTGCGCTTCAGGCTACCCGACCACCTGGGGCCGGGTTGATGTCCGCCCCCGGTCCAGACGAGCGATGCTGATCTACGCCCGCCGTGACGCGTGAGCGGCGATACCCTCCCGCCGATCGCCGTCTGCCTCGGGGTTGCGGCGCATCGGGTGCAGGGTTGGACCGTCCGGCAGGACGATCGGGGGACGGGGTGCGTAGCCGTGCCGGCGGTAGAGGTCATTAGCGGTGGTGGTGCTGGTCCAGGACGGCAGGCCTACGTGGTCGAGGCGGCTGCGGTGGTGGGCGAGCATTGCGGTGCCGCAGCCGGCACGTGCGCTGCTGGGCCGCACCGCGAGAAACGCCAGCTCGTAGTGGGGCTCGGTGGGTCGCTCCGTTGCGAGCAGCCGATCGAGAGTGTCGAAGCGGTCAGTGTGCGGGCCTGCCGCGTCGGCCAGTCGCATCTGATAGTTCGCCGGCGGCGGGATGCTGCGGTATCGGTGGAAGCCGACGGTGGCGGCGGTGGCGTCGTCGGTGAGGTGGATGTCGCCGTAGAACATGGCGTGTTCGATCCAGATGCCGAGGACGTCAGTGAGGATCCGGCGGCGTGGGCCTGGGTCGGGGATCAGCCATGTTGCGAGAGGGCTGGGATGCAGTGCGTCGGCGATGAGCGCGGCGACGTGGTCTTTGTCCGCCCAGCGGGCGGCGCGGATGCGCATTGCAGTGTCCATGGCGAGATTTCCCTTCGAGATTGTCGGTCGAGCAGGTCAGGAGTTGCCGCTGCTGGTGGCACGGGCGTGGACGAGGAACAGGTGGTAGTCGTCGACCAGGGGGCCGGTCCGGTCGCTGCCAGGCGGCGGTGTGAGCGCGGCTCTTTCGTAGGCGAGCAGTTCGCCGGTGGCGGGGTTGAGGATCAGAAGAAAACGAATGGCGTCGGAGGCTGCGCTGACGCCGACGCCGGTTCGGCCCGCCCTGTCGGTCACCGAGCCGTGGTACGCGATGCCGGGGGTGTCGCGCAGGACGGCGAGGACCGCGGTGCGGGCTGCTTGGTTGGGAGTACGCCAGCCGAGCAGGCTGACGAGGCCGCGAATGACGGCGGTGGGTCCGAGGAATCGGGGCTGGGTGGCGTCGATGTGCGCGGTGAGTGCTGCCGGGTCGGCGGCAATCGGGCCTATGGGTCCGTCAAGCTCGCCGGGGTGGTAGGTGCTGTCGTCGGTGGGCTGCTGATCGGTGGGGTAGCGGCTGCGGATGACGCGTCCGGAGGCGTCGTCGGCCCGCCAGCGTTGCTCTTCGAACAGCACGATCCGCGTGGTGGTGCTGTTGCCCGCGATCGTGGTGTCCGTGGCCCATTGCAGCAGGTGGACGTAGGCGAACCGGCCCGGAATCGCATCGCAGCCGGACGGCCCAACCGTCACCGCCTCCAGAGCCTGCCGCGCAGGGGTCGACTCCGGCAGATGCGTCGGTAATGGGTCGAGTTTCTGCTGTGCGCGTGCCTTGAGCTGTGCCGCGGTCAGGGCGGCAGGTGACAGACACGGCGACACGGCCGACCGGGACGCGGCGGTGCTGGAGGGCGAGGGTGGGGATTGGGCTGGCCCGGCGGCGCCCGTCCAGTTCGGGATAGCTGTGGCGGTGGCGAGGAGGCCAAGCGCGCAGACGGCGGCAGTGACCTTCGCGGCTCGCCGACCCAGCGGGTGGGGCGTCTCGGTCGCGGGTCGCACGTGGGGCAGGTTGTTCACGGTCAGCTTTCTCGAGGTGAGGTGGGGGCTAGCGGTAGGTGGCCGTGGCGAGGTCCCCCACGGCGGCGTCTACGGCGGCGGTGATGTCGCGTACCGGCTCGTAGTGCTGCCCGGCGATGGCCTTCAAGCGAGCCGTCAGGGTGGTGATGTCGTCGTCGAGGTAGAGGTGGCTGGTAAGGCCGAGATCGGCGACGAGGCCGGCGAGAGCGGCGGTGTGGTTGTCGGGTTGTTCGCGGCCAGCCGCGAGGTAGCGCAGTCGGGAACGGGCCACGACGGCCCATTTGCTGTCGGTGGCGAGGTAGGTGTCGGCGCGCACGAGGCCGCCGAGGCGCCGTCGAGTGTGCTGTCGCAGGATCGCGCCGGCGACCAGGCCGGCACGGGTGCGGTCGTAGAGGTCGTCGGAGAATCCCCGCAACCACCCCCGCAGCGGTGGGTGAGTGTCGCGGATGGTGGCGGTCGCGGCGTCGGCGATCAGGTCCCCGGCCGGGCGGTCGATGTGCGGGTGGATCCGTTGGTGGCTGGCCGGGCGGGTGTCGTCGTTCGGGTCGACGGTCACCCGCCCGGCCAGGTACAGGTCGATCAGGACCGCGCCCGCGAGCCCGAGGGCGAGGGTCTGCCGGTGCACGTGGGGATGTCCGGTGTCGTCGTCGTGGCCGAGGAGGAACAGCTCATCGCGCAGCAGCAGGCGCGGGATCGACGCGGTCATCGGCGGGCTCCTACCGCAGCCCGGCGGTGAGCCGCCGCAGCCGCTCGTGTGCCCCGCCGTAGGCGGGTCCAGGGGCGGGGAGCAGGGTTTTGTCGATGGCGGCGAGGACGGTGTAGTTGGGGTCGCACACGTTGCCGATCGGCGCCCGCCCCGCCTGCGACACGAGCTGGTAGGCGTCCAGGGTTTCCAGGCCGGTCAGGGCGCTGACCCAGCCGACGAGGTCGTGCTGGGCGATGCGGTAGGCATCCTCAAGGGGCCTCGCGCACCCGATCGTCAGGATGTCCAGGTCGGTCTCCAACCGCGGCCACCGTGTGGACACGCCTTTGATGACGTCGATGGCGAGGGTGGTGGTCGTGGCGATCTCCACGCCGACGCCGCAGGCCTCGCCCTCGCCCTGGCGGGCGTGCCCGTCGCCGAGGGCCAGCATCGCCCCGTGGACGTTCACCCCGAGGTAGAGGGTGGTGCCGGCGCGCAGGTGCGGGGTGTCGAGGTTCCCGCCGTGGGTGTCGGGCACGAGTGTGGAGCGGGCTTCGAACGCGCCGGGGGCGACACCGATCGTGCCGATCATCGGGTCCAGCGGCAGGTCCACGCTGTGGTCGCTGCGGGTGGCCTCGAACCGTACGGTCCCGGCCTGCCGGTCGATGCCGTACACCCACACCCGCTCCTCCAATGGAGGCTGGAGGGTGGCGGTGTGGGAGGTGGACGTCAGTGCGCCGAAGTGCGGGAACGTCGACGACACACCCCAGTCCCGCGCGGGAACGATAGAGGCGAGGTGGACGGCGAGGGTATCGCCGGGCTCGGCGTCCTCGACGAAAAACGGCCCGGACACCGGATTGAGGTACGGCATGCGGCACACCTGCGACGGCAGGTCCGCCGGCCCCCGAACGAGACCACCAAAGCAGTCCTCCGTCACGACAGTGAACACGTCACCGCCGCGCACATGCGCCACCGGCATCCGACCGCCGAAGGTGTAGGCCAGCTCGTCTCGGGCGGGCCGGTAGGTGAACGGGATCATGCCGGTCACACCCGCTCCACGTGACGCGCCTGCGGCACCGCAGGCGCCAACCCCGACAGCGCAGGTCGGCGGCCGGACAGGTACAAGCCAGCCAGAACGACCATCCCGAGGGCGAGCCACGCCAAGCCAAGACGCTGTGCCGCGATGTTGGCGTTGACGACCACCCACACCAAGATGGCGAAGCCGACGGCGGGCATGACCAGGTGCGCCCACCAGTTCCCGCTGCGCTCCCGGATGAGGTGATGCACCACGACGGAGACGTGCAGGACCAGGAACGCGACCATCGCCCCGAAGTTGATCAGCGACGACAGCAGGGTGATCCCATCCGAGCGGGTCGCCATGTATAGGCCCAGTGCCAGGGACACCGCGCCGGTGAGCAGCGTGGCGTTGATTGGCACGTTGCGGCGGATCGACACCTTCGCCAGGAACGCCGGCAGCTGCCGGTCCCGGGCCATCGCGTACAGCAGCCGAGAGGTCGCGACTTGCGCGACCATCGAGTTCGGCAATCCCCACGCAATCGCCGTGGCCACGGCGCACACCGTCGCCAACCAACCCCCACCAGCCGCTGCGGCGGCGTCGTAGAAGGCAGTGCCGTTTGGATCGCCCTCCCCAAGAAGACTGCCGGGGTCGGGGACGAGCATCGCGGCCAGCCACGTCTGCGCGATGAACAGCACCCCGGCCAGGACCAAGACGGCCGCCATCGCGCGGCCGATCTGACGGGAACCACCCTTGGTCTCCTCGGCCAGCATGCTGATCCCGTCGAAGCCAAGAAAGGACAAGACCGCGAGCGACACCGCCCCCGCCACCAGAGACCAGGTGAACGTGTCGGAGTTGTAGAACGCCTCCCAACTGAACCGGCCCTTCCCGGTCGCGAGAGCCCAGCCCGCGACGGCCAAGAAGACCGCCAAGACGATCAACTCGCCGACCAGCATCACCCGGGTAACCACTGCGGTCATCCGGATCCCTACCGAGTTGACGACCGTGTTGACCGCGACGAACCCGAGCAGCCACAACCACACCGGCACCGACGGAACCGTGGCGTGCATCGCCACCGACGCCACCAGGTACAACAGCCCCGGCACGAGGACGTAGTCGAGGAGGATCACCCAGCCGGCGAGGAACCCGGCCGGCGGGCTGATGCCGCGCCCTGCGTAGTTGTAGACGCTGCCCGACATCGGGAACGCCTTCACCATCTGCGCGTACGAGAACGCCGTGAACACCAACGCCACCACACCGACCGCGTACGCCAGGGCCACCATCCCGCCCGAGCCGGCGTACACGCTGCCGAAGATCGCCATCGGCGCGATCGGCACCATGTACACCAGCCCGTAGGCGATCAAGTCGCGGAAGCGCAGCCTCCGGGCCAACTCCTGCCGGTAGCCATAGCGCGCCAATTCATCTTGCCCGTACATCAACACCTCCGCAGGATGCGAACGAGAGTTCTCCCGCATCGCGATATCGAATTGAAAGACTCGCCTCATGCCACGCGGTGCCGCCAAAAGATTGGCGGTTCGGTTACGTCCTCTCCCTTAGCCGCCGAGATGGGGCATGTAGCGGGGCACTCTTCGCTCGCACCGACGGGCTTGCACACGACTGATGCCGTGGAGGCTCGTCGGGGTGAGCCGACCTATCTGGATGACGCCAGACGATGGGCGAATACGTTTCGAGAGTCGCGCAGAGTTGTCCTCCAGCACAGCCCACCTTGGTGGGTCACCGTGAGAGCCCACGGTGCGTTCTCGGAGACCTCAGGCTTGCCGGCAACTTAGAAGCAGGGCGCAAGACGAACTCCTGCCATCCGCAACGGAGGGTTCGAAGCTGCCAGCTAATAGGGACAGGCTGGGAGGTAGCGGCCCAAGCCTTCTACTTAACCAATGACGGACGGATGCCCGTTGCAATGCGCAAACTGGCTAGACTTGATTCCACAGCGGCAAGAGCCGGTCAGAAGGGTGGCGTGCACGCCTCCAGCGACGGTCACCGGCGAGCGGTAGGAACGGAAGTATCCGCGGAACGGCTCGAATCATCGCCGAGCTCTTCGGTTAAAGGATCTGCCACTGACCGAGCTCTTGAGCGCCCTTCCGGAGGCCGGCGACGCGGCGGTGCACCTCGGCTGCCGCTTCGGTGCCCGGCCGGGACTTTCGAGCGTTGGTGGCGATCATCTGCAGCTCCCGGAGTTGACACAACTGCTCGAAGCCCTGCCACGAGCTGACATCCCAGCCGTAGGCCGCCGTGAAGTCGACGAAAGCCGCAGGGCCCGGTTGGGCAAACCGGCGACAGTGAACGGCAACGGTGGCCAGGTCCCACTCCCGGGGGCCGATGGCGGCGCCGTCCCAGTCCGCGAGCACCGGCGTGCCATCGAAGCGGCGCAGGGCGTTGCGAGTCTGGGGGTCGGACTGAATCAGGCTCATGCCGCGAGGGAAGTGCATCTCCGACCAGCGGGCCGCCAGTAACTCCAGGCGGTTCAGCAGTAGGTCGCGTTCCTCGACACTGATGATCGTCGAACGTTCCAGCGATCGGCGGATACTTTCGATCGGCTGGAGCTTGGGCAGGTTCACCGGCGGAGGAGGAAGGGCATGCAACTTGCTGAGCAGTTCACCGAGCTCAGCAGCGGTCACAGGTGAGTCGTGTGCCGGATTGAGCCGTTGCCAAATGGTCACGGCATGCTCGCCAACAAGCAAGGGCTGAGGCAGGCAGGGGCTCAAGCCAACAGTCGGGAAGCCGCGATCATCCAGCCACCGTACGACGGCCACCACGGTTCGGGTCCGTTCCAGGCCGATGTCCACGGGGGCGATCTTGACCACCACGTCACCAACCGCGTACACGGCGTTTGTGTGGTGTCGCAAGAGGCTGGCACCAGCGTCAGACATGTCCAGGCGACGACACACCTCGGCGAGCACCGGACGTGTTCGTGCTTCGACGAACATGTGGCTCCTACGGATCGAGCACGGGGGTTCCGCTAGCAAGCGTACGGCCGCGCT
Organism: Micromonospora sp. NPDC047467; assembly: GCF_040643095.1. Lineage (NCBI taxonomy): Bacteria > Bacillati > Actinomycetota > Actinomycetes > Micromonosporales > Micromonosporaceae > Micromonospora > Micromonospora sp. NPDC047467. Next base: position 208,332 of record NZ_JBEYTO010000002.1, on the reverse strand, counting down.
CGCGGCAAGCCCGCACGTAGTCAGTTAGCGCGGCAACCTCGCTGCCGCGGTGCCTTGCCGGGATGGCGGAGATCACGTCGGTAACCCTTGTAAGGACAATCTCGGCACGCTGCGCCTCGGGCAACGCCGCGACAGCGTCGAGTGCCGACACCGCTGCCTCTGCTGACCGGTGGTCTCGGACGAGGCACATCGACCGGTCCAGCGCGATGAGAGCGGGATCGATCGGCACAGAGGGCGAAGCCCCGTACAACCTCAGCGCCTCATCTTGGACTTGGATGGCTTGGCTGGTATCGCCGAGCCATGTACTCGCCCCAGAGAGATAGAACAACAGCCGCTTCCGCGGGAAGCGGAATGCCGTGTCACTGTCGTCATCGCCGACATGATCGAACAGCTTGCATGCCTCTGCGATCGCTGCTCGCGCCTCATCGGCCGCACCGAGACGGGCCAGCGCCCGCGCTCGTCCAGCCGCCGCGAGCGCACTGGAGGACGATGGCGCTGCGGATACGGCCAGTGCGGCCTCCGTCAGTGAGACCGTCTGCTGCGGGTCGCCGAAGTAGTAGGGCAACATGGCCGACTGGGCGCGGACCAGAACCCGTAACCGCGTCTCCGAGCTGTCGTCCGCCGCGTGGATGGCTGTCCGGTACCACATACGCGCTTCAACAACGTCCCCGAGTCGCATGAGCGCGTCGGCGCACATCGTGGCCAGCAGGGCTGCGATGCCGGAGAGCCGCGCCTGAACCGCGGCGGGTTGTCTGCGCCGGGAGAGGATTCGGATCTCGGTGCACTCGCCGACTAGCCGTGAAAGCATCACGGTAGGCGGCGCGGATGGATAGACCCGCATGTGTTCGCTGGCCGACTCCTCGATGAGATCCAGCTGCAGCGGCGCCACGCTCGACGACGCGAGGGCATCATCCAACTCGATGCGAAGTCGGGTGAGCGCACTGATAGGTGCTCTTGCCTCGTCGCCGGGTGACTCTCTGCGCCGGGGAGAGCTGGCTACCGTTCCGGTGCGTCGGTCGGCTAGTCGGCTTGCCCGCGCACTTGTCTCCCGGTCTTGACCCAGACCCATCACCGTGCGGGGGATCCGCAGTCCGACAGCGATCCGCTCGAGCACGTCGTACGCCGTCACCTGGCGCACGCCCTTGGCAATCTCGGCTGCACGGTTCGCGGATACGCCGACCAGACCCGCGATGACACCGTAGGAAATCCCACGAGCATGAAGAAACCGAAAAGTGGCAGCGATGTCCCGGCGTTCCAGGAACTCGCGGATCGGACGCCCCTCCCAGACTCCCGACACCCACCATGACGGATCGACCTGCCCGCGCACGAGCGCCTCCAGCCATACGACAACGAGCTTGGACAATATGATACGGATCGACGCCCTCGGCGAATAGTGGATCGTGGGGTTTCGTCAACAAGAACTCATCGCCCGCCAGTGTCCTCACGGGAGGCGGCCGTTTCAACCCCACCATGACCCCCCACCCTGGTGTCGACGCCAAGCCAAGAGCTTGGAAACCTAAGAAGCTCCAGTTGATAGGCAGCAAGGAGCGGCTTGACGAGAGGCGTGCGTTTTCTTGCTCAAGCGGCTTCCCGGGATACAGATTGAAGCTGCCCACGAAGCCCACCGCACTCTGCAAAGGGGATGGGGATGCTGCGAGATTTATCGCATCTTGAGGAGGTCGCGTCGGCGTGGAAAGTTAATGCCGAAGACGTCCTGCTGATCGCACTGAACAGCAGTGGGGCGAGGTCGTCGTTGACAAGACCGCGAATGCGGTTCAAACTGCGCCTCGACTCACGGCCAAGCGACCCGCTTTTTCTGATCCTATCCCTCGGTCGCGATAATTCTCCGTTTGAGTTGGACGAGCACGAGTTGCGACTTGGTGGCCAACGGGTCGGCCAGGTAGAGGGCATCGAGGATGACGACGCGGTGCTCGGCTACTGGCGCAATGGGAGGAAGATGCTGACCCTCAACTCCAATGCTCGGTCGCAATGTACCGGCTGCGTATTCTGTCCCAACACACTAGAGGATGCGTCGGACCCAAGGCTGCGGACACCTGACCTGAACGCCTACTTCGCCGCACTCACTACGGATTTTGGGATGCAGGATCTCTCGGCCGTCGACACCGTCACGGTCTGCACCGGCTGCTTTCTGTATGAGCACCTTGCGGTTGAGCACCTAGCTGACGTTCGCGCCGCGATGACGGATTACGGCTGCACCGGAACGCTGCACTTCCTTTCTAGTGTGCTGACCACCGACGGCGGCCTCGACCAAGCTGCGGAACTCGGACCGTTCCACCTGACGATGACTGCGGAATGCTTCACCAACCGACCATCCGTGTTGAAGGAATCCAAGGCCCGACTTGCTCCGGACGCAATGGTTGCAATACTCGCCGCAGCCATGAATCGAGGAATCACAACCGACTTCACCTACATCGTCGGGTTGGATACCCCGGCCGAGGCCGCCGAGGAACTGGCGAAGTTCATTCCGGCAACCAGCACCTTCCCGCGCTTCCAGACGTTCCAGGCGCACAACCCATTTATGGATGTATACCGAGCCCCCGGCTCGGACACTATTGAATGGCATCTGGACATGCGGCGTCGCGTCGAGCGGCTCTTCGTGGACACGCCAATGCGGCCACAGTGGTGGCAAAACTACCGCAGCCCATGGTGCTTCACCTTTGCCGGGGAAGAGCTTGCCGGGCCGAGGATCTGACGTGAATACCGTCGTGCGGGAAATTCGCGCTCACCAACTTGCAGGCCAGGACACACGCAGGCTCCGCGAGTTGGCGGAGCCGCTGTCATCGGTCATGGTTGAGCCCAAGGGTACCGGCTGGCCAGAGCACCAACGGCGCTATGCCTTGGAGTTGGTGGCCAATGGTGTTTCCGGTTGGTTCGGACCCGTCAGCGAAGTCGTGCTCACTCTCATCCGGGACAACCATGCCGCCGGACTAATTGGGCACGACGTCCTCGAACACAGAAATTTCCCGCGCAGGTCAATAGTCGGAAGGCATTGTTCCGGCGCCCACGCCCGGCAAGCCCAGTCGGTGCTGGAGCTTGCCTGCTGGGATCTCGCGTCACGGGCCACTGGCACTCCTGTCGGTGCACTTTTGGGTGGTGCCGCCCGGACGGCAGTGCCGGTCTACGCGTCGGCGCTCGGTCTGGACGTGCTCCATCCTGGGACGCCGGAAGCGGCCGAATGGATCGACGGTGCTGGTTTCTGGGGTCAGAAGTGGGCCTTGCCTGCGACCTTGATCGACCTTGGGCCGATGGCCGTCGATACCTGCCTGAGCCGCATCCGCGCCGCCGTGCCCGATGCAAGGATCATGGTGGACGGGCTCGGACAATGTCGCCTGGATCAGGCGTTGGCTGTACTCCCAGTACTGGTCGCCCTTCGGCTTACCTGGGCTGAGGAACTGGTCGAGGCGGGGAGCGCAGCATGGTTGTCGCTACGCAGCCGAGCTGCGGGCGGCGTCCCCATGGCAGCGGGAGAGCATGCCTATGACCCGGGCGAGCAAAGCCGCCTGCTGACGGATGGGCTCGTCGATATTTGGCAGCCCGATGTCGCTTGGTGCGGAGGGATAAGCAGGGCTCTCCACACCGCTCAGGTCGCGGCCGATCTCGGCGTGGCGACTTTCCCTCACGGAGGCAGTCTCGCGGCAGCGGTGGCGTTGGCAGGGGTCTGTACTGCACGAGCAGTGCCGGCGGTCGAGTACCACCTGACCATTGAGCCCTTGCGGCAGTGTGTCGTAGTAGACGCACTACGACCAATCAATGGAGAGTTGCTCGTCCGAAGCATCCCGGGTCTGGCCGAGTACGCAATGCCTGCCGGGGCACTCCCGATTTCCCTCGGAGCAGTGCAGTGACGGCCATCGGACCCTCGGTCCCTGACTCGCAGAGGACGCAGGTTATCGGGGACCTGCTCGTAGACGTGCGCGCGGTCTGCTTCGACCTAGGCGGAACGCTGGTTAAGATTCGATCGAACCCCACCACCGGTCTGATCGCCGCGAGGCTCGACATCAGCCTTGACGAGGCGCGCTGCCGAGTCGAGCGCAAGGCCAAACGCCAGCGACACAATCCTGCCGACTTAGCTCGCACGCTAGTGGACGACTTCGGACGCCCCGAACTGTTCAGCGTCATCGAGCAGCTGCTCACTACCGCACAGCGAAGTAGCCAGCGGCCCCCCTTATACCCAGATGTCGTCACGACCCTTCACGCCCTGCGGCGACGCGGATACCAGGTCTATGCCCTATCTAACGCCTTGGGGTCGTCAGCTCCGCCCGAGCCGCCGGTTTTCCACAGACTGTTCGACGCTGTCGTGACCTCCTACGACACGGGTTGGTGCAAACCCGAGCTGGAAGCTTTCAACAGTGTCAGATCCCGGACGAATCTGGAACCACACCAGTTTCTGCACGTCGGTGATTCACTCCGCGCGGACGTGAACGGCGCATTGGCCGCTGGCTGGCGTGCGGCTCTGCTGAGACGACCCGGTGCTCCTCGGAGTGCCTCCGAGCTTCCCCTCGGGGTGCCACAACTGCGCAGCCTCCCAATGCTGCTGCCCCTCCTGCCCGCTATCCCCTGACTCGCTGATAGGAGGCACAACCGGTGGACCAAATCGCTGCGGCCCACGAGGCGCTCCTCCCGTCAGTACCACTATTTGACCCCACGCAGCTGCCGCTGCGCGAGTGGTGCGCCGGCTCAAGGGAAGATCCGCTGACTGGCCTTATCGCATTCCCAGACTTCCATCACTATCTACCGCACCGCCTCGTGTCAACGCTGGCTCGCGGTGGCATCGTCGGCTTAGCAATTGGCGATGTGGACGGACTGAAGCAGCACGTCGAGGCCGCCAACACCAGCGACCCCGCGTCATTCGGGCATCTCGCTGGTAACCGTGTCATGGCGAGGCTTGGTCTTGAAGCCCGTACCTGGTTCCACCGCTTAAGCTGGAGCGAGGGTTGCGTGGCCACCTTCGGTGGCGACGAGGTCATCATCGCCGCAGCCATCGACGCACCACAGGACTTCGTTCTGGCGATTACTGAGCTTCGTGACCGGCTCGCCGCGACGCTGCCGGTACCCGTGTCGTTCGGCCTGATGATGGTTGGTGCCAGACACCTGCCGGCCGGACAGTCCGGAGAGACATGGCCACATCCGTTCACGGATACCCTTCTCGCCACCGTCGACCGCTGCTTGTTCGCGCACAAGGCGATGCGGCGAGCGAGATCCGCCGGCGGTGCCATCGTGGCCATCACTCAACCGCCCGAGCCAGATAACGCCCGCCGCCCGGCGGACCTGAGTACGCTGCCAGCGTTGCCCGCAGCCCAGGGCTCTCCCGCCTGTGCGGTCGCACGACTTACCGAGGTTTCCGGTCGTGCGGTGTTGCTCTTGCCGTACGCCGGTCCGCAGGGGCTGCGCGGAAGCCTCTACCGGGTTGCAATCAACGGCGGTAAGCCGACCACGCAGGTGGTCCTCTCTGTGCATGGTCAAGCAGCCCTCGCCGCAAGCCCCGACGACGACAGCAACGAAGTAGCCGTCACCCTTCAAGTGATCCACCCCTCGACTCCTGCCCAGGTACCGGATGATCTCGCCGCTGCGCTCACCGCCGCAGGCGGCACGTGGCATGCACTCCCCATGCATGAGCGGGGCCAGCTTCTGCACCTCATCCGTGAATCGGCCACTCCCGCGGTCCGGGCTCAACGGATCACCGCCGCCGTGGCCGCTGTCACCGTCCGCACTCGGACGTCGCCATGACCCGCCTAGCCGCACTGTCAAAGCTCTGGGGTGAGACGGCCGACAGGGCACAGGCTGCAGTGCCGGATAGTGCTGTCGAAGCACTGTGGCGGGCCCTGAACTATCTGTCAGCAGGCCAGCTGTACCTTGCTGCCAATGTACGACTGGACCATCCCCTGCAGCTCGCCCACGTCAAGCAACAGCCACGAGGCCATTGGGGCGTCTGCCCACCTGTCAACGCGATGCTCGCCCAGCTCGCACCCCTCGTGGCAAACCGGCTGCCCGGGACCGACCTGGTGGTCCTCCATGGAGCAGGGCATGCAGGCCCATCCGCGCTTGCTTACGCCTACCTCTCCGGCGCGCTCCGGATTGACGGATCAGCCAGGGCTTGGTCATGGCGGGCACTGACCAGACTTGTGACCGAGTTTCCTAACCCTGAAACGTTCGGCAGTGAAATCACTCCATTGATCCCGGGAGTCCGCTATACCGGTGGTCAGCTTGGGCCAGCGCTGGCCGTCGCCCAGGGCATGGCCCTCGACGCGCCCACCCGTCTCGTTGTTCCGCTGATAGGCGACGGCGAGTGTGAGACCGGTGCCACGGCAGCCGCGTGGCTCGCCCGGCGAGCCCTGGTAGGAACCGGCGAGCACGGCGCCGTCCTCCCAGTCGTCCTACTCAACGGGCTGCGGATGGGCGGTCCGTCTCTCCTCGCCGGAATGCACCCATCAGACCTAGAGGCATACCTCGTCGGTCTCGGCTATCAGCCGTTCATCAGCGACGGGTCAGACCCTGCCGCACTACGCCAGACAACCAGGGCAGCACTGCACTCTCTGCAACCGCTAGACGCCGATGGCACCCAGCCAATGATCGTTCTCACCATGCCTAAGGGCGCCACGGGTCCAACTTCCATCGGTGGACGCATGATCATGGGAACACCGCGGGTTCACAAGACTCCGCTCTCCGACCCGTACCGCGACTCGGAAGAATTCGCTGAACTGAAGAGCTGGCTCGGCAGCTACCGACCGCTCGAACTTTTCACGTCTGCGGGTGCACCAACCACTCTCGTCTGCCAGGCGTTGCCCACACATCCGGAACCCTCGGCCGCTGCGGCTAGCTCCCCATCAGTGCGACGGGCCACGCGAACCACCGACGTAAGTGCGGCTATCCGAGGCCGGGCGGCAGCGGGCGGTTTCCGACTGTTCAGTCCAGACGAATTGACATCGAATCGCTTGATCCTCGCCCAAGACGGCTTCATTCCGCCATGGGTCGTGGAAATTCTCAACGAGGAACTGTGTCACGCCTGGTCGCAGGGCTACACAGAATCCGGGCGAGACGCCCTGCTCGCCACCTACGAGGCGTTTGCGCCAATCAACATCAGTCTGTTGGCCCAGCAGCTCAAGCATCGTCGCCTACAACGCGCGTTGAGAACACCCATGCCGAGCATCAACTACCTCGTCACATCGCTCGGCTGGCGCAACACCTACACCCACCAGTATCCCGGTCTCACCGGCGCACTCCTAGATATGTCCGACCCCACTGTGCACATCTACTGCCCGGCAGACCGGGTAAGAGCCGGCACCACACTAGCCGGGATGCTCAGGAGTAAAAACCAAACCAACGTTCTTGTTGCCGACAAGCATTCGGGCATTGAACACCCCACCTCTACCATCAACGCCGAACTGGCGAACGGCCTCGCCGTATGGCCACACCTATCACACGCCGGTCGCCCTCACATAATCCTCGCCTCTGCCGGAGACATCGCGGCCGAACAGCTCAGCGTGGCCGTGAAGAGTCTCCGCCGTACCCACCAGCAACTTCGGGTCAGGTATCTGCACGTTCACGACCTCACCGTGCTCGGATCGCCCGTCGTACGGAGTGCTGGCCTCGACCGCGCCACCTTCACCGGACTGTTCAGCCCCGGCGTGCCTGTACTCATCGCCACCACCGGCCTGGCAAGCAGCATCCACGCGCTGCTGGGCGAGCGCACCGACAACAACAACGATCGATTCAACGTGGTCGGTTACCGGGACCCGGGACGGCCGACGTCCCCCGCGGCCCTGCTTCGCCACACTGGCATGGCCGCCGAAGACCTCACCCGACATGCTCTCGCCCTGGTCAAGGGAGGCCACCCATGACTTCTAACCGAGCCGGCGCTCCGCCTGATCCCGACGCCATCCAGGCTTTCCACCGGAGCGGCTATGCGATCATCCGTGACGCATTTACCGAGGCCGAAAGGCTGCAGCTACTCGGCGCAGCGAAAGACCTGCTTGCCTCTCCGGTCACCACAGGCCGTGACCGTGGCGCCGACGGCAAGGACGGCTTTCGGGGCATCGTCAACCTAGCCCCAGTCTTCCTTCCCCTGGTCACCAACTCGGTTGTACTGCCAACAGTCGTAGCACTCCTGAGCCCGAACATCCGGCTGCTGTCCAGCCACCTCATCGCACTACCATCCATGCCGGCCAGCGCCCCACGAAGCATCCGCACGCCAGAGCGGCCGGGTTGGCACCGCGACATGTACGGTGTCACCGGCGACCTCGGTGACAACAACACACCATTGATGGCGATCAAATGCGCCTATTTTCTGACCGACATCGACAGCGACACCGGCACCACAATGTTCCTGCCCGGCAGCCACCTCGCCACGCAGCCCGTCACCATCCCAGCTGGCCACATCGATCCGCCCGGCGCGACGACGCCACGGATCTCTCAACACGACGTTGTTCTCTTCGAGAACCGCACCTGGCACGCGGCCGGCCTCAACACCTCCGGTAAGCCACGCCTAGCCGTCATGATGCAGTACGGATATCGCTGGCTCGCGTCAGTCGATGACCCTCCCGCCGACCTCTTGGAGCGCACCGATCTCACGGCCATCGAACGGCAACTCCTCGGCGAGCCCGACCGTGCTGCGGACGGGTCACTCGCCAAAGGCAGCGGCGCTGCCGCAGTTCGCGCCTGGTGGCAAGACCTAAGCAACAGACCCGCTATTCGCTGAACGTCCACACAACCTGCGGCCGAAAAGGAGAACGTGACCAATGCCGAAGCAGCCCGACCAACTGTTCATCTCCACTGCGCCTTACTACGCCAAATATCGGCCCGGCTACGACCCCGCGATGTACGAGCATCTTCGCCTGCGCTTCAGCCTTGACGGCACTCAGCGCGTCTTGGACCTGGGGACCGGCACGGGCACGATCGCGCTGCCGCTCGCGGCGCTTGTCGGCGAGGTCATTGCCGTCGACCCGGAAGCCGGCATGCTGGAGGAGGGCCGTGCACTCGCCGAAGCGCAGCGCATTGACAACGTCACCTGGCTGCTCGGCGACTCCACAACCCTGCCCGCGATGAACATCGGCCCAGTCCTGCTCACCGTCATGGGCGCGTCATTTCACTGGACCGACCGGCACCAGACCCTGCGCGACCTCGAGAAGATCATCGAGCCCGCCGGCGCCGTCGTCCTCGCCTCCGGTGGCGCACCGGGCGACATCGAACCGGCCCCCTGGACCGATGTCATCACCGAGGTACGAACCCGCTACCTCGGTCCCGGCCGGCGTGCCGGTAGCGGTGCTTACCAGCACCCCACAGAACGCCACCAAGATGTCCTCGCCCGGTCAACGTTCCGGCATCTCGAGATCCACACCTGGGATCGCACCGTTACGCGGACCCTCGACGAGGTCATTGGGCTTCAGTTCTCCTACTCCTACAGCAGCCCAGCCCAACTAGGACCAGATAAGGCGGCATTCGAAGCCGACCTTCGAGACGCCCTCATCAAGTACAGCCCCACCGGCTTGTTCGATGAACTCGTCCGCACCGAGGTCATCATCGGCACCAGGACCCAGGGGTAGCCCGAGGCTACGGAGCGAGGGTCGACCGCTTGTTGCGCGAGAGCCTCGAAACGAGATCCACTTTCACCGCCAGCTATGTCGAGGTTCCACCGCCGATCCACGTCATGACTGGGGCCGAGTTCTTCGACTGCCGATGTCTGGTGGGCCTCCCGGATAGCCCGGTAGTTTCGGCTGCCGGACATCATCACCGCCTTCGATTGGGGAGCCGACCACGTGTCGCACATCGAAAAGATCACCGCTGAGCTCCGGGCTTTGGCGGCAGGCGTCGAGCGCGCGCATGGGTTGGCAGCCGCGGCCGACGGCCAGGCACAGGAGGTGGCCCTGCGAGCCGCAGGCGCTGGCTTCGCCGCGGTGGCGGTGGGCGTAACGCGAGTGCGGAGTGCGATCACCGATATTCAAGGCGGCCTGGGCAGCCTCGGCGGTTCGATCGGCGAGGCAACGAAGGCAACCGCGGCCGTTCCACACGGGGCAACCCCACAAGAAACGATCGCCGGACTGACACCCGTCCACGCGGCGGTAGACAGCACCCGAGACGCGACGGCAGCGACTATCGCTCAGGTTGGTGAGGCACAGCGGCTCGTCACCATGATCCTGCAGGGCGGGCAGCCCGGACCCCTGCTACAGGCGCTGGAAAGCATCAAGCAGGTCCTGGTACTCGTAGTCCAGCGCACCAGCACCACTCGGCAACTCATCGAAGCCGCGATCACCGAAGCACGGCAGATCGGGTCCTCGGGAAACTGATCAGGGCTGGCAGTCCCAGACCGGCCAGCCCGCCCCCTCTTGCCACCACCAATCCGAACCCGCCGCCTCCCGCCTCCGGCGGCGACGCCTCCGGTGACCGCAACCCCACGCCGTGGAGCCGGCACCCAACCGGCGTCCTCGGCGGATCGCCCACCGGGCCCCGAACCAAAATCCCGCCACGGGCGGATCACAGGGTGCAGCGTGCGTTGGAGTTGGAGAACGCGTGTGCCGACACGGTCGCTGGCAAGGGTTACCGCTTGCACCAGAACCCGACCAGGCAGGAGATCGCCGAGGCGCGGCGGAACACGGGCGACGGCGGGAAGCCGGACAAGGAACCGGATTACCTGATCGAAGGCCATGTCTTCGACTGCTACTCGCCAACTCCCGCGAAAGCCACGCGCGGCGTGTGGACGGAAGTGTCGGGGAAGGTGGCCAGCCAGCAGACCCAACGGATCATGCTCAACCTGCAGGACTGGCGTGGCGACCTCGGCGCCCTGCAGAAGCAGTTCGACGATTGGCCCATCCACCACCTCAAAGAACTCACGGCGCTGACCCGCAGCGGTGAGATCATTCAGATCGTCCGACGAGACTGAGAAGGCAGGCAGCACGTGGGTATCGAGTACCGACTGACGCTGGCGGGTGACATCCCGCTGGAACATGTGGCCGAGATCGCGGCTCCTGGGAACGTCGAGGAGTCAACTCTGCCCGGATACCCCCGACTACTCGGCGCTGACCTCGGTGAGGAGTCCGGCTACACCGTCAGCGTCTATGCGGGTAGGAACGGTTATTACGACGCCGAGGACGACGACGGCTCCCAATGGGAATGGGAACCAGACACGTACGTCAACATCGTCTTCCACATGCTCAAGGACGACACGTCCGGCAGGGCGGTCCCCGACATGGTCGCGGCCGTCGACCGGCTGCTCGCCAGCAGGCCGGAGGACGCGGCACTGACACTGAACGGTAACTGGCTGCTACTGACCCGAGTCGCAGGAGCCCTTCGAAGGCACCGACCGTCGTGGTGGAAAAACTATGGCCTCGACCATCGTCGGGCCTGAGTAGAAGCCCGTGAGTTGGGATGCCCGCCCCAGGGCGTAGTGGGATGCCACGCACCGATGAACGTGCCTGCCCCGCAGGACCGCATAGCTCGTCTCCGCGACACGCTTGAATCCATCCAGGCAGCGCTCCGGAGGAACCCAGCCGTGATTCGTCGATACTCCTCCGCCGGCGCCGTCGTCACGACCAACGACCTGGGCGCTCCTTCGATCCTGCTTCTCGATCAGGTCCGGGGTAACGGCGAACGACAGACCGTAGCCCCGAAGGGTCGCCTCGAGCCGAGCGAGGCGCCGTTGCAGGCAGCCGTGCGGGAAGTAGCCGAGGAGACCGGCCTGACCCGTACTCAGTACGGCGCGTACCTCGGACAGGAGAAGTACGTCTTCACCGACAATGACGGCTCGCCTGCGGCGAAGACCGTTGACTGGTTCCTCTTCACCACCGCGACCACCGCCGCAACGCCTGCCAGAGACGAGGGCTTCGTCGAAGCTCGTTGGCTTGACGCCTCCGCCGCCCGACGAGCGGCCACTCATGTTGAGTTTCAGCGGATCCTGGACCGCGCCCTCGCCATCATCGCTTGGCGTTCGGCAGGGCCACTCCCATTCAGTCGCAGCCTCAGCCAACTCGTTACTGAGGTGGCAACGGAGGCTCAGGCCGCCATCGTCGGGCATCCGGAAGCGGGCGTAGGACTATGCGGATCGGCCGCCCGCGGCGATTTCATCGACGGCTGGAGCGACGTCGACTTCGTCGCCTGGAATCTCCCCGCGACCTCGCGAACAGCAACCAAGATTAACGATATCGTGGCCGAAGCCTCCAAGCCTCACGGCATACGAGCCTCGCTGCATCTCGCCGGCGTACACGCTGGCACCGTCCGCAGCCTCGGTGCTCTGCACGACATGACGATGCGGGTGGTGCGGGACCGCGTCGGCCTCGACACCGCCGTGATCGCAGGCGCGGGCCCGACGCACACCACAACTCCAGCAGCAACCAAGCTTGTTGAGGACATCGGCGTGCTCCACGACATCGCCGTGAGTGGCCTCAGCGCCAGATACGACAGCAGTACCCAACGCGAGGACGCCGCCCGCCACGTTCTGTCCGTGCTCTCATGCGCAGCTCGGCTCCTAGTCATTCAGCGGCAGCCGAACGCACCCCTGCGGCTCCCCGAGGTGGCCGAAGCTCTCCGTCACTGGCCGGGCAAGCAGCTCACGAACCTGCTGTGCGACTACGACGCATTCCGCCAAACCGGGACGCGCACCCTCAACCAGGCGGAACAACTCGCCGCACGTGTACCGGCAGCACTCATCGAAGCCGCCGACGACCACCGCGAACCCGCACGGTCCGCGACGAACACGGGCATCTGCGGCGGACCGGCATGAGTCAGCGAAGGCACGCCAAGGTGTCGCCGCAGCCCCAATGGGCCGCACCGCTGACAGCCCTGGCCAAAGCCCGTACGGCCTGGCTCGCCGCCACCGTCGACGTGCTGCACCAGCGACGATTTGTGAACGCGGCGTGGCTCGTGGGATCTCTTGGTCAAGGCAACCCTGACCCGTACAGCGACGTCGACCTCGTCGTAGCGGTCGACGACGCCACACCGCCGAGCGTGTTGGTTGATCCCGGTCGCCGGCCTGCGGTTGCCGGGGTCGGTGCTCTTCACCATCGGTAAGCCCCGCAACGCACCCGCCGACGGCGGTTACCTGACCGCGTGCGTCGAACTAGCCACCCTGCCGGTGCTGGTCGACCTTTACCTATGGCCCAAAGCCACCGCCGCCTTACCCGCCAACGGTCGGCTCCTACTCCACCGCACGCCACCACCGCCGCGCACCGACCTGGCGTTCATGCAGCTACTGGACCGGCACCGCACCTCGGACACCACCGGCGCGGACCCGAACAACCCGACCAGCGTCCTACTGCTGGTGCAGTTGGCCGCCAAGTATCTCGCCCGCGGCGACCAACCAAGCCATGCCGCCATCACTCGGCACCTGGGCCTTCCATCCGGCGCCGACACCTTCACACTGCGGCAGATCCTCGGCGAGCGCATCGAGCCGACCGCCCACCGAACCCTGCGCCCCGCCATCACTGCGGCCCACCGCTTGCTCGACCTTGTCGACACCGTCATCGGCGACGCGCTGCCGAGGGAAGACGCCCCTGAGATGGGGCGTCGGGGCGGTTCGTGACGATCGAAGGACCCGACGGACAAATATGGGCGTAGGTTCGCCACCATGTCCGATCTGCCGCTCGCGTCCGCGTTCACGGTCTTTAGCGACCAAGACTCGGGATGCCTGTCCTACGGCGTCGAGAATGGCGGGCGCCGCTGGTTCGTCAAGAAGGCCACCACCGCGCCGGCCCGCCTCTCACTGATCCGGGCCACACAATTCCACGCCGCGGTCCAGCACCCAGCGATCGTCCGCCCCGAGCAGATCCTCAACAGCCCTGACGGGCCAGTGCTGATCTACCCCTGGCAGGACGGGTCAATACTCAACGACGCCACCACGTACGGCTCGGACCGAGCCGCACTTACCCGGTTCCAACAGCTGCCCCTCCCCGACGTCAAGGCGGCGATCACCAGGATCCTCGACGCGCACGAGGCCGTCGCAGCGGCTGGCCACGTCGCGGTCGACCTATACGACGGCTGCTTCCTTTACGACTTCGACGCTCGACAGATGTGGCTGATCGACCTGGACGAGTACCGGCCCGGCCCCGTCCTCGACGCCGACCGCCTGCCCGGATCCCGCCGCTACATGGCCCCGGAAGAGTTCGTCCGCGGTGCCGTCATCGACCAGCGGACCACCGTGTACACCCTCGGCCGCACCATCTGGCACCTGCTCGACTCCCCACACGGCTGGCGAGGCACCCCGGCCCAGGCTCGGCTTGCGACCCACGCCACCCGCGCGGCACCCGGAGATCGACACCCCGACGTGGCCCACCTGGTCACCGCGTGGCGAGCCACCCTCACGACGTCAGACACACCTGCTCGACTGTGACCCCCTGTCCGCCGACGCCGAAGCGTGTCCGTCGTGGAACTCGTAGGCGCCGGGGGTCCCGGCCGTGACTGGCAGGAACCCAGGGGGTGTTCGAGCGGTCAGGCCGCCTGGTGCGAGTTGATGCAGGCGTTTGTGACGGTCATGGTCCACACCTCGGGGTGGGTGATCCAAAAGTCATGCGGCACACCAGGCACGGTGGAGAACCGTCCGTGCGGGACGAGCTCAGCAAGCTGCGCCAGAGGCCAAGACGGGCGGATGTCGTCGCCGGCGGCGATGAAGTGCATCGGTACCCGGCAGGAGGCCAGCCCGCGCCACAGATCGGGCCGATGAATCCACTCGGTGAACGAATCGCCGAGAGCCGCATGGACCTCGGGCACCCAGTCAATGTCTACGACGGGCTCCACGGCCTTACCGGCCTCGTACGCCTCGGACCACGTGCGGTCACGCTGGGGACCCCTACCGGCGATACCGACCACCGCGGCCACCCCCTCAGGATGCTCGACCGCATACCGCACCGCCAGATCACAGCCCCACGAGTGACCTACCACGATCCAGGTGGCGACACCGACCTCAGCACGAATGTCTTCAAGATCCTTGATTGCTTCTTCCATGGTGTGCGGATCACCGCTCGACCGACCGACTCCGCGCGGCTCGGGGTACCAGGCGCGGTGACCCAGCGGCGAGATCTCGTCGCGCTCCAGATACTGCACACAACCGGGACCGCCAGTCAGGACGACAACATCAGGCCCGTGTCCAGTCACCCCCACGTGCAACGCGGCAGTTCCCACCTGAATCGTCCGAGACTCCACGTCCCCGAACGCTACCAACCGCAGTCATCTGCGCATGCCGCGATGCGCGCGGCGGCTTGGAGCCAGCTCGTTTCGCGTCACGGGCCCTCAATGGGAAGAATTGAGAATGTGGAGGGTGATCGCGGAACGGGCAGCGATGTCATCCCGGGTCCTCGCCCTGATCGCGTCATCTTCGAGTGTGACGGGGTGCTTGGCGAATCCGCGAAGTGCCGGACGATGACCGGCGCGAGACCGCCATGGCGGTAGGGGATGGCGGTCAGGCCGCCCAGCGGCGGACGGGGATCCGCCGGGGGGCTTCCCGATGGTGGATGCTCCCACGTGGGCCTCGTCGACGATGACCGGCCCGCACGCGCCTAACCGCTGTCCGGCGCCCTTCGAACGGGCTGATTGGCCCTGCTCACGAAGCTTCAGGGCGTCAGTGGTCCCGTCCGCGTGCGTGAGCACGAGATCCGGCGTGACGCGGACGGTCAGGTCGGGTGGTGGCGTGCCATCGGGCGGTGCCCGGAGTACGAGCACGGTGTCCGCCCGGGACTCGATGAACGACAGCCACCCGCGGGCGAGGTCGATGTATTGGCCGCCAACCTGCGCCCGGCAGTTCTGGATGGCGCTGTTCATCGCCGCCTCGTCCTGCCCGGTGCGGCGCCCGACCTGAACCGCGCGCCGCATCTGCCGGTACGGGTCCTTGGCCGGGGAGTCCGCGTCGTCGAAGCTACGGACCAGCGCGAAGCGCTGCGTCCCTCATGCCCGTGACTGTATCGCGAACCCCCGAGGGCGTTACGAAGGCGCGGACGCGGGTTCTGTTACAGATCTGACCTGGGGGAACGGGGTGCGCGCCCGGGTGTATCACGAGCGTTCGTTTCCGGACGGCATGGTGTGAGTACAAGGAAATAAGAGTTGCAACCACATACCTAAGAGCGTAATCTTCTGCTGGTCGACCACAGCCAGATGGCCGTGAACTCATTTGGAGATGCGATGATCGTAGTTCACGTCAACAAGACCTGGCCGTTGGTCCAGGAAGGCCGCATGACCCAGGACGACGCCGTGCTGGGGTTTTGGCCGATCGCGGACGAGAAGCTGAAGTTCTGCGATGTTCTCGCGGCCGTCTTCGAGAACAAAGTGGTGGCGACGTACGACATCACCGGGCACAGCAGGGGTGCCGACAAGAAGGTCACCTTCGCCGGGTCGCCCTCGACCACCTGGGCGCACCTGATCGACCAGCCCACCCCTGCCGCCCCGTGGGGGCGGCAGGGGGACGCCTGGCCGGTGAAGTACGTCGAGACCGCCGTAGTCGCCGGCGGCGACGTGCCGGTCGAGAAGACCGACTCGGGCAGCCGCGCTGTGCTCGACGACGTGGTGATGATCCTGGGCGAGGACCAGCACATCACGGTCGTGGTCCCCGCCGGCCGCTCGATCACGATCCAGACGGCCAAGGCTGCCTGAGCGGATTCGCTCTCACCCGAGAAGGGCTCTTCGAGGCCGGAGAGCCCTTCTCCGTATCGAGACACCTACGCGGACGGGTTGTACCCGACGTTGCTCAGGGCTTGCTCCAGCGCAGGGTAGCTGTAGTAGTCGCTGGTCCCTTCGATCGCTCGGACATTGGTCAGGAACTCGCCGAACACCGGGGCCCGCGTCGGGCCGAGGTGCGTGGTTCCTTGGAGCAGGTGGACCGCGAGAGTGGTCATCTCGGAGGCTCGACGGCACTGCTCGTTGCTGGACCAGGCGACCAGCACGGTGCGCAGCGTCTCGAGGGTCAGGAACGGGGCATGCTGGACGAGAACCCGGCCAGCCTGTTCGCCGAAGCGAAAGCTCGCCGCCTCCTGGACGAGCTGGATCACCGCAGGTAAGAAGTATGGGTCAGGTCGCGCTCCAGCCACGAACAGGCGCTGCGTCCACGAGAGCATCGCGAACTGGTTCTCCAACATCGGCAGCCGCTCGCGTGCGAACGGGCTGCGAACCAATGCGATAGCCGCAGTGATCTCGGCCGGGAGCGGTTCCCATTCCGAGAGAGTGACCGGCACGCGTATCAGGCCCTGCAAGCGGGTGACCAGGGCTTGGTCCACACTACTCCAGAAGAAGTCCTGGTCCCCGAGCCGTACGAGTGCCCGCAGCTGCGCGGCGCCGTCGAGCACCTGGAATCGTTCACTCTGGCCGGCGACCGCCGTACGGACCAGTTCCCGGTCGCGTTGCGCGAAGGCGAGCAACGCCACGGCCATCCGATCGGCGTGCTCGACGGCGGCCATCAGGCCAGCGGGATCGAGTTCGAGTAGCGCGTGCTTGGCGGCGAAGGTGACGATCGTGGAACGGGTCGCGGTGCGGACGCGGTCGAAAAAGGTGGCCTGAATGTGTGGAAGCGTCGACACGAACAACGGGTCGCAGATGTAGGTGGAGAACTCCTCGATTACCTTGCGGCCCTGGGTCGGAGGGTGGGTGAGTAGCGTGGTCAACGCGACGGCCAGGTGGCCGCGGGCGACTTCCGGGCGGGGCTCGTAGACGTCGCCGAGGGCACGCAGCGACGGGTGTACACACAGATTGCGGTCCTCGCGGATGCGCTCCAGTTCCCGCACGCCGATCGAGTCAATCAGCTCGAACTCACTGGCCTTATCGAGCAGCGTCGCCTCAAGCGCCTGCATGGCCCGCACGCCATCCTTGCTCAATCCCTTGCTCTGGGCCTCAGTCAAGGTCGTGCGGAACGGCACCGCTTGGTTATCGCCGTCGTCGGCCATCCGCACGAGCTTGGTGATGATATCGGCGGTGACCGCCGTCCAAGTCGAGGCGATACATGCACGGGTGGCGCCCGCGTTGTAGCAACGCCACGCCTCCTCGGCTAGCGGCCGGACGTCCGGGCTCCACACCTGCCTGATCAAGGTCTCCACATCGGTCACGCACACCATCTTTGTCTGCCGGCCCACCCGGGCCGGCAGACCCCATCTGAAATCCCACACGATCCAGACCCGCGACTCGACCGCCGCTCTGCCCACGCAACCCGACCTATACTCTCGCCATGACTGCTGCACATCGAAAGGCTCGTGCCGCGTAGACGGCCAGCGGCACTACGTGCCGCTCGACCCCCTCGGCGCCACACACGCGAGTCACGTGCCCATCTTCACGGGATCTCGGGCAAAGTGGTCGCCGACATTGTCCGGCTGGAGCGCCGAGACAACCGACTACGGCCCGGCGACATCGGCGAGGCGCTGCAACACTGGACCGCCATCGCACGCGGTCCGGCAGCCCGCCTTGTGGACGACTTCGGTGAATGCCCCTGCGGCTGCACGCTGGCCTATCGGGAAGTACTGGAGATCGCCCTGCAATCAATGCCTCGACGGGCAGCCCGCGAACTGCGCCGCCTCGTGGATGCGACCGACCAGCTCTTCCTGAGTCGAACCCTGCCTAACCTGTGGGCTCATCCTCATGCCCCCTGGTGGGAACAGCGCATGTGACTGCGGATCATCAGGCCGTGCAGAGGAGTTCAGGCATTCGTGCAGGCGACCTCGAACATCGTCGCCTGCTGGACCGGCTCGATGGGGCCGGACTCGGCTGAGGCGGCGCGCACGATCAGCAGTCATCCCTGCCCCGATGGCGTTCACGTTCCTGACCAGCGTCGGCGTTCTGAATACCGGTGGCCAAGGGACGTCTCGTAACTGGGTGAAGGCGTTGGCTGGGGCGGCGCCGTTGGTCAGTCGGTGAGAATGATGTTGTAAGGTTGGCGATGCCGGAAGCAGGTATCGCTAAGCAGAGATCTCGTAAATCACTGTGCGCCCGCGCCGGCCCGCCTTGCATAGCCGCATACGTCGTACACCCCCGTAGGGTCGTCCGGTGACCGCGTACGACATCGCCGCCCGACTGCCCGCCATCGACGAGCTACGGAAGCGTTGCAAGGCGCTGGCCGTTCTGGAACGCATCATCGACGGCGGCGCGCCCTATTACGCCTACACCGCTCGCTGGGGCCTAGACGAGGCGGCGTCGATGAGCAACGGCAGCGGCGACGAGTGGACCATCGTGTTCACGAGCCAGGGGGCCTTCATCCGGGTCTTCGATCATGAGTCGGCGATGTCGCCCTACCGCGACGCAGACCACGAGTTGTGGCCGGGCCTGCTCGACGGCCTCCCCGAGGCGTTGCACCCGCAGGTGACCGAACCTGCGTTCTGCGACGAAACGGGGCAGTTCTTCGCCACCGCCGTGCTGTGGCGGTTGACCGGGGACGACCTCTGGCGCGTCGGCGAGGGCGTCGTTTTCCCGCCGCTGCGGGGGCCGTACGACTTCGGGCCGGATGGCTCCTACCTGCTCGACATCCTGCTCGACGACATCGTCGACCGGTTCGTCGAATTCTGCGGCGACTACTACGAGATCCAGGTGGACCGGGCGGCGGTTGCGCACGTCATCGCGCACCGGCCACTCACCGACGCGGTGGTTCGCGCCCTGAACCCTCAACTCACCGTCGCCCTGGTGCGCGAGGACCTCGCCGAGATGGATTACCCGGTAACCACGCCGTAACGATGTCTGTTGTAAGTCTTCGACGCCCGATCGCGACACAATGGCGGTCAGGCGCTGCCATGCCCTGCTGTACGAGGTTGCGGAAGTCCCCTGTCCCACCCTCGCCGTCGTGGATCTGCACCCGGTAGTGTGCCGTGCCCTGTGCGCCGTCACCTGTGTGCTGTGCTGGACATGCGATGTATACCGGGGAATCGAACCCCTGCGCCTGCCTTCGGCGCGCCAGGAGTGAGCCGGATTACCCGCCGGCTCGCGGGTTCGTGCACGCCTCCACGTCGGCTACCTGCTCCGCAACCCTCAGTCCAGCAACTCGACCTCCCAGTTCGTCCGCTGGATCAGCGTGTCGACCTCGCGAAGCTGCCGGGCGAGGTCGTCGGCTTGTCGGCGCAGCTCGGCCACCGGCAGCGCCGGGATCATTTTTAACTCCGACCGCAGCTGCCGATATCCGCGCTGGCCTTCACCCGCGGCGGCGTCCGCCGCCGAGGTGACCACGCTGTGCCGCAGACGAAGCACGTCGCGACGCGCCAGCGCGTCAGTAAGCGTGGCGCCGCCGTCCACGATGGTTGCGGCGTTGGTGCGATTGATCTGCCGGATCAGCGATTCCAGCTCGCCGAGTGCCTCGCCCACCTCGCTCAGGAGAGCCGAGGCGTCTTCCGCAGGGGCCTCGCCCTCCTGGTAGCGGGCACTGGCCGTGATGCGGGCACGGAGTTGTTCGGCGCGTCGCGCCGCGTCCGCGCGCAGCGCCAGGGCCTCAGCAAGCTTCATGGGCACCAGTATGGCCAGCGAAGATCAACGCCGCGCCCCAATTTCTTCCGGGTCCTGTCGACCCCTTGGGATCGCCACTGGGGCAGACGATCGGCTCAAGGAGACGGGCGGAACCGCGTCGTACCACCGATGGGCCGCTCCCCGGGTGCTCGGACGTCCCCAACCCAGGACGGACCCATCACGCAACCCCCGGACATCACCACGAGGCGGGCCGCACACCGCCGCGTCGTACACCGCAACCAGGCCCTGGACCAGCGCGGACACAACGGGACCGCACTGCCGTTACTCGGACGGCAAGCCAAGGTCACGACGGCAAAACGACTTCATAGCGTTTTGTCATTCCCTGGCCACTTTTAATCCATAGGTTCAGGGTTCGAGTCCCTGGCGGCCCACCACAGCCCTCTCTGAGCTGCAGAATGATGTATCGGCTTCCCCTGAAAACCGACCTCCTGCCACGTCTGCCCCGGCAGCCGCTCCAACTGCGGGTACCAGCCTTTGCGGCCATCCTTCTCCCACCGCTGGGCGTACACGTCGTCGCGCCCCATAAACAGGGAGCGGAACAACGCCACCTGCTCGGTCGCAAGCCGCTCCCCAGCGCCGGCCGACCGACCGCCAACAGGCGGGCCCTGCACCGCCGCCTTACCGGCCGGCGGCAGCAGCCGGGCAACATCGGCTCGCAAGGCGGCCAACTCCGAGCGAAGCGCGGCCAGCTCCGTTGCGCAGCCGCAGGCGCAGCCAGTACCTGCGGGACTGGCCGATATCCCGTCGTCACCCCATCGAACAAGCCGCCGATGCATCAACCTCGGCAGGACGCGGACTCGATTGCCGGACCCCCCACGCATCGATCAGGCGGTAGGCTCTCGCGTCGGAGCGTACCGCTGCAGTGACGAAGAGGAGTGGCAGGCGGTCATGTCATTCGTGCCCCCACCTCCGAAGAGCCGGCACTGGACCTTCACCGCCGTCGCCACCGCGCTTGCCTCACCGGCACTCGCATGGGGCCTTGACCGGTCGTACCGGTCCGTGGACAGGTGTCTCCGGGCGCACGGGCAACGGATCAGCGATTCAGAGGCGGACATACCCGACGCATGCTCGGGGATCAGCCTGCGGAGAGGCCACCACGGCAATCAGTCCGTCCGCCGCAGTGGCCTCTCCGCCGGGTGTACCACGTCGGCGACGAGCAACGGCCCAAGCACCGGGACACCGATCGCAATCTGGCCATGGGCAGCGCGAGCCGTGCCCCCAGCAACGGTCAGAGCGCACTGGACCGGTCGGTGCAGATCAAGGAGACCAACGAGCGCCGCCGTATCGGCGTCGATCACCAGACGGGTGAGATTGTCGTTCTCGACCGGCACCGCCGAATCGAGCCGTCGAACCCTGGCGACGACGTCGTCGAGATCTACCACGGCCATGTCCGCGACTGGGAGGACCACAGCAAAGACGGCCCGAACGACGACATGCGCAACGCCCTCAAGCGTGGCGGACTGGTAGACAAGAAGGGCAGGCCGACCGCGCCGCCGAAGGACGAGACGTGAGCACACAGCGCAGCTACTACGAACCAGCTCCAGCGAGCCACGACGCGGCCACAGCCGCACTCGCAGCAGGCGACATCGACACCCTCACCGACTCGATGGTCGGGCTCGCGTTGCACGATGCGGACTGGCGCTGGTGCCAGGACTTCTACCTACGCGTGCTGGATCATCCGGAGGAGGACGTCCGGGCCACAGCAGCGATCTGCCTTGGCCACCTTGCCCGCATCCACCACCAACTCGACACCGACAAAGTCCTGCCCGCTCTGCGCGCCCGGCTGCGCGACCCGCAGGTCGGCGGCACGGTGGAGGACGCCATCGCCGACATCGAGCAGTTCCTCGCTCTTCCACCCGGTGCCACGCGGGGATAGACACCCAATCGAAGTTTCGCAGCCGCCCACCACACAACCGCTGAGCGGCGGCAACTCAGATAGGTCAGGGCTGACGTGGCGACGGAAGGGCTACAGGCAGTCGCGGCCTGCCTCACTACGGGACCAACTGGCATGCCGAGCGCTCGGCACCGCCCTCATGCCCCAGACATCAACTCAGGGTCACCCGTTCGCCATCGAACTCGGCAACAAACTCGGCCTTGCCGCCAAGGGCAGCGATGTACCGGGCAACCGTGCCGACCTCAGTCTTCGGCAGTTCGCCGCTCTCGATGGCGACGACGCGCGGCTGTGAAACGTTCATGCGGTCGGCAACCTGCTGCTGAGTCAGGCCGCGCTTCTCGCGCATCTCACGCAGCCGCGTCGCGCGTACCTCGCCAAGCATGCGCTCCTTGTGCTGCTCAACCTTGGCCTCGTCGAGGTTCATGCGGGAGCGGACATCCCGCCAGCTTCGCGCCATCAGTGCTGTCCCTTCAGCTCTCGCAGATGATCGGCGAACTTCCTGTCGGCTTCGAGAATGCTGGTTTCGTACCAGCCCTTCCAGTTGCCGCTCTTGTCACCCGCCACCAGCAGGATGGCTTCCCGCTGAGGATCGAAGGCGAACAGGATACGGATCTCGGTTCCCCCTGCCGAGCCTGGCCGCAACTCCTTCATGTTCTTGTAGTTCGAGCCCTTGACTCGATCAACCAACGGTCGACCGAGCGCCGGACCCTCGGCGGCGAGCAGATCAATGGCCGCAGCCACCTGGTCAGCGGAGTCGGGGTCAGACTTCGCCAGGTCAAGCAGCCAGTCCTCGACGTCCTCGGTAAGGCCGACCTCCCACTGGCTCACACACCCACTATAGCCCGGAAATAATGCCTGCGTTATCGGAAGTATAGAGCGCGGGCAGAGCGTAGAAGTCGACGCCAGGGACAGACCTCCCGTTGCCGCCGGTCATCGGTGCCGAGTTCAGCCTCGAGCGCATGGATGGGCGCGACCGGCTCGGACCTCCTTGCTGGGCGGTCGCCATAGCCCTCCACCGCCCGGGGGCAAGGAGAAGTGGCCGGCAAGCGGGCAGCACCCGGGACCGGGGGTGCTCCACGGGTGCTCGGACGCTCCGGTACCGGTCGGACTCAAATCGCGATGGCCGGATTCATGCGTCCGCCGGTCACTCATCGTGGCGTCGCTCCCCATAGACGTGGCGCGGACCAGACCAGACGCAGCCGGACAACACGGCCGGGATCCGGGCGGCGGAAAACGCCGATGCCCCGAAGGGGATTTGTCTCGTTCTGCGCACTTTTAATCCACAGGTTCCCGATTCGGGTCCCTGAAGGGCCCGCTGTGAACCCATGCCCCGGGAGGCGGGTGAGCGAGCATGAGTGACTGGTCACTTATCCGCTACTCGCTGTTGACCAGGCGAACGTGGGAAGATCAGCGAAACTTTCACGGCTGCTCGTTCGATCGCTCGGCACGGCCATGACGAAGCGGTGGGCCGGATGCGAGGTGGACGGAGATGACGGCCGGGCTGGTGGGGCGTACCGACGAGTTGGTCCTTCTCACGAGTTTCCTCGATGACGCCGCTGGGAACGGTGCTGCTCTGCTTCTTACCGGCGAGCCCGGTGTCGGCAAGACAGCGCTTCTGGACGCCACTGCCGAGCTCGCTGCCGCCCAGGGGATGCGGGTATTCCGAGGCAGCGGCGTCGAGTACGAGACGGAGATCAGCTTCTCCGGCCTGCACCAGCTCGTCGGTCCACTCACCGCAGAGCTCGCGTCTCTGCCGCCACCGATGCGTTCGGCGCTCGAGGTCGCGCTCGGTTTCGGCACCGGGCCTGCGCCGGCCGAGATGACCGTCCTGCACGCGGCTCTCTCGCTGTTCGGCGAGGCTGCCCGGGAGCAGCCTCTGTTGCTGGTCGTCGATGATCTGCATGTGCTGGACCGGGCGAGCCGGTCAGTGATCGGCTTCGTCGCCCGCAGGGCCGGTGGTCGTCGCATCGGGGTGCTGGCGGCCGTCCGCACCGGAACCACAGGGTCGTCGGGCATCGGTCTTCCGGAGCGGGAGATCCTGCCGCTCGGTGAGACGGACGCGCTCCGGCTGCTGTCCGACCAGTTCACCCGTCTCGCTCCCCGCGCCCTGCATGCGGTGGCACAGCAGGCGCAGGGTAATCCGTTGGCGTTGCTGGAGTTCGGCGCCTTCGCCGGCACCGATGATCCGTTGCCCGGCACCGGACCCGCCCGGGACGTCCGTGCCCTGTACGCCGCTCGTGTCGCGCGGCTCCCGTCGCGTACCCGTGAACTGCTTCTGCTTGCCGCCCTGGAAGGTTCCGGAGACATCTGGGTGCTGGAAGCTGCCAGCGGTCCCGAAGGACTCGACGGGTTCGACGCCGCAGAGCGGGACGACCTGATCATCGCCGCCGCGGACGCGCGCACGCTGCGTTTCCGGCATCCTCTGGTCAGGTCCGCTGTGGTGGAGGCTGCCACCCTCGACCAGCGGCGGTCGGCTCACCAGCGGCTGGCCGACGCGCTGGTCGATCAGCCCGAGCGCCGCGCGGATCACCTGTCGATGACGACTGCGGCGCCGGACGAGTCGATCGCCCAGATCGTCGAGGACAGCGCCCACAGCAGCATGCGTCGCGGCGATGTCCTGGGCGCCGTGGCCAGACTCCGGCGCGCTGCCGCGTTGAGCTCCGACCGTGTCGCCGGTAGCCGTCGCCTCGCGCACGCCGCCTACATCGGCGCGTCCGTGGCCGGGCACCTCGCGTTGTCTCATCAGATCATGGCTGAGCTGCGCGCCAAGACACCGACTGACCGTTCTCTACCTGCTGCTGCCGCTGCGGGGTGGCTGTGCCTGATGGACGGCGATGTCGTGACGGCTCACCGACTGCTGGTCGACGCGATCGAACGGAATACCGTCGATTCCTGCCCGAACCTCGACGAGCTCACACCGCCCCTGCTCACTCTCACGCTCGTCTGTCAGTACTCCGGGCGCGCGGACTACTGGGTGCCGTTACGCAAACTCGTGGCGACGCTGCCGGATGTTCCCGCCAGCTCGCCCATCTCCCTGGTCCGGATCCTGGAAGACCCGGGTTCCATACCGGATGCGCTGCTGCGGGATCTCGACGAGGGGCTGGCGCAACTCGACGAGGTGACCGATGCCGACGTGATCAACCGGATCGCGTTGGCCGCCTCCAATCTGGATCGCCTCGCCTGCTGGCGCAAGCCCCTCGCCCGGGTGGTCGCCGACGCGCGGGACACCGGAACTCTGGGCGGGGCCCTACCCGTAATGATCATGAGTGCGCTCGCCGACCTCTACGCCGGTCATTGGGACGATTCGCAGACCACCGCCGACGAGATCCGCGAGGTCGGCCACGAGACGGGGCATCACATTTTCGCCCATGTCGGCGACTACATCGCCGGCCTCATCGCTGCCCACCGCGGTGACTCGCACGCGTGCCAAGCGCACTGCACGGCGCTCTTGGACTGGGCGGCGAGCCGCGGTCTGGGTCGTCTGGAGCACTGGGCGCACCATGCGCTCGCTCGCGCGGCGCTCGGCTCGTCCGACTTCGAAAGCGCCTTCGTCCATGCCTCGGCGATCACTGTGCCGGGTGTGCTGTCACCGTTCAGCATCGAGGCGCTCTGGAGTGCCCTGGACCTGACCGAGGCAGCGCTCTACTCCGGTCGGGCCGAGGATGCGCTGCGGCATGCTGCCGCCATGCGGGACGCGCAGGTGAGCCGTATCTCACCGCGCTTCGCGCTCCTGACCGCCGCGATGACGGCGATGACGTCGGCTCCAGAGGACGCGCCTGCGCTGTTCGAGGAGGCGCTGGCCTTGGCGGGCATCGACCAGTGGCCGTTCGAGGTGGCCCGGGTGAACCTGGCCTACGGTGAGCGACTGCGCAGGCTGGGACACAGCCGCGAGGCACGGGTCCAGCTCTCCACCGCCCGCCAGAGCTTCGAGCGACTCGGAGCGGCGCCGTGGACGGCCCGAGCCACAGCCGAACTGCGGGCCACCGGGATGACCCGAGTGCCTCGTGGTCACACCGGAGTTGGCCTCACCCCGCAGGAGCTGGAGGTCGCCCGGCTGGCCGCGTCCGGGCTCTCCAACCCACAGATCGCCGCCCGTCTGGTGCTCTCGCCGCGCACCGTCTCCACCCACCTGTACCGGGTGTTCCCCAAGTTGGGCATCACCTCGCGCGCGGCCCTGCGCGACGCCTTGGCCGAATGCGCGGAGGGTCAGGAAGCCGGGGACCAACCTGACTGACCCGGTGTCGTACGTATGTGGGCGATGCGCAATGTCAGTCAGTCGACGGACGCTGCAGGCCAGGCGGTACCGCCAGGCTATCGGGGCAAGACCAACCCGATCAGATGTCCGAGGAGGACTGTCATGTCCGCAAACCCGCATAACGTCTCGCTGGAGCCGGCCGCCCAGGAGTTCGTCGAGGCCACTGTGAATCCGCCCTACCTCTACCAGCTCGACCCCGAGGTTGGTCGCAAGACCGTCGACGCGGTCCAGGACAGCCCCATCTTCAAGCCCGACGTCGAGGACAAGTGGATCACCGTCTCGGGTGGGCCGACCGGATCGGTGCGGACCCGCATCGTCAAGCCGAGGGGCACGACCGGCCCACTGCCGGTCGTGATCTACACGCACGGCGCCGGGTGGGTGTTCGGCAACGCCCACACTCATGACCTCCTCGTACGTGAACTCGCCGTCGGCACCGGCGCGGCCGTGATCTTCCCCGAGTACGACCTTTCGCCCGAGGCGAAGTACCCGGTGGCGAACGAGCAGTCGTACGCGGTGGCGGCCTGGGTCGCCGCGCACGGCGCCGACGAGGGCCTGGACAGCTCACGCATCGCGATCAGCGGCGACTCGGTCGGCGGGAACATGGCCATCGCCCTGACCCTGATGGCCAAGGAACGCGGCGACGTCGACTTCCGGGCGCAGGTGCTGTTCTACCCGGTCACCGACGCCGGGTTCGACACCGACTCGTACCACCGCTGGGCCGAGGGCTACTGGCTGACCCGTACCGGCATGAAGTGGTTCTGGGACCAGTACACCACCAGCGAGCAGGACCGGGCGCAGATCACCGCGTCGCCGCTGCGCGCCACCCCCGACCAGCTGCGCGGCCTGCCGCCGGCGCTGATCATCAACGCCCGCGAGGACGTGCTGCACGACGACGGCGCCGGGTACGCCGACAAGCTGCGCGCCGCGGGCGTACCCGTCACCCACGTGACGTACTCGGCGATCATCCACGACTTCGTGATGGTCAACGCGCTGCACGACACGAACGCCGCCAAGGCCGCGGTCGCGCAGGCGGTGTCCTTCCTCAAGGAGGCGCTGCAGGCGTGAGCAGCGAGGTCCCCACGCTGCGCAACGTGCCGGTCGCCCTCACGGCGACCGGCACCCGCCGCGAGTTCGACAGCATGGGCACGATCGAGGTGCCCGCCGATCGCTACTGGGGCGCGCAGACGCAGCGCTCGCTGGCGCACTTCTCGATCGGCGACGACCTCATGCCCAAGGAGGTGTACCACGCGTACGGCTATGTGAAGAAGGCCGCAGCCCTGGTCAACCAGGCTGCCGGCCGGCTGCCTGAGGGAAAGGCGCGTGCGATCGTGCAGGCGGCCGAGGAGGCCATCGCCGGCCAACTCGACGACCACTTCCCGCTCTACGTCTGGCAGACGGGCTCGGGCAGCCAGAGCAACATGAACGTCAACGAGGTCCTGTCCAACCGGGCCATCCAGCTGCTCGGCGGCAGGTTGGGCTCACAGGAGCCGGTCAGGCCCAACGACGACGTCGACATGGGACAGTCGAGCAGCGACTCGTTCCCGACCGCCATGCACATCGCGGCGATCACCGAGCTCGACGATCGACTGCTGCCGCAGGCCCGACGGCTGGCCGAGGTCATCGAGCGCAAGTCCGAGAAGTGGATGGGTGTCGTCAAGATCGGCCGTACGCACCTGGGGGACGCGGTTCCGCTGACCGTGGGCCAGGAATGGTCCGGCTGGGCCGCCCAGCTGCGGTCCTGTATCGCCGAGATCGAGCACAGCCGGCAGGGTCTGTACGAGTTGACGCTCGGCGGCACTGCGGTCGGCACCGGCCTGAACGCGCCGCAGGGTTTCAGCCGGGACGTGGCGGCGACGCTCGCCGAGCTGACCGGCAAGCCGTTCGTCACGGCGCCGAACAAGTTCGCCGCGCAGGGCTCGTTGGACGCGATGGTGCGCGCTCACGGTGCGCTGCGAGGCCTTGCCGTCGCGCTCATAAAGATCGCGAACGACATGCGCTGGCTCGCGTCGGGCCCGCGGGCCGGCCTTGCCGAGCTCCTGCTGCCGCGGAACGAGCCTGGCTCGTCGAGCATGCCAGGCAAGGTCAACCCCACGCAGTGCGAGGCGATCGTGATGATCGCGGTCCAGGTGCTCGGCGCCGACAGCGGCGTGGCCTTCGCCGGCTCGCAGGGCAACCTGGAGCTCAACGCGATGCGACCGCTCATCATCAACAACTTCCTGCACTCCGCCCGCATCCTCGGCGACGGCATGGAGAAGTTCCGCACCTTCAGCGTTGAAGGAACAGAACTCAACACCAAAAAGATCTCCGGGTACGTCGGGGAGAGCCTCATGCTGGTCACCGCGCTCAGCCCGCTCATCGGGCACCAGAACGCAGCGCGGATCGTCGAGTTGGCCCTGGCGAACGACCTGACGCTGCGTGAGGCTGCCCTGACCTCCGGCAAGGTCACCGCCGAGCAGTTCGAACAGATCGTGCAGCCGGAGAAGATGGTCGGCCACGGCGTGGACGGCGCCTGACAACGGCCACCCCGACGGCAGTTGGACGCCGCGCTGATCGATCGCACGCTCGAACGTGCGCGGCCAGATCGTCCACGCTGTCGGGGTGGCTGCGCGCTCGCAGTTATCCTCTTCAGGTGCTGGCCCGTGTGGAGATCGTTGACACGGGTCTAGCACTTCGAAGGGACTAGCGACATGCCCCGTGTGGTACCGGCAGTCATCCGCGCACTCGACGTCCTCGAACTGTTCCTGGACTGCCCCCAACTGTCGGCCCGTCAGGTGATGGAGCGGCTCGACCTGCCTCGCACCACCGTTCACGAGCTGCTCGTCACGCTGGAGGCTCGCTCGTATCTGATCTCTGTACCGGGCCAGCCGGTGCAGTATCGGCTCGGCATGCCGCTGTTCCAGCTCGGCGCGGCGTTCGCCGGCCGACTTGACCTGGTTCGCGAGGCGCAGTGCGTCGCGCGGGACGTGGCCGCCGCCTCCGACGAGGCTGTCCACGTGGCCGTGCTCGACGGGGCCGACGTCATCTACCTCGTGAAGTTCGACAGCACGCACCCCGTCCGGATGGTTTCCGCGGTCGGCCGGCGGTTGCCGGCCCACTGCACGGCGGTCGGCAAGATCCTGCTCTCGGGCCTCGATCAGGCCGAGTTGGACGCCGTCCTGACGAAGGGCGCCCTGCTCGGCATGACGCCGGACAGCATCACCGACCCGGACCTCCTGCGCGCGCATCTCGAACGTGTCCGGGTGGAGCGCGTCGCGGTCGACGTCGGCGAGTCCGACAGTGCCATGCGCTGCGTCGCCGCGCCGATCCGCGACCATTCCGGCGTGACCATCGCCGCGATGAGCCTGTCCGCGCCGATCATCCGCTGGACCCCGCAGGCGCAGGTGGAGTGGGTCGAGCTGGTTCGCGAGGGCGCGGCCGCGCTGTCCGCCCGGATGGGGTACCGGGCCCAGTCTCGATAGCCGGCTTGACGTCTTCAGCCGGAAATCACATCGAAACATTGACATTCCCGACGGGAGTGCTCTAGCGTCGCGTCCACCCAATACGGTATCTCGAACTCAGTTCGAAATCTCGAACGGTGGTAGTCCACTGTGGCCGGACCGAACTGGAACATCAGCGCCGCCTTCTCAGCCCGATCCCCAGCTGTTCATGCTCGTCGCGCCACCCGGAGATCGGCACGGGAAATTTCTCGCGAGGCTCGCCCGGACTCTTGGGGCGCTCCGACCGAACTCGCACGGTTCGCGTACCCACCGGCCGTGACCACGGCGAACGGCGTCGACAACCGAGACCCGGATGTCACGGCGCGATGCACCTGATGGGTCTACACGACCGAACTGATCAATGCGGGTCAACATGTCCATGGTCGCCCGCACAGAGACACACCTGGAGCAGGAGCATCGCGGTGTTCGCCAAGAACGCCATCGGCGTGCAGCGGTGCCGGCAGACGAAGGAGGCGAACGTCCATGCAGGACAACCCGCTGTGGTCCCGACGCGGCTTTCTGGGGATGGGGGTGGGGGTGCTCGGCGCAGCCGGTCTGGCCGCGTGCGGGGACACCTCCGAATCGCCCACCAGGGTGCAGCCGGAAGTTCCGCAGGAGCTCATCGACGCCGCCGCGGCGATGAAGGGCTCCGCGATGGGGATGCTGTCGCAGAAGTTGTACTCGACAGCGGCGAACGATGCCCTGGACAGCTCGATCAAGAAGTTCGCCGACACCACCGGGACGAAGATCGAGAACAGCCTGGTCCAGGCCGACGCCGGTGACGTGGTGGCCAAGATCGACGCCGAGGTCAAGGGTGGGGTGGCGCGTGACCTGGCATTCATGACCGACTCACGGTTCGTCGCGCAGTTCCATGCGCTGGGCGACCTGGAGGACGTGACGGACATCGTCCAGGCACTGACGGCCAAGTACGGCGAACCCTGCGCCGAGGCCAAGAACTTCTGCGTCTTCGACGGCAAGTGGTTCGCGATCCCGTACCACTTCATCGGGATCGGGTCGTTCCTGCGCAAGGACTGGATGCAGGACAAGGGCATCACACCCAAGGACATCTACAGCTGGGAGGAACTGCGGGATCTGTGCCTGGAGATCTCCGATCCGGGCAAGCGCCGGTTCGGCTGGGGCATGACGGTGAACCGGTCCGGTGACGGCAACGGCATGATCGAGGCACTGATCAACGCCTACGGCGGGTCGATCGCCTCCAACGACGGCCGGAAGGTCACGTTCGACTCGCCCGAGACGGTGCAGGCGGCGACCTTCCTCGGCGACATCTACACCAATCCCAAGTACAAGCCGATGCTGCCGCCGGGCGTGGCCAGCTGGACCGACACCAGCAACAACGAGAACTGGCTCGCCGGGGTCCTCGGCTACACCCGCAACCAGTTCAGTGTCTACGCGGACTCCAGGACCAAGAAGAACCCGGTGCACGCGAACACCCACGTGTTCTCCGACTGCATCGGGCCGGCGACCGACAACCCCCTGCTGCTCGGCCAGTCGCAGGGCTTCGTTGTCTTCAAGGGCGCCAAGAACCCGGCGCTCGCCAAGCTCCTGGCGCAGTACCTGGTCAGCGCGCCCGCGCTGCTCGGGGTGGCGAAGGAGGCACCCGGCCTGGTGATGCCCGCCTGGGAGAAGGTCTGGGATGCCGACCCGTTCTTCACCAGCGGCGACCCGGCGTTCCCCATGCTGCGCAAGATCACCCAACTGTCGCTGCCGCTGAACACGAAGAACGGCCTGGCCTTCCCGCAGAAGGCCAGCGCGGGCCAGCAGGCGGTGGGTTCGGCCTACGTCCTCACCGACATGATGCAGCAGGTCGTTCAGGGCACTGCGCCGGCACAGGCCGTGAAGGCCGCCCACGCGAAGATGGTGCAGATCTTCAACCAGCAGGGGCTGCCGCAGTGAGATCAGTCCGTCCTGCGCGGGTCCCGACGGCGGCGAGGAACTCCCCGCCGTCGGGGCCCGGCTCTCTCACGGCGACCCAGCGACGACTGGGTCGTGACTGGCGACTGGCGGCACTGTTCCTGACGCCCATGGCCGTGCTCGTCGGCGCTCTCGTCCTCGTGCCGATCGGCCGGTCGATACTCACCAGCACCACGGAACGGCACGGGCAGGACACCGTGTTCGTCGGCCTGGGCAACTACCTCTCCCTCGTCGGCGACGAGCAGTTCCACACGGGCGTGGTGAACTCGTTCGTCTTCACCGCGTACGCCGAGATTTTCAAGGTCGTGCTGGGGCTGGCGGCGGCCCTGCTGCTGCACCACCTGCGCCGCGGGCGGGCCGTGCTGGCCGGGCTGCTCCTGGTGCCGTGGGTGGTGCCGACGGTGGTGACGGCGTTCAGCTGGCGCGCGCTGCTCGACCCGATCTTCGGCAGTGTCAACACACTGCTCACCGTCACGGGGATCGGGCCACTGCTGGCCAGCGCGCACCTGGTCGACAGCTGGCCCGCAGGCTGGCTGTCCGACCCGTCGCTGGCCATGCCTTCGGTCATCCTCGTCAACGTCTGGAAGGGCGTGCCGTTCTTCACCGTGTGTTTCCTGGCAGGGTTGAAGGCCATCCCGGCGGACCTCTACGAGGCGGCGACCATCGACGGCGCCTCGCCGTGGCAACGGTTCGCCCACGTGACGCTGCCCGGACTGCGCCACGTGATCACCGTGACGGTGACCCTGTCGTCGATCTGGACGTTCAACAACTTCGACCTCGTCTGGTTGCTGACGCAGGGCGGCCCGGGCGACGTGACCGCGCCGTACGTGCTCGTCGCGTACTCGAAGGCGATTTTGCAGTTGCAGTACGGCGCCGGCGCGGCGGTCACGCTCGTCATGCTGCCGATCATCGGCGGACTGGTGTTCATCCTGGTCCGGTTGTTGCGCCAGGACACCGGCGTCAAACTGCCCCGGCGACGCCGGGCAGCGCGGTGGCTCGGGGCGCAGCGGTGGACCGGGCCGGCGCGGAGGGCGCTGCCGTGGGTCGTCACCGCAGCGGTCACCGGCCTGCTGCTCTGGGCATCGCCGAAGATCTTCTGGAAGGCGGCGGTGGTCCTCGGTGTGATTCTGCTGGTCGCGACGGCGGTCGGCCGGGTGGTTTCGGCCCTCCAGTCCCGGGGCGGCCGCCGAGCGTCGTCCGTGGTGTCGGGCCTCGGCTCCGGTGTGGTGCTGGCCGGGCTGCTCTTCTTCGCGCTGGGCCCGCTGTACTGGATCGCCGTCACGGCCTTCAAGTCCGAGGGTCAGGTCGTCATGCGGACAGACGACCTGTGGCCGACGCCGTGGACTTTGGAGCAGTTCGGTGCCCTGTTCGCCAACCAGCCGTTCGGCCGCTGGTACCTCAACACCATTCTGGTGTCCGCGGCGTCCACCGCGGTGGCACTGGTCTGCGCCGCCCTGGCGGGCTACGCGCTGGCCCGGCTGCGGTTCCGTGGGGCGCAGGGCTTTACCGTCACGGTGCTGCTCACCTACGTGATGCCGGGCGCGCTGCTGTTCATCCCGCTGTACCAGATGCTCATCGGCGCGCGGCTGACCGACTCGTTGTGGTCGCTGGTGGTGACGTACCCGACCTTCACGCTTCCGTTCGCCACCTGGCTGCTGGTGGGGTACTTCTCGTCGATCCCCATCGAGTTGGAGGAGGCCGCGCTGGTCGACGGCTGCACCCGCATCCAGGCGTTCGGCCGGGTCGTGCTGCCCCTCGCCAAGCCAGGGCTGCTGGCGGTCGCGCTCTTCACCCTGACCAATGCCTGGAACGAGTTCCTCTTCGCCTTCGTGTTCATCACGAAGGACGAGTACAAGACGCTCCCCGTGGGGATGCAGTCGATGATCGCCGGAGACGTCGTACCGCAGGGACAACTCGCCGCGGCCTCGCTGCTGGTCAGCATCCCCGTGGTCGTCATGTACGCCCTCGGGCAGCGCTTCCTGACCGAAGGGCTCACCGCGGGCGCGGTGAAGGGCTGAGCTTGGGCGTTGGCAAGCGCTCACAGCGTGGCAGAGCGACGCGGGATCAACCTCCAGCGCTCATTGGGATCGCGACCGGTAGCTGACGATGCCGGCGTGGTCCAGAACGGTCACCACGAGCAGCACCCCGGCGGCGACCGCGCTGACCGCCAGCAGCGGCAGCCGCAGAACGGCCGCCGCGCCGGCCAGCACCAACAGGCCGACCACCCTCGGCCAGGAGAGCCGCCGGTGGATCGCCAGTGAGAACAGGATCCGCCCGGCGAGGAAGAGCATCGGCCCACCGAGGATGACCACGACGACCGTCATGTCGCCGACCTCGGTGGGGCGGGCGATGGTCAGTTCGGACCCGACGGCCGTGACCACGATTCCGGCGACCATCACCAGGTGCAGGTATCCGGTGAGGACGCCGAGCCGGGACGGGCCGGCGTGCTCGATGGCCGGGCCCAGCCGCTGGCCGGCGGGCGTCGCGTAGAGCAGGCCGATCAGCACCGCCGTGACGAAGACCAGCAGGAAGGCGGCGGTCTGCCGGAGTTCGAGGCGGGTGCCGCCGTACGTCAGGCCGGCGACCAGGACGAGCTCACCGAGCGCGATGATCATGATCTGCTGGTACCGCTCGGCGAAGTGCTCGCCAGCGAGGTGCAGCTCCTGCCAGGTGGTCCACCCCATCCGCGGAGTGGGCCAGCCGAGTCGCGGCCCGGTGAGGTCGATCGCCAGGGCCAGCAGCCAGAGCGGCACCCGCCACTGCGGGAGGAACGCACCGGCCAGCCACGGCACGGCGGAGACGCTGAACCAGCAGAGAATCCGCAGCGCCCGGGTTTGGCGCGGGTGGCCGCGCAGAGCGACGACGGTGACCGTGCCCCGGATGAGGTGGACCGCGACGTACGCCCCGGCGAAGAGCACGCCGCGCCCGTCCAGCGCCTGCGGGATCGCCACCCCCGCCAGCAGGCTGCCCAGCGTGGCGGCGACCAGCACCGCCCGCACGACCGGAGACTCCGGGTCGTACCAGTCGGCGAACCAGGTGGTCGTCACCCAGATCCACCAGACGCCGGCCAGCAACATGGCGGTGCGGAGCACGCCGGCCAGGGTGAGGTCGTGCAGCAGGTGCTGGGCCAACTGGCTGAGGGCGAGGACGAACGCCAGATCGAAGAAGAGTTCCAGGAACGTGGCGCTGAGCGGCGTGTCACTTCTCCGCAGCAGCCGTTCGGGCCTGCTCACCATCAGCGCTCCTCCCGGTGGCACGCCCTGCGTCCGTTCGTACCATCCGAGGGCCGCCGCTGGCGGCGAAAATGGGTCAGCGGCGGACGCCGACCCCGGCGTAGCCGTGCGAGTTCACAGTCTCCGGATCGCCGTCCGGCCGCCACCGGGTGGTCTCGACCAGGCCGGGCTCCACCAGGTCGTACCCGGCGAAGAAGCGCAACGCCTCGGCGTGGGTGCGGGGCACCAGCGGGGCGCTGCTGTTGCGGTACACGGCCTGCCCGCGCTCGGCCAGCTCGGGCGGGATGCCGTCCAGCGTCAGGTGCGACAGCACCAGTTGGCTGCCGGGCACGGTGGCGTCACGCAGCCGGGCGATGGCACCCCACGGGTCGTCGTCGTTCGGCACGAAATGCAGCACCGCGAGGAGCAGCACGGCCACCGGGCGGTCCAGGTCGAGCGTGCCACGGACGTCCGGGTGGGCGAGCAGGTCGTCCGGCCGCCGCAGGTCGCCCCGCACGACCGCCGTGCCGGGCACGTCAACCAACAACCGCCGGGCGTACGAGACAGCCACCTCGTCGTAGTCGACGTAGACCACCCGGGCGTCGGGGGCCACAGCCCGCACCACCTCGTGCACGGTGCCCTGGGTTGGCAAGCCGGCACCGATGTCCAGGAACTGGCGGATGCCCTGCTCGGCGGCGTACCGGACGGCCCGGCGGAGGAAGTGCCGGTTGGTCTGGGCGGCGACCCCGGTCTCCGGGAAGATCTCCAGGACTCGGTCGGCGGCGGCCCGGTCGGCGGCGAAGTTGTGGCTGCCGCCCAGGAAGTAGTCGTACATCCGGGCGACGTTGGGTTGGGCGGTGACGTCGGTGGTGTCGGGTGCCGGCTGGTCGGTCACGAAGGGTCCCTTCGACGCGGTCCGATCTCGATGTCTAGCACCCGAGGCGACGACCCGCTGACCCCTCGTGTCGTTGATCCGGCTGCACCCCTGGTCACTGCCGACCACGGTGGGGGCACCGACGCACCGGGGAGGGACGCCGATGACCAGTCAGCGGGAGACCGTACGGGTCGACCACGACCTGTTCCGCGCCGTGTACGACTCGCCCGCCGCGCTGCCCGGCCGGCACCGGTGGATCACCGGCGAGTCGGACGTCCGGCGGTTGGAGAAGTTGCTCGGCATGCCGGCGCGCAGCATCGGCGCACCGCTCTGGGTCAGCGGCGACGAGCCGGACTGCCCGAAGTGCGGCCGGCGGATCACCTGGTACGACATCGTCTCGTCGGCGCTCTCCGGCCTGCACGACAAGGCCATGATCGCCACCGTCATCCTCGGCGAGCAGAAGTACGTCAACACCGAGGTCCCCGACGCCATCGCCGGCGTGCGGTGCTCCGACTGTCACACCGCCATCGACGGCCTGCGCAGCTTCAAGTGCCACAACTGGGCGTACGCCTTCGAGGCGCTGGAGGCCGTCCGCGAACGAATGGCCGGCGGCCCCACGCCGACCTGAGCGGGGCCGCGACCCGTCGGCCGACCTGGCCTGGCGGCGGCCGCCTGACCGGCCTGACCGGGAGGCGCGGCGGGTCAGTCGGCCGAGCGGCGGGTGGGGCGGCGGCCCGGTGGGGACGGTGGTTCGGGCCCGGGATCGGGCACCGGCGGCATCGGCCGGGTGACCGGCGTGGCACCGGTGACCCGCAGTTGCTCGCCGTGGTGCCACAGCTCGACGGTGGCGTCCGGGGCGGCGTCGGGCAGCTCGTAGCGAGCTTCGGTGTGTGTCAGCGTGACCCGTACCCGGTCGCCGCGCCAGCGCAGGCTGAACGCCAGCCGGTCGATCCGCCGGGGCAGCCGGGGGTCGAAGGAGAGCACACCGCGGTCGTCGCGCAGCCCGCCGAAGCCCTGCACCAGCGCCAGCCACGCCCCGGCCAGCGAGGCCAGGTGCAGCCCGTCGGCGGTCTTGTCGCCCAGATCCTCCAGGTCCTGGAGCACCGACTCGGCGAACAGGTCGTACGCCAGATCGAGGTGCCCGACCTCGGCGGCCAGCACCGCCTGCGGGGCGGCCGACAGGGACGAGTCGCGGACCGTGCGGGCCTCGTAGTAGGCCAGGTTGCGGGCCTTCTCCTCGGCGGTGAACTCGCCCGGGAAGAGCTGCATGGCCAGCACCAGGTCGGCCTGCTTGACCACCTGCTTGCGGTACAGCTCCAGGTAGGGGTAGTGCAGCAGCAGCGGGTAGTCGTCCTCGTCGGTGTTCGCGAAGTCCCACTCCGGCTGCTCGGTGAACCCGGCGGCCTGCTGGTGCACTCCCCGCTCACGGTCGTACGGGATGAAGACAGCGTCGGCGGCGGCCCGCCAGCCGGCGATCTCGGCCGGGTCCACGCCGAGCCGGTCGGCCAGGTCGGGGTGGCGTTCGGCAGCGTCCGCCGCGCCCCGCAGGTTGCGCCGCGCCATCAGGTTCGTGAAGACGTTGTCGTCGACCAGCGCGGAATACTCGTCCGGGCCGGTCACCCCGTGCAGGTGGAACGCGCCGGTTGCGGACCAGTGGCCGAAGCCGTGCCAGAGCCGGGCCGTCTCCACCAGCAGTTCCAGCCCCACCTCGGCGAGGAACCGCTGGTCGTCGGTGGCCGCCAGGTAGCGCAGCACCGCGTCGGCGATGTCCCCGTTGACGTGCAGCGCGGCGGTGCCGGCGGGCCAGTAGCCGGAGCACTCCCGACCGCCGATGGTCCGCCACGGGAATGTCGCGCCGGTCAGCCGCAGCTCGGCGGCCCGCTCCCGGGCCTCCGGCAGGTGGTTGTGCCGCCAGGCCAGCGCCGAGCGGGCCACCGCTGGCGCCAGGTAGGTGAGCACCGGCAGCACGTACGTCTCGGTGTCCCACAGCACGTGCCCGTCGTAGCCGTTGCCGGTCAACCCCTTGGCCGAGATGGTCCGGTCACCGTCCGGGCGGCCCGCCTGGATCAGGTGGAACATCGCGAACCGGAGCGCCTGCTGGAGTTCCGGGTCACCGTCGAGCAGCACGTCGGCGACCTGCCAGGCGGCGTCCAGGCTGGCCCGCTGGTCGGCGAGCAGGGCGTCGAAGCCGTCCGCGCGGGCCGCGTCCGCCTCGGCGGCGACCAGGTCGGCCAACTCGGCGGCCGGTGCGCCTTCGACCGGCCCGCACTCGTACGCGGCGAACTTCGTCAGCCGCAACCGCTCGCCCGGGTGCATCCGGCCGGCCACGGTGAGGCGTACCCGGTCGGGGGTGTCGTCACAGGTGGCGGTCACCGTGGCAGGCGCGTCCAGCAGGTGGCTGACCGCCACCGCGACACGCTGACCGCTGCGCTCGGTGCGGTGCACCAGCACCCCGTCGAGACCTGTCGCGCGATGCGTCTCGGCGGTCAGCGGGTCGGTCAGCACCGAGGCCGCGCGAGGGTCGTCCGAGCGCTCCGGCACCCGCTCGTTGGCCAGCAGGTCCGAGCACACCCGCAGGTCGACGGGGGCGTCCAGCGGTTCGACCTCGTACCGGACGGCGGCGACCGGGCGGCGGGGCAGCGACACCAGCCGGGTGCTGCGGATCAGCACCCTCCGCCCCGCCGGCGAGATCCACTCGGTCTCCCGGCGCAGCACGCCCGCGCGCAGGTCGAGCACCCACTCGTGGCTGTGCAGTGTCCCGGTGCGGATGTCCAACGGCTCGTCGTCGACCCAGAGCCGGATCAGCGCGGCGTTCGGCGCGCTGACGACGGTATCGCTGGCCTGCGGAAACGCGTACCCCTCCTCGGGGTAGCTCAGCTCGCGCCGCTCGTGGAGGCCGTTGACGTAACTGCCCGGCATCTCGCAGGGCGCACCCTCGTCGAGGGTGCCTCGCCAGCCGATCCACCCGTTGCCCAGCGCGAAGATCGACTCGGTTTCGCCGAGCCGGTCCAGGTCGGCCTGGGTACGCCGGATCCGCCAGGTTCCGTCGTCCACCGTCCCGTCGACGGGCGGCGGCTGGTCGGTCGCCGAACTGGTGTGCACGGAGCCTCCTGTCGATGCCGACGTCGATGCCCAGCCAAGCAGAGACGCCTGTGCGGTTGCTGGACGAAAGCCGTGTGGCTGGTCTGACCTTCGATCCCTGCGGCGCCTGCTGCCGCGTTCCTAGGGTTTCTCCAACATCAACGCGGTATGAACATCAGGTGAGGTGATTCATGGCCGACACCGGCAGCATGGACGTT
The DNA here is from genome assembly GCF_040643095.1 of Micromonospora sp. NPDC047467. Classification (NCBI taxonomy): domain Bacteria; kingdom Bacillati; phylum Actinomycetota; class Actinomycetes; order Micromonosporales; family Micromonosporaceae; genus Micromonospora; species Micromonospora sp. NPDC047467. The sequence goes on along the minus strand of NZ_JBEYTO010000002.1, from coordinate 168,975 downwards.
CCAGAGATCAGCATCGAGTGGTACCACGACGTGGTCGACGTCGCCGCCCGCAGCCCGCAACCGCTGCAATGGTTCGTCGGGCACGCCACCGAGGGGGTGATCCTCCTGCTCGGCGCGCTGCTGCTGGTGGCCGCGCTGAGCCGCCTGGCCGGCGGCCCGCACGACCGGGCGCTCGCCCTGGTCGCGCCGCTGCCGACCTTCCTGGCGTACGCATGCAGCGAGGGGCTCAAGACCGTGGTGGACGAGGACCGCCCGTGCCGGACGATCGGCCGGGCGATCATCGCGGGCGCCTGCCCACCGCAGGGCGACTGGTCGTTCCCCAGCAACCATGCCACCGTGGCGGGAGCGCTGGCGGTCACCACACTGCTGCTCTCCCGACGGCTCGGCCTGCTCGCGCTGCCGCTGGCCGCGCTGGCCGCCTTCTCCCGGGTCTTCGTGGGCGTGCACTACCCGCACGACGTGGTCGCGGGTGTACTGCTCGGCGCCCTGGTCGCCGCCGTGGTGACCCCACTACTGGCCCGCCCGACCGCCGAGGTGCTCCGCCGTCGGGCCGACGCCCGTCGCCCGGTCCCCGACCTGGCCGGCCGACCCCGCCGCTGACACCCGCACGCTGGTGAGATCGTGCTCGATCCTGGCTGTCGTGGCCTCGGGGCGCGAGCGACACCACTGGATCCTGGATCGAGCGCGATCATGAGGCGGTGGACGGTCAGGTGGCCAGCAGGAGGGCGCCCGCCGTGCCGAGCAACAGGAACGGGCCGAACGGCAGGTGGGTGGACCACCGGGCCCGTCGGGCGACCAACAAACCCACGCTGACCAGTGCGGACAGCCCGAACGCGAGCAGCAGCCCGAGCACCAGGACAGGCCAGCCGTACCAGCCGAGCAGCGCACCCACACTGAGCGCCAGTTTGGCGTCGCCGAGCCCGAAGCCACGCCGGCCGAGCACCAGTGTGCTGCCGGCGAAGAGCAGCGCCAGCCCCGCGCCGGCGCTGACGGCCCTCAGCCAGGGCCCCGGATCGGCATCGACGAGCGCAGCCGCGCCGAGCAGCAGCCACGTCCCGGCCGCCGCCGGCAGCGTAAGTCGGTCGGGTAACCGGTGCGCGGCCAGGTCGACGAACACCGCCGGGATCGTCCACCCGAGCCACCAGGCCAGCGCCGGCAACGCCCCGCCGCCCGGACCGACCAGCACCAGCAGCGCCACCGCGGCGAGCGCGACCACCTCCACCGTGCCGGGCGGGGGGCCGACCCGGGCCGGGCAGCGACCGCAGCGGCCAGCCGGGCCGAGCGCCGGCCAGGGCCGGGCCAGCCCGACCGGCGCGCCGCAGGCGTCGCAGCCGGTCCGATCGGCGATGCCCGGCGGTACGGCGTAGCGCAGGGCGGCCAACCGCAGCAGCGGGCTGACCGTCAGGGCGGCCAGGACGGCCGAGAACCAGTCGGTCGGGCTCCGGTCGGGTGGGTCCTGCTGACCTGGTGCGGCCATCGGGGGGCCGGTCAGCGCCATGTCGATCCCACCGACGGGTCGACATCCCCCACGAAGGCGAACACGGATCGTGACTGAACGATCGCTCTGGTGTCGCGGATGGCGCGGAAAACGACCTTGACGCCCGGCCGACCGACAGAGCCGCCGGCCGGGTCGACGCCGGCCAGCAAGCCGGGCGGCACAGCTCGTCGATCGACCGCCGACCCCGCCCGGATGCCGGGATGAGGGCGCGATGTCCCACTCCCGAGGCCGCCGGAGGGGTGCTCGCGGTCCGATCCGGCCCGGCGAGATCCGACCATTGCCGGCCCTCCGGTCGGCCACCGCTCACAACGCAACGCGGCCACTCGTCACCACCACCCATCATTACGCAGAGTGTTCAGTTGAATTGCCTCTGTTGCATCGGCGAACGTGAGCTTATGCTCGCCCCTTGGGTGTGACGCAAGCCTCACCTCGACGACAAACATCACGGGGCCCTGCATTTGTAAAAGATCCATAACGGTGAATGCAGAAGCGCGCTGAACGGTTCCGGATGGGCTGATCCGGGTTGCGCTTCCGCAGCCCGGCAGCGGTGACCCCGAGCCGCACCGGGCGATCACGAGGAGGGCTCGACGGTGCGCGGACGGCAGCTCAGCAGAGCGGCAATCTGCCTGCTGGTGGTCGCGGCAGCGGTGCCGGTCGCCGCCTGCGGCAGCGGACGGGAAACCGTCGAACGACCCACGGCGGCACGAGGCGAGGACCGACGAGCGGTTTCGGACGCCGATCGGCGGACGGCCGAAAGGGCGGCGCTCGACGCGTACGCCGGTTATCTCGCGGCCTCGCGCACGGCGAGTCGGCGCAGCGATCCGCAGGCGCCGGAACTGTCCCGATTTCTCGCTGATCCGCTGCTGACCCGGGTCCAATTGTCCATTCTCGAGGCCAAGGAGCATGGCGCGATGCGTACCGGGACGTTGAAGTCCGACCCGACCGTGACCGCCGTCAGCCTGGACGCGAAGCCGGCCACCGTGGACATCCAGGACTGCCTGGACACGACCGGCTACCGCCTGGTCTACGCCAAGGACCAGCGGGTCGTCCCCGGTAGCGGTGGCGGTAGACACCTCGCCACCGCCACCGCCACCCGTTATCCCGACGGTCGATGGCTGATCAACTCCGGCGCGGCGCACCAGGACCAGCCGTGCTGACCTGGGGAGGAAGGGGCACCCCGGCCCGTACCGCCGGGTTCGGGGTGCCCCACCGGGCGCTCGCCGGGATCGGCCTGGCGCTGCTGCTGGTGGTCGGCGCGACCCTGCCGGCCGCCGCCGCCCGGCGCGCCGGGCCCGGCGTGGAGTGCCCGCCCGGCCAGCCGGACTGCAACGTCTGGGACGACGAACCCGGCACGCCGGGCGGCCCCGGTGGTGGCGGGGACAACGGCGGCGGAGACTCCGGCGGCGGCGGGGGCGGCGGCGTCTGCCAGTGGGGCGGTCGAACCATCCCCTGCTACCACGAGGTGCTCGGCTGGTTCGACAACGGCAGCGGTTGCTACTACAAGCTCGCCCAGCCGCAGGACGAGGCACCCGAGGGTCAGCAGTGGTACGTGCAGACCTGCAACGGCGGCGACCTCGGGGCCCAGGACGTGGTGCTGCGCAGCGCACCGCCGCCCGGCTTCGGCGCGCCGCCGGACCCGGAGGAACTGGCCCGACGGGCGCTCGCGTCGATCAAGCTGCTGCCCGCGCGACTCAAGGTGGCACCCCGCAAGGACATCGGCCCCGGCCTGGTCGGCCTGCCGGTGTGGATGTGGGCCACGCCGAGCGCCAGCTACTTCGGGCCGCTGCGGGCTTCCGCGTCCGACCGTGGGCTGACCGTCACCATCGAGGCGAAGGTTGACCGGATCGTCTGGGACATGGGCAACCGCGACAAGGTCACCTGCACCGTCCCCGGCACCCCGTACGACGCGAAGGGCAAGCGCGCCGGCCAACCCTCCCCGGACTGCGGCTACCGCGCGGGCTACCCGAAGGCCGGTACGTACCGGGTGGGTGCCACCACTTTCTGGACGGTGCGCTGGTGGACGGGCGGCGGCGTCGAGGGTGACCCGATCTCCCAGACCCGGACGAGCGGCACGGTGCCGGTCCAGATCAACGAACTTCAGGTGGTGACCAGGTGAAAAGGCAGCCGGTCGTGCGAGCCCCGCAGTCGCGAACGGAGAGTGTGCGGTGAGTCTGGCGACGCGCAATGGGACCGGCCAGGTGGACGCGCCGGTCAGCCCGCCCAAGGTGGTGCGGCAGCGCCGGGTTCGACCGGGGTTGCTGGGTCTTGCCGTACTCCTGATCGCCCTGGGTGGGTTGGGCGCCGCGTTCGCGGTCACCTCGGTCCGGGCGACGGGCAGCTACCTCGCGGTGGCGCGGCCGGTCGAGGTGGGGCGGGAGATCAGCGCGGCCGACCTGATCACCGTGCAGGTCGCCGGTGGGCAGGGGCTGAACCCGGTGTCCGCCGGCCGGCTGGACGAGGTGGTCGGCAAGCGCGCCGCCGTGGCGCTGGTTCCCGGCACGCTGCTCACCCTGGGGCAGGTCACCGACGCCCCGCTGCTCGGCCCGGGTCAGCAGCAGATCGCGCTCGGCCTGAAGACCGCGCAGGTGCCAGCGCGCGAGTTGCACCCCGGCGACAAGGTCCTGCTGGTCAGCACCCCGGACGACAACGCCGCCGGGGCGACCGCCGTGGGCACCCGGTTCGCGGCCACCGTGATCGACATGGTCAGCCCGACGGACAACGAGAGGGTCCTGTATCTGGCGCTTCCCGTCCGGGACGTACCCGCTGTGGTGGCGCTGACAGCCCAGGAGCGGATCGCCGTCGTGCTGACCGAGGCGGCCTGAGCATGGCGATCATCGCGCTGGTGTCCGCGAAGGGCTCGCCCGGCGTGACCACCTCGGCGTTGGCCTGCGCGCTGGCCTGGCACCGCCGGCTGGTCCTCGCCGAGTGCGATCCGGCTGGCGGATCGATCCTCGCCGGCTACCTCGGCGGCCAGTTGGACGGGCCGCGCGGAATCGGCGAGTTGGCCGTCGGTGAGCTGCGGGACGGCAACCTGGAGACGGCGTTCTGGTCGCAACTGGTCGACCTGGACGCGCCCCGCCGGGAACGGCTGCTGCTGCCCGGCCTGGTCGACCCGGCGCAGGCCGGCAGCGTCACCCCGCTCTGGCAGCGCTTCGCGGACTACTTCAACGCCCTGGACCGCGGCACCCCCGGCTACGACGTGCTTGTCGACTGTGGTCGGCTGCACGTCACCGGCCCACCGTGGCCGCTGTTGCGGGCCGCCTCGGCGGTGCTGCTGGTGACCCGTGCCCACCTGCCGGACCTGTCCGGTACGCGGGCCGTGGTCACCGCCCTGGAACGGGACTTCGCCGAGCACCGGGTTCCGCCGGGCACCCTGCGGCTGCTGCTGGTCGGCGACGGGCACGGGCGTACCGAGATCAGCCGCGCGTTGAAACTGCCGGTCATCGCACGGCTGCCGCACGATCCGCGTACCGCGCAGGTGCTGGCCCTGGGTGGCACGGTGCGGTCCGGACGGCCGCTGCTGCGTGCGGCGGCCGGGTTGGAGGTGCCGGTCGGCGCGTTGCTGGAGCGGCGGCGGGCTCGACTGGCCTGGCCGGTGCAGCAGGGGGTGCCGGATGCGGTTTGAGCCGGTCTCCACCGACCCCCGCGAGCAGCCGCCGGGCGTGACGTCCACCGCGCCGCCGCTGCCCGCGCCGAACGGCCGGCACCACCAGGCACTGCCGGCGGCGATGCCAGCGCCCGCGGTCAACCCGCCACCGGAGCCGTCACCCCGAGCCCGGGTGGATTTCCAGGTGGTCCGGGAGCTGCGCCGGGAACTGACCGAACGCCTCACGCTGTGGCAGCGCGGCCGGGAGTTCACCGTCGACGAGGAGGACACCGAGCGGGCGCGGTTGGCCGTCGCGGTGGTGGCCGAGTACGCCGACGCGGTCCGCCGGGCCGGCACACCGATGGCCGCCGGTGACGAGCGTCTGCTGCTCGACCAGGTGACCGCCGAACTGGTCGGGCTCGGCCGGCTACAGACCCTGCTGGTCGACGACACCATCGAAGAGGTGCACATCCTCGGCTGCGACCAGGTACGCATCACCCGGCACGGCGGTGGGGTGGACTGGGCCGAACCGATCGCCGACAGCGACGCCGAGTTGGTGGAGATCCTCCAGGCGGCGGCCCGCCGAGCGGGCGCGACCGAGCGGTCACTGTCGACCGTGAAGCCCACCCTCGACCTGCAACTGCCCGACGGCAGCCGGCTGGCCGCGGTGTTCCTGGTCAGCCACCGCCCGTACGCGGTGATCCGCAAGCACAACACGCTGGACGTGAGCCTGGACGACGTGGCCGGCGCCCGGGGCGACCTGGACGAGATGATCGACCCGCTGCTGCGGGACTTCCTCCGTGCGGCGATGCGCGCCGGGTTGAACATCATGGTCGCCGGGCTGGCCGGTGCCGGAAAGACCACGATCATCCGGGCGCTGATGAACGAGATCCCGCCCGACGAGCCGTACGTGCTGCTGGAGGAGAGCCGAGAGTTGTTGCCGGCCCGCCGCCGGGAGCGGCACCGGGCGGTGATGAGCTTCGAGGCACGGGAGGGGCACGGCGAGCGCGGCTTCGACGGCCGGCCGGCGGGCGAGGTGACGATCGCCGACCTGATCCCGCTCTCGCTGCGGATGGGCGTACTCCGGATCATCGTGGGCGAGGTGCGGTCCCGGGAGATCGTGCCGATGCTCCAGGCGATGACCACCAGCCGTGGCTCGATGTGCACCATCCACGCCCGTACGGCGTCCGGGGTGGGTGAACGGATCGTCGAGCTGGCGCTGGCGCACGGCCGCGAGATGACCGTCGACCAGGCCCGGCGGATGGCCGGTAACGCCCTCGACCTGATCGTCTACGTCACCGTCGAGGACGAGACCGCGATCGGCGGACGTAAGCACCGGTTCGTCTCGCATGTGGAGGAGGTGATCGGGGCCGGTGAGGCCGGGCGGATCACCACCACCAGCGTCTTCGGGCCCGGCCCGGACGGTCGCGCGGTCCCCCGGCATCTACCCGAGCGGGTCCGCGACCAGTTGCTGCGGGTGGGCTACGACGTCCGGCTGCTGACCCGGTGGATCGAGGCCGGCACCGGGGCGTGGCGTCGCCCCCGGCAGACCCGACTGGCTCGGCGGTGACCTGATGGGCAACAGCCTGGAGTTGATCGCGGTGGTCTCCGGGGCCGCCTGTGTGGCCGGACTGCTGCTGGCCGTGGTCGCGCTGGTGGGCACCCGCCGGCCCGCCGCCAGCCCTGGCCCTGGATCGGGGCCGGGTCTGAGCCGGCTGTGGCGCGGTTCCAGCACCAACCCCGCCGAGCAGCGTGCCCATCAGGCGCTGCTGCTCGCCGCGGTGGTCGCCGGCGCGCTGGCCTTCCTGCTGACCGGGCTGCCGGTGGTGGGTCTGCTGGTGGCGGTGGCGGTGCCGGGCACGCCGTGGCTGTTCGCGGTGGGAAAGGCCGAGCAGCGGGCGATCGCCCGGATCGAGGCGGTCGGCGAGTGGACGCGCCGCCTCAAGGACGTCTCCGGCATCGGGCAGGGCCTCCAACAGTCGATCATCGGCACGATCGGCAGCGTGCCACCCGGCATCGAGGACGAGGTACGGCTGCTCGCCGCCCGGTTGCAGGCCGGCTGGACGGCGCGTACCGCGTTGCTGGCGTTCGCCGACGAGATCGGCGATCCGGTCTGCGACCAGGTGGTGGCGGCGCTGATCCTGCACCTCAGCGACCGGGGTGAGCGGCTCGGTGACGTGCTCGGCTCGATCGCCGGCGCGGCGGCGGCGGAGGTCGCCACCCGCCGGGAGATCGAGGCCAAGCGCACCCAGCCCCGGTTCGCGGTCCGCTTCCTGACCGGCATGACCGTGGCAACGCTGGCGTACGGGTTGGTCAACACCGAGTACATCGAGCCGTACGGCACGCCGACGGGTCAGCTGGTGATGGCCAGCCTCGGCGCTGCCTTCATCGGCCTGCTGGCCTGGGTGCGTTCGATGAGCCAGCCGCAGCGCCCGGCCCGGTTCCTGCCGGCACCCGACCCGCAGGAGGTGGTCGCATGATCATGAACCTGCACCTCGCCGTCGCGGTGTGTGGCGGGGCCGCGGTCGGGTTGGGGCTGTTCCTGGTGATCCGGGAGCTGGTGCCGGCGACCCCGGCGCTCGGGCCGGCGCTGCGCCGGTTGCACCAGCCGCCCAGCCTGGACCGGGTCGCCGCGCCCGCGTCCCGACGACTGGACTGGTTGACCGGTCTGTCGCGCTGGCTGCGGCCGCCGCACCGGCAGCTCGCCCTGATCAATCAGACCCCCGAGCAGTACGCACTGTCGGTGCTGCTCTCCGCGCTGGTCGGGCTGGCCACGCCGACCCTGCTCAGCGTCGCCCTGTACGTACTCGGCATCTCGTTTCCCCTGGTCATGCCGGTGCTCGGCAGCCTCGGCCTGGCGCTGGTCGCCGGGTTGCTGGCGCACCGGTCGGTGCTGGCCAAGGCGAACGCCGCCCGGGACGAGTTCCGTCAGGCCGTCTGCACGTACCTGGACCTGGTGGCCCTGCAACTGTCGGCGGCGCACGGGCCGGTGCAGTCGCTGGAGCGGGCCGCCGCGGTCTGCGACGGCTGGGTGTTCGACCGGCTCCAGGAGTCGCTGCGGATCGCCCAGATGCAGATGCACGCGCCCTGGGACGAGCTGCGCGACCTCGCCGACAAGATCGGCATCCCGGAGCTGGGGGACGTCGGCGCGATCATGCGTTCCTCCGGCAGCGAGGGCGCGCAGGTGCACGAAACCCTGCGCAGCCGGGCCGACTCGCTGCGCGACCAGATCCGCACCGACAACCTCGCCCGCGCCGAGGGTGTGACCAGCAAGCTCGACATTCCGGGCGCACTGCTCGTCTTCGTGCTGCTCGGCTTCGTCGTCTATCCGTTCATCGCCCGTGTCTGACCCGACCCCCAGAAGGAGTACGCCATGTCCATCGTCAGCTACCTGCACGTCGTGGTGACGACGCGCCTTGCCGAGCTGCGCCGCGACGGCGAGCGCGGTGACAGCCCGGTGCCGACCGCAGTGATCATCTTTGGTCTGGTTTTCATCGCGACGGTCGTCACCGGCCTGGCCCTGGCGAGGGCCAACGACTGGATGAACGCCATCCCGACAAACAGGAACCCGCAGTAACCAGCATGCGCCGAGCCGCGTTCCCGCGCTGGCGCCGGACGGTCGACACCGTCCGGCGCCGGCTCGCGGCCGGCGACCGGGAGCGTGGTGCCAACCCGGTGGAGTTGGCCGTGATGATGCCGCTGATCCTGCTGCTGCTCTTCGCGTCGATCCAGGTCGCGGCCGTCTTCCTGGCCCGCTCCACGGCGTTGAACGCCGCGCAGAGCGGGGTCAACGCCGAGCGGCTGTACGACGCGTCCGACGGTGCCGGGGCTGCCAGCGCCACCCGGTTCCTCACCGCCAACGGCGGCTGGCTGGTGGGCTGGAACAGGACCGGTCCGAGTTGTGTGGCCACCGAGGTCGACGTGACCTGCACGGTGCGCGGCCGGTCCCTGTCGGTGGTGCCGGGCGTGGACTTCGCGGTGCAGCAGACCGCCCACGGGACAGTGGAGCGGGTGACCACGCCGTGAAGCGTTCCGCCGAGCGCGGCTCGGTCTCCATCGAGGTGGCGGTGCTCGCGCCCGCGTTCATCGCGCTGATGGTGCTGGCCGGCGTGGCCGGGCGCAGCGCGGTGGCCGCCGAGGCGATCGACACCGCCGCGCACGACGCGGCCCGTGCCGCCTCGATCTCCCGGAACGCCAGCACCGCCCGTGCCGAGGCCCGTGACGCGGTCCGCCAACAGTTGGACTGGCGAGGGCTGGCCTGCACCGGCACCCCGACGCTGACGTTCACCGGCTCGGTGGCGGGCAGGGCCACCAGCTTCGACGACGCCTTCCGCAGCCCCGTCGGGCAGGACGCCACGGTCACCGTCCGGGTCGCCTGCCGGGTGTCCTTCCGGGACCTGCGGCTCGCCGCGCTGCCCGGCATGCCGACCGACAACCGCATCGAGGCGACCTTCACCTCCCCCCTGGACCGCTACCGGAGCCGACGATGAACGCTCCGACAGCCGTACGCCCGCTGATGGACGACCACGGCCGGGTGAGCATCTTCCTGGCGGTGGCGATGGTCGGCGTACTGGCCATCATCGGGCTCTCCTTCGACGGCGCCGGGCAGTTGCGCACCCTGCAACGCGCCGACAACCTGGCCGCCGAGGCGGCCCGCGCGGGCGGGCAGGCCATCGACCGGGCAACCGCGATCGAGGGCGGGCCGAAGCGGATCGACGAGCCGCAGGCCCGCGTCGCGGTCGCCAACTACCTCTCCGCCGCCGGCACCAACGGCCACACCGTGAGCTTCCCGCGAATCGCCGGGGAGACCGTCGTCCAGGTACGCGTCACGATCACCTACCGCCGCTCGATGCTCGGCCTATTCGGCTTCGCCGACCGGGTCACCGTCACCGGCGAGGCGACCGCGCGGGCCATCACCGCAGGACCGTAGGAAGGAAGGCTGCCATGTCCGCATCGGATCGGTCCGTGGTACGGCGGACCGGACGCATCCTCACCGGCGTCGGCGCGCTGGTCGTACTCTGCGCTCTGGTGGTCGGCGCGCCGATCGCGCTGCTCGCCTTCGCCGGCAACCCCCTGCCCGACCACCTGCCCACCCTCACCGAGGTGGGCACCGCGCTGACCAGCCGGGACGATGGTCAACTCTTCCTGCGGGCGCTGGCGCTGGCCGGTTGGTTCGGCTGGGCCACGTTCACCTTCTCCGTCCTTGTCGAGCTGGGCGCGCAGACCCTGCGCCGGCCGGCGCCGAAGCTGCCCGGGATGAGCCGCCAGCAGAAGGCCGCCGCGGCGCTGGTCGGTTCGGTAGCGCTGATCCTCGCGGCCAGCCCGGCCGCCGCCAGCGCCGCAGCGGTCTACGCCGGTCCGGCGTACGCCGGCTCAGCCAGCTCATTTGCCTCGGCCGCCGCCCCGCCCGCGACGACCGGCAGCGGCACCCTCGCGGTCGCCGGCAGCAGCTCTCTCACAACCGCCGGCAGCGGCCCTGTCGCGGTCGCCGGAGGCGGCCAGGTCGGGGCGGCTGGCAACGGGCCGCTCGGGCTCACCGGGACCGGCGGGGCGGGTGCGGGCGCGGGTGACCAGGCGGAGCCGGTGTACCGGGTGGCGCGAGGCGACTACCTCGGCGAGGTGGCAGAGCGCTACCTCGACGATTTCGCCGACTACCGGCAACTGGCGGCGCTGAACCGGCTGGACGACCCGGACCGCATCCGCCCCGGCCAACTGCTCCGACTTCCCGCCGAGGCCGCCGACCAGGGCGCCCGGCCGCACGCCACCGGGAAACTCGTCGGCCGGCCCGCCGCGCCCAGGCCGCCGGCACCGCGACCGGCGCCCGAGCAGGCCGCACCGGAACGTGCGGAGACCGCACCGGAACGTGCGGAGACGGCACCCCGCAGCGGTACGGAGGCGAAGGGCCAGGCACCCACGATGACAGTCGGCGCGGCCCGGGCCGGTGCCACCGACCGGGTGAACCGACCGCTGGCCGTGTCCGCCGTGCTGGCCGTCGCGAGCATCGTCGGCGCTCAGATCGGCGCGGTACTCGGGCTGCGCCGCCGCCCGGCCACCGCCGGTGCGGTTCCCAGGCTGGCCGCGGCCACCCGCGCACCACGACGCGGCGCGGCCCGCAGCGGCGCAGCCAGCAGCAGCGCGGGCCGCGGCAGCGGTACGGCCCGCAGCGGCGGCGCCGCGCTGGCCGCCAGTCGCGCGAGAGCGGCCATCGGGGCCACCGCACCGCCGCCACAGGGCACGGTGCCCGCCCCGGCAGCGGGCTGGCCCGGCGGCGGTACGGCTCCTGCCGGCGGTGGCGGCACTGCCGGTGGCGGTGGCGGTGGCGGTGGTGGCGGCACTGCCGGTGGTGGCGATGGCGGCTTGGACTTCCTGCCGGACGTGCACTCACCTGGTCGACACCGACGCGGCTGAAACGGCGCTGCCCTCGCGCCGTGGGCGCGGTAGGACATGCGGCGACTGACCACCGACTCGACAGCTGGGGGCAGGCGGTCCGGAGAGCGTGATGTCACTGGGACATCAATATGTCTCAGCGACATCACGCTCAATAGGGATACCCACCCCGGCACGGCCAGCGGCACCCAACGCCGGGCACCCCGCCTTGCGGGCGGTCCGATATCCGGTCAGGGCAGGCGGGTCTGGAGTACGCCGTTCTGGATCCGCGTGGGAAGGATCTGCTGGTCGCTACCGGACGGTCCCTGCACGACCTCGCCGCCGTTGAGCCGGAACGCGCTGCCGTGCCACGGGCATACCACGCACGCGTGGCCGTCGATCTCCTGCACCTCGCCCTCACCGAGCGGCCCGCTCTGGTGCGGGCAACGCTCCAGCATCACGGTGACCTCATCACCGTGGCGGTAGAGGATCACCGAGATGTCGTCGTCCACCTCGCGGGTGATCAGCGTGCGCTGCGGCAGAGTCGCCATGTCGACCAGCGAGTGCCAGCCGTCGGTCATCCGGTGCAGCTCGGACACGCTCTGGTTGACCTGGGCGCCCTGCTTGTACGCCAGGTGGCCGCCGATGTAAGCCCCGAGGCTCACGGCGGAGAGCCCGAGGAAGCCGAGGGCCTTGCCCACGCCGTTCCGCCCGGAGAGCCGCGCCGCCAACGAGCCGGCGTAGAGGCCGACGCCGACGGTGTTCGCGGCGGCGTGCACCAGGCCGACGCGACGCTGGTCCCGGGAGAGCGCCGCCCAGTCGTTCAGCCCGGCGATCGCCGCGGGCAGCGCGCTGACAGTGCCCAGACCGACCAGCACGGTGGCCGGACGGCGTTGCCCCGGCATCAGGTCCAGCACGGCGGCGCTGATCCACGCGCCCACCGGCACCTGCACCATCGCCGGGTGCAGCGGATGCCCCAGCGGCACACCGTGCAGCAGGTCCCGCAGACGCCGCGGACGCAGCGTGCTGAGGACCACCCGTTGCAACCGGTCGCCCGTCCGGTCCAGCCCGGCTGCCTGCTCAACTCTCGTCAGAAGTGCTCGCACCCGTACCGACTTCCCGGCGATGGCGGTCGCAAACCGGTCGACAGTGACAATCCCCCACCCAGGCCTCGCCGATCTTGCAGTTGCTGCCCCGACAATCCGGGCACCCCGGACAGAACGACGACCAGAACTGCAAGATCGCCGCGAGGGTTGGGGGTGGGGCCGCGCGGGGCGGGGCGGGCATGCTGGGTTGATGGGTGTGCGGGTGGAGCGTTCGGGGCCGGTGACGACTGTGGTGCTGGACCGACCGGAGGCACGCAACGCGGTGGACGGGCCGACCGCGCGGGCCCTCGCGGACGCCTTTCGGGCCTTCGACGCCGACCCGGACGCGGCGGTGGCCGTGCTCTGGGGAGCGGGCGGCACGTTCTGCGCCGGTGCCGACCTCAAGGCGATCGGCACGCCGAGCGGCAACCGGGTCGAGCCCGAGGGTGACGGTCCGATGGGTCCGACCCGGATGGTGCTGGGCAAGCCGGTGATCGCGGCGATCTCCGGGTACGCGGTGGCCGGCGGGCTGGAACTGGCGCTCTGGTGTGACCTGCGGGTCGCCGAGTCCGACGCCACGCTCGGGGTGTTCTGCCGCCGCTGGGGAGTGCCGCTGATCGACGGTGGCACCGTCCGGCTGCCCCGGCTGATCGGTGAGAGTCGTGCCCTGGACCTGATCCTCACCGGCCGGGCGGTGCCGGCGGACGAGGCGTACACGATGGGGTTGGTCAACCGGCTGGTGCCGCCGGGCCAGGCGCGGGCGGCGGCCGAGGAGTTGGCGGCCGCGATTGCCCGGCACCCGCAGACGTGCCTGCGCAACGACCGTGCGGCGGTGCTGGCCGGCGCGGGTCGGCCAGAGGCGGAGGCTCTGGCGACGGAGTTGGCGTACGGGATGGAGTCGCTGGCCACCGACGCGGCGGCCGGCGCGGCCCGGTTCGCCGCCGGTGCCGGCCGGCACGGCGCCGCTCCGGACTGAGGACGGGCCGGGCGGTGCGGCCACCGCTTGTCGAGTGGCCACACCGCCCGGAGAACCGGCCGCCGCCAGGGCGACCGAGGTGGGTCAGTTGCGGTTGATGGTGAACGTCGAGGTGGGGTTCTGGATGTCCACCGCGTTGTTGCTCAGCCGCAGGTTGTTGAAGGTGACCGACCCGACGGCCGGACCCTGCCCGGCCTCCGGCATCGGGTTGGCCCAGATCGCGAAGCCGGACTTCGCGTCGTAGGCGTCACCGCTCTTGCGGGCTCCACTGATCGAGACGTTGGTGAAGATCGTGTCGGTGATCGGGAACTGCGGCTGCCCGCCGACGTAGTTGGTCTGGAACATGATGCCGCTGTAGGTCGGGTCGACGATGTCCACGTCGCTGACCCGGATGCCCTGGAACACTTTCGAGGCGGAGAAGACCCAGATCGCCGGGAAGGTCTGCCCGCCCCAGAAGTGCCCACCGGCCCGGACGATCGAGATGTTCTCGAACCGGGTCGGCGGGCTGGCGCCGAAGCCGTTCATCGGGTAGCCGAAGTCGAGCGAGCTGATGGTGATGCCGGAGTAGACAAGCGTGTCCGCGATGTAGATGTTGCGGAACGTGTTGCCGTAGCCGCCGTAGACGGCGACACCGGCGGCCCGCCAGGTCAGCGTCGACGTCAGGTTCTCGTAGACGTTGTCCCGCATGTCCGCGCCGCCCGCGTCGATGGCCGAGAACAGCGCGAAGCTGTCGTCGCCGGTGGCCCGTGCGTCGTTGTTGCTGACCAGGTTGTTGGTGCTCCCGTTGGTCATGTTGATGCCGTCGGCGAACATGTTCCGGATCCGGGAGTTCTTGATTGTCATGTAGTCGGTGTTGGCGCCCCAGTAGAGGCAGACCATGTGCTCGTTCCAGATGTTGTCGATCACGATGTTCGACACGTTGGCGAAGTCGAACACCTTGCCCGGGCCGTCGATCCGCGAGGTGTAGTTGCCGAAGTACGCGAAGTTCTTGAACGACGATCCGGCCGCCGAGTTCTCGGCCCGGAAGCCGATGTCGGTGTTGTCCTGGCCGGACGGGGCGTTGAACCGCGTGTACCAGGGGCCGGCGCCAGTCACCTGGACGGCCTTGCCGTACACCTGGAATTTCGACGAGGTGGAGTAGTTCCCGGCCGGCAGGTACACCCCGAGCAGGTTGCCGGTGGTGTCCATCCGCACCCGGTCCAGGGCGTTCTGCACGTCCTGGTGGGTGAAGCCGGTCGGCGTGGCGTAGCGCGCCGGGTCCGGGTTCGCGATCGGCGCCACCTGCTCGGTGTTGATGAAGTCGATGGCGTACGTGGTGGTGTTGGCCGGGTCCTTCTGGAGGCGGATCCTGCTGCCCGCCGGGACGGTCGAGTTGAGCATGATGTTGGCTTCGTCGTAGATGTGCCGTGGGGCGCCCGCGCTCGGCGAGTTACCGGGGCTGGCCTCGTTGCCGTACAGCCAGGCGTAGCGGGACGTCAGGTCGATGGCCTTGTGGAACGTGCCGTCGACGTAGACGTTCAGCGTCGAGTTGATCCCGCCGCCGCCCGGCGCGTCCGGGATGGAGAAGCGGGTGACAAGCGTGTTGGTGCTGGCCCGGGTGGTCCACTCGACGTAGCTGCCGGTCGAGTTGAGGGTCACCGCACGCCGGCCGGACGCCTCGCCGGCCACGTCGCCGACGGTCCGGTTCGGGCCGACGACAGCAGCGCCGCCGCCGACCACGCCGTCCTCGGCCTCGTACATGTCGTACGGCATGTTGGCGCCGCGCCCGACGAAGAGCGGCCGGTCGCTGGTGTTGTTGGCCTGCTTGACCGGCAGTTCGTTGCCGTCGGCGGCGAGCACCACCCGGACGGTGTACTTGCCGTTCGCGGCGGTCCAGGTGCCCAGGTTGACCGGGCCGACGGTGGCCCCGGCGTTGATCACTCCGGAGTACGAGCCGGTCAGGGTGCGGACGGCGGTGCCGGACTCGTTGAGCACGGTGAGGGTGATGCCGTGCGCCCCGGACGCGGATGCCACGCTGCCGGCGTTGCGCACCGACACCGAGAAGGTGACCGTGTTGCCGGCCGCCGGGTTGCCCGGTGACCAGGCGACCGCCGAGGCGACCAGGTCGGAGCTGGCGACCGGGCTGACCACCAGTGGGCTGGGGTTGGTGTAGCTGTTGTTGGTGTCGTCCTGCTCGACGACAGTGTTGCTCTCGTCGACCTTCGCGCTGAGCGGGTAGCTGCCCGCGTCACGGGTGCCGATGTTCGCGCTGACCGTCGTCGACGCGCCGGCCGCGAGACCGCCGACGGACGCGGTGCCGACCCGGGTCGCACCGAGGTAGAAGTTGACGTTTGTGGCGCCGGAGGCCGCCGAGCCGGCGTTGCGCACGGTGGCCGACAGGGTGACCGCACTCGTCTCGACGGGCGCGGACGGGCTGAACGACATGCCGGTGACGGTCAGGTCCGGGTTCGGTGCCGGGGTGCCGATGACCTGGATTTCGGCCACCTGCCCGGCCGGTGCGCCGGTGTTCGAGGCGATCGAGAGCCGTACGTCCGCCGCCGCGCCCGACACCGGGATGGTCACCGTGTTGCCGGTGGCCGGGTTGAACGTGTAGTTCGCCGCGCCGACCAGGGTGGTGAACGTCGACGAGCCCTGGTCCCGGCCGAGCACTGTGACGTTCTGGGTACGCGTACCCCAGGCCGAATCCGGGTTGAGCTTCAGCACGATCTGACTGAGGCTGGCGTTCGCGCCGAGTTGCACGGTCAGCGTGCTCGGGTTGCCGTTGCCCTCCCAGTAGGTCGCCACGTTGTTGTCGTTGGCGTTGGTGGCCACGTACGTGTGCACGTACCCGGAGGCGGTGATCGGCTTGCCGACCGCCAGGTTGGTGCCGGTCGGGTTGCCGGTGCCGGCCCGGGTCACGGTGTTGCTGTTCGCCGACTGGTTGCCGGCGGCGTCCCTGGCCCGCACGTGGTACGAGACGGTGGCGCTGTCCGGCTGGCTGTCGGTGTACGTCAGCGTCGAACCGTTGACGCTGCCGCGCAGTGCGCCGCCCGCGTAGATGTCGTACCCGGTCACTGCGACGTTGTCGGTGGACGCGGACCAGGTGAGCCGGATCTGACCGCTGGCCGGCTGGGTGTACGCCAGGTTGCCGGGGACGCTGGGCGCCTGGGTGTCGGGGCTGCCGGCGGCGCCGTACACCTCGACCTCGGAGAACTGCGCGGCCGGCCAACCGGTGTTGGCGGTGACCTGCACCCGCACGTAGCGGGTGCTCGCGGCGGTGAAGCTGACGGTCGCGGTGTTGCCGGTGGCCGGGTTGAACGTGTAGCCGGCGGACGCGTTCAGGGTGGTGAACGACGAGCCGTTGGTGGAGCCGAGCACCGACAACGTCTGGGTACGGGTCTGCCAGGCCGACGACGGGGGCAGTTTGAGCACCACCCGGTCGACGCTGACGGTGGCGCCGAGGTCGGCCTGGATCCACTGCGGGAACGCGTTGTTGGCGCTCTCCCAGTAGGTGTCCGCGTTGCCGTCGTTGGCGTTGCCCGCCACGTAGTTCTGGTTGTAGCTGCTGGCGGTCATGGTGGCGGAGAGCCCGGCGAGCAGGGCCGCGCGGGCGGCGGACGCGGACGCGTCGACGGCCGGTGCGGCGCTGGCCACGGGGGTGAGGGCCGGCGCGGTGGCGAGGAGCATTCCGGCGAGCGCACCGGCGAGCAGCCGCCGGTGGACGGGCCGCCGGGCCGAGCGGGGACCGGCCGCGCCGGTCGGTGGGGTACCTCGTCTGGTGCCGTTTCTGGACATGGGGTCGCTACACCTCTTTCGGGGGTGGGGTGAAGTGCGTTGCCCGATGACGGATGCTGGGTACGCCCGTTCCTCCTTCCTCTCTCGGTGCGCGAGGGCCGGTTGGGTGGTGCCGGCGGACTGGACGGGACCGCCGACGCCACCTCAGCCGGCCAGGTCAGCCCAAGGCGGCGCCGTCCGCCGCGTGCGGCCCGTCCGCCAGTTCGGGGGTACGCAGCCAGACGGCGGTGTCCGACGGCAGCAGACCGTCGTCGAGTGGGCCGCTGGCCAGCAGCAACTCCCCGTCGGCGGGCAGCGGCACCGCCGTGTCGGAGAGGTTGACCAGGCAGCGGAAGCCACCGCCGCGGCTGAAGGCGAGCACACCGTCCGGGGCGGGCAACCAGCTCAACCCGCCGTCGCCGAGCGCCGGATCGGCCCGTCGGACCCGGATCGCCGTCCGGTACAGCTCCAGCATCGAGGTCGCGTCGCCGGTCTGCGCACGGGCCGTCCGGTCCTTCCAGTCGGCCGGCTGCGGCAGCCAGGGAGCGGCCGCGCCCTCCGGGCTGAACTCGAACGGCGGCTCGTCACCGGCCCAGGGCAGCGGCACCCGGCAACCGTCCCGACCGGGGTCGACCCGGCCGGAGCGTTCCCACATTGGGTCCTGGCGCAGGGCGTACGGGATGTCTTCGACCTCCCAGAGACCCAGCTCCTCGCCCTGGTAGACGTAGGCCGCGCCGGGCAGTGACAGCGACAGCAGCGCGGCGGCCCGCGCCCGGCGGGTGCCCAACTCCAGGTCGGTGGGGATCCCCTCGCGCTTGGCGGCGAAGCTGAACGTGGTGTCCGCCCGGCCGTAGCGGGTGACGTGCCGGGTGACGTCGTGGTTGGAGAGCACCCAGGTGGCCGGCGCGCCGACCGGGGCGTGCGCGCTCAACGTCCCGTCGATGCTCTCGCGCAGGGCGGAGGCGTCCCAGGCGCAGCCGAGGAAGTCGAAGTTGAACGCCGCGTGCAACTCGTCGGGGCGCAGGTAGTTGGCGAACCGCTGCCGGTCCGGCAGCCACACCTCACCGATCAGCGCCCGCTCGCCGGGGTAGGAGTCGGCGACCCGCCGCCAGCCCCGGTAGACGTCGTGCACGCCGTCGAGATCGTGGAACGGGTGCGGCTGGTCCGGCCGGACCTCGGGCAGCGTCCCGTCCTTGACCAGCAGCCCGGCCGAGTCGATCCGGATGCCGTCCACGCCCCGGTCGAACCAGAACCGAAGGATGTCCTCGAACTCGGCCCGCACCCGGGGGTGGTCCCAGTTGAAGTCCGGCTGCTGCGGAGCGAACAGGTGCAGGTACCAGTCGCCGGGGGTCCCGTCCGGGTTGGTGGTGCGGGTCCAGGTCGGGCCGCCGAACTCGCCGACCCAGTCGGTGGGCCGCTCGTCGCCGTTCGGGCCCCGGCCGGGGCGGAACCAGAACAGGTCCCGCTCGGGCGCTCCCGGGCCGTCGGCCAGCGCGGCCTGGAACCACGGGTGCGCGTCGGAGCAGTGGTTGGGCACCACGTCGACGATCGTCCGGATGCCGAGCTCGTGCGCCTCCGTGATGAGCGCCTCCACCTCGGCGAGGGAGCCGAAGACCGGGTCGATGTCGCGGTAGTCGGACACGTCGTAGCCGGCATCAGCCATCGGCGACGGATACCAGGGACTGAACCAGATCGCGTCGATGCCAAGTGCGGACAGGTGGTTCAGCCGGGACCGGATGCCGGCGATGTCGCCGATGCCGTCGCCGTTGCCGTCGGCGAAGCTACGTGGATACACCTGGTAGATAACCGCTCCACGCCACCACGGACTGCTGTCTGCTGTGGACACGAGCACCTGCTTTCTGCGTCAGTACGTCGACAGGTCGCCGACCTGAATATGTGTCGGGCGAACCACCGTTGTTCGCCGCGGGACGTAGCGGTGATTGGCTACCCCTTGATGCTGCCCGTGGTCAGACCGGACATGATGTTCCGCTGGAAGATCAGGAAGACGATAACGGTCGGGATGGCGGCGATGACCGACGCGGCGATCACCACGTTCATGGGCGTACCGCCGGAGAAGGCGTAGATACCCACGCTGACCGTCCGGGTCTCCGGCGACGGCATGACCAGCTTGGGCCAGAGGAAGTCCTTCCACACCGCCGTCACCGCGAAGATCGAGACCACGCCGAGAATGGGACGCGACAGCGGCAGGATGATCGACCAGAGCGTGCGCAGCGACGTCGCCCCGTCCATCAGCGCGGCCGCCATCAACTCCTCGGGAATCGAGTCGAAGAACCGTTTCAACAGGAAGATGTTGAATGCGTTCGCGACCAGGGGCAGCCAGATGGCGAACGGTGAGTCGAGCAGGTTTATGTGGACGATCGGCAGGTCGATCACGGTCACGTACTGCGGGACGATGAGCACCATCGCCGGAATCATCAGCGTCCCCAGCATCAGGGCGAGAATGACGTTGCCGAACATCGGTCGAAGCTTCGACAGCGAGTACGCGGCGGCGGTGTCGAAGACCAGTTGGAACAGCACCGCGCCGGCCGCGTAGTAGAACGTGTTGAACAGCAGCTTGGCCAGGGCCAGGTTGTTCCACGCGTCGACGTAGTTCTGCGGCTGCGGGTCCTTCGGGAACAGCGACGGCGGGGTCTGCGCGATCTCCTGGCCGGACTTGAGCGCGCCGGTGACCATCCAGTAGAGCGGCCCGAGGAAGACGAGCGTGAAACCCGCGACGACGACCGCGAGCAGCGCCCAGTAGATGATCCTGCCGCGCCCCCGGGTGAGCTGGGCGTGTGAGATGAGGGTCCGGGTGCCGGAGTCCTGTGCCATGTCCTCGCCCCGTCCTAGTCCTGTTTCGCGCTCAGCCGCAGGTACACGGCGGAGAAGCCGGCCAGCACCACGAGCATGATCACGCCGAGCGCCGCAGCGCCGTTGAGGTCGTTCTGGAAGAACCCGTGCTGATAGATGAGGTACGCCACCGACGTCGCGGAATCCTCCGCGCCCGCGCCGTTGGCGAGGATCAGTGGCTCGATGAAGACCTGCATCGTGGCGACGATCTGGAGCATCGCCAGGAGCGCGAGGATCAGCCTGGTCTGCGGGATCGTCACGTGGCGGATCCGCTTCCAGATCCCGGCGCCGTCCAGCTCGGCAGCCTCGTACAGCTCGCCGGGAATGTTCTGCAACGACGCCAGGTAGATCAGCACCGCGCCACCCATGTTCATCCAGGTCGAGGCGAGCACCATCGCCGGCATCGTCATCCCGGGCGACTGCATCCACTGCGACGTGGGCAGGTGCAGCGCCTTCAGGATCGCGTTGAACAGCCCCGCCTCGCTGGGGTCGTACGCGTAGAACTTGAAGAGGAACAGCGCCGAGGCCGGCGGCAGCATCACCGGCAGGTAGACCAGGATGCGCAGGTACCCCTTGGCGTGGCGGAACTCGTTGAGCAGGACCGCCACGAAGAACGGCACCACGTACCCGAGGACGAGCGCGAGGACCGTGAAGTAGAGCGTGTTCTTCCAGGCGGTCCAGAAACTCGGGTCGTCGATGATGCGGATGTAGTTGTCCCAGCCGACCCAGGTCGTCTCACCGCGCCGGGTCCGCTGGAAGCTCATGACGATGCCGCGGATCATCGGGTACCAGGAGAAGACGACGAAGCAGAGCACGGCACCGATCAGGAACGCGTGGCCGGTGAGGTTGTCCCGTACCTTGCGGCCGAGGCTCGTGCGCTGCGGCCCCGCCGAGTACGGCGACGTCGGGCGGCCCGGTTTCCTGGGGGTCTCCGGGACGGTGGTGATCGCCAAGGCAACTCCAAGTCAGTGACGCGGACGGTGCGGCGCGGGGTGTGGGGGCCGGTGCCACGGCCCCCACACCTGCCGATCAGCTCTCGGCGGCCAGGAGCTGGTTGACCTTGTCCTCGGCCGTCTTGAGCAGTGCGTCGATGTTCGAGTTCGGGTTCGTCAGCACCCCGGACATCGCGGCGTCGAGCACCGCGTAGATCGCCTGTGCGTTGCGCGGCTCACCCTTGATCGGGACCGGGGTCGCCTCGAAGAGCACGAAGTTCGCCGTGTCGACGTTCGCGTTGGCCTTACGCAGTTCGAGTTCCTGCTTCTGCGTCTCACTGCCGTTGGCGAAGAGCAGCGGCTGCGGCAGACCCACCGGGTAGTTCTGCGGCTTGGCCCGGACGTAGTCGAACTGGCCCTTGCCCGGAGTCAGCTTCTGGTACGCAATCCACTTCAGACCGGCCTTGACCTGCTCGGGGGTGAGGTCCTTCTTGAAGAAGTAGCCCTCGCCACCACCGAGCGTCCCCTTCGCGGCACCGTCCTGGCCAGGCAGCGGGCTCATCGCCCAGTCCTGGAACTTGCCCTGGAACTGGCTGACGATCGCCTGGGTCGCGTCCGGCGCGCCGATGAACATGCCGACCTTGCCCGCGCCGGCGTTGGTCAGCAGGTCACCCCACTGCAGGAGCTGGCGGGCGCCCATGCTGTTGTCGCCGTACCGCATGTCCTTGAGGTTCTGCAGGACCTGCTTTCCCATGGCGTTGTTGAAGTCGGCCTTCTTGCCGTCCTCGGTCAGCACCTGGCCACCCTGGGAGTAGAGCAGCGAGGTGAAGTGCCAACCGCCGGTGTTGCCGGCGCTGTACTCCGAGTAGCCGGCGATGCCGTTGCCCAGCGCGGAGATCTTCTTGGCGGCGGCCCGGACGTCGGCCCACGTCTTGGGCGGGTTGTTCACGTCGAGCCCGGCCTGCTGGAACAGGACCTTGTTGTAGACCAGGCCCATCGAGTAGTTCTTCACCGGTACGGCGTAGAGCTTGCCGCCGTCGGTGAAGACGCCCTTGAGCGCCGGGTCGACGCTGTCCCAGGTGGGGATGGTGTCCTTGTTGGCGTACGCGGAGATGTCCATCGCCTGACCGGAGTCGAGCACCTGCTGGAGATCGGTCATGTACCCGTAGAACACGTCCGTCACGGTGCCGCCGGCGAGGCGGGCGGTGAAGTCCGGCGGGTTGTTGCACTGCTCGCCGACGCTCACGCTCTTGATGACGATGTCCGGGTTCTGCCGCTGGAACTCGGCGACATCGTCGTTCCAGTTCTTCAACAGCTCTTTCTGGGCACCGACCGGCTGGCAGTCGACCGTGATGGTGACCTTTCCGCCGGCGGTCGTGTCCTTGTCGTCGCTCTTCGTGGAGCACGCCGTGAGGCTGAGCCCCAGGCCGGCCACGAGCGCTAACGCGGCAGCCTTTCGGTATTGCGGTACGGACATCTGTCCATCCCTTCGGGAACGGGTGTCTCCGTGAACTTCGCTGATCTGCGGTGATGCGACCTGACGCCCAGTAACGGCGTCCGAGCCAGGTGTGAGTGAGGTCACTGTAGCGACGTCGACTCATCTCGGCAAGACGTCGACTTGCTTCTGAAAGGACACGACTTCTCAACGACAGATACAGACAGCAGCGCGCGGCACGCCGGCTCTGGGAGCTTTTGGAAGCGTTTGGACCATCGGTGTTCGGGCTGGCGCTGCCGGGGTTGCAGCGTCAACGAAAATGGCCGACGACCGCCGGAAGCGGTCGACGGCCGAGCGTCGTCCAATGGGGACCAGACCGGCATAACCGGAGGTCGGGCTAATGATCGACGGCGCGGCCCGGCGCGGAGTGGGTGCGAGGGCTCAGCGGCGAGGGGCGGGTGCGGTGGAGCCCCGAACAACCAGCTCCGGCTCGAACAACAGCTCGTCCTGCAGGACGCCGACACCCTCGATCTGGGTGACCAGTAGGTCCACCGCGGCCTGCCCCATCGTCTCGATGGGCTGCCGCACCGTGGTCAACGGCGGGTCGGTGCAGGTCATGAACGCCGAGTCGTCGAAGCCCACCACGGAGATGTCCGTCGGCACCGAACGACCCAGCCGCCGGGCGGCCCGGATGGTGCCCAGGGCCAGCACGTCGCTGGCGCAGATGATGCCTGTCACGCCCCGCTCGACCAGTTTGGTCGCGGCGACCCGCGCACCCTCCATCGAGAAGCTGGATCGCTCGACGCACTCCCGCTCGACGTCACCCCAGCCGGCGGCCTGGACCATCGCGTCCAGCTTGCGGCGCGACGGCACGTGCCCCTCCGGGCCGAGCACCATCCCGATCCGCTCGTGACCGAGCGACCGCAGATGCCCGTACGCCTGCTCGACCGCCACCGCGTCATCGGTGGAGACCCGGGGGAAACCCAACTCGTCGACACCGGCGTTGACCAGCACCACCGGAAGGCCCCGATCGGTCAGCCGGCGGTAGTGGTCGTGTCGGGCGTCGGCAAGCGCGTACGAGCCACCGGCGAAGATCACCCCTGAGACCTGGTGGTCGAGAAGCATCTCCACGTAGTCCATCTCGGACACACCGCCGATGGTGCGGGCGCAGAGGGCCGGCGTGTAACCGCGCTGGGCGAGAGATCCGGTGACCACCTCGGCGAGCGCCGGGAAAATCGGGTTCTGCAACTCGGGCAGTACAAGCCCGACCAGTCGGGCACGCTCGCCGCGGAGCTTGGTCGGTCGCT
Source organism: Micromonospora sp. NPDC047467 (assembly GCF_040643095.1). Lineage (NCBI taxonomy): Bacteria > Bacillati > Actinomycetota > Actinomycetes > Micromonosporales > Micromonosporaceae > Micromonospora > Micromonospora sp. NPDC047467. Next base: position 145,187 of record NZ_JBEYTO010000002.1, on the reverse strand, counting down.
CGTAGCCCAGCACGTCCAGTGCGGTCAGCACCGCCGTCCGGGTCGCCTCGGACACCCCGTCCCGGCCGTTGAGCACCCGACTGACGGTGGCCTCGCTGACGCCCGCCTTCTTGGCAACTTCAGTCAACCGCTTGGTCACGGCCGCAATCGTACGTCACCAGAATGAAAGAAATGAACAGCAGAATCGCCAAATTTTGCTGGCTCGCTGCGGCATCTTGCCGCCCTGAGCACGATCGTCCGCGTGCCGTCGGCGCCGACTGGCGCTTCCTCGGGAGGCCGGGCCTGCAAGTGGGCCTGATGTCTCAGCGACATCAATATGTCGCTGAGACATCAGGCTCTTTCGGGCGGGCAGGCAGCGTCCCCTGGGAGACTGCTGGCCGGGTCAGGACAGGTTGCGGAGGGCGTCCTCGATGGCGCGGTGGAAGGTCGGGTACGCGTAGATCATGTGCCGGAGCTGACTCAGCGGCACCGCCGCGTGCACTGCCACGACCAGCGCGGAGAGCACCTCGCCACCGGCCGGGCCGACCGAGGTCGCGCCGACCAGCACACCCTCGTCGGCGTCCGCGATGAGCTTGATGAAGCCCTCGTCGCCGACCTGGTGGATCCAGCCCCGGGTGGAGCTGCCCAGCTTGGTGAAGCCGACCTGCACGTTGATGCCACGCTCGCGGGCCTGCCGCTCGGTCAGGCCGACCGCGCCGACCTCGGGGTCGGTGAAGGTCACCCGGGGCAGCGCACGGTAGTCGGCGCGCGGCACGCTGCCGGCCGACCCGCTCGACCCGCTGGCGGCCAGCGAATTGGAGGCGCCCATCGCGCCGCCGACCACACTGGCGGTCCCGCTGGCGTCCGGCCCGGCATTCGCCTGCCGAGCATGGGCCAGCACGTCGGCCACCACGATCCCCGCCTGATACATGGCGATGTGCGTGAACGCGCCCTCGCCGGTCAGGTCGCCGACCGCCCAGATGCCGTCGGTCACGTGCAGCCGGTCGTCCACCGGCAGGTAGCGCTTCGTGGAGTTCACACCGACCGTGTCCAACCCCAGCTCGTCCAGGTATGCCCGGCGGCCGGTCACCACCAGCAGTCGATCGGCGGTGAACTCCGCCCCGCCGACCCCGTGCAGCGTGAACCGGCTGCCGTCGTGCTCGACCCGCTCGGCGCGTACCCCGGTGTGGATGTCGACGCCATCGGCGCGCAGCGCCGCGGCGGCCACCTCGGACGCCTCCGGCTCCTCGACGGCCAGCACCCGGTCCAACGCCTCCACCACCGTGACCCGGACGCCGAAGCGGGCGAAGACCTGGGCCAACTCCAAGCCGATTGCGCCGCCGCCGAGCACCAGCATCGACTCGGGTAGCTGCTCGACCTCGATCGCCTGGTGGTTCGTCCAGTACGGGGTGTCGGCCAGCCCGTCGATCGGCGGCACCGAGGGTCGGGTGCCGGTGCCCAGCACGACGCCGTACCGAGCCTGGAACACCTGGTCACCGACCCGGACGCGGCCCGGCCCGTCGAGGCGGCCACTGCCCCGGACGAACCGGCCGCCCTTGCCGGTGAACCGCTCGACCGCGACCCGGTCGTCCCAGCTGTCGGTGGCCTCCTCGCGGATCCGCTTCGCCACCGGCGCCCAGTCCGGCTGGACCTGCGCCGTCCCGGCCAGCCCGTCGACCCGGCGCGCCTCGGCCAGCGCGTTGGCTGCCCTGATCATCATCTTGCTCGGGATGCAACCCCAGTACGGGCACTCGCCACCGACCAGATCCCGTTCGATGCCGACGACGCTGAGCCCGGCCTCAGCGAGCCGCCCGGCCACCTCCTCGCCGCCGACCCCGAGCCCGACCACGACCACATCCACCAGCTCCGGCTCTGCCACTCCGACAGCATCCCCCAGCGGCCCCACCCCGACCACCGGGGTGCGAAAAAGTCGGCGTGCTCATCGGGCCGCGCCGCCTACGGTGGCCTGATGCACGCACGCTTCGCTCCGGTCCGGGACTGCTTCCACGACCTGTTCACCAGCGGTCGGGAAACCGGCGCCAGTCTGGCCATCTGGTACGACGGTCAGCCGGTGGTCGACCTGGTCGGCGGGTCGCGGACCACCGACGTGCCCGGCGGTGAGCCGTGGCGGCCGGACACGCTGGTGAACGTCTACTCGGTGGGCAAGCCCGTCGCGGCACTCTGCCTGTTGATGCTTGTCGACCAGGGGCGGGTCGATCTCGACGCGCCGGTGGCGCGGCACTGGCCGGAGTTCCGTGCCCCGGCGACCGTGCGCCAGGTGTTGTCGCACACCGCCGGGCTGCCGGCCTTCCCGGTGCCCCGGCCGGCCGCCGCAATCAACGACTGGGCGCTGCTCGCCGGCGACCTGGCCGCCGCCGACCCCGAATGGCCGCCGGGCTCGATGGCCGGTGAGCACGCCTGGACGTACGGGCACCTGGTCGGCGAGCTGGTCCGCCGGGTGGACGGCCGGTCGGTGGGCCGGTTCCTGGCCGAGGAGATCGCCGGCCCGTGGCGGCTCGACCTCGCGTTCGGGCTGGCCGCGGCCGATCAGCGGCGCTGCGCGGACCTGCGCTACGGCGACCCCCAGTGGCCGACCCGGGCGCTCGGCGAACCGGGCTCGTTGCGGGCGCGGGCGATGGGCAACCCGGCTGGCGGGCTCGACCTCGCCGTGCTGAACAGCCCGCTCTGGCGGGGTGCCGAGATGCCGGCGGTCAACCTGCACGCCACCGCCGCCGGCCTGGCCCGGCTCTACGCTGGTCTGCTGGCCGGTGGTGTCCTGGACGACGTCCGCCTGGTCAGCCCCGAGCTGGTGGCGGAGGCGACCCGGGTCCAGTACGACGGGCCGGACCTGGTGCTCGACCGGGTCGCCCGGTGGACGCTCGGCATGCAGTGGGAGCCGGACGGCAGCTGGGGCATGGGTGGCATCGGCGGCAGCAGCGCGTGGGCCGACCCCGGACGGGGCTACACCTTCGCGTACGCCACCGCCCGGCTGGCCGAGCACGATCGGGTCGACGAGTTGGCCGAAGCGCTGCACTCCTGCCTCTGACCGGAGGGCTCTCAGCGCAGCCAGACCGGATCGGTGCCGGGCACGGCGAGCGGCGGTGGATAGTCGAGCGTCAGGCGGAGCGCCCCGGCCAGTCGCCACGGTTGGTGCACCGCCTTACCCCGCACCGCCGCCAACTCCGGCACCCAGCGGCGTACGTAGTCACCGCTCGGGTCGTACCGCTCGGCCTGCCGGACGGGGTTGAACCCCCGGTACGGCTTGGTGTCGTTGCCGGTGCCGGCGACCCACTGCCAATTGCCCGAGTTGTTCGCCACGTCACCGTCCAGCAGCCAGCGGAAGAACACCGCGACCCCGGCCCGCCAGTCCTGCCCGAGGTGCTTGGTCAGGTAGCCGGCGGTGATCAGTCGCGCCCGATTGTGCATCCAGCCCTGCGCCCGCATCTGCCGCATCCCGGCGTCCACGATCGGCATTCCGGTCCGACCCTCGGCCCAGGCCGTCAGCGCGTCGCCGTCGGAGCGCCACCGCTCGGCGGCTCCGCGTCGGTACGCCGCCGTCGAGATCTCCGGAAAGGCGGCGGTGACCTGGTAGTAGAAGTCCCGCCAGCAGAGCTGCCGGACGAACGGCCCGGACCGGTCGCCAACGCGGTTGGCGACCGCCAGCGGAGACACGCAGCCAAAGCGCAGGTACGGGCTGAGTCGGGAGGTGTCGTCGCCGGCCATGTCGTCGTGCTGGTCGCCGTACCGGCCCAGGTCGGGCAGCCAGTCGGTGAGTCGTTGTCGGGCGGCCCGCTCGCCGCCGACCACCGGGTCCGGTGAGTCCCCGGCCGGCGGTGTCGGCAGTTCGCCCACGGGCACCCCGTCGGGCAGGGCGATCCGGAGCGGCGCGGCCAACTCCTCGCGCCACCGGTTGGCCGCCCAGGCCCGGTGGTACGGGCTGAACACCCGGTAGTGGTCGCCACCGCCACCGGGGCGCAGGGCCCCCGGCTCGACCACGGTCAGCCCGGGAAAGAGGCGCAGGTGCAGCCGGTGCCGTTCGCACTCGGCGCGCAGTCGCCGCTCCCGGTGACGCGCGTGACGGCTCACGTCGGCGGAGAGCGCGACGTCTGTGGCACCGACCTCGTCAGCCAGCCGGATCGTCTCGGCCACCGGGTCGCCGCGCCGCACCACCAGGTCACCGCCGCGCTCGCGCAGCGCGTCGCGCAGGTCGGCGAGGGCCTGGTGCAGGAACCGGGTGCGGTTGGCCGACAGCCCGGCCAACGCCGGGTCGAGCACGTACAGCGGCACCACCCGGTCGAACGCCGCGCAGGTGGTCGCCAGCGCCGGGTTGTCGTGCACCCGCAGGTCGCGGGTGAGGAGCACGATCGCGGCGCCAGCGGTCACCGGTCGGCCGGCTGGACCGTCGGCCCGGGAACCGTGACGGGGGTACCGGTCGAGGTGAGCAGGGCGCGGGCAGCCACCGCCATCCGTCGCCGCTGCGGCACCAGGGCCCGTCGGGCGAAGACGTCGTAGCCCTGCGCGGCCACCTCGTCGAGGATGCCGCCGTAGAGCGCGTACGCGGTGCGCATGCAGGCCTGTGAGGCCGGCGCGAGCATGGTGATGCCCGGCGCGGCGGCCGCGTAGTGCGCCTGGGCGCGGGTCACCTCGTACTCGATCAGCTCTCTGGTCCGGGACGTGCCGCGCCCCCGGGCGCGGGCCTCGAGCAGGTCGTCGCGAGTGACGCCGAACTTCGCCAGGTCCTCGTCCGGCAGGTACGTGCGGCCCCGGTCGAGGTCCTCGGCGACGTCCCGGATGAAGTTGGTGAGCTGGAAGGCGAAGCCGAGCTGCCGGGCGGGCTCACGGGCGGCCACCGGGTCGGAACTGCCCAGGATCGGCAGCATCATGGTGCCGATGACGGCCGCCGAGCCCTCCATGTAGTCGAGCAGGTGGTCGTACGTCGGGTACGCGGTGACGGTCAGGTCCATCGCCATGCTCTTGAGAAACGACGCAAAGTCGTCTCGGTCGAGGTCGAAGATGGCGATCGTGTGCAGCACGGCCGGCAGCAACGGGTCGTCGACCGGCGCGCCGTGCAGGCCGGCGACGAACTGCCTGGCCCAGTCGTCGAGCAGGGCGGCCCGCTCCGCCGGTGGAAGGTCCTCGGTGCGGTCGACGATCTCGTCGGCGTACCGGGTGAAGCCGTAGAGCGCGTGCACGTGTCGCCGTTTCCAGGCGGGCAACAGTCTGGTGGCGAGATAGTAGGTGCGGCCGTGACGTTTGTGCAGCTCACGGCATCGGTCATAGGCAGCGGTGAGATCCGTGTCCACCGGACCCTCCTCATTTATCGACGCACCAATCGACGCAACTCGTAGCCTAGGGTACGCTCGCCCTCATGGCCAACGACGCAGCGGCGGGCAACACGATCCGGCTGGCGCCAACCGGGCCGGCCGACAGGGACGATCCGGTCCGCGCCGTCCTGGCTGCGTACACCCATGACCTGAGCACCGCGGTGGATGGCACCCTCACCACTTTCCTCAGCGCCGAGGTCGAATCACTCGCCGACATCGACGCAGCGATGGGCGCATTCGCGTCCGCTGCGCGGGACGCCGTCCTGGCCGGCGGCAAACGTCTCCGATCCACCTTCGCGTACTGGGGCTGGCGTGGCGCGACAGGCGGCACCGAATCACTCGGACCGGTGCTGCCCGCGCTGGCCGCCCTCGAACTGCTGCACACCTTCGCTCTGGTGCACGACGACGTGATGGACGCCTCCTCCACCCGTCGCGGCCGGCCCACCGCGCACGTCGCGCTCGCCGCCCAGCACGTCGCCGCCGGTCATCGCGGCGATCCCGGCCGCTACGGCGAGGCGGCCGCGGTGCTCATCGGGGACCTCTGCATGGTCTGGGCCGACCGGCTGCTGGCACACGCCGCGGTGCCGCCGGCCCGGCTGCTGGAGGTCCGCCGCTGCTACGACCAGATGCGGGTGGAGACGATCGCCGGGCAGTACCTCGACGTGCTCGGCGAGAACGACGCGGCCAACTGGTCGGTCGACCGGGCGCTGCGGGTGGCCCGCTACAAGACCGCCAGCTACACCGTGCAACGACCGCTGCTCTTCGGCGCGGCCCTGGCCGGGGTGAGCGCCGATGCCCCGCTCGTCAGCGCGTACACCCGCTACGGCCTGGCCGTCGGCGAGGCGTTCCAACTCCGCGACGACCTGCTCGGTGTCTACGGCGACCCGGCCGCCACCGGCAAGCCGGCCGGCGACGACCTGCGCACCGGCAAGCCGACCACGCTGCTCATGCTGGCCCGGAAACTGGCCACGCCAGCCCAGCTCAGGGCGTTGGATCGCGCTGGCGGGGGGCCGGTCGACCGGTTCGCCGAACTGATCGCCGACACCGGCGCGGTCGCGCGGGTGGAACGGATGATCGCCGAGCGGGTCGGCGACGCGCTGGCCGCGCTCGACGCCACACCCGTGGACCGGACGGCGCGTACGGCGCTGACCGGGCTGGCCACCGCCGCCACGAACCGGCGGGCCTGATGAGCGACTCTCTCAAGGAGGTCACGTGCGCACGGTGACGGGACGAACGGATCGGGTGGTGGTCGTCGGTGCCGGCCTGGGCGGGCTGGCCTGCGCGCTGCACCTGGCCGGCAGCGGCCGGCAGGTGACCGTGCTGGAGCGGGAGCCGGTGCCCGGCGGGCGGGCCGGCCGGCTCTCGGTGGACGGCTACGACTTCGACACCGGCCCGACGGTGCTCACCATGCCCGACCTGATCGCCGAGGCGCTCGGTGCCGTCGGCGAGGAGCTGCGCGACTGGCTCGACCTGACGCCGCTCGACCCGGCCTACCGGGCGTACTACCCGGACGGCTCGACCCTCGACGTGCTCACCGACACCACGCGGATGGCGGCCGAGATCTCCCGGGTCTGCGGGCCACGGGAGGCCGACGGCTACCTGCGTTTCGTCGACTACGCGCGGGAGCTGTGGCGGCTGGAGCGGGCCGACTTCATCGAGCGCAACCTGGACGCGCCAACCGACCTGATCACCGGCAACCTGCTCAAGCTGCTCACCGGCGGGGCCTTCCGCCGCCTCCAGACGAAGATCAACCAGTTCTTCCGGGACCCGCGTACCCAGCGGATCTTCTCCTTCCAGGCGATGTACGCCGGGCTCGCCCCGCACGACGCGCTCGCCATCTACGCGGTCATCGCGTACCTCGACTCGGTCGCCGGGGTCTACTTCCCGCGCGGCGGCGTCCACGCGGTCTCCCGCGCGATGGCCGGCGCCGCCGAGAAGCACGGCGTGCAGATCCGGTACGACACCACGGTGACCCGGGTGGAGACCGCGAACGGCCGGGCAACCGGAGTGCTCACCGCCAACGGCGAACTGGTGCCGGCGGACGTGGTGGTGCTCAACCCGGACCTGCCGGTCGCCTACCGGGACCTGCTGCCCGCCGCCCCCAACCGCCGTCTCACCTACTCGCCGTCGTGCGTCGTCCTGCACGTCGGCTCACGGCAGGGATATGCGAAGATCGCCCACCACAACATCCACTTCGGCCGGGCATGGAAGGGCACCTTCGATGAGGTCATCCGCAGGGGCGAGTTGATGACCGACCCATCGCTGCTGGTGACCAACCCCAGTCGGACCGACCCGTCGGTTGCCCCACCGGACCGGCACACCTACTACGTGCTCGCCCCAGTGCCCAACCTCGACCGGGCGCCGTTCGAGTGGCGAGGTGACCTGACCCGACGCTACGGCGACCAACTGATCGGCACTCTGGAGGAGCGCGGCTACGTCGGCTTCGGCGACGGCGTCGAGGTGCTCCGGGCGATCACCCCGGCCGAGTGGGAAGAGCAGGGGATGGCCGCCGGCACCCCGTTCGCCGCCGCGCACACGCTCTTCCAGACCGGCCCGTTCCGCCCGTCGAACCTGCACCGCGACCTGTCGAACGTCGTCTTCGTCGGCTCCGGCACCCAGCCGGGGGTGGGCGTGCCGATGGTGCTGATCTCCGGCAAGCTGGCGGCCGGTCGGATCACCGGGGAGGGCCGATGAGCAGCCGCGAGGACCACCTCGTCGAACTGGTCGACGACGCCGGGCAGGCCCACGGTGAAACCACCGTCGCGGCCGCCCACCAACCGCCCGGGCAACTGCACCGGGCCTTCTCGGTGCTGCTGGTCGACCCGGACGGTCAGGTGCTGCTCCAGCGGCGGGCCGCGATCAAGACCCGGTTCCCGCTGCGCTGGGCCAACTCGTGCTGCGGCCACCCCCTACCGGGCGAGTCGCTCGCGGAGGCCGCCAACCGGCGGCTGCGCGAAGAGTTGGGCACCGGCCCGGTCGAGCTGACCGAGGTCGGCGTCTACGTCTACTACGCCGAGGACCCGACCACCGGTCGGGTCGAGTTCGAGTACGACCACGTGCTGCGCGGCGAGTTCCTGCCCGCCGCCCCGCTGCAACCGGACCCGGACGAGGTGGCCGAGCTGCGCTGGGCGGACCCCGCCGCCCTCGAGGCCGAGTTGGACCGCGACCCCCGGTCGTACGCACCGTGGCTGGGCGGGGTGGTGAACCGGCTGCTGCGCCCCTCTGGCTCGACGTCGGGCGCCCCCGGCCCGGCCGTGACCCCGCCCGGATCGTCGGCGGATGACGCGGCGGAGCGGTCGGGTGGCCGATGAGGCGCTGAGCGCTGGCGCCGTCGCGCGGCGGCTGGGGGTGGCGGTCACCACGCTGCGCACCTGGCACCAGCGCTACGGGCTCGGCCCCAGCGAGCATGTCCCGGGCCACCACCGCCGGTACACGCCCGCCGACCTGGCCCGCCTCGAAATCATGCGACGGCTCACCGCCGAGGGCGTGAGCCCCGCTGAGGCGGCCCGCTGGGCCCGCCAGGCACCGAGCCAGGTGGCCTCCGACGCCGTCCGCAACGGGGGCCGGATCCGCCCCCTCACCCGCGACGGCGGCGGATCCATCCCGGTGGGTCGTGCCGGCCCGGCCGCCCGAGGGCTGGCCCGCGCCGCCATGCGACTCGACGCCGCCGCGATCAGCGAGACGGTCGCACACACCCTGGCCGCCACCGGTGTCGTCGCCACCTGGGAGACCCTGCTGCGCCCCGTGCTCGCCGGCGTCGGCGAACGGCACGCCGCCACCGGCGCGCTGATCGAGGTGGAACACCTGATTTCCCGCTGCGTCTCGGAGGCGTTCGCGGCAGCCAGCCGGGCCCACGCCCCCACCGGCCCCGCCCGGATCCTGCTCTCGTGCGCCAACGAGGAGCAGCACAGCCTGCCCCTGGAGGCGTTGGCCGCCGCGCTCGCCGAGGTCGGGGTCGGCTACCGGATGCTGGGTGCCCGGGTGCCGTTGGCCGCCCTCGTCGAGGCGGTCACCCGCACCGGGCCGGCCGCCGTGGTGCTCTGGTCGCACACCCGGGCAACCGCCGACCCGGCCCAGCTCGGTGCGCTGCTCACCGCGCCTCGCCGCCCGCTGCTGATCCTCGCCGCCGGCCCCGGCTGGCAGGCCGACACACTGCCCGCCGGGGTGGTGCGGCCGTTCGACCTGGCCGAGGCGCTCTCGCTCGCCGTCGCCGTACGCGACTCGCTGGACCAGGCGACGGGGGCCTGACCGGCTCTGTCGGCTTTGCGCGGCTTCCACTACCGTCGGTGGTCCGCCTGCCCCGACCCCCCGGGAGCGAACGATGCAAGCCCGCGCCGCCCTGGCGTCCGTCCTCGCCGTGGTGCTGGCCCTGTCCGGTTGCGCTGAGCCAAACCGCACCATCCACGCCACCGACGGGTCGCAGCCGACCGAGTCGACCACCCCGACACCCACCCCGTCCCCGCGCCCCACCCGCACCAAGCCGCCGAAGCCGCCGCTGCGACCACTACCGACCACACTCCCGGCCGGCCTGCGGCGCAGCACCGGCGTACGGCCGGTGGCGTTGACCTTCGACGACGGGCCCAGCCCGGCCTGGACCCCCAAGGTGCTCGACCAACTGCGGGCAGCCAAGGTGACCGCCACCTTCTGTGTCGTCGGCCACGAGGCCCAGCGCCACCCCGAGTTGATCCGACGGATCGTCCGGGAAGGGCATCAGCTCTGCAACCACAGCTGGCGGCACGACCTCGATCTGGCCCGCCGGCCGGCCGCCGAGATCCGGGCCGACCTGACCCGGACCAACAGGGCCATCCAGGCGGCGGCCCCGGGCACCCCGGTGACCTTCTACCGCCAGCCAGGCGGCCGGTGGACGGCGGAGGTGCTGGCGGTGGCGAAGGAACTCGGCATGCGCCCCCTGCACTGGACCGTTGACCCGCAGGACTGGAACAAGCCGACGGCCGCGACGATCACCAAGCGTGTCCACTCCGCCGCCCGCCCCGGGGCCATCGTGCTGCTGCACGACGGCGGCGGCGACCGGGCTGCGACGCTCGGCGCCTGCCCGCACCTGATCGCCGACCTGAAGCGCCGCTTCGGCATCACCCGACTCCGCTAGATCGGCCCTGACCTGCGGTTATGCGGCCTGTCACGGCTCCCGCGATACCGGTTTTGTCGACCGACCAGGCATCACGTATGCTTTCCAAGCCTCCGGCGGGGCCGGATGGGAGCAAGTCCGCTTGAAGTTGCGAGTATGCAATGATGGCGGGGCCGCCCTCATCGTCTAGCGGCCCAGGACGCCGCCCTTTCAAGGCGGTAGCACGGGTTCGAATCCCGTTGGGGGCACGACCGGCGCAAGCCGGAGCAACACAAGCTAGGTCCTGTGGAGCAGTTGGAGTGCTCGCCGCCCTGTCAAGGCGGAGGTCGCGGGTTCAAGTCCCGTCAGGACCGCAGCGCTGACGCCGCGCCTCGCGCGGCGTTCTGCGTATCGGAGCGTGTGACCCTGCCGCTGATTCGTCAGGTTGGCGGGTAGCATGAGCCGAGCGACACGGCCAGGTAGCTCAGTTGGTACGAGCGTCCGACTGAAAATCGGAAGGTCGGCGGTTCGACCCCGCCCCTGGCCACATAGCCTTTCGCCGGGCTACAGAGGTCCCCACCAGCGGAAACGCAGGTGGGGATCTTGCTGTTTGCGCCATGTTCAGCTTCAGCCGGGACCGGGCGCCTCAGCGACTGAGTTGTTGTGCGCGGGCGACCGTTCGACGGGCGTCACGCCAGGCGATCATGGCCGTGGGTATGCGGGGCGAGGAGGCGGCCTTCCCCTGGCGTCTGGCGAGTAGCTGGTTGATCAACCAGGCTGGGGCGTCGGCCTGCTCGATGGCTTGGGTCTTCGTAAGCAATTCGCCGTTGCTGAGCGAGTGGCGGCCGCGAGCCATGGAGGTGAGACCGAGGTCGGCGATGGTGGGGTTTAGCCATAGCCATGGACGTCGAGCGGCCCAGGCCCAGTAGCCGGTGAGTTCAGCGTGGGCCGCCGCTCGAATGTCGTCGTCCGACATCTGGGGGAAAACGTCGCGTGGTGAGCGTCCGAAGATCTCGTATCCATGTCGTACCAGCTCTGCTCTGGTGATTCTGGAGAGAATCCGGTGAACGAGCTGACCGTGGGTCCAGGTCGGGTGCTGCACGTCAATGTCGGAGACGGCCTCGACGTCGACGTAGACGCAACCCAGGTCGAATCCCGTGCCGGTCCCACTGTCAAGGCGATGATGGGCGGCGGCGAGCGTGGTTTGCCGACCGGTATCGACGGGCCCGTCGACAAGTGCCACCAGGTCGAGGTCGCTGACGCAAGGGATGTAGTCGCCGGTGGCCAGTGACCCTGCGACCATCAGGTCGGTGACCCACCCCAACGCCATCAGCTCGTTGCCGAGTTCTTCAACAACAGCGGGTGATGTCACCATGACAGCAGTGTACGAATCCTTCACACCAGTCGATGACCTCGAACTCAGTGGTCAGCTGGCCCAGGCCGTGCCAACTCGCACCGGACGGCCAGCTCTGCCCGATCGCGTCGGGCAGACCCTTGAGCCCGTCGCAGACCACCATGCACGCGTCCGCGACACCCCGGTTCTTCAACTCGGTGAGCACCCTGAGCCAGAACTTCGCGCCCTCACCAGCGGAAACGTAGGTGGGGGTCTTGCTTTGTGTCCTGGCCGAGCCTAGCGACGGAGCACCGCATACGTTCCCGCCGCCGTCACCAGTAGCAGCAGTGACACCGCGAACAGGGCGCGTCCAACCGGAAGTGACGTGTCGATGAGGAAGGGCACCTGTTGGATCACCAGGCCGGCACCGATCATGGCCTGGAAGCTGCCCAGCCGGACGGGCTGAGCGCGGTGTCTCGGCTTCAGGCGTGCGAGCCGAATCCAGGCTGCGGGAAACTGCCGCGATACGGCCACCTTGAGGCCCAGTGCGACCGCGGCGACGCCGACACCCACTGCCACCAGACGCAAGGCGGCCATGACGGGTTCGTCAGCCATGTTCATGCGTCCATCATCGATGGGGCGTCAAGGTCACAGTCGTGTGGCGAGCTTCAGATGGGCGTGCCGGCGACGCGTTCGCTAATCCCGACCATCCTGCGGCCGGTGCTGCGCCAGGCCGCCCTGGATCGCCTCCCACACGCTGCGCCCGGCCTGTCGCAGGGTCTCCCCCGCCTGCTCGGCGAACTGCGCCGCATTCTGGGCCGCAGCTTGAGCCCCGCCCGAAGCGCCGCCGTCCCGGGTGTCGCTATCGCCCTGACCACGGCCGCCCTGACCACCGCCGCCCTGACCACCGCCGCCCTGATCCCTACCGGCCTTTGCGCCTCCCCCCGGGGCCCCGGCCCCGGTCGACGGGGCTGGTGGTTTCGGGCGGGCCGGGCGTGTGAACTCGCCCGGCCCTCCTGATTGCCGGCGCAGTTCGTCGCGTACGTCGGAGTGCTGTGCCGAGGCGGTGATCTCGGCGGCCTCGGCGCTCACCTGCTCGGCGCCGCGGTTGACGTCGTCGATCACGGCGCCGGTCGGCCGGGAGAGAGATTCGATGATCTGCGGGTTGTTGTCGATCGTGTCCAGCGCCCGGCCCAGCAGCGTCACCAGTTGCTCCAGCCGCACGCGCAGCTGCGCCTCGGCCTGGACGCCGTCGACGTCCAGCTCGACGCCGTGCAGGTGCACCCGTACGCCAGCGTCGATTTGGAGCAGGTTGGCCAGCCGGGCCCGCAGCGACAGGTCGGCGTCCAGCCCGTCGACCGCCAGCCGCAGCGAGTCGACCGAGACCTTCGGAATGTCGAGCAGCACGTCGGGGTCGTCGACGTTCTGGTCCGGCTTCCGCTGCTCAACGCTCTCGCTCATGCTCCCGCTCCGCCCGTACACCGCCCGGTCGTCCGGGCCGTCCGGCGCGGTTACCCGCTTTCCGGCGGCGCATCCCATCCGTGACTGTTCGGCGACTCACTGTCTGGAACCGGGCACCGCGCGAAGCTGCACACCCGGGCATCAGCCGGTATGGTCCGGGCCTATGGGACAGGAGATGACTGGTCCGGCAGGCATCCGTCAGGACCTGGAGCGTTTCTCCTTGCGGTGCAGCCTCCTCGTCCCGGGGCCGGCGGAGCACGCGTTCGCGGTCTTCACCGACGAGCTGAGTGATTGGTGGGTCACCGAGTACACCTGGTCCGGCCCGGAGGCCCTCGCCGAGCTGGGCATGGAGCCGCGGGCCGGCGGCATGCTGTACGAGGTCGGCCCGTACGGCTTTCGCGCCGACTGGGGACGGGTGCTCACCTGGGACCCGCCGCGCCGACTGGTGTTCGCCTGGCAGATCGGTCCGGATCGGGTGCCGGTGCCGGATCCGGCGCGGGCGAGCGAGGTCGAGGTGCTGTTCCTGCCGGATGGGCCTGAGCGCACCCGGGTCGAGTTGGAGCACCGGCACTTCGACCGGCACGGCGAGGCCGCCGAGGGGTACCGCAAGGCACTCACGGCGGGTTGGCACGAGTTGCTCACCCGCTACCTCGCCACGGCGTCCCGCCGCCACCCCACCAGCCCCGCCTGACACCCCGCAGCCAAAGGCCGCCCCACAGCCCAACGGGCCAACGGGCCAACGGGCCAACGACGGTACGTCAGCGACCGCCGAGTTGTCGGTCGGCGGACGGGCCGGTGTTCAGGTCCCGGCCGCCCAGGTTCGCGCGGTGCCCGGCCTCCGCCCCGGGGCCGAAGCCGGTGCCGGCCAGCCGGCGTGGTGGCGCGGTACGCAGTCGCGGGTACTGCTCGGCGAGCCGCCGCTGCACCCGGTCGGAGCGGTCGGCCAGCACCAGTGCCACGGACGGTGTGCCCGGTTCACTGGCCGCCGCCGTCTCGGCCGCCCAGAGCCGGCCCCCGATCACCTGCGCGAAGCCGGCGAGCCAGGACCGGCGGAAGGCGGCCGGATGCTCGCCCTCCGGCACCTCCGTGCCCGCCAGCCCATGCGCCGCCTGTACGAGCAGCGAGGTGAAGAGCAGGTCGACCCGTTCCAGGTCGCTGGCGAAGCCGAACAGGTGCAGCGTGAACCCGTTGCCCTGCCGACGGCGGACGCAGCGGCAGCGCAGTGGCTCGGCGACGGCGGCGAGCAGGCCGACCTTGTCGCGGGCGTACGGGGCGACGATGTCCAGCACCCGGTCGCCGACCGGGTCGGTGGTGGGGTCGCGGGCGGCGAGCAGTGCCCGGTCCACGCCGTAGCGGGCGATCAACTCGGTCGCCTTGGCGGTGAACGCGGCTGACTCGGCGGGCGTGCAGGCCGGGTCCTCGGCCTGGGCCAGCAGTTTGCGCACCTTGCTCAGCATGGCCTCGGACATGCCTCAGAGCTATCACATCCAGCGGCCGTCGCGGGACAACGCCCAAATCCATTGATCAGTATCATCGTCACGTTCGGATCACCCGTCCGCACGGACGGTCAGTCAACCGTTTCCGGAGGCACGCATGTCATCCCCGACCGCCCGCCTGCTCGCCGTCGCCACGGCCACCGCACTGCTCGCAATCGGCGCACCCGCCCAAGCGGCCCAGGCCGCGCAGAAAACACCGTCCGGTCAGGCCGGCCCGGAGGTCTCGGGGCCGAACCTCTTCGCCCCGCTCGCCACCTGCTACGGCGGAGCGGTCCGGTCGTTCTTCCAGACCGGTGGCTACGGCGGCCAGGCTGGCACCTACCGCACCACGAGCCGGTGCCGGGACATCAACGTGCGCAACGCCAGCGCGTACGGCACGGATGCCTGCGTGATCTTCGTCGACAAGACGGGCAACTGCAACTACTGGACCTACCTGCCGGCCAACTCCGGCTGGATCACGGTGGCGACCAACGTGCGCGACGGGGTCAACTTCCGGGTCCGCTTCGAGAACCTCCGCTACGAGTACGAGCCCCTTGTCGCGTACCACGCGTTCTGAGCGGCCCGAGCGGGCGCGCCGCCGCCCGGGGGAGGCGTCAGCCGGCGCGGCTGCGCAGGGTGGCGATCGTCGAGCCGGCGAGTGTGAGCAGGCAGTCGGAGAGCTGTCCGTCGGCCGCGGCCGCACCGAACAGCGCCTCCCCGGTCGGCACGTCCCGGTTGGCGTACGCGCTCACGAAGCGGGCCACCCAGCGGGTGTCGTAATCCGCCTGGTCGATGCCGGGGAAGTCCAGCGCGCATCCGCTGGTCGACGGCGCGTCACCAACCATCGTCGCGGCGAGACACCAGGCCACCCCGTACGCACCGGGCAGGCCGGCGCGGTCGACAACCGCGTCGAAGGCCCCCGCCACCGCCTCGCCGTCGCCGGAGAGCGCCGAGTGGAGAACTGCGGCCGCGTCGTCGAACGTCTGCTGTGGTAGGTCCGTCACGCAGCGCACAGTAGGACGGGAGGTCAAGGCCCCGCATATTCCTCACTCTCCGTGTTCAACGCGGGCGACCTGCGCATTGAGCCACCTCCACGGTCCCGCTGCCGGGCCCGGCACGCTAATGTGCGCAGCGGACCTTCGCCGGAGGAAGGACGACCATGCTCGTATCACGCCGTTCGCGGGTGGCCACATTGGCCGCCTGCGCGACGATCCTGCTCGCCACAAGCGCTTGCGGGGATGACAAGGCCGAAGAGGGCAGCGCCCAACAGGTGCGCCTCTACGGCACGGATGGCAACATGCTCAACTCCTACCCAGCGGAGTTGAAGGAACGCGCGGATCTCGTCGACGGGATGAAGGGGACCACGCCGCTCACCCCGCTGCCCGATGACTTCAAGAGCCGGCTACGGTCCGTCAATCCGGCGCTGACGGACTACCTCTACGCCGCCGAGACGTACGACGCCGTGGTGATCGCTGTGCTCGCCGCCCAGCTCGCCGGGAGCACCGACCCGGCGGCCATCGCGAAGCAGATAGTCGGCGTGACCAACAACGGTCAGCGCTGCGAGGACCCGGCGAGTTGCCTCACGCTGGCCCGCGCCGGGCAGGACATCGAGTACCGCAGTGTGTCGCTGACCCGTGCGGGCTTCACCGACAAGGGCGAGCCGGCCACCGCGAGCTACGCCACGCTGACCTTCGACGGCCAGCAGATCAACGACGGCAAGACCGAGTTCGTTGGCGCGGGCGCCGAGTCGGCGGCGAGCACCAAGACTCCGCCGAAGGCGCGCAAGCCGCGCCCGGGTGGCGCTGACGACGCCAAGGAGCCTTTGATCATCGGCGGCCTGCTGCCGAAGACCGGCGACCTGGCGATCGCGTACCCACCGATGGCCGCCGGCGCCGCCCTGGCGATCAAGGAGATCAACGCCGCTGGTGGCGCGCTGGGCAAGCCGGTGACGTGGGTGGACGGCGACGACGGCACCAACCCGGCGGTGGCCAAGGCGACCGTGGCCAAGCACGCGGCGGACGGGGTCAGCGTCATCATCGGCGCCGGCGCCTCGGGTATCTCCCGCGAGGTGTTGCCGGACGTGGTGAAGGCCGGCAAGATCCTCTTCTCGCCGTCCAACACCGACGCGAGCCTGACCGACGTCGAGGACAACGGCCTCTACTTCCGCACCGCCCCGCCGGACAGCCTCCAGGGCCGGGCGCTGGCCGACGTGATCCTCCGCGACGGGTCGCAGAAGATCGTCATCGTCGCCCGCAAGGACTCCTACGGTGAGGGCCTCCAGGCCACCGTCCGTGACGAGCTGGAGAAGGCCGGCATCGCGGGCGACCGGCTCAAGCTGCTCACGTACGACCCGCCGGCCGACGCGAAGGCGGCACCGGTGGACTTCACCGGCGGCGCGAAAGAGATCAAGGAATTCGGTGCGGACGCCGTGCTGATCATCGGGTTCGGTGAGTCCGCCCAGGTGATCCGGGCGCTCGCCGATTCCGGGGTGCAGATCCGGCACTGAGCACCGACCGCGGACCGCGACGGCCGCACCGGCATCCCGCCGGTGCGGCCGTTTCCGTTTGCGGCGTCAGCGGGCCCGACGGCGCTCCAGGAACTCGGTCATCCGGCGGTGCTTCTCCTCGTCCTCGAACAGCACCGCCTGGCTGACCAGGTCGAGCTGCGGGTGCGCGGCAGCCGGCGCGTCCACCGCCAGCTTGGTCAGCCGCAACGCCAGCGGTGAGCCCTGGGCCATCTCGTCCAGCAGCCCGTGCGCCACCGTCAGCAGCTCACCGGGCTCGTCCACCACCCGGTTCACCAGGCCGATCCGCAGCGCCTCCGCGGCATCCACCCGCCGGCCCGTGAACAGCAACTCCTTGGCGCGGGCCTCGCCGATCAGGGCGGGCAGCCGGTGGGTCGCCCCAGCGCCGGCCAGGATGCCCAACCGCACCTCCGGCTGGCCGAAGACCGCCCGCGCCGTGCAGACCCGCAGATCGCAGGCGTACGCCAACTCCGCGCCACCGCCCAGCGCCGGGCCGTCAACGGCGGCCACACTCGGCA
The DNA here is from genome assembly GCF_040643095.1 of Micromonospora sp. NPDC047467. Lineage (NCBI taxonomy): Bacteria > Bacillati > Actinomycetota > Actinomycetes > Micromonosporales > Micromonosporaceae > Micromonospora > Micromonospora sp. NPDC047467. The sequence goes on along the minus strand of NZ_JBEYTO010000002.1, from coordinate 127,508 downwards.
TCGGCAGTGCCCTGATCCGGGCGAAGGCGGCCGAGTTGATCGCGGCCAGGGCGTCCGTACGCCCCCGTTCGCGGAGCTGACCGATGTCGGCGCCACCGGCGAAGATGCCCGCCGTGCCACCGGTCAACAACAGCAGCCGAGGTCGTGCCTCCAACTCGGCGCAGACCTGGTGCAGCTCGGCGATCAGGTCGGCGTCGATGGCGTTGCGCTTCTCCGGCCGGTCCAGCGTGACCACGAGCCGGTCCGCCTGCTCCTCGATCCGCAACCCGCTCACCGTGTGCGCCTTCCGCTCGCGACGACGTTCACTGCTTGACTCCGCCGGTCCAGTCGTAGAAGCCGTGCCCCGACTTCTTACCCAGCCGTCCGGCGGCCACCATCTCCTCCAGCAGCGGCGGAGGCGCGAAGCGGTCCCCGTACGCGGCCTGGAGGGTGCGGGCGATGTCCAGCCGCACGTCCAGGCCGACGAGGTCGGTGAGCTCCAGCGGCCCGATCGGGTGCCGGTAACCCAGCACCATCGCCTTGTCGATGTCGGCCGGGCTGGCCACGCCGTCGGCGACCATCCGGATCGCCTCCAGCCCCAGGGTGACCCCGAGCCGCGAGGTGGCGAAGCCGGGCATGTCGCGTACGACGACGGGGTCCTTGCCCAGCCGGCCGGCGAGCGCGACGGCCGCAGTGGTGGTCTCCTCGGCGGTGGCCGGGCCGACCACGATCTCCAGCAGCGCCATCGCCCAGACCGGGTTGAAGAAGTGCAGGCCGAGGAAGCGCTCGGGCGCGTCCAGCCCAGCGGCCAGCTCCCCGATGGCGATGCTGGAGGTGTTGCTGCCCAGCAGCGCCGGGGTCAGCGCGGCGGCGTCCCGCAGCACGGCCCGCTTCAGGTCGAGCCGCTCCGGCACCGCCTCCACGATCACCGCCGGGGCGGGCGCGACCTCAGCGAGGGTCGGGCGCAGCGTCACCCGCTGCCGGTTCGCGGCGGCCTCGTCGGCGGTCAGCTTTCCACGCTGCACCGCTCGCTCCCACAGATCCGCGAGCCGGTTAAGCGCGGTCGCTCCCCGGTCCGCGTCCACCTCGACCAACTCCACGGCGTGCCTGGACCCGGCCGCCACGTACGCGATGCCGAGCCCCATCGTGCCCGCACCGACGACCACGAAACGATCGTTCATCACGCCTCCCTGTCCGGCCCGGTGGCACGCGGGGTCCCCGCCACGCCGGTCCGGGTGCTCCGTCCGCTCCGCTCGCTCATGGTGCGACCCTATTCAGCACGACGACCCGGCCATGCGTGGGGGAGCGCGGGATCGGGTACGTACGGCCCGTCAACTCAAGGGAAGGACCAGTCGACATGAGCCAGGCACCGGAGAGCGTCACCGACCCGGGCAGCACCGACTCCGAGGTCGTGGAGACCCGGGGCGACGAACGAGTCGACCTGCTGCGCGCTGACACCAACAACGACGGCCGGACCGACGTGTGGGTGGTGGACACCGACGGCGACGGCAAGGCCGATCTCTTCCAGTTCGACACCGACGGTGACGGCAAGGTGGACATCACCATGGTCGACATCGACGAGGACGGCACCCCCGACGAGGTGGTCGACGGCGATGGCGGTCTGCCGCCCGAGCAGCTTCCCCCGACCGTCCAGGTCTGAGCCGTGCGGTGAAGGGCTCCTCGTCGACGAGGGGCCCTTCACCGTCATCCGGCGAGGCGCAGGGTGGCCAGGTAGTAGGGCGCGTCTCGGTCGTCCACATCGGTCAACTGCCAGGCGCTGTCGTGCACGAGTTCGGCGAACTCGTCCGGCGAGCAGACCAGGTAGTCGAACCACTCTGTGCCCAGCTCCCGATAGCGGAGCCGAAGCCGAAGCTGCCCCCCGAGCCGGCCCCGACGTCGGTTGCGCTCGTGGTAGCCGGTGTGCAGCGGGTCGCGGGTGCCGTACGGGTTGGTGCCGTGCGCGATGATCTGCGCCCCCGGTCGGGCCAGCGCGGCGAGCGCGGCCAGGAACCCGGGTGCCCGCTCCCGCCCCTCGAACAGCCCGAGATTGTTGCCGAGCAGCAGGAATGTGTCGTACCGCTGGCCGTCGGCCACGTGGGTGTCCACGGTGCCGTGCACCAGCCGCCGTACGCCCCGACGCCGACTCACCGCCAGCGCGCCCGCCGAGGTGTCCAACCCGGTGACCGGTACGCCGCGCTCCTGGAGCAGCAGCGCGATCCGGCCGGCGCCGGTGCCGACGTCCAGTGTCTCGCCTCGCGCCCGGTCCACGGCCCGGTGGTCGTACGGCTGCCAGTCGGCCGGCCCGTCCAGGTAGTGCGCGGCGGGCGCGCCGTTGATCAGCCCGTCGTCCCGCTCGATGATCTCGATGACCGGGCGGGGCAGTCGCCCGCCGACCATCGGCCGGGGTCCTACCCCGGTGGCCACGGCGAGCGTGTCCCGCAGCAGTTCGCCGACCACGTCTCCGATGAGAGGCTCGCCCGTCACGACGTTCACGCTATCCGGCCACTCAGTGGCCGTGTCGGCCGTATCCTTGCGGCGTGACCACGTTGGACAGGCTGTCGGCCGAGAAATACATCCTGCTCACGACCTTCCGCAAGGACGGTCGGGCGGTGCCGACCCCGGTCTGGGCGGTCCGCGACGGCGAGGCGTTGGCGGTCTGGACTCGGGCCGACTCCGGCAAGGTGAAGCGCATTCGCCGCAACGGCGAGGTGACTGTGGCACCGTGCGACGTGCGGGGCCGCCCGCACGGCGCGGAGGTGCCCGCTCACGCGACGATCTACGGTGGCGGCGATATCGGCCGGATCCGTGACCTGCTCAAGCACAAGTACCGGCTGCTCGGCCGGCTGAGCCTGCTCGGCAGTCGGCTGCGTCGGGGCGAGGGCGGCACGGTCGGCATCCGCGTCACGCTGGCCGAGGTGCGGCGCTGAGGCTGAGCCGACGGTGAGCGCCGGTTCGACGGCGACCGGCCGTGGGCATGGAAAGGGGCGGCGGATCGAGATCCGCCGCCCCTTTCCGGAAAAGCTGATGTTGCTCAGTCGCCCTGCCGCTGCTGCGGGATTTGACCCTGCAGCAGCGCCCTGACCTCCGACTCGCGGTATCGACGGTGGCCACCCAAAGTGCGGATGGCGCTGAGCTTGCCCGCCTTGGCCCACCGGGTCACCGTCTTCGGGTCGACACGGAACATCGACGCCACCTCGGCCGGTGTGAGTAGCGGCTCTGGTTCGTGCGTTCGCGATGCCATCGGTCACTCCTCCACATGTATAGACATCGGCCGGGGTCCCGCCGGCCGACGCGTCTCCCATGGTCCGGCTAGTCCCCGATGTCCGACATGGGCCGAACGGATGAAGGTCCCTAGACGGACGGATGAACCATGCCCGATTTTTACGACTTTTACACCTCAGAAACTACCTTATTCGGACTCATGATCACGGTTCGTGATGCGTCAACTACGAGCGCTACTCAGCTTAGGGGCACTCATTGGGCGATTTGCCCTTAGTTGCACCGCTCCAAAAGCTGCACCGCACGCCACCGGGCCACCAGCTTGTCGTACGCGGCGGACGCCTCGTCCGCCTCGCCCCGCGACAGCCCGGCGAGGCCGCTGGCGACCAACTCGGGCGAGTCGTCCGCGGCGAGCGTCTCGTCGGAGAGCAGGTCGACCAGGCCGCCGTAGTCCAGTTCCACCACCGAGCGCGGGTGGAACTCCTCCAACCAGCGGGCCGCCTCCTCCACCGCCTCGGTGATCGGCGCCTCGCCCACCGACTTGCGCAGCACCGACAGTGCCCGCGACGAGCGGCGGCGGGCCTTGGAGATCTCGGTGCGGTAGCGCAGCGCACGCCGACCCGACTCGGTGACCAGGTCCCGCTCCGCCGGGTCGAAGAGCACGAACCACCGCAGCGGTACGCCCCAGGTGGCGATCTGTTCGTGCACCCGCGGCACCCCGTGCTCCAGCACCCGGGCACCGCTGCGCCAGTCGTCCACCGCAGCCCTGGCCTGCCCGGCGAGCACCGGCGGCACGAAGGCGTCGGCGAGCACCGCGGGCACCCCGTCCCGGGCGCTGAGCGCCGCCTCGGCGACCCGGATCCGCAGGTTCCAGGGGCAGATCAGCAGGCTGTCGTCCGTCTCCAGGACGTACGCCTCCTCGGGCAGGTCCGGTAGCCGGGTCCAGCCCGCACCCAGCGCCTCGATCACCGCCGTCCGCTGCCGGCCCGGCCCCTCCATGGGGGCGACGGCGCGCCCTTCCGAGACGTAACGGCGCCAGTAGCTCTGCCGGTCCCGGTCGAAGGCGGTCAGCGGCTCGTACACGCGCAGGTAAGAAGCGAAGAGCGACGGCACCGCGCGATCCTCCCACGAACCGCACCCGTGCGCGGTCAGAGGCCGGACCCACGCGCGCCGCAACGTGAGACGACGGCGGCGCGTCGGGCAGCCGTGCGGCGGCCGATACTAGGCTCGACCCACACCGGCAGCATCCCCGCCGGGGTCCACCAGGTCCGCGCCCCACAAGGACGCACACCACTCCAGGAGCCAGTCATGGGCGTATTCGCGAGCACCGACGATCCGGGATCGACCGGCCACGAACAGGTCGTGTTCTGCCAGGACAAGCAGAGCGGCCTGAAGGCGATCATCGGGATCTACTCCACCGCGCTGGGGCCCGCGCTGGGCGGCACCCGCTTCTATCCGTACGCGAGCGAGGACGACGCGCTCGCCGACGTGCTCGACCTGTCCCGCGGCATGGCGTACAAGAACGCGCTCGCCGGGCTGGATCTGGGCGGCGGCAAGGCTGTCATCTGGGGCGACCCGGAGCAGGTCAAGAGCGAGGCGCTGCTGCGCGCGTACGGCCGCTTCGTGGAGTCGCTCGCCGGCCGCTACTACACGGCGTGCGATGTCGGCACCTACGTCGCCGACATGGACATCGTCGCCCGGGAGACCCGGTTCGTGACCGGTCGCAGCGTCGAGCACGGCGGCGCCGGCGACTCCTCGATCCTCACCGCCTGGGGCGTCTTCCAGGGCATGCGGGCCGCCGTCGAGCACGTCTGGGGCACCCCCAGCCTGCGCGGCCGGCGGGTCGGCGTGGCGGGCCTGGGCAAGGTCGGCAAGCACCTGATCGGGCACCTCCTGGAGGACGGCGCCGAGGTGGTCGCCGCCGACGTCAGCTCCAAGGCCCTGGCGTGGGCCCGCACCAACCACCCGCAGATCACCCTGGTCGACGACGCCAGCGCACTGGTCGCCGCGGACATCGACGTGTACGCACCGTGCGCGCTGGGCGGCGCGCTGAACGACGACACCGTGCCGGCACTGCGCGCCAAGGTGGTGACCGGGGCGGCGAACAACCAGCTCGCCCACCCGGGCATCGAGAAGCTGCTGGCCGACCGGGGCATCCTGTACACCCCCGACTACGTGGTGAACGCCGGCGGCGTGATCCAGGTGGCCGACGAGATCGACGGCTTCAACTTCGATCGGGCGAAGCTGCGGGCGACCCGGATCTACGACACCACCCGGCAGATCCTGCACCTGGCGGACGCCGACGGTGTGCCGCCGGCCGTTGCCGCCGACCGGCTGGCCGAGCGGCGGATGGCCGAGGTCGGCCGGCTGCGCACGATCCACCTGCGCTGAGCGTCCCCGGAGGCGGGTCGACTGGGATCCGCCTCCGGGCCTCGCATGCCGGCCCCGCTCGGTAGGCTGATGCCGAGTCAAGTTTGTCGCGTTTGTCCGGTGTCACGGGCGCTCTCTGTTTCACTCCTTACCGGGTACACTGGGTGACGGTCGGATCAACGCGACGCGCAGAGCCGGCTGGCGGTAACCCGAGGTGCCGAACGATGGCATCCCCATGTACCGTAAGAGCTACGAGAGATGCCTGACGTCATCGGGGCCCGCCTTCGGGCTGCCCCGCATTCTGTGCGAGGGGGTCGAGCCATGGGGCGCGGCCGTGCTAAGGCCAAGCAGACAAAGGTGGCCCGGGAGTTGAAGTACCACTCCCCGAACACCGACCTCACCGCCTTGCAGCGCGAACTGGCGGGTGCTGGTAAGTCTGAGCACCACTTCGTCGACGACTCTAAAGAGTTCGTCGACGACGATGATGAGAATCACGCTGACGACGACCCGGATCCCTGGGTTCGTCCGACCCGCTGACCTCTCGACGCAACTGAGCACGCGGTAAGCCCCGCGTGCTCACGCATGTGCCCGTCGGGAGCGGCACCGGTGCCGATGATCAGGGGCCTGCCCTGGCCGGAGACCACTCCGACCGGCCGACAGGCCCCTGATCGCGGCTGACATCAGCGCGGGCGGTTGTTCCAGTTGTAGAAGGTCGGGATGTTCTCGAAGTGGTTCCAGGCGCAGACCGCGCTGGCGCCGTCCCCGCCCGACACCTCCGCCCGCAGCCGCCGCGCGTCAGCGGCCTCCTGGAGCAGTGCGACGAGCCCCGGCGCGGCCTCCCGCACCCGTTCGGTGACTCCGGTCGGGGTGTCACTCGCCTCGTGCTCAGGCCGCCGGTGACTGGTGGTCTCGGGCATGCTCCAACACTCCCTCCAATAAGCGGATCTTGCTGTTGCGGCAGTGCTCGGTCTCCGTACCGTCAAAACGCCCCAGCTCGAAGTAACGGTTCGCCGCGTGACCGCCGCCACAGAAGCCGAAGTACGGGCAGGTCGCCCGACACGCCTCCACCCCCGCCAGGAACTCGCCCACCCACGGCGTCGACGCCGCACCGGTGAGGATCTGCGCCAGCGGGGTGGTCAGGACGTTTCCGCTGCTGAAATCGCCGTACCGCGGGTCGGTGAAGCCGGCCAGCTCCGGGGAGAGCACCGTCACCGTGCCGTCGTGCCCGATGGTCGGGATCGGATCCAGTCGGCGGGGCAGGACACCGTCGGCCGCGTCGTCGAGCACCGCCGCCGTGTACCGCAGCGACCACTCGACCTCGCGCAGGTGGATCCGAGGCTCCCGACGCCAGGCCGACACCAGCTCGGCCCAGAACGCGGTCACCGCCGCCGGGTCGTGGCGGTTGTCGCGGGTGTTGACCCCCTCGGTCTCCTCGATGTTGATGCCGAGCACGTCACAGCCCAACCCGAGGAAGTAGTCGTACAGCTCGGCTGCGAGCCCGGGCGCCGGCCGGGACACCACGGCCAGCGCCGAGAACGGCAGGCCATGCCGGCGCAACGCGGCCACACCCCGCAGGATCCGGTCGTACGCCGGCTGGCCACCCCGGTTGACCCGGTCGCCGTTGCGCTCCCGGGGCCCGTCCACGCTCACGCTGACCCGCATCTCGTGCCGGGCGAAGAAGGCGCACCACTCGTCGTCGATCAGCGTGGCGTTCGTCTGCACGTGGTGCTCGACCTCGGGCCCGAACGGCGCCATCAGGTCGGCCAGGTGCTCGCGGCCGGCCGCCAGCGGCTCACCGCCGTGCCACACCACCGAGAACCGCCCGGACGCCGCCCACGGGTTGACCGCCGCCGCCACCGCCTCGGCCACCGGCACCGACATCCGCTGGTCGGTGGCCCGGAACGGCAGATAGCAGTACGCGCAGTCCAGGTTGCAGAGGGTGGTGGGCTGCATCACGACGTACGACGGGACCGCGGCCAAGCCGCGCATACCGCTGAACGAGTGTTCCCGAGCAGCCATCGCCCTCCTCCGCCGAGCCTGAGCCCTTCAGGCTAGGCGGCATTGGCCGCTCGGGTGAACCCCCCATCAGGTGCCCGTACGATCACCAGAGCGTGATCATCCGCGGGTGTGCTGACCAACCATCTGCACGTTGCCGGTGCCCTCGATGATCTCGCCGGCCTGCCACGCCTCGACACCCCGGCCGGTCAGCGTGGCCAGCGCCCGGTCGGCGTCCTCCGCCGACACGATGGCGAACATGCCGACGCCCATGTTGAAGGTCGACTCCATGTCCTGGTCGTCGATCCGGCCCTTCGACTGGATCAGGTCGAAGACCGGCTGCGGCTTCCAGGTGGACCGGTTGACCACCGCGTCAACGTGCTCCGGCAGCACCCGGACCAGGTTGCCGGGGATGCCACCGCCGGTGATGTGGGACAGGGCCCGCACGTCCGCCTCGGCGATCAGCTTCAGGCAGTCCTTCGCGTAGATCTTGGTCGGGGTGAGCAACTCCTCACCGAGGGTCCGCTGCCGGCCGAAGTCGTCGATCACGATGTCCAGCCGCATCCGGGCCGCGCCGAGCAGCACGTGCCGGACCAGGGAGTAACCGTTGGAGTGCAGACCGGAGGAGCGCATGGCGATGACCGCGTCACCCACCTGGACCCGCTCGGGGCTGAGGATGTCGGCTTCCTCGACAACGCCCACGCCGGTCGCGGAGATGTCGTACTCGTCCGGACGCAGCACACCCGGGTGCTCGGCGGTCTCCCCGCCCAGCAGCGCGCAGCCCGCGTACCGGCAGCCGTCGGCGATGCCGGCGCCGATCTCGGCCACCTTGTCCGGCACGACCTCGCCGGTGGCGATGTAGTCGAGCAGGAACAGCGGCTCGGCACCACAGGCCACCAGGTCGTCGACGACCATCGCCACCAGGTCGATGCCGACCGTGTCGTGGATGTCCATCTGCTGGGCGATCACCAGCTTGGTGCCCACACCGTCGGTGGAGGACGCCAGGATCGGGTTCTTGTACTTCGTCGTGTCCAGCCGGAACAGGCCGGCGAAGCCGCCCAGGTCACCCAGCACCTCGGGGCGGCGGGTCTGCCGCACCTTCGACTTGAGCAGCTCGACCGCCCGGTCACCCGCGTCGATCGAGACGCCGGCGTCGGCGTACGAGACCGAGCGTTTGCGCGTCTGACGGCCAGCGCCAGCCGTCCAGGGCTGACGGTCGCCACCGGCGCCGGTCGGGCTGCTTCCTGCGCCGCTGCGCTCGGACACGTGCGTCACGGTTCTCCCCTTTGTGGTTCTCGGTGCCGCGCCGGCGGTGGCCGGGCCGCGCCGGTTGGTACTACGGGCGGTTGGCGGTCACGCCAGCCGGAGTGGCGACGAGCGAGCCATTGCTGTGCGGGGTTTCCGGCGCCTCGTTGGCGACCCGCCGGCCCACCCCTTCGAGCACGTGCTTGCCGATCAGGTTGCCGGGCGGCAGCTCGATCGGGTACTCCCCATCGAAACATGCCCGACACAGTCGAGTCTTCGGCTGCTCGGTCGCGGCGATCAGGCCGGGAAGTGATACGTAACCCAGCGTGTCGGCGCCGATGGAACGCCGAATGCCATCGTTGTCCAGCCCGTTGGCCAGCAGCTCCGCCCGGGTGGCGAAGTCGATGCCGTAGAAGCACGGCCAACTGACCGGCGGAGACGAGATCCGGACGTGCACCTCCAGCGCACCCGCCTCGCGCAGCATCCGCACGATGGCCCGCTGCGTGTTGCCGCGAACGATCGAGTCGTCCACCACCACCAGCCGCTTGCCACGGACGTTCTCCCGCAGCGGGTTGAGCTTGAGCCGGATGCCGAGCTGACGCAGGGTCTGCGACGGCTGGATGAAGGTGCGCCCCACGTACGGGTTCTTCATCAGGCCCGCGCCGTAGGTGATGCCGGACGCTTCGGCGTAGCCGATCGCGGCCGGCGTGCCCGACTCGGGCACCGGAATCACCAGGTCGGCGTCGACCGGGTGCTCCTTGGCCAACTGCCGACCGATCTGCACACGTGCCGCGTGGATGTTGCGCCCGGCGATCGTGGCGTCCGGGCGGGCGATGTAGACGTACTCGAAGAGGCAACCCTTCGGCTCCGGCGCCGCGAACCGGGTGGAGCGCAGCCCCTCCTCGTCGATCGCGATCAACTCGCCGGGCTCGACCTCGCGCACCACGCTGGCACCGACGATGTCCAGCGCGGCGGTCTCGCTGGCCACCACCCAGCCACGCTCCAGCCGGCCAAGCACCAGCGGGCGTACGCCGTGCGCGTCACGGGCCGCGTAGAGCGTCGACTCGTCCATGAAGACGAAGCTGAACGCCCCGCGCAGCTGCGGCAGCACCTCCAGTGCGGCCGCCTCGACCGACAGGTCAGGACGGCTGGCCAGCAGCATGGTCACCAGCGAGGTGTCGTTGGTCGAGCCGTCCGCCACCAGGCCGCGCTCGGCGACCTCCTTCTCCAGCTCGGCGGTGTTGACCAGGTTGCCGTTGTGGGCCAACGCGATGGTCGTGCCGGAGCTGGTCGACCGGATGGTCGGCTGGGCGTTTTCCCAGTTGGAGGCGCCGGTCGTGGAGTATCGGGCATGCCCGATCGCCAGGTGACCGCGCAGGCTCGCGAGGGTGGGCTCGTCGAAGACCTGGGCCACCAGGCCGAGATCCTTGTAGACCACCACGCCGGACCCATCGCTCACCGCGATGCCCGCAGCCTCCTGGCCACGGTGTTGCAGGGCATAGAGGCCGAAGTAGGTCAGATTGGCGACCTCTTCGCCGGGGGCCCAGACACCGAAGACGCCACAGGCGTCCTGGGGGCCAGGTCGTTGGGGATCAAGGTCGTGGCTCAGCCGGCCGTCGCCTCGGGGCACTACCGCTCCCTCATGCTGGTCTGGACCGGCCTAGCGGGGATCACGGGGCGGATCCACACTCCTCGGCCGGGACCACTGTCGTCGCCTGACAGTGTACGCGAATCAGTGTCAATACAGATAGTCACGGTTTCCCTGCGCAGCGTCATGCTCACCCGGGCATTCGGGCAGCTAGAGGGGCAGATACGCCGAGAGGTCCGCCCGGATGCCGCTCACCTGGACGCGACCGTCGGTGACCGCCTCGCCCCACCCGATCCGACCGCTGGCCAACTCCAACCAGGTCACCGGGGACATCTCGACCACGTTCGGCGGGTTTCCCCTGGTGTGTCGGGGACCGGGAACGCACTGGATCGCACCGTATGGTGGAACGCGCACCTCCACCGAACGGCCGGGGGCGCGCTCCGCGAGGACGGCCAACAACGACCGGACCGCTTCTCGGAGTACCGGCCGTTCGGCCGTACGCCCCTCGTCAAGCGCCGACAGAGCCGCTGCTACGGCGGTGGATTTACTGTGCGGAGAGGACACGACGGGACGATACGACCCTTAGCCGGAGCACCCGACGCTGGCCCTGGGTCGCGCCGATCCACTCAGACAAGGCATAGTGGCCGACGGCGTATTCGTACCGTGATGATCCCCGGCCCGGCGCCCCGCCGGCCAAGGGAAGTCAGCCCGGAAGGCGGTGGACGTGTCAACACACCGACGTGCCTGGAAGCAGCGGGCCGGTGTGGTCGTAGCGCTGGTTGCCGGCGCTCTGCTCGCCGTCCCCGCCACACCAGCCATGGCCGCGCCCGACGTTACGGATGTGTCGGCCTCGCCGAGCAGCGTCGAGGCCGGCAAGACCACAAAGATCAGCTATAGGCTCGCCTTTGCGGATGGCTCGCAGCCTGCTGACATCAGCTTCAGCTCAAGCAACCCCAAGCTGACCTGCGTTGACGGATGCTCCCGTGGTCGGGTGACGTCAAGCGGCACCTTTGAGGCCACGTTCAGGCTCGCGGACGATGCCACCAACGGGACTGCCCGTGTGACTGTCACCGCCACTGACTCAGGCCTGCCCAATAGGAGCCAGGACGCATCTACCACGGTCACGTTGATTGGCAAGGCCGCGCCGCCGACGCCGCCGCAGAACCAGACTGTGAAATCGGTCGCGGGCAAGGTCGTCGTGAAGGCGAACGGCGACGCGGTGCCGAACGCGATCGTGATCCTCCAGGACAGCGCCGGCCACCGCTACGACACGATCAGCGATGACAGCGGCAACTTCCGGTTCACCGGTAACACGCAGAACCCGATCACCCCTGGTCGGATCGACGTGGGCGCGTCGTCCAACAACATCAACGCGGTAAAGAGCTTCAACGCGAACGCGGGACAGTCCGTCACCGGGCAGCGCATCAGCTTGGAGATCAAAGTCGAGGTGACGCCGAGCGCCACCCCGTCTCCCACCGTCGAGCCCACGCCCGAGGACGAGGCGACCGAGGAGGGCGCCGAGGAGCAGCCGACCGGCGAAGCCACCCCGGGTGCCCCGGCGAACGCCGCGAACGAGGACGACGGTGGCGGCTTCGGCTCGTACCTGATCATCCTGCTCGGTGGTCTGCTCGTCGCGGCCGGTGTCGGCACGATCGTGCTGCTCTGGATGAGGCGCAAGGAGAACGGCGACGACGATGACGAGCCGGCGGCTGCCGGTGCGGCCGGCGCGGTGCCGGCGGCGCGGGGCGGCTTCCGCGGGGCGGAAGACCAGACCCGGGTGGTCAACCGGCCCGGCGGCGGCCCCGATCCGACGATGGTCGGCGGCGCTGCCCTGAGCGAGGCACCGACCATGATGCACCGCCCGGTCGTCGACGACGTGCCACCGGACCCGTACGGCGCGCCCGCGCAGCCGTACGGCGCGGCGGGCCAGCAGGGTTGGGGCGGCGCCGGCTACGGCGACGAGCCCGCGCCCGGTGGCTACGGTGCCGGTGGCTACGGCAACGCACCGGCCTCGGGCGGCGGCTACGGCACGGCGGCGACCCCCGACGGCGGCTACGGCGCGGCCGGTGACAGCTATGGCGCCGCGCCCGGTTCCGGTGCGGGTTACGGTGCCGCGCCCGGTTCCGGTGCGGGCTACGGCGCCGCGCCCGGTTCCGGTGCGGGCTACGGCGGCGCACCGGCCTCCGGTGGCGGCTACGGCAACGCACCGGCCTCGGGTGGCGGCTACGGCAGCCGCGACTACACCGCCCCGGCCGGGGCGGCCGGTTACCCACCGGCTCCCGCCGGTGGCGAGCGCTTCGACGAGCCGACCGGCCGGTACACCGGGGACAGCACCCAGTACCCGGCCCCGGCCGACCCGTACGCCACCGGCGTCTACCAGCCGGAGCAGGGCCAGGGCTACGGCCAGCCGGACGCTGCCCCGTACGGTGGGCGGACGGCCGAGCCGACCGGTGGCTACGGCCAGCAGACCAGCGCGTACGACCAGGGTGGCTACGGCCAGCCGGCCGGCGGGTACGACCAGGGCGGCTACGGCCAGGAGACCCCGCAGCAGCGCGGCGGCTACGACGACCGGGGCTACGACCAGGGTGGCTACGGCCAGCAGGGCGGCGGGTACGACCAGGGTGGCTACGGTCAGCCGGCCGGCGGCTACGGCCAGGAAGCCCCGCCGCAGCAGCGCGGCGGCTACGACGACCGGGGCGGTTACGACCAGCAGGGTGGCCGGGCCCGGCCGGACGGCCCACCGCCGACCGAGCGGGGCGGCCGACGCCTCGACTGGCTGGACGACTGACCCGACACGCACCGCCCCACCGCACAGCGAGAACGGCCGCCCGGAGTTCCGGGCGGCCGTTCTCGTTGCCGACAAGCAGGCCGCGCCGGGTGACGAGCACGCCAACGGCGCGAGATCCACTCGGTGTCCGTGAAGTCGGGGTGTCCCAGGTGCCCGGACACACCAACATCGCCGATGTCGTGTTGATCATCACCGCCGCCGGCAAGCGGGCCGCCGATCAGGCAGCGGGTCAGACAAGCGGCAGCGGGCCGCCCGTCAGGCGGCGGAGAAGACGCCCTGGCGGAGGACCGGGACGACTGTCGACGCGCCGACCTGGACGGCGACCGCCACGTCCTCCGCGAAGCCACTCTCGGTCAGTTCCCGGCCGGACACGCTTCCGCGCACCGCAGCGGGCACGTCGGGGGTGCTGGCCAGCGCGGCGAGCGTCATGGCCGCCTCCACGGAGAGCCCGCCCGGGACACCGGAGAGGGCGTCGAGCACGCTTGCCGCGCCCAACTGGTCCTCGACCGAAGGCCGCAGGGAACCGTCCGGCCAGCGCTCCCCCGAGGCGATCACGCCGATCGGGGCGTCCGTCGTGCCGTACCCCTGGCGGCGCAGCCATCGCCCGACGGCGGGTGCGTTACGTAGGCACGCCGCGACCACCGGCAGCCCGGTGGCGCTGGCGGCCGCGCTGATCGCGGAGCCGTTCGGCGACGGCAGCACCAGGTCCGGTACCACCGGGGCGGTGGTCAGCGCGGCCGGCGAGAGCGACCACGGATGGTCGGTCGTCACCTGCCGGCGGCCGACCGCGGCGATCGCGCCGACCCGCACCGCGTACTCGGCGGCCTGCTCACCCCACGGGAACGGGTGTACCCGCATGCCACGGGCGACGGCCACCTCGACGGCGGTGGTGAACGAGAGCACGTCCACCACCACCAGGGCCGCGCAGACCCGGCCGAGTTCGGCGGCGCCCGTCAACCCCCAGTCGAATCGGGCACCCGATCCGGGCTGACCGTAGACGGCCGCCGCCAATGCCTCAGCGCTCGTCAGGCGACGGGTCGGTGGCACCGGTGTCCGACTCGGACGACCCATCGGACGACTCCGACCCGATCGGCTCGACAACGCCGGTCTCCGGGGAGGGGCCCGACGAGGCGATGGGCTCAGAGACCACCTCGGCGGCGTCCACCGGTGCGACCTCCGCGTCCGATGCGACAGGCAGCGGTACGGCCTCGACCGCGCCCGCCACGCCAGCGGCCGGCGCGGACACCTCGACGGCGGTGGCACCGCCGAAGAGGCGCGGCAGCGTCTCGGTGTGCGCGGCGCGCAGCTCGTCCAGGCCGATCCGGAACTGGCCGTGCACCTCCAGCGCACCGCCGGACGGGTCGGTGACGCCGATCAGCTCGAACGGCACCCCCCGCTCGGCGCAGAGCGCCGCGAACGCCTTGTCGTGGCCGCGCGGCACCGACACCAGCGCCCGCGTGGCGGACTCGCTGAACAGGTAGACGAACGGCATCGAGCCGTCGGCGAACTGCTCCGGCACCGCGATCCGGGCGCCGACGCCGCGCCGCAGGCAGGACTCGACCAGGCTCTGGGCGAGGCCTCCGTCGGACAGGTCGTGCGCCGAGCTGAGGTGACCCACCCGGGCCGCCTCGGCCAGCAGCTCGGCGAGCGCCTTCTCCCGCAGGAGGTCGACCTGCGGCGGGATGCCGCCGAGGTGCTCGTGCGTCACCCAGGCCCACTCCGAACCGGACAGCTCGACGTTCGTCTCGCCCAGCAGGTAGAGCTGGTCGTGGTCGCCGCCGGGGCGCGGAACGAAGCCCATCGGCACCCGGTCGGCGACGTTGTCCAGGACACCCAGCACGCCGACCACCGGGGTCGGGTGGATGGCCGCCGCGCCGGTCTGGTTGTAGAAGCTGACGTTGCCGCCGGTGACCGGGATGCCCAGCTCCAGGCAGCCGTCCGCCAGGCCGCGCACGGCCTCGGCGAACTGCCACATCACGCCCGGGTCCTCCGGCGAGCCGAAGTTGAGGCAGTTGGTCACGGCGATCGGCGTCGCGCCGGTCACCGCCACGTTCCGGTACGCCTCGGCCAGGGCCAGCTTGGTGCCGTTGTACGGGTCGAGCCGGGCATACCGGCCGTTGCCGTCCACCGACAGCGCCACGCCGAGCCCGGTCCGCTCGTCGATCCGGATCACGCCGCCGTCCTCCGGCTGGGCGAGCACGGTGTTGCCCAGCACGTAACGGTCGTACTGCTCGGTGACCCAGGTCTTGTCGGCCAGGTTGGGCGACGCGATCATGCGCAGCACGGTCTCCCGCAGCGCCTCCGGCTCGGCCGGTCGGGGCAGCGTCTCGGCCCGGTCGGCCTGGAGCAGGATCAGGTCGGCCGGCTCCCGCATCGGACGGGCGTACACCGGGCCGTCGTCGACCAGCGAGCCCGGCGGCACGTCGACGACCAGGTGGTCCTGCCAGGTGATCAGCAGTCGGCCCGGGCTGCCGTCCGGCTCGGGCGCGGTGACCTCGCCGATCGCGGTGGCGAGCACGCCCCACTTGTCGGCGGTCTTGAGCACCGCCTCGAGCTTGTCCGGCTCGACGACCAGCAGCATCCGCTCCTGGGACTCGCTGGCGAGGATCTCGTGCGGGTCCATCGAGGGCTCCCGCAGCGGCACCCGCTCCAGCCAGACCCGCATGCCGGTGCCGGCCGCGGCGGCGGTCTCGGTGAGCGCGCAGGTCAGACCGGCGCCGCCGAGGTCCTGGATGCCGACGACCAACTGGCCGTCGTACAGCTCCAGGCACGCCTCGATCAGCAGCTTCTCGGTGAACGGGTCGCCGACCTGCACGGCGGGGCGGCGCGCCTCGCTGCCCTCGTCGAAGGTGGCGCTGGCCAGCACGGACACTCCACCGATGCCGTCCCGGCCGGTCTTGGCGCCCATCAGCACGACCACGTTGCCGGGCCCTGCGGCGGCCTTGTTCTGCAACCGGTCGACCGGCAGCACGCCCAGGCAGAGCGCGTTGAGCAGCGGGTTGCCCTGGTAGGACGGGTCGAAGACCAGCTCGCCACCGATGTTGGGCAGGCCGAGGCAGTTGCCATAGCCGCCGACGCCTGCGACCACGCCGGTCAGCACCCGGGCGGTGTCCGGGTGGTCAGCCGCACCGAAGCGCAGCGGGTCCATCACCGCGACCGGGCGGGCACCCATGGCGAGGATGTCGCGGACGATGCCGCCGACACCGGTCGCCGCACCCTGGTACGGCTCGACGAAGCTCGGGTGGTTGTGCGACTCGACCTTGAAAGTCACCGCCAGCTCAGCGGAGATCTGCACGACACCGGCGTTCTCGCCGATGCCCGCGAGCAGACGGTCGCTGTGCGGGGCCTTCTCACCGAACTGGCGCAGGTGCACCTTGCTCGACTTGTAGGAGCAGTGCTCGCTCCACATGATCGAGTACATCGCGAGCTCGGACTGGGTGGGCCGGCGGCCGAGGATCTGCCGGATCCGGTCGTACTCGTCGTCGCGGAGGCCCAGCTCGGTGTACGGCTGGAGCTCGCCCGGGGTGCCGTCGGCGCGCGGGACGGTGTCCACGCTGTCGGTCCAGTCGGCCGTGGCCGGCTGGGCGGGAGCGGAGTACGCCTCCGGTGTGTCCCGTACCGGGTCCGGATGGGTGGTCATGACCTCTCCTCGCTGCGCTGGTGCCCGCCGGAGCCGCTCCTCGCACTCATGCCGGCGCCCCGACCAAGTGCTTGAGGACCGACGTGAAGAAGCCGAGGCCGTCCAACGAAGGGCCGGTGAGCGCCTCCACCGCGTGCTCGGGGTGCGGCATGATGCCGACCACGTTGCCGGCGGAGTTGGTGATCGCGGCGATGTCGCGCAGCGACCCGTTGGGGTTGCCGCCGACGTAGCGGGCGACCACCCGGCCCTCGGCTTCGAGCTGGTCCAGCGTCTCGGTGTCGGCGACGTAGCAGCCCTCGCCGTTCTTCACCGGGATGAGCACCTCCTGGCCGGGCTGGAACGCGTTGGTCCAGGCGGTGCCGGCCGACTCGATCCGCAGGATCTGGTCCCGGTTGCGGAAGTGCAGGTGCTGGTTGCGGGTGAGCGCGCCCGGCAGCAGGTGCGCCTCGCAGAGGATCTGGAAGCCGTTGCAGATGCCGAGCACCGGCAGGCCCCCCTGGGCGGCGTCCACGATCGTCTCCATCACCGGCGCGAACCGGGCGATGGCGCCGCAGCGCAGATAGTCGCCGTAGGAGAAGCCGCCGGGGAGCACGACCGCGTCGACCCCGTGCAGACCCGGGTCACCGTGCCAGAGCCGGACCGGCTCGGCGCCGGCGATCCGGACGGCACGGGCCGCGTCCCCGTCGTCGAGTGAGCCGGGGAAGGTGACCACACCGACCCGGGCGGTCACGAGCGGGCGTCCGCGGGCTCGTCAGCCTCGACCAGGCGGACGGTGAAGTCCTCGATGACCGGGTTGGCGAGCAACTTGTCGGCGATCTCCCGGGCCCGGTCCAGGTCCGGTTCACCGGTGAAGTCGATCTCGATCCGCCTGCCGATCCGAACTGAGGCGACGTCGCTGACGCCGAGCCGGGGCAGCGCGTTTGCGACGGCCTGGCCCTGCGGATCGAGGATCTCGGGCTTGAGCATGACGTCGACGACGACGCGAGGCACTGGGCACTCCTGACTGTGTACGCAGTTGGGTGCCGACCCACAACGGGCGAGCGCAGCCAGCCTACCTGGCAGATATCGCCGCGGACGCACCGGCCGGGCGCAGTTCAGACAGTGATCAACATTACTGGCGGCCGAACCGGGCGACGATGCGGGACACACACTCCCACCAGGGCATATTCGGCGCTGCGGGTGGCCAAATCGTTACATTGAGCCGCCTCGATCAAATTCTTGAAAACGACCGCCGATGGGCCTACCGTACATCGACGTAGCTCGATTCTAGCGCTGGCGGGGACCTCCGTTGGCGTCCTCCCGCACCCGGCGACCCCGGGTCCGCCCCCGTCCAAGGAGTCCTCGATGCGCATCCGTCCCCTGCTCGCCATGCTCGGCGTCGCGCTCGCCGGCGCCCTCGGAAGCGCCTCCGGCGCGGTCGCCGCCCCGGCCGGCCCGCAACCCATCATCGGCGGCGGCACCGTCTCGTCCGCGCCCTGGGCCGCCGCGGTGCTCAGCAACGGCTCGTTCACCTGCTCCGGCAGCGTGATCGCACCGCAGTGGGTGCTCACCGCCCGGCACTGCATCAGCGGCACCATGTCGGTACGCGTCGGCAGCGTCAACCGCACCTCCGGCGGCGTCACCCGTACGGTAAGCGCCACCTACACCCGTTACGACCTGGCCCTGATGCGGCTCTCCAGCACCGTCAGCACCTCGACGGTGAGCCTGGCCAGCAGCAACCCGCCGATCGGCTCCACCAACTCGATCTACGGCTGGGGCATGACCTGCTACAGCGGCTGCTCCGCGTCCACGCAGCTGAAGACCGCCACCGTCCGGGTGACCAGCAACAGCGTCACCGACGCGTACGGCGGGCAGGCCATCCGCAGCACCCGGATCAACGGCAACGCCTGGCGGGGCGACTCGGGCGGCCCGCAGTTCTACAACAACCAGCAGGTCGGGGTGGCCTCCACGGCCGACGGCTCCAGCATCCAGAACTACGGCAGTGTCGCGTACAACCGGGCCTGGATCACCTCGACGGCCGGTGTCTGACGGTTAGCGCCCCGCGCGGCGCGGATGGTCGGGCTCGTGCCGGCCGTCCGCGCCGCGTCGTTTTGCAGCATCCGATCAGGTGAACAATGCACACGATCGGGTCGCGCCACTCCTGACAGCATCGGAAACGTGCTGGTCGTGACGACGGAGCAACTGCCCGGCTACGAGATCCGCCAGATTCTCGGTGAGGTGGTGTCATCGATGGCCAGGACGCGCAACCCGTACCGCGAGGGGGTCAAGAACCTGCGCGGTGGCGCGTACGACCCGATGGCGCCCGACAACCTCACCCGGTGGCGCACCGACTCGGTGGCCCGCCTCGGCGAGGAGGCCCTGCGGCTCGGCGCGAACGCGGTGATCGGCATGCGGTTCGACAGCCGGGACTGCGGTGAGATGTGGATGGAGATCTGCGCGTACGGCACGGCTGTCGTCGCCGTACCCAAGACGCCCGAGGTCATGCCGGCCGACCAGCCGGCGGTCGCCGCGGACACGGCACACGACGCGGGCTTCACGGGGTCGCCCGGCGGCATCGCCGAACCAGCAAGCGCCCCCAACCTCCGCACAGCCGCCGAAACCCCCACCGGCGACTAACCCACCCACCCCGGCCCGGCCCCGGCCCGGCCCGCCCGACCCCAGTGATCATGAAGTTATTGCCCTCCGCCTCGGCGTGTCGGGGCAATAACTTCATGATCACCCGAGGGGTGCGGGCGGGAGGGGAGGGGGGTTACAGGATGGGGGGTGGGGAGTAGGTCGCTGCCTTTGGGTGGGTTTCCACCACCTTGGTGATGCGGCGGGTCAGCGCTTGCACCTGGGCGGGGGCGGCGCCGACGAAGGCGGTGCGGTCGGCGACCAGGGTGTCGATGTCGGCGCGGGACAGGCCGAGTCGGCCGTCGGCGGCCAGCCTGTCGAACAGGTCGTTCTCCGGGGCGCCCTTCTCGCGCATGGCCAGCGCCACCGCGACCGCGTGCTCCTTGATCACCTCGTGCGCGACCTCCCGGCCGACGCCACGCCGGACCGCCGCCACCAGGATCTTGGTGGTGGCCAGGAACGGCAGGAACCGCTCCAACTCCCGGTTGATCACCGCCGGGTACGCGCCGAACTCGTCGAGCACGGTGAGGAAGGTCTGGAACAGCCCGTCGGCGGCGAAGAACGCGTCCGGCAGGGCCACCCGGCGGACCACCGAGCAGGACACGTCCCCCTCGTTCCACTGGTCACCGGCCAGCTCACCGACCATCGACAGGTAACCCCGGATGATCACCGCGAAGCCGTTCACCCGCTCCGACGAGCGCGTGTTCATCTTGTGCGGCATCGCGCTGGACCCGACCTGGCCCGGCTTGAAGCCCTCGGTGACCAGCTCCTGGCCGACCATCAGCCGGATCGTGGTCGCCAGCGACGACGGCGCGGCGGCGGTCTGCGCCAGCGCGGCCAGCACGTCGAAGTCCAACGAACGCGGGTAGACCTGCCCGACGCTGTCCAGCACGCGGGAGAAGCCCAGGTGCTCGGCGACCCGGCGCTCCAACTCGGCCACCTTGTCGGCGTCGCCGTCGAAGAGGTCGAGCTGGTCGGCGGCCGTGCCGACCGGCCCCTTGATCCCGCGCAGCGGGTAGCGGGCGATCAGCTCCTCCAGCCGCTCGTACGCGATCAGCAGTTCCTCCGCCGCCGACGCGAACCGCTTGCCCAGCGTGGTGGCCTGCGCCGCGACGTTGTGCGAACGGCCGGTCATGACCAGCTCGGAGTGCTCGTGGGCCAGCCGGGCCAGCCGGGCCAGGGTGGCGACCACCCGATCCCGGATCAGCTCCAGCGAGGCGCGCACCTGCAACTGCTCGACGTTCTCGGTGAGATCCCGGGAGGTCATCCCCTTGTGCACGTGCTCGAACCCGGCGAGCGCGCTGAACTCCTCGATCCGGGCCTTCACGTCGTGTCGGGTGACCCGCTCGCGTTCGGCGATCGAGGCGAGGTCGACCTGGTCGAGCACCCGCTCGTACGCCTCGACCACGCCGTCCGGCACCGGCACGCCGAGGTCGCGCTGAGCGCGGAGCACGGCGAGCCAGAGCCGCCGCTCCATCCGGACCTTCTCCTCCGGCGACCAGAGGGCGACCAACTCGGGCGAGGCGTACCGGTTGGCGAGCACGTTGGGGATCGTCGTCACGTACCTCATTGTCCGTCACCCGCCCGGACCGACCGGGACCGGGCCGGGCGGATGTGACGTCCTGTGCGGGCAGGTCAGGGACGATCGCCGCGACCGCGCTCAGCGCTCCAGGATCGCCGTCACGCCCTGACCACCGGCGGCGCAGATGGAGATCAGCCCGCGACCGCTCCCCTTCTCGGCCAGCATCTTGGCCAGGGTCGCCACGATCCGCCCGCCGGTCGCGGCGAACGGGTGCCCGGCGGCCAGCGACGAGCCGTTGACGTTGATCCGGTCCCGGTCGATCGCGCCCAGCGGCGCGTCCAGGCCGAGCCGGTCCTTGCAGAACTCCGGCGACTCCCAGGCGGCGAGGGTGGCCAGCACCTGCGAGGCGAACGCCTCGTGGATCTCGTAGTAGTCGAAGTCCTGCAACGTCAGCCCGGCACGGGCCAGCATCCGGGGCACCGCGTACGCGGGGGCCATCAGCAGCCCTTCGTCGCCGTGCACGAAGTCCACCGCCGCCGTCTCGGACCAGCTGAACCAGGCCAGCACGGGCAGGTTGTGCGCGGCGGCCCACTCCTCGCTGGCCAGCAGCACGGTGGACGCGCCGTCGGTGAGCGGCGACGAGTTGCCGGCGGTCATGGTGGCCTGCTCGGCGTCCGTGCCCCGGGTGCCGAAGACCGGCTTGAGCGAGCCGAGCTTCTCCACGGTCGTGTCCGGGCGGAGGTTCTGGTCGCGGGTGAGCCCCAGGTACGGCGTCATCAGGTCGTCGAAGAAGCCCCGGTCGTACGCGGCGGCCAGGCGCTGGTGCGAGCGCAGCGCCAGCTCGTCCTGGGACCGCCGGTCGATCTGCCACCGCAGGGCCGTCTGGGCGGCGTGGTCCCCCATGGACAGGCCGGTACGTGGTTCGGCGTTGCGCGGGATGTCCGGCTTGAACGGCTGGAGCGGGCGCAACTTCGCGGCGATCTTCATCCGCTCGCCGAGCGTCCGGGCGGAGTTGAGTTTGAGCAGCGTGCGCCGCATGTCCTCGTTGACGGCGAGGGGCGCGTCCGAGGTGGTGTCGACACCGCCGGCGATGCCCACGTCGAGCTGACCGAGGGCGATCTTGTTGGCGACCAGGATCGCGGCCTCCAGGCCGGTGCCGCACGCCTGCTGGATGTCGTACGCCGGGGTGTGCGGGTCGAGCCGCGAGCCGAGCACCACCTCACGGGTGAGGTTGAAGTCGCGGGAGTGCTTCAGCACCGCACCGGCGACCACCTCGCCGACCCGCTGCCCGGCCAGCCCGTACCGGGCGATCAGGCCGTCCAGCGCCGCGCCGAGCATGTCCGCGTTGGACGCGTCCGCATAGCGGGAGTTGGAACGGGCAAAGGGGATGCGGTTGCCGCCGATGACCGCGACCCGTCGGATGCTTTGCACGATCCGCCTCCTTGAGATGTGTTGCACCAACCCTACTCGCCAGTAGGCTACGCCCATGACCGACAGGTACGCGAGCTTCGTCCAATCGGCCGCCGGCCGCGCGCTGGTCAAGCGCCTCGGGCTGCCCGACCCGCCGCGACTGCGACGACACCAGCCCGGCGACCCGCTGCTGCCCGGGCCGGCGCTGCTCGGCGCGGCCACCGGCGGCCGACTCGCCGAGCCGGTCGCCAAGATCCTGACCGCCGCCGGGGTCGAGCTGGCCGACCACGCCACCACCACCCCCGGCGACACCCCCCAGCGGTACGGGGCGCTGCTCTTCGACGCCACCGGCATCACCGACTCGACCGACCTGCGCCAGCTCTACGACTTCTTCCACCCGCAGGCCCGGTCGGTGCTGCCCAGCGGCCGGGTGATCGTGTTCGGCACCCCACCGTCGGAGTGCCCGACCCCGCGCGAGGCGACCGCCCAGCGCGCTCTCGAAGGGCTCGTTCGCAGCATCGGCAAGGAGTTCGGCCGGGGCACCACCGCGCAACTCGTCTACGTGACCCGCGCCGACACCGGCACCCTCACGAGCCTCGAATCGACCCTCCGATTCCTCCTGTCCGGCCGCTCCGCGTACGTGTCGGGGCAGGTCATCCGGGTCGGTGCCGGCGCGGCGAGCGCCCCGGCCGACTGGGACCGCCCGCTGGACGGGCAGGTCGTGCTGGTCACCGGGGCCGCCCGGGGCATCGGCGCGGCGCTGGCCCGCGTCCTGGCCCGCGACGGCGCACAGGTGGTGGCGCTGGACATCCCGGCCGCCGGGGACGCCCTCGCCGCGGTGGCGAACGACATCGGCGGTACGGCCGTGCAGCTCGACCTGACCGCGCCGGACGCGCCGACCCGGCTCGCCGACCACCTGGCCGGCCGGCAGGGCCGCGTGGACGTGGTGGTGCACAACGCCGGCATCACCCGGGACAAGACGCTCGGCCGGATGGACGCCGACCGGTGGGACCAGGTGATCGACGTCAACCTCTCCAGCCAGGAGAGGATCAACGATGTCCTGCTGGAGCGGGGGTTGATCCCGGCCGGTGGGCGGATCGTGGCGGTCTCCTCGATCGCCGGGATCGCCGGCAACCGGGGGCAGACCAACTACGCCACCAGCAAGGCCGGCGTGATCGGGCTTGTCGACTCCCTCGCCCCGGCCCTGCGTGAACGGGAGATCAGCGTCAACGCGGTGGCCCCCGGCTTCATCGAGACTCGCCTGACGGCGCGTATCCCGCTGGTGGTCCGCGAGGCGGGTCGACGGATGAACAGCCTGGCGCAGGGCGGGCTGCCGGTGGACGTGGCCGAGACGATCGGCTGGTTGGCCTGGCCGGCCTCCGGTGCGGTCAGCGGAAACGTCGTACGCGTCTGCGGCCAGAGCCTGCTGGGGGCGTGATGGCGAGGAGAGGACAGCCCACCGAGGACCCGGACGACCTGTCGGTCCACGAGCTGATCGACGGCCCCACCGAGATCCTGACACGGGAAACCCTGGACGCGATCCGCCGGCCAGCGCCCTCCGGTCACGACCTGAGCGCCGAGCAGACACACGACCTGACCGCCGCAGCGGCCGAGGCGACCCGCGACCTCTCCAACACCGGTCCGGCCACCCGCGGCCGGGAGCGCGTCGAGCTGCCCCGGATGCCGGCGGCCGGTGCCCTGTACCGGCGGGCGTTGCTCGGTGCGCTGCCGGGCCTCGGCGGTGGGCGGCGCGGGCCCGGCCTGCCGGCGGTCGAGCTGACCGTGGGCGGGGTGACCGTCGACCGGGCGCATCTGGCCGACTACGACCGGGTCTGCGGGTTCCGGCTCACCGATCGGCTGCCCGCGACGTTTCCGCACGTCATGGGCTTCCCGCTGAGCCTGAGGCTGATGACCGCGCCGGACTTTCCGCTGCCGCTGACCGGCCTGGTGCACGTCGGCAACCGAATCACCGTGCACCGCCCGATCACCTCCGACGAAACCCTCGACTTCACGACGTACGCCCAGGACCTGCGCCCGCACGACCGGGGGCGGCAGGTGGACGTGGTGCTGGTCGGCTCGGTGGCCGGGGAGGAGGTCTGGCGCGGCGTGTCGACGTACCTGGCTCGGGAGAGCACGCCCGGCGGGGGCGAGCGGCGCGACCGGGGCGAGCGCCCCGAGGCGCCGGCTGGTACGGCCCGTTGGCGGGTGGAACCCCGCGTCGGTACGGCGTACGCGCGGGTTTCCGGGGACCACAATCCGATCCACACGTCCCTGCTCGGGGCGCGGCTGTTCGGCTTCCGCCGGCCGATCGCGCACGGCATGTGGAGCAAGGCGCGCTGCCTCGCGGCGTTGGAGAACCGGCTGCCGGACGCCTACACCGTCGAGGTCGCCTTCAAGCTGCCTGTACCACTGCCGAGCACGGTGAGCTTCGCCCTCCTGCCGGACGGCGGGTTCGCCCTGCACGACTCGCGCGGCCGACCGCACCTGGCGGGGCTCGTGCGCTGACACGCCCCTGCCGAACCGGACATCGGGCTTGGCAGGGGCGTTCTCATGCGCTAAGTTCTTCTCAGATCGAGATGTTCTCAGATTGAGAGAGACATGGTTGACGAGCAGGACTTCCTGGCCGCATACGACCCCGGGGCCTACCCGTCGGTCGCCGTGACCGTCGACGTGGTGGCACTGACCATCCGCGACGACGCACTGCACCTGCTGCTGATCCGGCGGGGCCAGCCACCCTTCGAGGGGCACTGGGCGCTGCCCGGCGGTTTCGTCCAGCCCGACGAGGACCTGACCGCCGGTGCCCGACGGGAGTTGGCCGAGGAGACCGGGCTCGGCGGCGAAGGGCTGCGCCGCGTACACCTGGAGCAGTTGGGCAGCTATGGCGCCCCCGACCGCGACCCGCGGATGCGTGTCGTCTCGGTCGCGCACCTCGCGTTCGCCCCCGACCTGCCGGACCCGGCCGCCGGCACCGACGCCGACGAGGCGATCTGGCTGCCGGTGACCGCGCTGACCAGCCGGCAGCTCGCCTTCGACCACGGCCGGATCATCGACGACGCGTTGGAGCGGGCCCGGTCCAAGCTCGAATACACCCCACTCGCCACGCGCTTCCTCGCCGCCGAGTTCACCATCAGCGAGCTGCGCGCCGTCTACGAGACGGTCTGGGGCCACCCGCTGCACGCCGGCAACTTCCACCGCAAGGTGCTCTCCGTGCCGGGCTTCGTGGAGAGCACCGGTGCCAGCACCGAGCGCGGCGGCGCCCGCGGCGGCCCGCGCGCCCGGCTCTACCGGGCCGGCGACGCCCGACTGCTGCACCCGGCGCTGCTGCGCCCCGCCCGCGAGGAGACGGTGCGATGAGGGCCGCCGAGGCGATCCGCCTGGTCGTGGCGGCCCGCACCGACGCCGACCTGTTCGGCGCGGACCAGCCGGCCCGTCGCTACCGCGAGCTGGTCGCGGCCCTGCACCCTGACCGTCTGCCGGCAGACCCGGGGGTACGCGCCGAGGCCCTCGACGCGTTCATCCACGTCACCACGCGGTGGCAGGCCCGGCACGTCACCATCCTCGGCGACTACCGCCTCGGCGCGCCGGTCCACTCCGGTGACCTGGCCGACCTCTACGACGTCGGCGACGACCGGCTGCTCAAACTCCCCCGGCAACCCACCGACAACGACCTGATGGCCCGCGAGGCACACGCCCTGCGCACCATCGCCGAGCGCGGCGACCCGCGCTACCTGCCGTACGTGCCCCGGCTGGTCGACGACTTCCCGCACCGGGACGCCACGACCGGCGCCGAACGGCGGGTCAACGTGCTCGCCACCGCGCCCGGCCTGCACGACCTCGACGAGGTGCGGCGCGCGTACCCGGACGGGTTGGACGCCCGGGACGTGGCCTGGATGTGGCGGCGGCTGCTGGTGGTGCTCGGCCTGGCCCACCGCGCCGGGATCGTGCACGGAGCGGTGCTGCCGCAGCACGTGCTCATCGAACCGGACGCCCACGGCCTGGTGCTTGTCGACTGGTGCTTCTCCACCCCGGTCGGCAGCACGATCCCGGCCCTGGTGCCCAGCTACGAGGAGTGGTACCCGCAGGAGGTCACCGCGAAGCGGCCCTGCGGGCCGGGCACCGACATCTGGATGGCGACCCGCTGCATGACCTCGCTGCTGAACCGCCACGCGCCCCGCGAACTGCTCAACTTCGCCCAGGGCTGCCGGCAGCGCCTCCTCAAGAACCGACCCGACGACGCCTGGCGCCTGCTGCGCGAATTCGACCAGCTGCTGGGCCGGCTCTACGGGCCTCGCACCTTCCGACCCTTCACCCTCACCCCCTAAGGAGCTGTCATGGGCAGTGGAATCTGGTCCACCGACGTGTACGACGCCGCCGACCGCTACCGCCGGTCCACCGGCAAGAGCGCCTTCTCCTACAGCGACAGCGGGGCGCGCACCGTGCACTCCGCACTCGACCCCCGCGACGCGGCCCGCGAGAGCCGCGACTCCGCCGAGCACCCGCAGTCGACGCCCGTCGCCGTGCTCTTCGACGTGACCGGCTCGATGCTCAAGGTGCCGCGTGTCCTGCAGACCAAGCTGCCGCAGCTGCTCGGGCTGCTGCAACGGCAGGGCTACGCCAGCGACCCGCAGATCATGTTCGGCGCGATCGGCGACGCCACCTGCGACCGGGTGCCGTTGCAGGTCGGCCAGTTCGAGTCGGACAACCGGATGGACGACGACCTCGGACGGATCGTCCTCGAAGGCGGTGGCGGCGGGCAGATGACCGAGTCGTACGAGCTGGCCATGTACTTCATGGCCCGGCACACCGTCACCGACAGTTGGGAGAAGCGCGGCCGGCGCGGCTACCTGTTCATCATCGGCGACGAGCTGGCGTACCCGCAGGTGAAGGCGCGGGAGGTGGCCGGCCTGATGGGCGACGACCTGGCCGAGGACATGCCGCTGCGGCAGATCGTGGACGAGGTGACCCGCCGCTGGGACACCTACTTTCTGCTCCCCGCCGGCAGCCACTACGCCGGCAACGCCAAGGTGCTGGACTTCTGGCGGGACCTGCTCGGGCAGAACACCGTGGTCCTCGACGACCTCGACGCGGTCTGCGAGACCATCGCGCTCACCATCGGCCTCGGCGAGCAGGCCATCGACCTGGACGAGGGCCTGCGCGACCTGGACCGCGCCGGTTCCGGCGCCACCGGCACCGTGTCGAAGGCGCTGGCCCGTCTCAACCGGGGGCGGCGCGCCGAGGTGTCGACGCTGCCGGCCTTCCGTGACACCACCGGCGGGGTGACCCGGCTGTGAGGCACGTGGCGGTGGTCGACCTCGGCTATGGCGATGCCGGTAAGGGCACGGTGGTGGACTGGCTCTGCGCCACCCGCCCCGTGCACACCGTGGTCCGTTTCAACGGGGGCGCGCAGGCGGCACACAACGTCGTGTTGCGCGACGGGCGGCACCACACGTTCGCGCAGTTCGGCGCCGGCACGTTCCACCCCGGTGTCCGTACGCACCTGTCGCGGCACGTGGTGGTGGACCCGCTGGCGCTGGCCGCCGAGGCCGACCATCTCGCCACGGTCGGGGTGCACGACGCGCTCGACCGGCTGACCGTGGACGGGGCGGCGCTGCTCGCCACCCCGTACCACCGGGCCGCCAACCGGGCTCGGGAGATCGCCCGGGGAGCCGACCGGCACGGCTCCTGCGGGCTGGGGGTGGGCGAGGCCGTCGCGTACGGTCTCGCCCACCCCGACGACGCGCCACGGGTCGCCGACTGCCATCGCCCGGCGCTGCTGCGCCGCAGGCTGACCGCCCTGCGGGACCGGCTGACCGCCGAGCTCGGCCCGCTGGACGCGCCGCCGGTCGAGGACTGCCTGCCCGCGTTCACCGGGTTCGCCGGGCGGGTCGCGATCGTCGACGAGAGCTGGCTCGCCGGGGCGCTGCGCGCCGGGACGTGCGTCTTCGAGGGCGCGCAGGGGGTGCTGCTCGACGAGTGGCACGGCTTCCACCCGTACACGACGTGGAGCACCACCACGTTCGCCAACGCCGACAGCCTGCTCGCCGAGGCCGGCCTGCCCGGCGCCGTGACCCGGATCGGAGTCCTCCGGCTGGTCACCACCCGGCACGGGGCCGGCCCGCTGGTGACCGAGGACCCGGCGCTGCCGCTCACCGACCGGCACAACGCCACGAACCCGTGGCAAGGTCCGTTCCGGTTCGGCCACTTCGACGCCGTCGCCCACCGGTACGCCCTCGCCGCAGCCGGCGGGGTCGACGGCCTGGCGCTGACCCACCTCGATCTCGCCGGACCGCAGCTCAAGATCTGCCGCCGCTACGACACCACCGACCGGCTCACCCCCGGCCCGCCCGGCGACCTGGACCGGCAGGCCACGCTCACCGCCCGACTGCTGCGCTCCCGCCCGATCTACGACGACCCGCCGTCGGACTGGGCGGAGGCGGTCGGCGCCGAGCTGGGAGCGCCGGTGGTGCTGACCTCGCACGGCCCCACCACCGACGACAAGACGCCGCACGGCCCGCTGCTCGCCCCGCCAGCCCTGGTCCACTCGGCGTAACGCCCAGGCGGTGGTAGGTGCGTTACGCCCGGACGGGTGGTGGGTGCCCAACTCCCGGGCGGTGGTGATCCGGCGACTCGGCACCCGGGCGGGTCGCGCCCGGCGAGCATGGGGGGCATGGAATCGGCGCTCGACCTGCTCCGGCAGCTGGTCACCTCACCCTGGGTGTACCTGCTGATCTTCGGGCTCACCGCGGTCGACGCGTTCTTCCCCGCCGTGCCGGGCGAGGCGGCGGTGATCACCGCAGCAGTGCTCGCCGCCGACGGCGGTCGCCCCAACCTGGCCCTGGTGATCACCACCGCCGCCCTCGGCGCGCTCGTGGGTGACCACATCTCGTACGCCATCGGGCGTGGCGGCGGCGCGCACCGGCTCGCCCGGTTTCCCGACGGCAGCCGCCGGCAGGCCAGCACCGAGTGGGCCCGACGCGCGGTGGACCGGCGCGGCGGGGTGATCCTGACGACCTCCCGGTACGTGCCGGGAGGTCGGACGGCCGTCACCCTGACCATGGGCGCGGTGCGGTACCCCCGCCGGACGTTCCTGCTCTACGACACGATCGCGGCGATCACCTGGGCGCTGTACTGCGGGCTGCTCGGCTACTTCGGTGGACTCGTCTTCGAGCGCCACCCCATCAAGGGCATCATCGCCGGGATCGGCCTCTCGGTGGCGATCACGTTCCTGCTGGAGTTGATCCGCTGGCTCCGCCGCCGCGCCCACCAGCGCGCCCGTCGCTGACGCGTTCGTTGCGTACCGGCCCCGCCGCCGAGCGGTGGTCAGGCAGCGTCCTGCTGTGGGTGCCAGGTGACGCCGTGCAGAAGTTGGCCGGCACCGAGCCAGGCCACGTTCATCATCCGGGTGGCGGTCTTCTCCGGGTCGGCGTCCGGGTGGTCGGCGAGCCAGTCGGCCAGCGACTCGGTGGCGCCCACCAGCGCGTACGCGACGACCTCCAGGTCGACGGCGCTGACCTCGCGGCCCTCGGCGCGCAGCGCGTGGTCGAGCATCCCGGCGACCACCTCGACCAGCCGGGCTCGCATGGCGGCCAGTTCACCGGCGAAGGGCTGCTCCCCCCGGGCCTGCCGGTAGAGCACCGCCCAGCCGTCGCGGTGCGCGCCCACGAAGCCGAAGAACGCCTTCAGGCCGCGCCAGAGCCGAACGTCCGCCGGCAGATCGGGGGCGGCTGCCCCGGCGATGGCCTGCATCATGCGGGTGCCCTCGCGATGCAGGCAGGCGACGAAGAGTTCCTCCTTCGTCCCGAGGTACGCGTAGACCATCGGCTTGGAGATGCCGGCGTCCTCCGCAATCTCGTCCATGCTGGCTGCGTGAAAGCCACGTTTGGAGAAAACCTTCACCGCCGCGTCGAGCATCTGCTGCTCACGGACGGCGCGCGGTAGGCGCTTGAAGGCGGGAGGGGTGGACACCTTGCGAGCATACCTACTCGTGCGTAGGGTTACGCACCAGTAGGCAAATCTCCCCGGAAGGCGCATCTCATGACTGACTTCGACCCGGCCACCTTTGCCAACGTCGGGCCCAAGGAATTCGCCAAGCTGGTCAAGTCCACCCCGGACGACAAGATCGCTCAGGTGATGTCCGGAGACCTGCGCGGCAAGGTCCTCGGCGAGGTGTTCGGCCGGATGCCGTCGCTGTTCCGCGCGGACCGGGCCGGCTCCACCAACGCGGTCATCCACTGGGTCGTCACCGGTCGCCCGGACGGCGGCAGCGACACCTACGAGGTGGTCATCGCCGACGGCAAGTGCCAGGTGAACGAGACCCCGCAGCACGACCCGAAGCTGAGCCTCACCATGGGCCCGGTGGAGTTCCTGAAGATCGTCTCCGGTGGCGCCAACCCGGTGATGATGTTCATGACCGGCAAGCTGAAGGCCAAGGGCGACCTCGGTCTCGCCGCCAACATCGCCAACCTGTTCGACATCCCCAAGGCCTGACATGGCCGAGTTCTCGCTCGACCTGAACGAGGAACAGCGGGACCTGCGGGACTGGGTGCACGGCTTCGCCGCCGAGGTCGTGCGCCCGGCCGCCGCCGAGTGGGACGAGCGCGAGGAGACCCCCTGGCCGGTGATCCAGGAAGCCGCCAAGGTCGGCCTCTACGGCTTCGAGTTCCTCGCCACCTGCTGGGCCGACCCGACCGGGCTCTCCCTGCCCATCGCCAGCGAGGAACTCTTCTGGGGTGACGCCGGCATCGGGCTGAGCATCTTCGGCACCTCGCTCGCCGTCGCCGCCATCTACGGCGCCGGCACCCCCGACCAGCTCGTCGAATGGGTGCCGCAGTGCTTCGGCGACGTCGACTCGCCGGCCGTCGCCGCGTTCTGCACCAGCGAGCCGGAGGCCGGCTCCGACGTCGGCGCCATGCGCAGCCGCGCCGTCTACGACGAGGCGACCGACGAGTGGGTGCTGAACGGGCAGAAGGCGTACGCCACCAACGGCGGCATCGCCGGCGTGCACGTGGTCACCGCCTCGGTCGACCCCACGCTCGGCTCCCGCGGCCAGGCCGCGTTCGTCGTACCGCCCGGCACCCCCGGCCTGGCCGCCACCCGCAAGCTGCGCAAACTCGGCCTCCGCGCGTCGCACACCGCCGACGTCTTCCTCGACGACGTACGGGTGCCCGGGCGGTGCCTGCTCGGTGGTCGGGACGCGCTGCTGCAACGCCTCGACCGGGCCCGCTCCGGACAGCGGGCCACCGGACAGGCCGCGATGCGTACCTTCGAGTTGTCCCGACCGACAGTGGGCGCCCAGGCGCTCGGCGTGGCGCGGGCCGCCTACGAGTACGCCCTGGACTACGCCAAGGACCGGGTCCAGTTCGGCCGGCCGATCATCGAGAACCAGGCGGTCGCGTTCACGCTGGCCGACATGCGGATGGAGATCGACGCGGCACGGCTGCTGGTCTGGCGGGCCTCCTGGATGGGCCGCAACAACCGCCCGTTCACGGCCGGCGAGGGCTCGATGTCCAAGCTCAAGGCCGGCGAGGTGGCGGTGTCGGTCACCGACAAGGCCGTACAGCTGCTCGGCGGGGCCGGCTTCGTGCGCGACCACCCGGTGGAGCGCTGGTACCGGGACGCGAAGATCTACACCATCTTCGAGGGCACCTCCGAGATCCAACGACTGGTGATCTCCCGAGCGATCTCCGGTATGCAGATCCGCTGACCGATCAGCACGTCGGCCCGACCTCGCGTCCTGGCCGGCTGCTGACCCGGGCCACGTCTCCATCCCGTCGGTTTCCTGGCCCGACTCGCCTTGGCAGGGGCCGGGCCAGGAAACCCGTCCGCGTACCAACCCCAAGGAGGTCTGCGGCATGGACCTGCCGTTTGTCGTTGCCACGCTGACCCGTCGCGGCCTGCTCACCCCCGGCCGGCCGGTCCGCATCGTCTCGCAGCTAAACGCGTTGCGCACCTGGGGGTGGAGTCTCGCCGGCGAACTACGCCAGGCAGCCGCCCGAGACCCCGGCCGTCCGGCGATCATCGACGAGGACGGCGTCGAGCTGACCTATCAGGACCTCCTCGACCGGGCCGAACGAATGGCCCGGTCGATGCGGGCCGGGCTCGGCGTACAGGCCGGCGACCGAATCGGTCTGCTCTGCCGCAACCACCACGGGTTCATCGAGGCGATCGTGGCGGCCACCCTGCTCGGCGCCGACGCGGTCCTTGTCAACACCGGGCTCTCCGCCGCCCAGTTGGGCACGGTCGCCGAGGAACAGCAGCTACGGCTACTGGTGCACGACGACGAGTTCGCCGAACGGGTCCTCGCGCTCCCCGCCGAACTGCCCCGCCTCGACGAACGCGCCCGCGAGGAGCTGGTGGCCGGGGCGCTGCCGGGCGAGCTGCGGCCACCAGAGCGCGACGGCCGGATCATCGTGCTCACCTCCGGCACCACCGGTGCGCCCAAGGGCGCCCGCCGGCGCACACCGAACGGGTTCGGCCCGCTCGTGTCCATCATCGACCGCATCCCGCTGCACGTCCGGGACCGCGTGATGATCGCCGCACCGATCTTCCACACCTGGGGGTTCGCCGCTCTCCAGTTGAGCTTCGCGCTGCGCGCCACAATCGTGCTGCACCGCCGCTTCGACCCGGCCGCCACGCTCGCCGCCCTGGCCGCGCACCGGTGTGACGCCCTGTTCGCCGTACCCGTGATGGTCCAGCGACTGCTGGAGGTGCCCCCACCGGAGCCCCGCCCCACCCTCAAGGCCGTCGCGGTCAGTGGGTCGGCGCTGCCGGGTGGACTGGCGCCGAAGTTCATGGACGTCTACGGCGACGTCATCTACAACCTGTACGGCTCCACCGAGGTCTCCTGGGCGTCCATCGCCGGCCCGCAGGACCTACGCCACGCCCCCACCTCGGCCGGCCGGCCGCCGTACGGCACCCGCGTGCAGATCCTCGACGACGACGGCCAGCCCGTACCGATGGGACACGTCGGGCGGATCTTCGTCGGCAACGAGATGCTCTTCGAGGGCTACACCTCCGGCGCCAGCCGGGAGAGCCGGGGCGGCCTGCTCGACACCGGCGACCTCGGTCGGCTCAGCGCCGACGGGTTGCTCTTCGTCGACGGCCGAGCCGACGACATGATCGTCTCTGGCGGCGAGAACGTCTTCCCGTCCGAGGTGGAGGATCTGCTCGCCCGACTGCCACAGGTACGCGAGGCGGCGGTGATCGGGGTGCCCGACCCCGAGTACGGCCAGCGACTGGCCGCATTCCTCGCCCTGCACCCCGGCGAGACACTCGACCCCGACGCGGTCCGCGAGTACGTCCGGCACTACCTGGCCCGCTTCTCCGTACCCCGGGACGTGGTCTACGTGAAGTACCTGCCCCGCAACGCCACCGGCAAGGTGCTCACGCGGGAGCTGCGCCGCTACGTCAGTTGAGGGTTGGCGTACCGCCGGGGCTCAGCCGGGGATCGTGATCCGGCCGTCGACCGCCGCGGCGGCGATGTCGGTACGGTGCTGCGAGCCGGCCAACTCCACCCCGTCCACCAGCGCGTACGCGGCGTCCCGGGCGGCGGCCAGGTCGGTGCCGGTGGCCGTACCGCAGAGCACCCGGCCGCCGGCGGACAGCAACGCGCCGTCGCTGGCCCGGCGGGCGGTGCCGGCGTGGATGATGCCCGGACGGTCCGCGCCGGTGATCACGTCACCGGTATGCGGCGCGGCCGGATAACCCTGCGCGGCCAGCACCACGGTGACCGCGGCGCCGTCCCGCCAACGCAGCGGCGGGTGCTCGGCCAGCGTGCCGGTTGCCGCCGCGTGCAGCAGCCCGCCCAGCGGGGTCTCCAGCAGCGCGAGCACCACCTGGGTCTCCGGGTCGCCGAAGCGGGCGTTGAACTCGATCACCCGAGGGCCGGCGGCGGTCATCGCCAGCCCGACGTAGAGCAGACCGGCGAACGGCGTGCCCCGACGGCGCATCTCGGCCAGGGTCGGGTGGACCACGTCGCGCATGACGTCGTCGACCAGGCCGGGCGGGGTCCAGGGCAGCGGCGCGTACGCGCCCATGCCGCCGGTGTTCGGGCCGGTGTCGCCGTCGCCGATCCGCTTGAAGTCCTGTGCGGGCAGCAGCGGCAGCGCCGCCTCACCGTCGGTGACCACGAAGAGGCTGACCTCCGGGCCGTCGAGGAACTCCTCGACCACCACACGGCCACACTCCCGCGCGTGGGCCAGCGCGGCGGCCCGGTCGTCGGTGACCACCACGCCCTTGCCGGCGGCGAGGCCGTCGTCCTTCACCACGTACGGTGCGCCGAACTCGTCGAGCGCCCGCGCGGTGCTCTCCGGGTCAGTGCAGGTGTAGGCGCGTGCCGTGGGCACACCGGCGGCCGTCATCACGTCCTTGGCGAAGGTCTTCGAACCCTCCAACTGGGCAGCCTCACCCGAGGGGCCGAACACGGCGATGCCCTTGGCGCGTACGGCGTCGGCGACCCCGGCGACCAGCGGCGCCTCCGGCCCGATCACCACCAGGTCAGCGCCAGTCTCCACGGCCAGCGCCGCCACCGCGGCCGGATCGGAAGCGTTCACGGCCCGCAGCTCAGCCACGCCAGCGATCCCCGGATTACCCGGTGCCGCGATCAACGCAGAAACAGCCGGATCGCCAGCCAACCCGAGCGCAAGCGCATGCTCCCGCCCGCCACCACCCACCAAGAGAACCCGCACGTCCGAGATCCTACTGCCCCCGCCCCCACCCCTGTTGACAGCCGGTGATCAAGAGGTTTGTGTCAAGGTTCGGCTTGTTTCTGACGCAAATCTCTTGATCACGGGGTTCGGTAGCGGGCGGCGGCAATCGCCTGGCGGACGGTGTGCGGGATGTAGTCGGGGTTCAAGGTGTCCTGCCAGGTGAAGCGGAGGATGGTCCAACCGGCGTTGACCAGGCGGTTCTGTCTACGGCGGTCGGTGTAGACCGCCTCCGGTGTGCCGTGGACGTCCCGGCCGTCCGCCTCTGCGATCACCCTCGGGCCGCGCCAGCCCAGATCACCGACGCCGAGCAGGTATCCGTCGTCGTCGCGTACCTCCAACTGGAGGGCGTCCGGAGGCACTCGACCATCGACACATCGCAGCCGGGTGCGGGTTTCCAGGGGTGACTGGGCACGGCCATCCGCTTCGGCGAGGTGACTGCGGGCCGCCACAGCACCCCGCCGCCCCCTAATGAGACCCGGCATCAGGGTCAACTGTTCCGGGGTGAGGTGGTCCTGGTTCAGTGCTGAGTCGAGGACAGAGACGGCCGGGTAGCGATCGACCCGGAGGATGACGTCCGAGACGGTGCGAAGCGGAGAGGTCGCGCGAACGCCCACGACCTCGGCGACGTCGCCGGGACGAACGGTGACCTGATGCACGATCAGCCACGGCGCGAGAGCGCGCTGGGGTCGTGGGTGATCAACCGGCACCGAGACGTGAACCAGCAGAGTCCGGCGAAGACCCGCGATGCCGTGTAGCTCAAGAGCGGTGTCCAGAACAGCAAAGGCGCTCGGCCCGAGGCTCACCAGCGCCGCCCGGATGCGCGCCCGCCGCATTGCCGAATCGCTCAACTCCACACCGGGGACGAAGCATCCACGCAGAATTCGTTGCCAACTGCCGGACCGGTGCAGCTGTCGAACCTGGTCCCTGGTCAGGCCGGCGCGCAGCGCCTGCGCCAGAGTGATCATCCCATCCTGGCGGGCTGCGGCGTCGCGAAGAAGCTGGTGAGGTCCCACCGCCTCACCCTGCCCACCCGCCCCGCTCCACCGAAGCCCCTGTGGACAACCACCGAGGCCCTGTGGAAAACCCCGCCGCCTCTCCCGGTGATCAAGAGATTCCCGTCAGGATTCCGCTCGAATCTGACGCAAACCTCTTGATCACCGGGGAAAGGCGCAGCAGGAGGGTGGGTGGGGTTAGGGGAGGAGGGGGTGGATTTGGACGTTTTCTTCTCGGCCTGGGCCTACGCCTACCACGCTCACTCGGGTGTTGCAGAGTTCCTCTACGCGGGCGATGTAGCGGCGGGCGTTCTCCGGGAGGTCTTCGACCGAGCGGGCCTTGGTGATGTCCTCCCACCAGCCGTCCAGTTCCTCGTACACCGGCGTGGCGTGGTGGAAGTCCGTCTGGCTCATCGGCATGTCGTCGACCCGGACGCCGTTGATCTCGTAGCCGACGCAGATCGGCACCTTGGGCAGGCCGGTGAGCACGTCCAGCTTGGTGATGACCAGGTCGGTGACACCGTTGAGGCGGCACGCGTACCGGGCCACGACCGCGTCGAACCACCCGCACCGGCGCTCCCGCCCGGTGGTGGTGCCGTACTCCGCACCGATCTTGCGCAGGTGCGCGCCGTTCGCGTCGAACAGCTCGGTCGGGAACGGCCCGGCACCGACCCGCGTGGTGTACGCCTTGCTCACCGCGATCACCTTCTTGATCGCGGTCGGCGGGATGCCAGCGCCCACGCAGGCACCACCGGCGGTCGGGTTGGACGAGGTCACGAAGGGGTACGTGCCGTGGTCCATGTCGAGCATGGTGGCCTGCGCACCCTCCAGCAGCACCGTCTCGCCCCGGTCCAGGGCGTCCCAGAGCATCGCCCGGGTCTCCGCGATGTACGGCTTGAGCCGCTCCGCGTACGCCAGGTACTCCTCGACGGTCGCCTCAAGGTCGATCGCCTTGCGGTTGTAGACCTTGAACAGGATCTGGTTCTTCTCGCGCAGGGCGAGTTCCAGCTTCTTGCGCAGGATGCCCGGGTCGAGCAGGTCCTGGAGCCGGATGCCGATCCGGGCCACCTTGTCGCCGTACGCCGGGCCGATGCCCCGCCCGGTGGTGCCGATCCGGGACGAGCCGAGGTAGCGCTCGATGACCCGGTCCAGCGCCCGGTGGTGCGGCATGATCAGGTGCGCGTCACCGGAGATCCGCAGTCGGGACACGTCGACGCCGCGCTCGGCCAGGCCGTCGATCTCGGCGAGCAGCACCTTCGGGTCGACCACCACACCGTTGCCGATGACGATCATCGCGTTCGGCGAGAGCGCACCGGACGGCATCAGGTGCAGCGCGTACTTCTGGCCGTCCGGGGTGATCACCGTGTGGCCGGCGTTGTTGCCGCCGGAGTAGCGCACGACGTAGTCGACCCGCTCACCCAGCAGGTCGGTAACCTTGCCCTTGCCCTCGTCGCCCCACTGAGCGCCGAGGAGCACGATCGCTGGCATCTTTTCCGCCTCCAGAAGGCTCGGGTGCCAGGTGGCGACCGGTTGGCGAGCCCGGGGTGTCAGGTTAACAAGTAGTGACGGCGCGGCCGGCAGGGGTCGCGCCGAGAGTCAGGAGGCCCTCCGTGTACGA
The DNA here is from genome assembly GCF_040643095.1 of Micromonospora sp. NPDC047467. Taxonomy (NCBI): domain Bacteria; kingdom Bacillati; phylum Actinomycetota; class Actinomycetes; order Micromonosporales; family Micromonosporaceae; genus Micromonospora; species Micromonospora sp. NPDC047467. The sequence continues at coordinate 89,822 of NZ_JBEYTO010000002.1, read as the reverse complement.
CGTGGTGCTGCTCACCCTCGCTTCGGAGCGGGACGCTCCCGGGGGCTGCGGCAGCGGCGGAGCCTGCTGCGGCGGCACGACCGGGGCCGACACCAAACCACCGACCGAGGCCGACACGAAACCATCGACCGAGGCCGGCGCCAAACCACCGACCGAGCCCGATGCCAACCCGCCGGCCGAGGCCGGTCGCGGCGCTTCCGGCGGTGGCGGGCAGGGCGACGCCGACGGGTGCGCCACCGATCGGCCCCGGGTGCCGGTGCTGGCCTGCGCGGACGCGCTGACCGCCCGGGGCGCCCGGGTGCAGACGGTCACCGCCCGGTCGGACGCCGAGATCGACGCGGTGCTGGCCCAGCTCGACGGTCCGGTCCGCCCGGACGGCCTCACCTGGCCGGATTCGGACGGCAAGACCCGGCTGGTCATCGCCACGGCGAGCGACGCGCAGTTGCGCGCCGTGCTGCGCCGGCTCGTCCGGCGGTACGCGCCACCGCCGAGCCGCCGCCCGGCGGACCTGCCAGGCGACCGGACCCTGCCCGACCTGCCGCCTGTTGCCGTACTCCCGCTCGACCCGGCCCGTGGTGGCACCCACCGTGACCTGGCCGCGCAGCTCGGGCTGCCCCGCGACCCGGCGGCCGTGGCCGCCGCCGTGCTGGACGGCACGCCGCGCCGCCTGGACCTGCTGCGCAACGACGGCGGCTCGGTGACCCTGGACGGTGCCCTGCTGGGCGCCGCCGACGACGCGGGCCGCCCGCTGCACTGGCGGGCCCGGGTGGAGGTGGACGACGCCATCCTCACCGATGGCGACGAACCGCTGCTGGCCTGCGCGATCGGCAACGCCGGCGGGTACGCGTCGCTCGACGACGTGACGTTGCTGTCCGCACCGGACCCGGCCGACGGCCAGGTCGAGGTCGCGGTGGCCGTCCCGGTGGTCGTCCGCTCGGCGTTGGGGCGCAAGCGGGTACGCCTGGAGGTTCGGCGCGCTCGCGGACGGGCCGTGTCGGTGCTGCCCAGGGAGGGGAAGGTTCCCTACCTCGACGACGGTGTCGAGGGCGAGCTGACCCGCAAGCGTTCCTGGTGGATCGAGCCGGGTGCCTGGGCGGTCTGGGTGATCTGACCCTGGCTGCGTCGCCCGGCCCCCGTCGATCGATGGGCCTATCCTCGCAGGAGGACTGGGGAGGAACCGTAATGGACAAGAACGCCGACCGGGCGCAGGTGCCCGGCCAGCAGCCGGTGCCGGAGCGGGACATCGAACCACTCTGGCCCCCGGAGCCGACCGACCGGGGCACGGATGACGTGGTGCCACCGTGGGCGGCGGTCGCCGAGACGCGGGGCGGCCCGTTGGCGGTGTCGCCGTCGACCGTTTCGCCGCCGGTGGCCGCGCCACCGATCGGCCGTCCGCCGGTCCCCGGGCAGCCGGGGGCGACGCCCCTGCCCCCGCCGTCGCCGTCCGACTATCCGTCGCTGAGCGGTACGGTGCCGCCGCCGACCGGCTGGGGAGCCACCGGTGGCGCGGGATCGGGCTGGGCTCCGGCCCAGCCGAGTTGGCCACCAGCCGACACGCCGGACGACGCCCGACCCGTCACCGCCCCGACGAGCGGTGCCACACCAGGCGCCGAAACGGGGCCGTCGAGCACCGCCACGCCGAACTCGACCGAAGCGGCGGGCACCGCGTTCGGGGCGGCGCAGTCCGGCGAGCCGGGTTCGGCTACCGTCCCCACCCCGCCGATCACGCCGGGCGGCGTCGACCTGGACCTGCCGTTCTCCCTGGACCGCCCGCCGGCAACCACCGCGCCCACCGACCGTCCGACGACCGCGCCAGAAACAGCGACCGGACCCGCAACACCCACGGCAGGCGGACCGGCAGCGGGCGGACCAGGAACTCAGGGCGGACCGGAAACTCAAGGCGGACCAGGAACTCAAGGCGGGTCGGGAAGCGTCGGTAACGGCTCTGGCGAGGACGGTGCCGCGGTCGGTACGGCCCGGCCGACCACCGAGTCGCCGTGGGCGTATCCGCCGCAGCGGCCGGCCGGTTCACCTCCGTCGGCTCACGACCAGGCCGCCACCGCGACACCCCCGATCCCCGCCCCGCCCGTCCCGCAGCCGCCGCAGGTCGCCGGCCCGGCCGCCGGGACGGGGCAGACGTACGCCGGTCAGACCTACTCGGGTCAGGCGTACACGCCGACGATCCCCGGCCAGGCACCGGTCCCGCCCCCACCCGATCCCCAGCAGGCCCCGCCCCCGGGGCCGTTCCCGCCGTCACCGGGCTGGTATCCGCCGCCCTGGCAGCAGGGCGCGGCCGGGGCTCCACCGGCGCCGCCGCAGGCGTACCAGGAGACCGATCCGGTGGCCCGGGTGCCAGCCGCCGGCTACCAGGACGCCACCTGGACGCCGGAGACCACGGCGGCGCCGACCGCCGAGGATTTCGCCCGGCGACGGCAGGTACGGCCCGCCGATCCGGTGGCCACCATGGGTGTACGCGCGGTGGTCAACAAGATCGGGCTGGTCCGGCTCTCACCGGGGCGGCACGAGCAGGAGCTCAAGCGGGACATCGAGATGGTGCGCCGCAACTTCGGCGGGCTGCGGCAGGTGACCGTGGTCAACCCGAAGGGCGGCGCCGGCAAGACGGTGGCCATCCTGCTGCTCGCCATGACGTTCGGTCAGAAGCGCGGCGGCTACGTGCTGGCCTGGGACAACAACGAGACCCAGGGCACCCTCGGGATGCGGGCCCAGCAGGATTTCCACTCCCGCACGGTGCGCGACATGCTGCGTGACCTCGGGCAGTTCCAGGGCGCGCACGGGCGGGTCGGCGACCTGTCGCAGTACGTCCGCTCGCAGGGCGAGGGGATGTTCGACGTGCTCGCGTCGGACGAGTCGGCGACCGGTGGCGAGATGCTCACGGCGGCCGCGTTCGCCGAGATCCGCGAGGTGGTCAGCCGGTTCTACAAGTTGATCTTCGTGGACACGGGGAACAACGTCCGGGCGCAGAACTGGCAGGCCTCGATGGACGCCACCGACCAGCTCGTGGTCACCATGTCCGCCCGTAACGACTCGGCGGAGACCGCCGCCCGAATGCTCGACCACCTGGAGCAGAGCGGCCGGCAACGGCTGGTCCGGCAGGCGGTGACCGTGGTGTCGATGCCGCCGTCGCGCAAGGAGATCGACCTGCCGGCCATCCAGGAGCACTTCGCGGCCCGGACCCGGGCGGTGCTGCTGGCCCCGTACGAGCGGCTCATCGACAGCGGCGAGCCGATCCGCTACGGCGGGCTCTCCTCGGCCACCCGGGACGCCTGGTTGAAGATCGCCGCCGCGGTCGCCGAAGGTCTGTAGCCCACCGAAGGCCGGCCCGGCGCCGGGCCGGCCTTCGGTCGGGTGTCAGTTGCTGGCCAACGCGTCGGCCGCCGCCGGGTCGCAGTCGCGCAGGAACTGGGCGCAGCGGGCCGCCTCGTCGGCCTCGCCGATCTCGTCTGCAGCCCGGGACAGCACGTACAGGCAGCGGAGGAAGCCCCGGTTGGGCTCGTGCGACCACGGCACCGGCCCGTGGCCCTTCCAGCCACTACGGCGCAGTTGGTCGAGGCCACGGTGGTAGCCGGTGCGGGCGTACGCGTACCCCGTCACCACCTGGCCGTTCGCGAACGCTCGCGCCCCGAGCTCGGCCCAGGCCGCGCTGTAGGTCGGGAATCGGGCCGCCACCTCGGCGAACGCCTCGTCGGTGCCGGCCTCCTCGGCGGCGGCCAGGGCGGCGTCGGCCTCGTCGTCCGCCGGCAGGAGGGTGGCCGGTGGCTCTGGCAAAAGGTTCTGCATCGCCCCATTCAACCCGCTGAGCGGGGCGACACGCGAGCGGGTCGGCTGACGTGTTCCGCTGAACGGCTGAGGATTTGGTCACGCCTGCGGCCTATGCCGCCGCCCGGTGTTTTCCACTACAACTAATGGTCCGGAGCCTCCCCAGGACCCGGTTATGCAGGAGCCCGATGGCCACCACCATCGGGCTCCTGTCAGTTCACCCCTCCGCCCGAGGTTTGGCCGACTCCGGCAAGGGGGCAGGATGGCCCGGTGCCGACCCCACCTCCCGCGGACGTCATCGAGCCGCACCTGCACCCCGGCGAGATCCAGACCCGGGACGAGTTCGACCGACAGTTGACCACCGGCCGCCTGACCGGGCTGACCGTGCAGGGGCTGCGCCTCGACCTCGCCCCGGCACCCGACCTGACCGGTATCGAGGTCGCCGGCACCCTCTTCGTCGGCTGCCGGTTCGCCTCCCGGGAGGTCGGCGCCGACCTGGTCCGGCGCGGCGCGAACGTGGTGCCGCCGTTCTCCGGGCTGCCGTACCCGACCCAGCCGACGCATCTCTACACCCCGGAGGAGTTGGCCGCCGGGTTCGCCGAGGGCGGCTTCGCCGGGATGTACGACACCCGGGTGTACGAGCACTACCGGGCGCACGGCGGGGCGCTGCCGGACGTGAAGGAGGCGCTCGGTCAGCGCCTGCACGACCACGGCGTGGACAACGCCCTCGCCGACGCCACCCGGGCCTGGCTGGCCGGGCACGGGCCGCAGTCGGTGGTGGGCATCATGGGCGGCCACGCGGTACGACGCGGCAGCCCCGCGTACCGGATGGCGGCCGTGCTGGGTTGGGAGCTGGCCCGGGCCGACCGGCTGGTGGTGACCGGCGGCGGCCCGGGGGTGATGGAGGCGGCGAACCTCGGCGCGTTCCTGGCGGACCAGCCGGCGACGGAGCTGACGGCGGCGATCGACCTGCTGGCCACCGCGCCCGACTTCGCCGACCACCAGCGGTACACGGCCGTGGCGCTGACGGTGCGGCAGCGGTACGCGGGCGTGCCCCGGCAACGCGGCGACGCCGGCTGGGCACGGGCCGGCGGGCTGGCCATCCCCACCTGGCTGTACGGGCACGAGCCGGCGAACCTGTTCGCCGGGCGGATCGCCAAGTACTTCTCCAACGCGATCCGGGAGGACACCATCCTGCGGCTCGCTCGGGGCGGCATCGTCTTCGCCCCAGGCCGGGCGGGCACCGTGCAGGAGGTGTTCCAGGCGGCCACCAAGACCTACTACGGCACCGACGGGGCCAGCGGCGCGTACATCTTCCTGGACCGCGACTACTGGACGCGGGAGCTGCCGGTGGAGGCGTTGTTGCGCCCGCTGCTGACCGCCTCCCCGTTCGGCGATCTGTCGTCGACGATCCACCTCACCGACGACGTGCACGAGGCCGTACGACTGTTGACGACCTGACGACGACGGCCGGCTCCCCGTGGGAGAGCCGGCCGTCGGACGGTACGTCGTTACTTGGACATCGTGGTGCCGGTGGAGCGCAGGTGCTCGCACGCCTCGACGACGCGGGCGGCCAGGCCAGCCTCGGCGGCCTTGCCCCAGGCACGCGGGTCGTACTGCTTCTTGTTGCCGACCTCGCCGTCGATCTTCAGCACGCCGTCGTAGTTGCGCAGCATGTGGTCCGCGACGGGCCGGGTGAAGGCGTACTGGGTGTCGGTGTCGATGTTCATCTTCACCACGCCGTAGTCGAGAGCCTCGCGGATCTCGCTCAGCAGGGAGCCCGAGCCGCCGTGGAAGACCAGGCTGAGCGGCTTGTCCTTGCCGTACTTGGCGCCGACCGCCTCCTGGATCTGGTTCAGGATCTCGGGGCGGAGCTTCACGTTGCCCGGCTTGTAGACGCCGTGCACGTTGCCGAAGGTCAGCGCCGCCATGTAGCGGCCCTTCTCGCCGAGGCCGAGCGCCTCGACCATGGCCAGGCCGTCCTCGGTGGTGGTGTAGAGCTTGTCGTTGATGGCATTCTCGACGCCGTCCTCCTCGCCACCGACGACGCCGACCTCGATCTCAAGGACGATCTTGCCCTTGGCGGCCTCGTCGAGGAGCTGGGAGGCGATCTGCAGGTTCTCGGCGACCGGCACGGCCGAGCCGTCCCACATGTGCGACTGGAACAGCGGCTCCTCGCCGCGCTTCACCCGCTCCTGCGAGATGGCCATCAGCGGACGGACGAACCCGTCCAGCTTGTCCTTCGGGCAGTGGTCGGTGTGCAGCGCGATGTTGACCGAGTACTTCTTGGCCACCTCGTGCGCGTACGCGGCGAACGCCACCGCGCCGGTGACCATGTCCTTGATCGAGGGACCGGACAGGTATTCGGCACCACCGGTGGAGACCTGGATGATGCCGTCGCTCTCCGCGTCGGCGAAGCCCTTCAGCGCCGCGTTCAGCGTCTGGGAGGAGGTCACGTTGATCGCGGGGTACGCGTACCGGCCAGCCTTGGCGCGGTCCAACATCTCCGCGTAAGCCTCGGGGGAAGCGATGGGCATGTCAAACGCTCCTTACTAACCACTCTCGGCCGTGCTGGCCGCTGTTGTTCATTTGTGCGCCGGACCGCGCTGTCCTCCGCCCGGCAGTATCCCGTAGACGAGGTGCGCGGGGCCAATCGCCCCAGGGCTAGCCGTTCACCGCTCACCCAGGCTGTCCGGCACGATGACGCTGATCAGCCAGGTGACCACGGTCATCACGATCGCTCCCCAGAACGCCGCCCAGAAGCCGTCCACGTGGAACGGCAGGTCGAGCCCGCGGGCGATCCGGTCGGTGAGCAGGAAGAGCAGCGCGTTGACCACCAGCGCGAACAGGCCCAGGGTCAGCAGGTAGAACACACAACCGACGACCTTGATCACCGGCTTGAGCACCGCGTTGATCACACCGAAGATGAGCGCCACCACGATCAGCGTCAACACCGTGTTGCTGCCCGAGCGGCCGTGCACGTCGACCCCGGGCACGATGAGCGTGGTTATCCACAGCGCGACCGCGGTGATCACCAGCCGGATGAGGAAGCCCACCGCCCCATCCTGGCATCGGGTCGCACCGTGACGGGGTGATTCGGCCGAGTCGGCTTCCGCGCGCCGCGCCGGCACAGCCCGTACGGTGGTGGGAACCGTGCCCCGAGAACCCGGGAGGGAGCAGCATGGGTCAGCCCGATGAGGACTTCGTCCCCGGCGACCACCTCGCCGCGGACGAACGCGACCCCGAGGCGGAGCCGGCCGACGCCGTCGAGCAGGCGGCCATGGTCGACCCCGCCGACATCGACTCCGAGCCGCACCGCGGCCTGGAGGTCGACGACTGGGACGCCATGGAGCAGGCCCGGGTGGTCACCGGCGACGAGGACGACTACCGCTGATCCCGCCGGAGGGCGGGCTGCCCGGCCTCCGGCCCAACGGCCGGGAAAGGGTTAACCGAACGTCGCGGAAACGCTTGCCGAACTTTGCGGTGCACCTTGGCGCTGGGTGGTGATCAGGGCAGCGGCGGACCTTGGGAAGTTCTTAAGATCCGCAGGCTGCACTGAATCCCCTACTGGAGGATCCCCTTCATGCTCACCCACTCCACCCGGCGTTGGCTCGCCGGGCTGGGCGTCGCAGGCGCGCTCGTCGCCGCCTCCGCCAGCCCCGCCGCCGCCGAGGAGGCGCCCGTCAAACTGGGCGTCTTCTTCACCGACACCACTGTCGCCGCAGGATCCACGGGCAAGGTCGACTCACCTTTGCTGTCCGCCTCCAAGTCCGTGGTCGTCGACGGGCTCACCGTCCAATACGACTTCCGTGATCTCGACGGAATCCTCACGGTCACTCCTGAAAGCCCGAGTTTCGGGTGCGAGCCACGTCAGTCGGGCGTCCTGGTCTGCACCACCCCCTTCGAGACCGACCTCTACGAGTGGGCCTACAGCGGCCTGTTCAGCGTGGTCATGGCGCCGACCGCGAAGGCTAAGGACGGGGACGCTGGTGACCTCAAGGTCACGGTCGCCGCCAAGGGAATCGCTCCGGCCAGCCACACCGCCAAGGTGCGGATCGGCGAAGGCGTTGACCTGGCTGCCCCAAGCGAGGAGACCACCGTGTCGACCGCGCCCGGGGGCAGGTTCAGCGCGCCGCTCACGCTGCGCAACGCCGGTAATACCGAGGTGAAGGGCGCGGTCGCGGTCTTCGACCTGGACCACTCGATCCGCCCCGAGAAGCAGTACAGCAACTGCACCTACGCGGATGGTCGCCTGCGGACCTGCAGCTTCTCCGAGGCGACCGCCGCCGAGCAAACGCGCTCAGCGTCGCTGCCCTACCTGCTCGGCAAGGACACCTACGCGCCGGGCAAGGAGTACGGCTACTACAACTGGATGACCATCGCCGAGTTCGAGGACTACAGCGCCTACCTCCGCTCGCGCGGCGTCTCGGCGGGGCAGCCGGGCAACGGCCCCGTTCTGAGTCTTTCGGATACCACCAAGACGACGGCGCGCGGGTTCCAGGCCGACACCGATCCCACGAACAACGGGTCCGGGATGACAGTCCAGGTCAACGGCAAGAATGGTGCCGACCTGGTAGCGGTCGGTGACACGCTGGCCGGCAAGGCGGGCGACGTGGTCAAGGCCACCCTCGGGGTTCGTAACGACGGGCCGGCAGCGCTCGACTTCGGTCGCTCGGGCACGCCGGTCACGAAGATCGACATCGCTGTACCGGCGGGCACCACCGCCGTCAAGGTGCCCGACGTCTGCGCGCCCCTCAACGGCGACACGCAGGACTGGGCGAACGCCGGCAAGCCGGGCATGAAGCTCTACCGCTGCTACCCGGACATCTTCATCGGCGTCGGCGAGGAGCAGACGGTCGACATCAGTCTGCGGATCGACAAGGTGATCGAGAACGCGACGGGCACCGTAACCATCAACGCCAAGTGCGAGTGCGATGGCTTCACCGAGGACCTGAAGCCGGCCAACGACGTGGCCAAGATCCTGGTGAACTCGACCGGCGGCAACGGTAACGGTGGCGGTAACGGCGGCGGCAACGGTGGTGGGCAGGGCGGTGACGACGGCGGCGCGCTGCCGATCACCGGTCAGCCCACCGGCCTGATCGCCGGCCTCGGCGCCCTGCTGCTCGCCGCGGGCCTCGGCGGCTTCCTGGTGGCGAAGCGTCGCCGGACCCGTTTCGTGGCCTGATCCGTCCCACCCGACCGGTGCCCCGCCGACCATTTCGGTCGGCGGGGCACCGTCGTTGTGGCAGCGACCACCGTTGATCCCGCCGGAGGGCCGGCCGCCCGTTGGGGCAGACGTGCTCAGCCGTTCGGGTCGATAGACAGGGAACGATCACATTGCACAAGCGGAGGGGCCGGCGCTCTCACTAGGTTGACCGGGCGCCACCTGAATCCCCCCAGGAGGATCCCCCATGCTCAAGCATTCGACCCGCTGGATAGCCGGGCTCGGCGTCGCAGGCGCGTTGGTCGCCGCGTCCGCCACCCCCGCCGTCGCAGCGGCGTCCGCGACCGAGCCCTACTTCCAGGACGCCACTCTGGCTGTCGGCTCGGCACCCACCACCCGCACCCTGTTCCTGTACTCCGACGAGCCGACGGTTCTCACCGACGTCTCCGTGCGGTACGACTACCGCTCCCTCGCCAACAAGATCACCGTTGCTCCCGCCAACGGCCAGCCGTGCGCCGTCCCGGAGCCGGGCGTTCTCGTCTGCACGGAGCCCGGCGACGTCGTCCTGCACGAGATGGTGCCGCCCGGCAGCGGCATCTATCGCAACGCGACCAAGCAGGTACGCATCGCCGCTACCGAAGATGCTCAGCTCGGCGACTCGGGGGACGTCGCTGTGAGCTTCCAGGCAGCCGGCGAGCGGCGGGGCAGCTACACCGCCCGCGTACGTGTCGGCGAGGGGGTCGACCTGGCCGGCGGGCCGTTCACGGACCACGCCTCCAAGCCGGGCGGGACGTTCACGGTGCCGCTGGCCGTGACCAACGTCGGCGACACGACCGTCAAGGGATTCGCCGCGGTCTTCGACCTCGCCTACTCGATCCGCACCAAGGACCGGTTCAGCAACTGCCTCTACTCCGACGACCACCTGGTCTCCTGCCAGTTCGACGAGGAGATCCCGGTCGGCGAGGGCCTCGCCACCACGCTGAACCTCGAACTCGCCAAGGACACCTACGCCCCGTCCAACCAGTCCGGCTATGCCCAGTTTATGACCACCGCCGACTTCGAGGACCTGACCCGGGTGCGGGACGCGGCTGGTGCCCGCACGGCCACGCGCGGCGGCGGCCCGAAGCTGACCCTCACCGAAGCTCCCAACAGGATGCGGCAGGCCGACCAGACCGACGTCGGCCCGGGTTACGACTACACCGGCTGGACCATCAAGACCACCGGAACGAACGGCACCGACCTCGCGGCGATCGGCGACACGCTCAAGGGCGGAGCCGGCGCCGTCGTCACGGCAACCGTCGGCTTCCGGAACAACGGCCCGGCGACGCTCGACAAGGTGAACGAGGACTACGAGGCCGCCACCCACGTGGACGTCGAACTGCCGCCGGGCACCACCGCCGTCGAGGTCCCCGATAGCTGCACCTTGCGACAGGGCACCCGAACGTACCTGTGCGGCTCGGAGATGCTGCTGGTGGCCGGCAGGGCCTACACCATGGAGTTCCGGCTGCGCATCGACAAGGTGATCTCCAACGCCCGGGGTGCGGTGCGGGTCAACGCGCCCTGCGAGTGCCCCGGTGGCGGCGGCTTCGCCGACGACATCACGCCAGCCAACGACAGGGCCCTGATCGTGGTCAACGCGGTCTCGGGCGGCGGCGCGGGTGGCGGTGACGGTGACGGTGGTTCGCTGCCCATCACGGGCTCCCCCACCGGTCTGATCGCCGGCCTCGGCGCCCTGCTGCTCGTTGTCGGCGTGGGCGGCTACCTGCTCGCCAGGCGTCGGACCACCCGCTTCAGCGCCTGACCCTGCCCCGCACCACCGGTGCCCCGTCGACCATCCGATCGGCGGGTCACCGGTGGTGCGGGAGGCGCTGCCAATGGGCGGCTCCGAGCCCACCGCGACTGTGACGTCGAGCACCGGGCGGATCGACTGGCCACCTAGACTACGGTCGTGCCGTCGCCACGGGCGACTCACCGCACACCAACCCGGTACACAATTCGGAGGTCACCTCGTGTCGACGCCCATCACGACCCTGGCCCTGGGCCCGGACTGGCTCGATCCGGAGGTGTTGATCTCGTCATTCGGGCTGCTCGGCATTCTGGTCATCGTCTTCGCCGAGTCCGGCCTGCTGATCGGCTTTTTCCTGCCTGGCGACTCGTTGCTCTTCACGGCCGGCCTGCTGACCGCCGACGGGAAGTACATCACCTACCCGCTCTGGCTGGTCTGCCTGCTGATCACCCTCGCGGCGATCGCCGGGGACCAGGTGGGATACGCATTCGGCCGGAAGGTGGGCCCGGCGCTGTTCCGCCGTCCGAACTCCCGGCTGTTCAAGCAGGAGAACGTCATCAAGGCACACGAGTTCTTCGAGAAGTACGGGGCGCGCTCCATCGTGCTGGCCCGCTTCGTGCCGATCGTGCGGACGTTCACGCCGATCGTGGCCGGCGTCAGCCGGATGAACTACCGCACATTCGTCACTTACAACATCATCGGCGGGGTGCTCTGGGGCACCGGCGTGACGGTGCTCGGCTATTTCCTCGGCCAGCTCCCGTTCGTCAAGGCGAACATCGAGCTGATTCTGATCGCGATCGTGGCGATCTCGGTGGTGCCGATCGTGATCGAGTTGCTCCGGGCTCGCATGGCAGCGAAGCGCGGCACGACCGCAGCGGAGCGCGCCGCAGCCGATGAGGCCATCAAGGAGACCCGCGAGAACTACGGCAAGTACTGATCTGTCGCGATCGGCCCGGCCGGCCGTCCGGTGCTTTCCCCGGTGGAGGATTGCACCGGACGATCGGTACGGGTCAGCGGGCCTTCTTGGTGGCCCGCTTACGCGGCGGGGTCAGCAGGTCGGCGATCGTCGCGATCGCACTCGGGACCAGCCGGTAGTACGCCCAGACACCGCGCTTCTCCCGCTCCAGCAAGCCGGCCTCGGTGAGGATACGCAGGTGGTGACTGACGGTCGGCTGAGAGAGGCCAAGCGGCGCCGTCAGGTCACAGACGCACGCCTCGCCCTCGGGGGCCGACTGGATCAGGCTGAGCAGCCGCAGTCGAGCAGGGTCGGCAAGGGCCTTGAGGACCCCGGCGAGACGCTCGGCATCGGCACGTTCGATCGGCTCGCCGTTGAGCGGCGAGATCTGAGGCATTGTCATTTCGGCCAACGCAGTTCCCACGTATTCCATCCTTCCACCAGCAGCATCGATCCGCCTGCATATCAGCAGATCCGAATCGGCAAACTTTTACGCCACAAGGCCGAGGTCAGCCAACGTATAGGCCGCCTTGTACGGCAATCCGGCGGCTCGCACCGCGTCGCCGGCGCCTCGATCAACAATAACCGCCACGCCCACGACCTCGGCTCCGGCCTCGCGAAGAGCCTCGACAGCGGTCAACACACTTCCGCCCGTTGTGGACGTATCCTCCACCGCCAACACTCGGCGGCCAGCCACCTCCGGTCCCTCGATCCGCCGCTGCAGACCGTGCGCCTTGCCCGCCTTGCGCACCACAAAGGCGTCCAGGGCCCGACCGGCCGGAGCGGCGGCGTGCAGCATCGAGAGCGCGACAGGGTCCGCGCCCAGGGTGAGCCCACCGACGGCCTCGTACTCCCAGTCGGCGGTGAGGTCGAGCAGCACCCGGCCGACCAACGGAGCGGCCTGGTGATGGAGCGTGACGCGCCGCAGATCGACGTACCAGTCTGCCTCGCGCCCCGATGAGAGCACGACCCGTCCGTGGACAACAGCCAGGTCGGCAATGAATTTACGCAGGTCGTCGTGGTCCCCCATGGCGATAGAGGTTACTGCGCAAGTCTGAGCGCCGTGTGCGGGGTCCACCCTGATCAGGCCACTGAGGGACCGATGGTTGGCGATGTTCGACTACGCTCAGCAACTGGCCCACTGGCGGCGCGACAACGTACGACAACGGCACCGACGGTGCCGCCGGGCGCCGGTAGCTCAGTGCTCGTCGCGGCCGATCCGGCCGCGGGTGTCCCGGGCGACCACCTGCAGGAGCCGGCGCGGCGCGTGCCGCAGGCCGGCGACAGCGAGCTTGTACTTCCACGCCGGGACGCTCACCAACTTGCCTTTCCGCAGGTCACGTAGGGCTTCGTCGACGACATCCTCGGCCCGCAGCCACATCCAGTTCGGGGTCTTCGACATGTTGATGCCGGCCCGCTGGTGAAACTCTGTGCGGGTGTAGCCGGGGCAGAGAGCCATCACCCGGACGCCGAATGGGCGCGTCGACTGCCCGACGGACTCGCTGAAGTTGGTGACCCACGCCTTGCTGGCCGAGTACGTGGACCCCGGCATCACCGCGCCAAATCCAGCAACGGAAGAGACATTTATCACTGCCCCGTCCCGCCTTTTGGTCATCGGGCGCAGCGCCGCCAGCGTCAACCGCATGACCGCGTGCACGTTGAGCCGCAGCAGGCGTGCCTCGTCCTCCGCAGTGGAGCGCAGGAACGACTGGTTCAGGCCGATGCCCGCGCTGTTGACCAGCAGGTGCACGGGACTTCCGGTGGTGAGCCGCTGCTCGACGGTGGCGCAGCCGTCATCGGTGGACAGGTCGGCCGAGAGCGTCTCCACCTCGCGGCCGTGCCTGGCCGTCAACTCCGCGGCCAACTCGGCCAGTCGAGCCGCGTCGCGAGCGACCAGCACCAGGTGCCAGCCGTCGACCGCCAGCCGCCGGACGAAGGCCGCGCCGATGCCGGCCGTGGCACCGGTGATCAGAGCCCGTCGCTCAGCGGTCGTGGGATCGGGCGTCACGGGCGGTCCTCACCTGGGCGGGTACGGGGGCGCGGGCTGGTGCGGGGCGGGCGTGAACCCGGGTGGCGCGGACGGCACGGTTGGTGCGGTTGGCCGGCGTCGACCGAACCAGGCGTTGGCCGCCGGCAGGGCCAGCAGCGTTGCTACCACAAGGTAACCGAGGCCCTGCCCCACCGAAAGCCCTCCGTTGAGCGGGATCCACCAGGACGGGTACGCGTCCCCGGTCAGGCCCAGCAACTCGGCGGTGGCCCGCTCGTCGGCACCCAGCCGCAGCGGCGCGGAGCGCTCACCGATGAGGACCGCCACGCTGCAACAACCGGCGAGCAAGCCGAGCCCACAGACCACCCAGGTGGCCACCCGGGCGCCGGAGCGACCGGCCAGCAGCCCGAGGGCGAGGCCCGCGAGCACCGGGGCGGAGAGCGCGGCCACCACCGCCGACAGCACCGCCGACGCGCGCAGCAGGGTCACCACGTCGTCGATCTGCTGCGGGCTCGCCGAGGTGTCCCGGGCCGCGAGGCGGAACGCGTCGACCGTCCGGCCCAGCACCGCCAGGTCCACGACGGCGTACGCGAGTGCGGCGACCGCCATCACCAGCAGCACGGCCGTGGCCAGCACGACCACGGCGGGCCGGCGGAACGGTGCCGATTCGGGGTACGACACGACGAATCCCTCCGGTAGGCGTCGGGTTGCAACCTACTCGGAGGGATCGTCGGCGTCGTGCTTATCGGTCGATCAACTCGTCGACGGCGGGGTCGACCCGGGGCGGTCGGCCGGCGGCGTGTCGTCCGGTCGGTCCGAGCTGGACGGCGGCGGCGTGCCCGGCTGGTCCGAGCTGGGTGCCTGGCCCGGCGTCGACGGGTAGCCCGGCTGACCGGTCGACGGGTAACCCGGAGCCTGCGGGTAGCCCGGCTGACCCGGAGCCTGCGGGTAACCCGGCTGACCCGGAGCCTGCGGGTAACCCGGGTAGCTGGTGCCCGGGGTCGGCGGCTCCCAGGTCGCGGGGGCCTTGCGGAAGAACTCGTTGGCCTTCGGCAGTGCCAGCAGGATCAGCGCCGCGAGCAGGGCGAGCAGGCTGATCACGCCGAGCAGCACGCTGACCGGCGTGAGCCAGGAGGGCAGCGCCTCGTCGAGGCGGCGCTGGATCTCCTCGGCGCTGGGCATGTCGCCGCTGGTGCCGCCGGCGGTGGTGAAACTGCCGGCCGCGCTGGTGAGCAGGGTGCCGCCCACGCAGCACACCATGATGCCGCCGACGATCCAGGTGGTGATCCGGGCACCGTTGCGGCCCTGGTTGTTGAAGAGGGCCAGGACGCCCAGCGCGACCGCGATCAGGAGCACGATGATGCTGCTGCCGAGGCCGAAGGCGTAGAAGAAGCCCGCAATCTGGTCAGCGCCCTCGGCAGTGCTGCCCGCGTACGCGTCGCGGAGCACGTCGCGCGTCTTGCCGAGGGTGGAGAGGGTGAGGATGAGACTGATCACCTGGCACGCCAGGAAGAGGTAGAGCAGGTAGCTGGAAATCGTCACGACGGACGGCCGCTGGCGGGCCGGCGTGCTGGGGGAATCGACCACGATTCTCCTTCCCTAAGATCGCGCCCACACCGTATCGACTGTGAGCCACTCTGGCATGCCGGGCGACTCGCGCCGCGCCCGTCGGGTCGGACTCAGTGATCTTCCCTGCCGGGACGAATCGCCAGGTCGGCGGGGTCGAGCAGGTCACCCCGGGCGACCCGCCAGCCCTCTTCGCCGTACGCCTCAAAGGAGAGCCGGGCGGTCCCATCCGACTGGTAGTCGTGGTAGCGCATCGTCCCGGTCGACCGCAGCCCGGTCTCCCCGGTGGCGGTGTAGCGCGCCTGCCCGGTCTCGGACCAGGTGTACCGCCGCCCGCCGAGCTCGATGGTCGGAGCGCCGGGGGTGACTGTCGCGCCGGGCTCGGCGGTCCAGAGCACCAGTTCCAGGTCGGTGCCGCCGACACCCTCCACGGAGAGCCGATGGCCAGCACCGGAGGCGTCGTCGAGGAGGTACTGCGACCAACTCCAGTCCCCCTCGACGAGGCGGATCGTGCCGCTCACGGCGTACTCCCGCTCGCCGATCCACACGCGGTCGCCGGCGGTCAGACGGTGCGCGCCGCCGCGCGCCGGCCGAACGTCCGGCGGTGCGCCGCCGGGCCGGGTCGCGGCCCGCCGGGTCCGCACGACGATCACGAGCAGGGCCATGATGAGTACGACCATGGCCACGACCAGGTACGCAAGCGCCCCGTCCACCCGACCACCTCCCCAGGTACGTCGGCGCAGACGGTAACAACCGTCGGCACCGGAGCGAGTCGCGTCGTGACCGAAAGCTCAGCTACCGACGGCACCGGGTGTGTCGCCGGGCGTGGTCGGCAGCGGCACTGTGGACTCCCCGGTGGGCGGTTCATCCCCGGGTGGGGTGGGTGTCAGGTGCGCCGCCGGGTCCGGGCAGATCAGATATCCGGCCGGGACGTACTGGCCCGGCGGGAGGAGGCCCGGCGTGCCGGGGGCCGGTGCCACGAACGGCATCGGCGGGTACCCGTAGCCGGCAGGGACGAACTGGGGAGCGGCGTAGCCGGGGGGCGGTGACTCCCAGGGCGGCGCGTCGGCGGCTGCGGGCCGCGGCACGAACCATCCGGCGGCCGGTGGCAACGCCAGCAGCAGGACCACGGCCGCGACGAGCGCGAGAACGGCGAGCACGGTCAGCCCCGCCGCCGGGAAGAACAGCTCGCCGAAGGGGTCGTTGCCGGAGTAGAGCGTGTCGAAGAATTCCGACGTCTCCCATTCCTCGTCGAAGTCCGCCGACGACGGGGCCTCGACTTCCGGGGCGACCAGCATGGGCACGAACAAGCCGGAGCAGCACTGGCCGAAACAGACCAGCAGTTGGGCGCCGCTGGCGACGAAGACCAGGATCCGCGCGATGTTCGAGCCTCGGCGGAGCGGCCCGGCGGTGGCCGCGAGCCACCCCGCCAACAGCACGGCTGGTATGCCGACGATCAGGGCCATCGCGACGTTGCTCTGGCGTTCGCCGCTCACCTCGGCCGGGTCGGCGTCGGGCACCAGTGCCGCCGCGCGAGTGATCTGACCATCGAAGTGCACCGCCTGGGCGACCGCCATCGCGGCCAGGCCGAGCAGGATCAGCGCTGCGGCGAGTTGCAGCCAGAACGCGATGGTGACGGTGCCGGGGCGGGGCGGACGCGGCGCTGCGGCTGGCGAACTCATGGCTCGCAACGTACGGGGGAAGGCCGTCGATGGGCAGCACCGATCGGGCAGGCTCGATCGGCGAATGGATCATGCTGCGGCGAGTCGCTGGGTGGCGTAGTCGCCGACGGTGGAGCGCCCCATGACGCAGCCGACGAACGTGGTGAACTCGGTGGAGTCGCCCCGCAGAGACGTCCAGGCCGCTCGGGCCGCCGCCGGTTCGATCCGCTCCAACAGCGTGGCCGCGTACGCCCGGCCGGCGGGTGAGCCCTCGGCCAGCAGCCGGTCGATCTGGCGACGTACCTCTTCGGGGTGGTCGCGGTGCGCGGCCTCGACCCGGAGGTACGCCTCGGTCACCGGCAGCAGTGTGCCGGCGAAGCCGGTGCCGCCGAAGGCGAGCGTGTCAGCCTCCATCAACTCGTCGACGGCCGCGCCCAGCTCCCGCTCCCACGCCTTTCGCATCCCGAACATGCCCCCATCCTTTCCCCGCCCGTCCCCACTCCACCCTCTTGATCAAGGGGTTTTGCGTCATCAGCGGACAGTGGCGGCGTCAGTAGCCGCGCCATTCCGCGCGGGCGTAGTCGAGGACCCTGGGATGCAGCAGGGTGGAGGCGGGCACGTTCAGGCGCGGACGGTCGGCGGGGAAGGTGGCCGCCGCCCGCAGCACCCCCGGGTCGAGGAAACGCAGCCGGGGCGCGTCGGCCGGCAGTTCCAGCACCGGCGGGGCGGTGCCCGGCGCGGCGAGCAGGAACCCCCAGTCGCCAAAGGACGGCACGTCGACGTGGTACGGCACGGTGGCGAAGCCGGCCTCCCGCAGCGACGCCTCGATCGACCAGTACGACCGGGGCGCGAAGTACGGCGAGCCGGACTGCACCACCAGCCGCCCCTGCTCGGCGAGCACCGACCGGATCAGCGTGTAGAACTCGACCGTGTAGAGCTTGGCGGTGGCCGTCTCGTCGGGGTCCGGCAGGTCGGCGACCACCACGTCGAAGTGCTCGGCGGCGGTACGCAGCCAGCCGAAGGCGTCGGTGTTCAGCACCCGTACCCGGGGGTCGTCGAGCGCGCCGCCGTTGAGAGCGCGCAACTGCGGCTCGGTGCGGGCCAGCGCCACCACCGCCGGATCGAGGTCGACCACCGTCACCCGACGCACGTCCGGGTAGCGCAGGATCTCGCGGACCGCGAGGCCGTCGCCGGCACCGAGAACCAGCACCTCACCGCGCGGCCCGCGCAGCGCCGGATGCACCAGCGCCTCGTGGTAGCGGTACTCGTCGACCGAGCTGAACTGGAGGTCACCGTTGAGGAACAGCCGCAGGTCGGTGGCGGCGTGGCCGACCTCGCGCACCGACCGGGTCAGCACGATCTCCTGGTAACGGGACCGTTCGGCGTGCACCACCGGGTCCCGGTAGAGCTGCTGCCGACTGCTCACCTCGAAGTCGGCGGCGGTCACCCACGCGTACCCCAGGCAGAGCGCGACCACGACGGACCCGGCGCCGATGACGAGCCGCGCCCGACGGCTCAGCTCCGCCCGGAACACCGTGCAGACCAGGGCGACACCGGCCACGGCGTTCACCGCGCCGACCAACAGGGCACCCTTGAGCTGGCCGAAGACCGGGATCAACAGGAACGGGAAGGCGAGTCCGCCGAGCAGCGCGCCGATGTAGTCGGCGGCGAACAGGTCGGCCACGGCGCTGCCGGCGGCCTGCTCGCGGATGCGTTGCAGCATCACCATCAGCAGCGGGATCTCCGCGCCGATCAACAGGCCCAGCACGAAGGCGGTGCCGACCAGCGCCGGGCTGTACAGGTCGAGCCAGGCGAAGGCGGCGTAGAGGCCGAGCACGGACAGGCCACCGAGCAGGGCGAGGGTCAACTCGATCACCGCGAACGCGGCGGCGGCTCGGGACTGCAACGGCTTGGCGACCAGCGCGCCGATCCCCATCGCGAAGACCATCACGCCGAGCACGATCGACGCCTGGCCGACCGTGTCGCCGATCAGGTAACTGCCGAGGGCGACCAGGGCCAGCTCGTAGACCAGCCCGCAGGCGGCACAGACGAAGACCGCCAGCAGCACCGACGCGCGGGCCAGCCGCCAGCGCGGCCGTGCTTCGGAACCGCCGTCGACCGCCGCCGGCGCCTCGGTGCTCACGCTCTTTTCCGGGTACGTTCGGGCATCAAATGATCGCGGCGGCGATGATCGCACCGGTGGCCAGGTGCACTGCGGCCGACACCCACACGGCGGGGTGCGGCTCCGGGTCGACCAGCAGCTCGCCGAGCCGGCCCGGGGTCACCGCGTCGAGCAGCAGGAACGCGGCGGCCATGATGACCAGGCCGACGATCCCGTACGCCCCCGCGCCGACCAGGCCGAGGGTGAAGTCGTTGTCGCTGGCGACGATCGCCGCGACCACGATGATGCCGACGCCGAGCAGGTTCGAGGTGAGCAGCAGCGCCGCGTTGCGGTTGCGCTCGGTCCAGATCAGTTCGTGAAGCTTGCCGGGCGTGGCCAGGTCGACCAGCCCGTAGCCGACGCCCATCAGGACGACACCGACCACCCCGAAGGCGAGGGTGACCAGCAGATCGGTGACGAGGTTCTGCACAGGGGGCTCCAGGGTGAGGGGTCGGTCGTCGGGCTACTTGCCGCTGCCGGGGCCGCCGCCCCGGACGGTGCTGCCGCGTCCCCAGCCCCAGTACGACCCGACGATCGAGTGGTAGCGGGGATAGGCGGTGCTCATGTTCTCCAGCAGGATCACCGAGCCGGCGGCGATCGGCAGGATCACCACCGAGTCGTCGTCGTAGCGCAGGTACACTCCGCTGCCGTCGACGTACCGGTCGGCCGGCCGCCACGCGTCGGTCAGGTCATTGGCGACCTGGGTCGGCGACTTCGACGAGGTGTACGCGATCGCCTGCCTGCCGATGTCCCGGCTGGCCGCCCGGGTGTACCTGTCCTGCACGTAGTCGCGGGGCGAGAAGGTGCCGTTGACGATCGCGAAGCCGGCGACCAGCACGCCGACCACGGCGACCGCCATGCCCATCACGATCCAGCGTCGGTACGTCATCGCAGTGCCACCACCGTCTCGGTCAGGACCAACTCGTTGGTCTGGGGGTACGCGTGCCACGTGCGCCAACCGACCGATCCGTCCGGCGCGTCGGTGCGTACGGCCAACGCGGTGACCGCGTCCGGGTCCCCGGGGAAGACCCCGACCAGGGCGTACGGGGCGTCGGCCAGGTCGGCGCGGAGCGCGGCGATCCGGTCGTGCAACTCACCGTCTGCGGGGCGCAGCACGGTGGCGGTGAACCGGTAGCCGCCCGCCTCGTCGTGCAGGACGCCGGGCAGGTGCGGCGGCCGGCCGGGCAGGCAGGCGACCGTCTCGGTGAGCCCGTCGCCACCAGCGGGGGCGGTCAGCACGACCTGGTGGGACGCGCCGAGCAGGCGCAGTCGTACCCGGATGTCGCCGGGAAGCGTGAGGTCACGAACGTGCAGCGCGGGGCGTTCCGGGCCACCGAGTGCCAGGCTCAGGTCCGCCGCGCAGGTGTCGACGTACGGGGTGTCGAGACTGACCAACACGTCAGGTGGCTCCCGGTCCGGCCTGCGGGTACACCATGACGTCGGCACGGTGCAGCTGCTCGCCCCGGGCAACCTCCCAGCCGGCCTGGCCGTACGCCTCGAAGGAGAGCCGCTCACCACTGGAGGCCCGGTAGTCGTGGTATCGGACGGTGCCGGTGGGGTCGAGGCCGGTGCTGCCGGTGGCCGTGTAGCGGGCCTGGCCAGATTCCTCCGTGGCATAGCGGCGGCCGGCGAAGTCGAGGGTGGACGCGCCCGGGGTGATCGTCGCGGCCGGCTCGGCCGTCCAGAGCACCAACTCCAGGTCGGGGTCCTCCTCCACGGAGAGCCAGCGCTTGTCGCCGTCGACGGTGTCCAGCAGGTGCTCGGCCCAGCTCCAGCCGCCCTCGTTCAGGTGCACCGTGCCGCGGACCGCGTACGACACGCGGCGGATCTCGACGATGTCGCCGGGCTTGAGTCTGCGCGGGTCGCCGCGCAGCGCGTCGGAGTCGGAGTCGCGGAACGGGTCCGCGGGTGCCGTCGGTGCGGCCGGCCGGGCGGCCTTGCGGCCCTTGCGCAGGGCCACCACCGCCACCACGACCCCGGCGACGCCGACCAGACACCCCAGCGTCGTCATCAGGTACGCCACGGAACCGTTCACCCCGACCACCTCCCCAAGTGCGTCGGCGGTGACGGTAACAACCTCGCGCACCTGGTGAAACTCGTGCACTCTCGGGTGATGGGCCGACTACCGCGTGTCCCGGTGGACGGCCGGGCCGACCCCCTGCGGGGTCGGCCCGGAGGCGCGACGGATCAGCCGGCGGTGACGGTCAGCCCCTCCTTGGCGTCGGCCAGGTCGACCTTGACCGTGTCGCCGTCGCGGATGGTGCCGGACAGCAGGGCCTTGGCGAGTTGGTCTCCGATCGCGGTCTGGACCAGGCGACGCAGAGGGCGGGCGCCGTAGATCGGGTCGTAGCCGTGCTCGGCGAGCCACTGACGGGCCGGCTCGGTGATGTCCAGTGCCAACCGGCGGTCGGCGAGACGCCTGCGCATCCGGTCGAGCTGGATGTCCACGATGGAGCGCAGGTCGTCCCCGCGCAGCGCGGCGAAGACCACGATGTCGTCGAGACGGTTGAGGAACTCCGGCTTGAAGTGCGAGCGGACCACCGCGAGGACACCCTCGCGGCGCTCCTCCTCGGCCAACATCAGGTCGCTGATCACCGACGACCCGAGGTTGGAGGTGAGGATCAGGATCGCGTTGCGGAAGTCCACCGTCCGGCCCTGGCCGTCGGTGAGCCGACCGTCGTCGAGCACCTGGAGCAGCACGTCGAAGACGTCCGGGTGGGCCTTCTCCACCTCGTCGAGCAGGATCACCGAGTACGGCCGGCGACGCACCGCCTCGGTGAGCTGCCCGCCCTCCTCGTAGCCGACGTAGCCGGGCGGGGCACCGACGAGGCGGGCGACGGAGTGCTTCTCGCCGTACTCGCTCATGTCGATGCGGACCATCGCCCGCTCGTCGTCGAAGAGGAACTCCGCGAGAGCCTTGGCCAGTTCGGTCTTGCCGACACCGGTCGGCCCGAGGAAGAGGAAGCTACCGGTCGGGCGGTCGGGGTCGGCGACTCCGGCCCGTGCGCGACGGACCGCGTCGGAGACCGCGCCGACCGCCTCGGCCTGGCCGACCACGCGACTGCCCAGCGACTCCTCCATCCGGAGCAGCTTGGCCGTCTCGCCTTCCAGGAGGCGACCAGCCGGGATGCCCGTCCAGGAGGCGACCACGGCGGCGATGTCGTCCGCGCCGACCTCCTCCTTGAGCATCGCGCCGTCGGCCTGGAGCTGGGCCAACTCCTCCTCGGCCTGCTTCAGCTCGACCTTCAGGGCGGGGATCCGGCCGTAGCGCAGCTCGGCGGCCCGCTCCAACTCGCCGTCGCGCTCGGCCCGCTCGGCCTCGCCACCCAGGCGCTCCAACTCCTCCTTGGCGGTGGAGAGCTTGGTGATGTGGCTCTTCTCGGTCTGCCAGCGCTCGGAGAGCACGGTGAGCTGCTCACGCTTGTCGGCCAACTCCTGGCGCAGCCGGGCCAACCGCTCGGCCGAGGCGGCGTCCGGCTCCTTGGCCAGCGCCATCTCCTCGATCTCCAGTCGGCGGACCGCCCGCTCGATCTCGTCCACCTCGACCGGCCGGGAGTCGATCTCCATCCGGAGCCGGGACGCGGACTCGTCGACCAGGTCGATCGCCTTGTCCGGCAGGAACCGGTCGGTGATGTAGCGGTCCGACAGCGACGCTGCGGCGACCAGCGCGGCGTCAGTGATCCGGACGCCGTGGTGCACCTCGTAGCGCTCCTTGAGCCCCCGCAGGATGCCGATGGTGTCCTCGATGGTCGGCTCGCCGACCACCACCGGCTGGAAGCGGCGCTCCAACGCCGGGTCCTTCTCGATGTGCTCGCGGTACTCGTCCAGCGTCGTCGCGCCGACCATCCGCAGCTCGCCGCGGGCCAGCATGGGCTTGAGCATGTTGCCGGCGTCCATCGAGCCCTCGCCCTTGCCGGCGCCGACGACGGTGTGCAGCTCGTCGAGGAACGTGATGACCTGCCCGTTGGAGTTCTTGATCTCCTCCAGGACGGACTTCAGCCGCTCCTCGAACTGGCCGCGGTACTGGGCCCCGGCGACCATCGCGCCGAGGTCCAGCGAGACCAGCTTCTTGTCGCGCAGCGACTCGGGGACGTCGCCGGCCACGATCCGCTGGGCCAGGCCCTCGACGATCGCGGTCTTGCCGACACCGGGCTCGCCGATCAGCACCGGGTTGTTCTTGGTACGCCGGGAGAGCACCTGGATGACCCGGCGGATCTCCGAGTCCCGGCCGATCACCGGGTCGATCTTGCCGTCGCGTGCGCTGGCGGTCAGGTCGACGCCGTACTTCGCGAGGGCCTGGTAGGTCTGCTCCGGGTCGGCCGTGGTGACCCGCCGGTCTCCGCCCCGAACGGTCGGGAAGGCGGCGACAAGCGTCTCCTCGGTGACACCGGCGGACTTCAGCGCGTTGGCCACCGCGCCGCCGACCCGGGCGAGGCCGGCGAGCAGGTGCTCGGTCGAGGTGTACTCGTCGCCCAGCGGGCGGGCGATCTGCTCGGCGGCGCCGATGGCGTTGACGAACTCCCGAGCCAACGTCGGCTCGGCGATGCTGGAGCCCCGCGCGGCCGGCAGGCCGTCGACCGCTCGTTGGGCGGTCCGGCGCAGCTCGGCGGGATCAGCCCCGACGGCGCGCAGCAGGCCGGTGGCGGTCGAGCCGTCGGTGTCCAGCAGGGACAGCAGCAGGTGCCAGGGCTCGACGGTGGCGTGGCCGCGCTGGTTCGCCAGCGCGACGGCGCCGGTGATGGCTTCGCGGCTCTTGGTGGTGAGGCGTTCGGTGTTCATGGGCTCCCCCGGATCGGCGTTGTCCATTGGGTTGGACACAACCAGAGTTGAGCGTATTCCACTCAACCTTAGCGCTATGACGCCCATCACTCCCGGCGACGCCACCGCCAGTCGAACTCCCCGGCCGCCGGGGGCGGACCCGGAAGCGGGTCGACGTCCGGCACTGACCAGCGACATCCGTGAGTTCTTCGCCAGTCTGCGCTGACCCGACCCTCGGGTGCCCGCCCTGTTTCGCGCCGGGGCGGGCACCAGCGTGTTTCCCCCCCGATCCATCCAAGATCTGCTCTCTGGATATGGCGCGGTAGCCTTGGCCGGTGCGAGTACGTGTCGAGCAGACCGCCCTGCCGGGCATCGGCGTACGTCATGATCTGGTGACGGAGTCTGGACGCCGCCTGGGTGTCGTTTCCCACCGAAACGGCCGTCGTGATCTTGTCCTCTACGACCCGGACGATCCCGACTCCTGTCAGGCGGACATCCCGCTGACCGATGACGAGGCGGAGGCACTGGCCGACATCCTCGGCGCGTCGCTGATGCTCGGTCAGCTCTCCGGGCTGCGCGACCAGGCCGCCGGCCTGCTCACCGAGCAGATCGCGATCCCGGCCGCGTCGCGGTACGTCAACCGGATGCTCGGTGACACGAAGGCGCGTACCCGCACCAGCGCCTCCATCGTGGCGGTGCTGCGCGACGGCGAAGTCATCGTCTCGCCGCTTCCCACCTTCCGCTTCGCAGCCGGTGACGTGGTGGTCGTTGTCGGGACCCGCAAGGGGCTCGACGGCGTGTCCGCCATCCTCGCCGACAGTGACCCGGACGGCTGAGGCGGATGCACGATTCCACAACACTGCTCGTCGAAGTCGGCGCACTGCTGCTACTGCTCGGGGTTCTCGGGCGACTCAGCCGCAGGGTGGGCCTCTCACCCATCCCGCTCTACCTCCTAGCCGGCCTCGCCTTCGGGCACGGCGGGCTGCTCCCGCTCGACGCCAGCGAGGAGTTCTTCGCGGTCGGCGCCGAGATCGGCGTCATCCTGCTGCTGGTCATGCTCGGGTTGGAATACTCGGCGAACGAACTCGTCGGCAACCTCCGCTCGGCTGCTCCGGCCGGCCTGATCGACGGGGTGCTCAACGCGCTGCCCGGCGCGGCGTTCGCCCTGCTGCTCGGTTGGGACTGGGTGGCCGCCCTGGTGCTCGGCGGCATCACCTGGGTCTCCTCCTCCGGCGTGATCGCCAAGGTCCTCGGCGACCTGGGCCGGCTCGGTAACCGGGAAACCCCGGTGATCCTCTCGGTCCTGGTCATCGAAGACCTGGCGATGGCGCTCTACCTGCCGCTGGTCACCGCCGTACTGGCCGGCACCGGCCTGATCGGCGGCGGCATCGCCCTCACCGTCGCGGTGGGCACGGTCCTGCTGGTGCTGGTGGTCGCCATCCGGTACGGCCACCTGATCTCCGCCGCGCTGTCGGCGAAGGACCCGGAGGCGCTGCTGCTCGGCGTACTCGGGCTGACTCTGCTGATCGCGGGCGTCGCGGCGAAACTCCAGGTGTCGGCGGCGGTCGGCGCGTTCCTGGTCGGCATCGCGCTCTCCGGCCCAGTGGCGCACCACGCCACCGAGATGCTCTCTCCGCTGCGGGACCTGTTCGCCGCGGTGTTCTTCGTCTTCTTCGGCCTGGTCACCGACCCACGGGACATCCCGCCGGTGCTGCTGCCGGCGCTGGCGTTGGCCGTGATCACGATGGCGACGAAGACACTCACCGGCTACCTCGCGGCCCGCCGGGTCGGCATCGGCGAGCCCGGTCGCTGGCGGGCCGGCCTGGCACTCGTACCCCGTGGGGAGTTCTCCATCGTCATCGCCGGGCTCGCGGTGGCCGCCGGCAGCGTCGAGCCGCGGCTGGCGGCGCTCGCCACGGCGTACGTCCTGATCACCGTGGTGACCGGGCCGATGCTGGCCCGGCTGCCGGACTTCCAGTGGTTCAAGCGGTGGCTGCGCAACCGCGCGTTGATTCAACGGAGCGCACCGATTCCCATTCCCGACTGACGTTCGCCACCGTTGTCGTGCCGCCGATCGGCACCGCAGCGGCGGCCGGTCAGCAGATCATCCTTTCGGTCCGGCCCAACCGACGGTTGCCGAATTGCGCCCTGCGGGTACTACCGCAGCAACCGGGCGGCAGGTTACCGTTTCGCCCCAGCAGCCACGGTCCGCGGGTGGCCAGTGCCAACGCGGGCGAGAGCGGAAGGTTGGCCGGTGAGCGTGCAGGAGTCGACGTTCCACGGCTTTGCCAACCCCGTCGATCCGACTCCGGCGGAGTTGCGAGCTTGGGCATTCCAGCCCGATTCGGTGCCGCTGGCCTCCATGCCACCCGACTGGGATCTCCTCGTCTCCGGTGACCGGCTGGTGCTGACGCTCTTCGACCTGGCGATGGACCCGACCTGCCCGGCGCGACGCTTCGCGCTGCACTGCCTCTACATCTACGCCGCCGACGGCATCCGGACGAACTTCCGCGCCCACCCCAAGCGGCGCTTTCGCAAACTGGTCGAGCAGGCCGAGCGTGACGGCGACGAGCTGATGAGGATCTGGGCGTACAACGGCCGAGTGCTGCTCGCCCGACCGGATCTCTTCGTCTATCGGGACTGGTGCGAGGGCGGCCTGGTCCGCGAGAACCGCCGCCTCGGCTGACGGGCTCCGGGTGGCCGACCGCCGCCAAGGGGCCGAATCGCGTCGCCGGATGGTGCCGGCGGCGGTAGCGGCGTGGCCGCCCCGACCGCGGCTATCACTTCGTGGGCCCTATGGAGCTGATGTCGCAAACGATTCACGGTCCGTCGCCCCCGGCGCGCGCACCGGCAGTCCATGGCCACGGAGTTGGGCGCCGCTTGATGCCGTAAACGATTCAACTCCAAAGGGCCCGTAAGACGGACCCGGACCTCCACCGCGAGGCAGGCGGCCGGACGGCGAACGGGCCGGGACCCCCCGTGGGTCCCGGCCCGCACGTCGGTTACCGGTCAGTCCTGCTTCCGCTCGGGCTCAGCACGGCCCTGGTCGGCGCTGCGGTCACCGTGATCCCCGGAGTCGCCGTGGTCGGCGAACCGCCCCTCGACGACCCGGTCTCGGAAGCTGCCCTCGGTCACCTTGTCGAACTTCTCGCGGACGGTGTCGGCCAGGTGTTCCAGCCGGTCCTCCGTCTGCTGCGCCACCTTCTTCGCCGGCTCCGACATCGCTCCCCCTCGCACCGCGCCGACAGGCCCGAATTGAGGCGGTAGGACCCGTATTGACAGGCTAACGAAACGGCCCGGCCTCCGCCGGAAAACCGACGCGGGCCGGGCCGAGGAAACGACGAAGGGTGAGCTGCGAATCAGCGGTCCGGCGTACGGCGGGGGCGCCACACCACCAGCGCGGTGGACGTGCGGTTGGTCGGCACCAGGTCACGGCCCGGAAAGCGGGCCAGCGACTCCAGTTCGGCCACCCGGCGGTACGCGGCGTCCAGCTCCGCCTCCAGCCGGGCCGCCCGCTGCTGCGCCTGCTCCAGCAGTCGCTCCAGCCCGATGATCCGCTTGACCCCGGCCAGGTTGACCCCTTCGTCCTGACTGAGCCGCTGCACCTCGCGCAGCAGCACCACGTCACGAACGCTGTACCGGCGTCCGCCGCCAGCGGCTCGACCCGGCTGCACCAGCCCCAGCCGGTCGTACTGGCGCAGGGTCTGCGGATGCATTCCCGCCATCCGTGCCGCGACCGAGATCATGAGCACCTTGGCCTCGTAGGCCGGGTCACCCGAACCGAGGAATTCGCCCGACATCCCGCTCACCTCCGCGTCCATCCCACCGGACTAGCTGACCCGACGCACCCGGGCGTCGAGATGTTCTCGCGCCGCCGACGGACTCTGCTCGGCGAACGCCTCCAGTGCCGTCCGTGCCTCGTCCGACAGACGGGCCGGCACCACCACCTCCAGCGTGACCAGCAGGTCGCCGGCCTGCCCGTCACGGCGGACCACACCCTTGCCCCGGGCCCGCAGCACCCGCCCGCTCGGCGTGCCCGGCGGAACCCGCAGGGTCACCGCGCCGTCGAGCGTGGGCACCCTCAGGTCCGTGCCGAGCACGGCCTCCGCGAAGGTGATCGGCACGGTCAACGTCAGGTCGTCTCCGGTACGCCCGAACAGGTCGTCCGGCCGAACCTTGACGTGTACGAACAGGTCACCGGCCGGGCCGCCGCGCTCGCCCGGCTCACCGCGCCCGGCCAGCCGGATGCGCTGACCATCGGCGACTCCCGCCGGGAAGCGCACGTTCAGCGTGCGGGTCTTGGTGACGCCACCGCTGCCGTGGCACTCCGGGCACTTCTCCTCGACCACGGTGCCGACACCCTGACAGTTGCGGCACGGCTCGGAGAAGCTGAACGACCCCTGGTCGCGGGTGGTCACGCCGGCGCCGTGGCACACCGGGCAGGTACGCGGCTGGGTGCCGGGCTTGGCGCCGTTGCCGTGGCAGGTGTCGCAGACACCCGGAGCGCGCAGCGTCAGTGGCAGGGTCACCCCGCGGACCGCGTCGTCGAAGTCGAGAGCCACCTCGGCCTCCACGTCCCGACCACGGGCCGGACCACGCGGAGCGGCCTGCCCGCCGGCCTGCCCGCCCGAGAAGATCGAACTGAACAGGTCCTGGAAGCCGGCACCGCCGAAGCGACGGTCGCCGCCACCGCCCGCGCCGCCGTTGAACAGGTCGGAGACGTCGAACGGCATGCCGCCCGATTGCCCGGGGCCGCGGGCGTTGCGCCGGAAGGCGCCCGAGCCGAACAGGGAGCGCATCTCGTCGTACTCCCGGCGACGGCCGGCGTCCGACAACACGTTGTACGCCTCGGACACGGCCTTGAACCGCTCCTCGGCCTTCGGGTCGCCCGGATTGTGATCCGGATGCGATTCCCGGGCCAGTTTGCGGTACGTCTTCTTGATGTCGTCCGCGGAGGCGGCCTTGTCCACGCCGAGCACGGCGTAGAAGTCCTTCTCGATCCAGTCCTTCGAACTCACCGGTTCACCCCCTTCCGACCGTCGTGGCCCGGCCGTCCCGCCCTCCGCCGTGCGGGGGACGGGACGGCCCGGTCACCGTCTCGCACTATTCCGGATCCGCGACCGCGACCAGCGCGGGGCGCAGCAGCCGCTCACCGAGCTGGTAGCCGCGCCGCATGACCTGCACGCAGGTCGGTTCGCTGACCTCGTCCGAGGTCTGGTGCGCGACGGCCTCGTGCAGGGTCGGGTCGAACGGGTCACCCTGTTCGCCGAAGGCCGCCAGGCCGAACTTGCCCAGCGCGGTGGTGAGCTGTTCCGCCACCGAGCCGAACGGTCCGACCAGGTCGCCGTGTTCCCGGGCCCGGTCCAGGTCGTCCAGGATCGGCAGCAGCGCGGCCAGCACCGAGCCGGTCGCCTGCTCCTGCACCAGACTGCGGTCCCGGTCCACCCGCTTGCGGTAGTTGGCGTACTCCGCCGACACCCGCTGCAGGTCTCTGGTCCGCTCGTCGAGCTCGGCCCGGAGCGCCTCCAACTCGGCGCCGAGCGATGTCCCGCCGCCGTCGACCGGCTGCGCCGGGGCGTCCACCACCGGCGGACCGGACGGCGTCGACCCGTCGACCAAGGTCGCCTCGACCTCGATCTCGTCGACCACGACCTCGGCGTCCTCGACGAGACCCTCGGCCGAGACGTCGCTCCCCGCGTCGGCGGCGGTGCCCTCCGGCTCCGTCGTGTCGGTGAGCTTGCGGTTGTTGCGGATGACCACCCGCTCCCCGTCCCCGGTGGCTGGCTCCGTGGGCGCGGAGCCACCCGGCGTCGACCCGGTGTCGTCCGGGTCGACGGCTCGTGGCTTCTGCGTCATGCGGCTACCTCATCCCTTCGCCGTGGATACGTGTCGGAGGCCGACGGTCACTTCTTGCCGTCCTCGTCCACGATCTCCGCGTCGACCACGTCGTCGGGGCCACCGGCAGCACCCGCCTGCGGACCGGCCGCACCGGGACCTGCCGCACCCGGGCCGGCCTCGCCGCCGGGCTGCTGGCCCTGCTCAGCCTGCTGCGCGTAGAGCAGCGAACCAGCCTGCTGGGAGACCTGCGCCAGCCGCTCGTGCGCCGACTTGATCTTCTCGATGTCCTGGCCACCGAGGGCGCCGCGCAGCTCACCGAGCGCCTCGTTGAGCTGCTCCCGGTTCTCGCTGGGCAGCTTGTCGCCGCTCTCGGCGAGGAACTTCTCGGTCTGCCACTGGAGCGCCTCGGCCACGTTGCGGGTCTCGGCGTCGTCGCGGCGGCGCTTGTCCTCCTCCGCGTGCTCCTCGGCGTCCCGGCGCATCCGCTCGATGTCGTCCTTCGGCAGCGAGGAGCCGCCGGTGATCGTCATCTTCTGTTCCTTGCCGGTGCCCAGGTCCTTGGCGTGCACGTTGACGATGCCGTTGGCGTCGATGTCGAAGGCGACCTCGATCTGCGGCACGCCGCGCGGCGCCGGCGGGAGGCCGGTGAGCTCGAAGGTGCCGAGCTTCTTGTTGTAGGACGCGATCTCCCGCTCACCCTGGAACACCTGGATGAGCACCGACGGCTGGTTGTCGTCCGCCGTGGTGAAGACCTCGGAGCGCTTGGTCGGGATGGTGGTGTTGCGCTCGATCAGCTTCGTGAAGATGCCGCCCTTGGTCTCGATGCCCAGGCTCAGCGGGGTCACGTCGAGCAGCAGGACGTCCTTGACCTCGCCCTTGAGCACGCCAGCCTGGAGGGCGGCGCCGACGGCGACGACCTCGTCCGGGTTGACGCCCTTGTTGGGGTCGCGACCGGTGAGCTGCTTGACCAGGTCGGTGACGGCCGGCATCCGGGTGGAGCCGCCGACCAGGATCACGTGCTCGACGTCGGAGATCTTGATCCCGGCGTCCTTCACGGCCTGCTCGAACGGGCCCTTGCAGCGGTCCAGCAGGTCCTGCGTCATCCGCTGGAACTCGGCCCGGCTGAGCGTCACGTCGAGGTGCAGCGGGCCGGCCGCGCCGGCGGTGATGTACGGCAGGTTGATGTTCGTGGTGGTGGCGGCGGACAGCTCGATCTTGGCCTTCTCGGCGGCCTCACGGAGCCGCTGGAGCGCCATCTTGTCCTGGCCCAGGTCGATGCCGTGCTCGCCGCGGAACGTCTTGACCAGGTGGTCGATGATCCGCTGGTCCCAGTCGTCGCCACCGAGCTGGTTGTCACCGCTGGTGGACTTGACCTCGACAACGCCCTCAGCCAGCTCGAGCAGCGACACGTCGAAGGTGCCGCCACCGAGGTCGAAGACCAGGACGGTCTGCTCCTTGGAGCCCTTGTCCAGCCCGTACGCCAGGGCGGCCGCGGTCGGCTCGTTGACGATCCGCAGCACGTTGAAGCCGGCGATCTCACCGGCCTCCTTCGTCGACTGGCGCTGGCCGTCGTTGAAGTAGGCCGGGACGGTGATCACCGCGTCGGTGATCTGCTCGCCCAGGTACGCCTCGGCGTCCCGCTTGAGCTTCATCAACGTCCGGGCCGAGATCTCCTGCGGGGTGTACTTCTTGCCGTCGATGTCGACGGACCAGTTGGTGCCGATCTCCCGCTTGACCGAGCGGATAGTCCGGTCCGGGTTGGTCACCGCCTGGCGCTTGGCGACCTCACCGACGAGCACCTCGCCGTTACGGGCGAACGCGACGATCGACGGGGTCGTCCGCGAGCCCTCAGCGTTGGCGATGACGGTGGGCTCACCGCCCTCGAGAACGCTGACGCAGGAGTTCGTCGTGCCGAGGTCGATACCGACCGCACGTGCCATCTTCGCTTCCTCGCTTCGTAAGGTTGTGCAGGTGGCGGGTGTTGCCCGCGACTGCTTGGCGGGCGCCGCCCGCAGCGGGCCCCACCACAAGTTGAGTGAACTTGACTCAATAGTGCCACGCGACGGCCAATCGTCAAGTCGAGTTGAGTCGACCCGACGCAACCCAGACGTTATTACCGTCCGGTTGTCTTCCCTTGCATCGGTCGGGCACGCTTTAGCGGTGACGACGCACGGCGATTCCGCCACCCGTTCCGGCGCGCCCGCCGTCGCAGCCCGCACCGGCCCGCCGGACGCCGCGGAGGAGCCGCCCGCCACCACCGGGGACGACAGCCTCCCCGGCGCGCTGTCGGGCCTCCGGGCCGCGATCGGCGCCACCCGCTATCCCCTCGCGCTGCCCTCCGCCAGCTCCGCCCGGCGCACCGCCACCGCGCTCACCGACCAGCTCGACGACTACCTGCTGCCCCGGCTCGCCCGGCTGGACGCACCCCTGCTCGTGGTGGTCGGCGGCTCCACCGGCGCGGGCAAGTCGACCCTGGTCAACAGCCTGGTCAAGGCGCGGGTCAGCGCCGCCGGTGTGCTCCGGCCCACCACCCGCTCCCCGGTGCTGGTCTGCAACCCGGCCGACGCGACCTGGTTCCGGCAGGGTGACCTGCTGCCCGGGCTGACCCGCACCACCGAGCCCAGCGAAGATCCCCGCGCCCTGCACCTGGTCACCGCCCCGGCTCTGCCCCCTGGTCTGGCCTTCCTCGACGCACCCGACATCGACTCGGTCGTCGACGC
Organism: Micromonospora sp. NPDC047467; assembly: GCF_040643095.1. Taxonomy (NCBI): domain Bacteria; kingdom Bacillati; phylum Actinomycetota; class Actinomycetes; order Micromonosporales; family Micromonosporaceae; genus Micromonospora; species Micromonospora sp. NPDC047467. The sequence continues at coordinate 57,449 of NZ_JBEYTO010000002.1, read as the reverse complement.
CAACCGGGCGCTCGCGAGCCAACTGCTCGCCGCCGCCGACCTCTGGCTCTTCGTCACCACCGCCGCCCGGTACGCCGATGCGGTCCCCTGGGAACTGCTGCGCAGCGCGCGGGCCCGAGGCGCGGTGATCGCCATGGTGCTGGACCGAGTGCCCGCCGAGGCCAGCGACGAGATCGCCGCGCACCTGACCGAGATGCTCGCCGCACAGGACCTGGGCCGGGCCCCACTCTTCGTGCTCCCGGAAACCTGGGTCGACGGTCAGGGGCTGCTGCCCGAGGGCGTCACCGCGCCGCTGGCCGACTGGTTCGCCCGGCTGGCCGCCGACGCCGATGCCCGCGCCGCCGTGGTCCGGCAGACCCTGGACGGCGCGCTTGCCGCCCTGCATCCCGCCGTCGAGGAGTTGGCCGACGCCGCCGACGAGCAGGTCACCGCCGCCGACGGGCTGGACGAACGCGTCCGAGGCGCCTACCGGGGCGCGGAGCGGACCGTCGAGCAGGGTCTACAGGACGGCCGGCTGCTCCGCGGTGAGGTGCTCGCCCGCTGGCAGGAGTTCGTCGGCACCGGCGAGTTCTTCCGCACCCTGGAGGCACGGATCGGTCAACTGCGGGACCGGTTGGTGGCCGCCGTCACCGGTCGGCCAGCCCCCGCCGCCGAGCTGCGCAACGCCATCGAGTCGCAGCTCGTCACACTGCTGCGCGGGGTGGCGTCCGAGGCCGCCGAGGCCGCGTACACCGGGTGGAAGGCACATCCGGCGGGCGCCGATCTGCTGGAGCCGGGGCTCGCCCATCCGAGCGACGACCTGCCCGAACGCGCCGAGCGGATGGTCCGGGACTGGCAGCGCGGTGTGCTGGAACTGGTCCGGGTCGAGGGCGGTGACAAGCGGTTCGTGGCCCGCACCGCCGCGTACGCGGTCAACGCCACCGGGCTGGCCGTGATGGTCGCCGTCTTCGCCTCCACCGCGTTCATCCCCACCGGGTTGGAGGTGGCCACCGGGGCCGGCACGACCGTCGCCGCGCAGGCCGTACTCCAGGCGATCTTCGGCGACCAGGCGGTGCGTACCCTCGCTGCCAAGGCCCGCGCCGACCTGCTGGCCCGGGTGCGGACGCTGCTGGAGACGGAGGCCGACCGCTTCCTGACCCGCACCGCCGAGGCGCGGCCCGCCGAGGCGGCCGGCGACGAACTGCGCCGCGCCGCCGGCCAGGTCGAACTGGCCCGGCACCGCAGCGGCCTGGCCACCGGCGGCGACATGCCGGCGGACGGCGACGAGGAGGAGTCCCGGTGACCAACATCGCCGGCCGGGTACGCGAGGCGTTCCGGGGCGACCAGCGGATCGACCCCGACGCGCTGATCGCCCGCCTCGACGGGGTACGCCGGTTCCTGACCGCCGTCGACGGCCTGCTGCCCGACGCCGACCTGGTGCCCGCGCACACCCTCGTCGAGCGGGCCGGCACCCGGCTTGCGCTGTCCCGCGACCACACCGTGGTCGCCCTCGCCGGGGCCACCGGCAGCGGCAAGTCCAGCCTCTTCAACGCCCTGGCCCAACTGGAACTCTCACCGGTCGGGGTCCGCCGGCCGACCACCGGCGTCACCCACGCCTGCGTGTGGGGGCCACTGGAGGGCGCCAACCGGCTGCTCGACTGGATCGGTGTGCTGCCCCGGCACCGCTTCGTCCGCGAGAGCGCGCTCGACGGCAACGACGAGACGGCACTGCACGGGCTGATCCTGCTCGACCTGCCCGACTTCGACTCGGTGCAGCGGTCCCACCGGTTGGAGGTGGACCGACTGCTCGGCCTGGTCGACCAGGTGGTCTGGGTGGTCGACCCGCAGAAGTACGCCGACCGGGTGATCCACGACAGCTACCTGCGCGAGTTCCACCGGCACCGGGACGTCACCCTCGTCGTGCTCAACCAGGCCGACCGGTTGCCCTCGGCCGAGCTGCCCCGGGTCTTGGACGACCTGCGCCGGCTGCTCGACTCCGACGGGCTGACCGGCGTGCCACTGCTGGCCACCACCGCCATCGACCCGGCCGGGATGGTCGGGCTGCGCACCGCCCTGGAGCGGACGGTCGCCGGGCGGCAGGCCGCCCTGCGCCGGCTGGCCGGCGACGTCGACTCGGTGGTCGCCGGGCTGGACGAGCTGGTCGGCTCGACCCGGCCGGCCGCCGGGCCGGACGACGCGGCCGTCGCCGGGCTGAACCGGGCACTGGCCGGGGCCGCCGGTGTGCCGGCGGTGGCCGAGGCGGTGGAGCGGGCGTACCGGCACCGGGCGGGCGCGGCCACCGGCTGGCCGGTGGTGCGGGGCTGGCGTCGGCTCCGGCCCGACCCGTTGCGCCGCCTGCACCTGCCCGGCCCGGCCGGCGACCCGGCCGACCCGGCGGAGAGCCTGGTCGCGGCGACCTCCGTACCGGACCCGACCGCCGCCCAACGCTCGGCGCTCGGCCTCGCGATCCGCGCGGTGGCCGACCGCGCCGCCGCCCACCTGCCCGCCGCCTGGCCGGCCGTGGTCACCGGGGCCGCCCGGTCCCGCCTGGGCGACCTGCCCGACGCGCTGGACCGCGCGATCGCCGGCACCGACCTCGGCCTGGAACGGCGACCTCACTGGTGGCGGGTCGTCGGAGCGGTGCAGTGGCTGGTCACTCTCGCCGCCCTCGTCGGGTTGGGCTGGCTGGTGCTCGGCTACGCGCTGCGGGTGCTCGGCCTGCCGGCGCTGGACAACCCGATGGTCGGCCAGGTGCCGCTGCCCACCCTGCTGCTGCTCGGCGGGCTGCTGGCCGGGCTGCTGGTGGCGGCGCTGACCCGCCCGGTGATCCGCTGGGCGGCCCAGCGGGCCCGCGGCCGGGCACAGCAGCGGCTGACGGTCCGGGTGGCCGAGGTAGGCCACGAGTATGTGCTCGCCCCGGTGCGTACCGTGCTCGCCTCGTACGCCCAGGCACGCGAGGCGCTGCGGGACGCCGCCCACCGCTGACGCCTCGCTACCGCTCTGCACAGCTCCTCCGGCGGCGTAGGGTCGGAGCATGGCCACGCCTCAGACCCCCTACGACGCGGTGCTGCACGCCGCACGCGACGTGACCAAGCTGGAGTCCGCCCTCGACGCCGAGATGCTCGGCAGCGCCCTGCTGGGCAGTGTCTACTCGATCGCGGAGACCGACCGCGACACCGCCGTACGGGAGTTCGTGACCGGGTTCCTCGCCGCCACCGCCCGCCGCCGGATCGCGGCGGCGACCACCATCCGGCAGGTCTTCGCCACGCTCGTCCCGAACGCCGAGGGCACCGAGCGGGTGCGCCCCGGCAGCCAGGCACCCGCCTGGGCAGGCCAGCTCGGCCGGGTCCACCTCACCGGCAGCTGGGCGTACGGCGACGTGTACGGCGACCAGACCTCCTACCTCGCCACCTTCGCGTACGACGACGCGGCCGGCGGCCCGGAGCACGCGCTGGTGGCCCTCGTCGATCACAACATCGGGATCACCAAGGACATCTTCGTCGGCGGGCCGGCCGAACGGATCCTGGACCAGGTCCGGCAGATGTGCGCCGACGACGAGCTGACCTGGTTCCGCACCGAGGACCCGTCCCGGCTGCGGGGCGAGGTGGCCCGCCACCTCTCGGTCACCGACGACCTGAGCGAACTGCCCGGCGAGGGCTCACTCGCCACCGACCGCGCGCTGGTCGGCGCCCGACTGGCGGTGCTGCCCACGGCCGCTGGCCCGACCAGCCCGGCGGAGGTCGAGCCGCTGTCCGCCGCCGAGCGCACCGACCTGGTCCGGCGCTTCCTGGCCGCGCCGGAGGCCGCCCGGTTCGGTCTCGACACCGTCGACGGCCCGGAGCTTGCCTCGCTGCACTTCTGCCTGAGCCTGCTGCTGGACCACTCGGCGACCTTCCCGGACGCCGACCCGATGCGGTGGAGCCCGGCGGTGTCCGGGCTCTTCCTGCTCGACTGGGTGCACCGTCGTGCCGTGCTGGACATGGACGACGCGGCGATGCTGCCCCGGGTGCTGCGCGCCTGGGCCCGGTACGCGTCACGCCAGCGCGGGCTGCCCGAGGCCGCCGCGACGCGCACTGACGAGGCGATCGAGGAGATGGTGCCGGAGTTCGCCCGGCTCTACTCGACCGGCGAGCGGCGCAGCCCAGCCACGGCGGCGGTCGCTCAGCTGATGGCCGACGGCGTGGACCCGGACGACCCGGCCGCGCTGGACGCCTGGATCGAGGCGAACCGGCACCGCCTCGCCGACGACGGCGCCTGACGGCATCCGGGCCGGGCGGCACCACGCGGCCCGGCCCGGATACCGAGCCCGCCCACGCGGCGGCCTCGACCCGCGCGGCACGACGCGGCAGGCGCGGCTCAGCGCCGCGCAACGCGGCGCAACGCGGCGCGGCGCGGCGCGGCGCGGCTGGGTCAGCGCAGCAGGCCGAAGGCGAGCGCGGCGATCAGCGCGCCGAGCACACCACCCGCCAGCACCTGCGGCACGGTGTGGTCCCGCAGTCGCACCCGGGACCAGCCGACGACCGCCAGCAGTGGCGCGGCGACGAGGAGACCACGTCCGAAGGTCATCGACAGGATGACCAGCGTGCCGGCTGCCACCGCCGAGTGGATCGACATCTTCCACCAGTGGCTCACCGACACGGCGACCACCAGCCCGACCAACCCGGCCACCGCCAACGCCAGTAACGGCCGGGGCGCGCCGAGCACGGTGAGCAGGGCGAGCCCCGTGGCGACCGAGCCGAGGCCGACCAGCAGCGGCACCCGGCGCTGCTCCCGACGGCCGATGTGGTGGTCGGTGAGCCGGCCACGACGCACCCCGCCCACGATGTAGGCGAACGGGATGCCGGTGACGAAGAGGGTCGCGAGCAGACCCCACGCCAGGCCGCGACCGTTGCCCGGGGAGCTGTGCCAGCTCACCGCGATCATCAGCAGCGACACCAGCACGGCCGGCGCGGTCAGCTCGGTGACCAGCCGGGCGATCCGCAGCCCTGGGCCGGGCCGGACGGCGACCGGGCGGGGCTCCACACCGCCGCCCACGTCACCCCCTCCGGTACGTGCCTACCGTGGACCGTCGCCTCCGGTTCGGTGGCGTCTGATCGTCACCGTACCGCCGGGGGGACCGCGGGATGCCTCGGTCCGGCCAGCGGCGAACTGACCGTTGGTGACGGCGGACCGGCCGGCGACGGCGGCGCGGTCCGGCTGAGCCGGGTGGCCGACGCCGTGGGAGGAACGGTCCGGGTGGCCGACGCCGTGGGAGGAACGGTCCGGGTGGCCGACGCCGCGGGAGAGGCAGTCGGCGCTGTGGGACTGGCGGTCCGGGTGGCCGGCGCGGCCGTGGGGGCGCACGGCGTCGGTGTGCCGGCCGGCGCGGTATAGGTGCTCGTCGGAACGGCGGTGGGTGTCACCGGGTCGGTCGCCGTGGGTGTGACCGGGTCAGTCACGGTGGGCGTCACCGGGTCGGTCGGCGTCGGGCTCGGCGTGGGGGTGGGGTCGGGGTCCGGCGGCCCGGTGGGCGACGGCACCGGCGACGGGCTGGGCGGGGGCGCGGCCGGCGGGGTGCTCCGGGTGGCGCGCGGCACCGGTGCCGGGGGCACCGTCCGGCGGGTGGGCACCCGGTCGTCGGCCGTCGGCCCGGACCACGACTCGTCGGCGGCACGTCGGGGAGCGGCGGGCAGCCAGCCGGCGGTCGCGGGCGGGCCGGCGCTGGGTGTGCCGGGCGGCGGAAGCGCCGGCTGACTGGTCACGGGCATCGGGATGATCACCGGCCCGACCGACGGCGTGGGGATGAACGGGGTGCCGCTGTCCGGAAGGGCGGTGCTGCCCTGGGTGGCCGAGCCCGTGCTGATCGCGGCGAGGATGGGCATCGACGCGGTGCCCATCAGCAGCGCGACGGTGAGCAGGTAACCCCGTGAGGGACCGCCGACGCCGGGGGCGCGGTGCGCCCCGACCACTCGGCGGTACCCACCGGCGGACCGGTGCCGACCGAGCACCGGTGTGCCGGGACCGTCACCTGGCTCGTCCACCGCGCACCCCTTGTCGTCGTCGCTGTCGGAGAACGCGCAGGGGCTTCGCCGGCTGGAAGCCGGCAAACCACCCGATCGACGCGATCCTGCGGGAATCAGCCTGGCGCAGTTACCGTCCGTCAGCCAGTACCCACCGCGTGTCGACACGCGGCACTGACCGAACGGTGACGAATCATCGCCGGATCGCCCGGTGGACGCGCGACGGCATGATGACGACAAAGGACAGCAAACCGTAGTCGGTCGGAATGCAGGGCGGGCGTACTGTGGGCGCGCTCACCTGCTCTGCGAATATGGAGCACGACGGCAACGCAGCCGTGACCGCCGCGCACCCTCGCGGCAGGCGCGGCCCGGCGCCGGCGCTCCCGAACCGGGTTCGGCCAGAATCCGGCTCACGCCGCGCGGCAACCCCCACCGGGGCTAGGCGCGGCCGCCAGGAACCGGTCCGGCAGCAGCCGGACAGGCGCACGAGTTGCGCGGCCGGGTGACCCCCCGGTGCCGCCGCAGACACGACAGGGAGACACCGATGGCAAAGGGCGACCCCGGGGGTACCACCACCCGCAGCAGGCGGGCGGCACCCCGCTCCAAGAAGCGCGCGGCTGGCGATCCGGAACTGGTACAGCTGCTCACCCCCGAGGGTGAGCGGATCGACAGCGTCACCGGACCCGACGGCATCGAGTACCGCGTCGACTTCACCGACGAGGAGTACCGCGGGCTCTATCGCGACCTGGTGCTGGTCCGCAAACTGGACGCCGAGGCCACCGCGCTGCAGCGCCAGGGTGAGCTGGGCATCTGGGCGAGCCTGCTCGGCCAGGAGGCGGCTCAGGTCGGCTCCGGGCGGGCACTGCGTACCCAGGACATGGCCTTCCCGACCTATCGGGAGCACGGCGTCCTCTACTGCCGGGGCATCGACCCGATCATGCCGCTCGGCCTGTTCCGCGGCGTCGATCAGGGCGGCTGGGACCCGAACGAGTTCAAGTTCAACATGTACACGATCGTGATCGGGGCGCAGACCCTGCACGCCACCGGCTACGCCATGGGCATCAACATGGACGGCAAGACCGGCAACGAGGACGGCGAAGCCGTGATCGCCTACTTCGGCGACGGGGCGACCAGCCAGGGTGACGTCAACGAGGCGTTCGTCTGGGCCGGCGTGTTCAACGCGCCGATGGTCTTCTTCTGCCAGAACAACCAGTACGCGATCTCCGAGCCGCTGGAGCGGCAGACCCGCATCCCGCTCTACCAGCGGGCCGCCGGGTTCGGCTTCCCCGGCATCCGGGTGGACGGCAACGACGTGCTGGCGACGTACGCGGTGACGCGCACGGCGCTGGACAACGCCCGGCACGGGCAGGGCCCGAGCCTGATCGAGGCGTACACCTACCGGATGGGCGCGCACACCACCTCCGACGACCCGACGCGTTACCGGATCGCCAGCGAGGTCGAGGCGTGGCAGGCCAAGGACCCGATCGCGCGGGTACGGGCGTTCCTGGAGAAGCAGCAGATCGCCGACGCGGACTTCTTCGCCGAGATCGACGAGCAGGCCCGCCGCGAGTCGGTGCACCTGCGCGAGCGTGTGCTCGCCATGCCCAACCCGGAGCCGGTGACGATGTTCGACCACGTCTACCCCAACGGGTCCCCGCTGCTCGACGAGCAGCGCGCGCAGTTCAGCCGCTACATGGAGTCGTTCGAGGGGAGCGCCCACTGATGGCCACGGAGACGCTCACCCTCGGCAAGGCCCTCAACACCGGCCTGCGCCGCGCCCTGGAGAACGACCCCAAGGTCATCATCATGGGCGAGGACGTCGGCAAGCTCGGCGGCGTCTTCCGGATCACCGACGGGCTCCAGAAGGACTTCGGCGACCAGCGGGTCATCGACACCCCGCTCGCCGAATCCGGCATCATCGGCACCGCCGTCGGCCTGGCCATCCGTGGCTACCGGCCGATCTGCGAGATCCAGTTCGACGGCTTCGTCTATCCCGCGTACGACCAGATCGTGTCGCAGGTCGCCAAGATGCACTACCGCTCGCGCGGCAAGCTCAGCATCCCCATGGTCATCCGGATTCCGTTCGGCGGCGGCATCGGCGCGGTCGAGCACCACTCCGAGTCGCCGGAGGCGTACTTCGCGCACACCGCCGGCCTGAAGGTGGTGTCCTGCTCCAACCCGCAGGACGCGTACGTGATGATCCAGCAGGCTGTCGCCTCGGACGACCCGATCGTCTTCCTGGAGCCCAAGCGGCGCTACTGGGAGAAGGGCCAGGTCGACCTGGACGCGCCGCTGTCCGACGCGTACCCCCTGCACTCGGCCCGGGTGGTGCGGCCCGGCACCGACGTGACGGTGCTGGCGTACGGGCCGATGGTCCGGACGTGCCTGGAGGCGGCGACCGTCGCCGCCGAGGACGGCCGGGAGCTGGAGGTCATCGACCTGCGCTCGCTGTCCCCGCTGGACCTGACGGCCGCGTACGAGTCGGTGAAGCGCACCGGCCGCGCGGTGGTGGTGCACGAGGCGCCGTCCAACATCGGTCTCGGTGCCGAGCTCGCCGCGCGGATCACCGAGGAGTGCTTCTACTCCCTGGAGTCGCCGGTCCTGCGGGTGACGGGCTTCGACATCCCCTACCCGGCCGCCCGGGTGGAGGAGGAGTTCCTGCCCGACCTCGACCGGGTGCTCGACGCCGTCGACCGCACGTTCGGCTGGTGAGCGGCATGTCTCGGATCAAGGAGTTCAACCTGCCCGACCTGGGCGAGGGGTTGACCGAGGGCGAGATCCTGGCCTGGCTGGTCAAGGTCGGCGACACCATTGAGCTGAACCAGCCGATCGTCGAGGTCGAGACGGCCAAGGCGGCGGTGGAGATCCCGGCGAAGTGGGCCGGGCAGGTGCAGGCGATCTTCCACCCGGAGGGCACGACGGTCGAGGTCGGTACGCCGATCATCGCGATCGACACGGACCCGGGCGCCGGTCCGCTGGACGTGCCGTCGACCACGGCGACGCCCACCGGTGACCTGCCCACTCCGTCGGCGGCCTCGCTGGCGGCGGTGGAGGTGGCACCGGCCGAGGGCATGGTCGAGCCGGGCCTGATCGGTGGCCCGGCCCCGGGCGGGCGCACGGCGGTCCTGGTCGGCTACGGCCCCCGCACCACAACCGCAAAACGCCGCCCCCGCAAGGGTGCCTCGACCTCCTCAGCGGTCGATCATGGAGTTGTGGTGGGTGACAAACCTGCCCCTACCGCCACGATCCCGGCACCACAAGTCCATGATCGGCGCAACGGGGCGGGTCAGCAGGGCGGGCTGGTGCTGGCGAAGCCGCCGGTGCGCAAGCTCGCCAAGGACCTCGGCGTCGACCTGCGTGCGCTTTCCGGGTCGGGTCCGCTGGGCTCGATCACCCGGGAGGACGTGCAGCAGGCGGCGAGCGGGGCCGCCGAGCCGGTCGCGGTCACGTCGGTGGTGACGAGCGCCGCGAGCTTCGGCGCCGACCGCGAGCAGCGCATTCCGGTCAAGGGGGTACGCAAGCTCACCGCCGAGAACATGTCCCGCTCGGCGTTCACCGCCCCGCACGTGACGGAGTTCCTGACCGTCGACGTGACCCGGGCGATGAAGGCGCTGGACCGGCTGCGTGGCCGGCGGGAGTGGCGCGACGTACGGGTCTCGCCGTTGCTGCTGGTGGCGAAGGCCGTGCTCCTGGCGGTCAAGCGGCACCCGATGGTCAACTCGACCTGGGCCGGCGACGAGATCGTGGTCAAGGAGTACGTCAACCTCGGCATCGCGGCGGCCACCGAGCGCGGCCTGATCGTGCCGAACGTGAAGGACGCCGGCCGGCTCTCGCTCCGCGAGCTGGCGGACGCGCTGAACGGGTTGGTGCAGACGGCGAAGTCCGGCCGCACCTCGCCGGCGGACATGTCCGGCGGTACCCTGACCATCACCAACGTCGGGGTGTTCGGGGTGGACACCGGCACGCCGATCCTGCCGCCGGGCGAGTCGGCGATCCTGGCCTTCGGCGCGGTGCGGGAGATGCCCTGGGTGCACAAGGGCAAGGTCAAGGCGCGTCAGGTCACCACGCTGGGGCTGAGCTTCGATCACCGGATCATCGACGGTGAGTTGGGCTCGAAGTTCCTGCGGGACATCGGCGACTTCCTCGCCGATCCCGAGGCGGCGCTGCTCGCCTGGACCTGACGGTCCGAACGCCAGGCCACGGCCGGTGTGTCACGGGTTAACACCCGGCACACCGGCCGTGTCCGTTGGGCGACGGAACAACCGGTGGAGCACCCCTCTGGCCTTCGATCGTTAGGCAGGTGTCTCAGCTCACCTAATAATCGATGGCATCTCGCCGTCTCATGCGGTTAAATAGACGCATCAGGGGCCGACAACCGAATAGCCAGGGGGACCCACCAATGAGCATGATTGAGCGAATCCGCAACCACCGCGACGCTGCCCGCCGCGCCCGTGCCATCGAGCACGCGCTGCGCTCGGCCAACTCGCCGTCGGTTCGTGACGAACTCCTCGTCATCGCCCAGCGTCACATCCGCTGACGCTCCACGACATTCCGCACCCTCCTCCAGATCGATGGCCCACCCGGTTCCGGGTGGGCCATCGGCGTTCCTCCACCACCTGGCACCGGGATTCCGCCCTGCCGCGACGCCCGGTACGGTGAGCTTCGGTCGCCACCCGCCGGCACGGCCGATGTCGAGCCGATAGAAGCTGCTCGACACCGACCGGCGACGCGGAGTGATGACCGGTGCTCCTTGGACACCTCGTGCGGCCACCGGATACGGTGCGGGGAGCCTGCACGGCGGTACGCCGGCGACGCCGGCAGCCATGCCGAGGAGACCGATCGGCACCGGCGGCCGACATGTGATGGAGGAGGCGCACCCATGACGTCCGAGGGCCCGCACCGCCCCGGCCAGGAGCCGGACGAGGTGTCACCGGGCGCCGGACCGGCGCCGTACGGCGACCGCCCGGCGCAGCCGGACAACGGCTACAACGCCGCCGGCCCCGACCTGGGCTGGGCGCCGCCGCCGCCCGCGCGGCCGAACCCGCCGGCTCCGGCCTGGGCGACCCAGTCCGAGCAGCAGTCGAACCCCGCCTGGGGTGCCGCCGCCGCACAACCCAGCGACCCCGCACAGCCCGCCTGGGCCACCGGTGGTGGCGCTCCCGAGCAGGGGCAGCCCGCCCAGTGGGCCGCCGCTCCGCAGCAGGGCTGGACGCCGCCCGACCAGGCCGCCCCCGCCTGGCCCGCCAGCGCCCCCGAGCAGCCTGACTGGGCGCAGGCCCAGCCGCCCGTGCGGGGAGCAGCGCAGGTGCCGCCAGCGACCACCGCGTGGCCAGCACAGGAAGACCCGGCCCGCTCCGGTGGCTGGAGCACCGACACCCCGCCGGACGAGGCGTCCGGGCCCGCCGGCTGGAGTGGCGCGGCGCAGGCCAACCCGCCCGCCGCCGAGTGGCGCGGTGCCGAGCCGCCGCAGCCCGCCGGCTGGTCCGGCAGCCCCGCGCAGCAGGACGACCAGTCCGGCTCCGGTGGCTGGGCAGTGGGTGCCGCCGCCCGGGACGACCAGCCGGTGTGGACTCCGGCCGAGCAGTCATCCCAGACCTGGGGCCAGCCCACCGACCAGGCCGAGCAGCCGGCCCCCGCCTGGGGGCAGGCCGAGTCGGCCGGTGCCCGTGGGGCGGCCCAGGTGCCGGCGGCGAACTGGCCCGGCCAGGACGACCCGGCCCGCTCGGGCGGCTGGGCCGCACAGCAGCAGCAACAGCAGGCGCAGCCGGCTGGGTGGGGCGACGGCGCCGACGTGAAGCAGGGCGAGCCCGCGCAGCCCGCCGCCTGGGGTGGCGCCGAGGGCCGTCCACAACAGCCGGACTGGGTGCTCTCGACCCAGGACCAGCCGGCCGAGCGGCCGGAGCCGGCGGGATGGCCCCAGACGGAGCAGGCCGGCCCTCCGGCGGCCCGAGCCAGTGCCAGTGTGCCCGGCAGCGACGCGACGCCCGGCTGGGCCGCCGCTGACCCGGGCAACGCCGCGCAGGGCGGTGCCGGTGTGCCGCAGGTCCAGCCGTGGGCTCCGGGCGAGGTGTGGGGTCGCGCCGAGGCGGAGGCCTCCGCGCAGTCCCGCGGTGGCTGGGACGCTGACCGGGGCGATGAGTCACCGGTCTACCAGCCCGGTCCCGCGCCGGGCATCTCGCCGGCCAACGCGGTCCCTCTGCCGCCGCAGGAGCAGCGTGTGCCGGGCGCGAGCCTGGCCGCCGCGCCGCCGGTCGACTACGCGCCGCCGGCCCAGTACTCCCCGATCCCCGAGCAGCCGGCGTACGCCGAGCGGGACACCCCGGACGCCGCCGCGCAGTACGAGGCGGAGCCGGCCGGTTGGGGTCGCGTCGAGGAGGCTTCGGCGAGTGGTGCCGTGGTTCCCGCTCCGCGTACCTCGCCGGAGTCCGGGGCGGGGCGTGCGGCCGTACCGGTTGCGGACGCCGGGCCGGCCGGCGCGGCGGGCCGCGCCTCGGCGAGCGCCTCGGTGCCGCTGGCCAGCCGGGTGATGCCCCCGGCCGACCAGGCGATGCGGCCGGCCAGCGCGGCCGCGCCACAGCCCCGGGTGTACGGCCGCCCGGCCCAGCCGGAGAGCGAGCCGGAGCAGTCGGCGGCGGAGGCGTTCCAGGCCGACCCAGGCTCCGAGCGCCCGGCCACGCCCGACTGGCGGAGCGGCTCCGCCCAGCCGGGCGCCCCGGACTGGCAGAACGGCGCCGACCGCCAGGGCCCACCAGACTGGCAGAGCGGTCCGGAGCGTCCGGGCTTCCCCGGTTGGGGTGGCGAGTCGTCGCCCGAGCCGCGCTTCGACGGCCGGGACCGGTCGCCGGCGCCCGACGGTTTCGGCGAGCCCGCCTCGGCCGCCGCCGTGCCACCCGCGTTCCCGCCGGGGGTGCCGTCCTTTGTCGACGCTCCCGGTAACAACCGGCCGGTGAACGGCGTCCGGCCGCAGTCCGGTGCCGAGCGCCCGGACGACCGCTTCGGCGGTCCGGCGGCACCGGTCGCCGGCTCCGCCGCGGTGAACGGCACGCCGGGCTTCGGCGGACCGGGCTTCGGCGGCGGATCGGCCACCGAGCAGGCGCCGGGGGCTCAGTTCCCGGCCTTCCCGCCGCCGCAACAGCCCGCGCCCTCCTGGGGCCAGGAGGCCGGCGGATCGGAGCAGGGCCGGTTCGACGCGTTCAAGCCGGACGCCGACGAGCCCAAGGCGGAGCCGCCGGCACCGAAGGTGCGCAACGGGCGGGTGCTCGCGGCGGTGCTGGTCGCGGCGGTGCTCATCCTGGCGGTGCCCCTCGGCCTGCTGATGCTGCTCGGCAAGTTCGGTGGTAACGACAACGCACCGGCCTTCGACCCGGCGGTCGGCAGCTGCGTGAAGCAGGCCGGTCAGGCCGCCTCGGCGGTGGACTGCGGCGAGGCGGGTGCCTTCACGATCGTTTCCAAGGTGGACGCGAAGGACAAGTGCGCCGACCCGGCCCAGCCCCACGTGGTGCTGCCCGGTGACGGTGCCAACCGGGTGCTCTGCCTCAAGCCGGCCGCGAGTTAGACCGACCGGCGGCGGGGCCACGGGCAACCGTGGCCCCTCC